>JAPOXR010000049.1 GCA_026706985.1 Paracoccaceae bacterium | reverse complement strand
AACCGCCGGAAACCCCGCCCATGGAAGCTTCAATCCATGGTTTGAGAAATGCAGGTTAGGGCTATCTGCCCTAACTGCCCAGTCGCATTTTTTTGCTTTATTCTATGGAAAGCCGCCGTTGCATCTTTGCTATATCGACGAGTCGGGGACATCCAGCATTCCGGGGAACACGTCACATTTCGTTCTCGCCGGAGTTTCCATACCGGTCTGGCGCTGGAGCCAAGCCGACAGCCAAATTAATGCCATCAAGGCTGAATATGACCTCCACAATGCTGAAATTCATACAGCATGGGTACTGCGGAAGTATTTGGAGCAGTCACGTATAGAAGGCTTCGAGCAATTACCCCGCAACGAGCGCCGCGCAGCCGTCACCAGAGCGCGAACGGCCAAACTGCTTGACCTCCAGAAACAAAACCAAGGCAAGCGCTACAAACAAAAAAGAACTATGAAAAAACCGAGTCATACGTTCATCTCACTCTGGCAGAGCGTCGGGACTTCATCAACAAAATTGCGGATTGTGTCGCAGATTGGCGCTTTGCCCGTCTGTTCGCCGAATGCATAGACAAAATTCACTTCAATCCGCAGTCCGCCCGGCATACCTTGGATGAACAGGCATTCCAGCAGGTCATCTCCCGCTTCGAACGCTACCTTCAGAACATTAATGGAAATACCGTCCAAAATGTTTTCGGTCTGATTGTGCACGACAACAATGACACTGTCGCCCGAAAACACACGCAGATGATGTGTAAATTTCACCGGCACGGCACCGGATGGACTGACATAGAGCGAATAATTGAAACGCCGCTGTTTGTTGACAGCGAATTGACCAGCATGGTTCAAATCGCTGATCTGTGCAGTTATTCGCTTCGGCGATACGTCGAAAACTGCGAAGAGAATCTGTTCGCCAAGATTTACTCCCGCGCCGACCGCAATCAAAAACGTGTGGTGGGAGTTCGCCATTTCACCAACAAAGAATGCCAATGTGCAATCTGTGGCGACTAACGCCTGAATGCAGATATTTCCGAACCTCCGCCGAGTCGTTGAGCCTGATTTTGAAGGCACTGAAAGCCGAAATTCCTTTTGCAGCTAACTCGGGCAATAGGCTGAATGACTCATGTATGTTTCTGGGGCCCGAACCGCTGTCGGGGCATGTTCACCAGACGTAAATAATTGATCATGACATTATATTACTTTTACTTCGGTGCCGGATTCTGGCATGCAGGGGGCAAGAAGGCACCCGAGTCGCCCGTTTAGCAGGACATTTATGAAAACCCGCCTCAGATTTGCCGCGTTGGCCCGGTTGGTATCGGTGTGCTGCGTTTTGTTGCTGGGAGGATATTTCGCCTTTGCCGCGCTGCAGGGCGAGTACGGAATTTTCCGCCGTATCCAGATCGATGACGAAGCGGTCGAGTTGCGGCGTCAGCTCGAGGCGCTGAATGCGGAAGTCGCGGAAATGCAAAACAAGACACTCAGGATGTCCGATGATTATCTGGATTTTGACCTGCTTGATGAGCGGGCACGCACGGTGCTCCGCTATATCCGGATGGACGAGATCGCGCTTCATTGAGCCGGTGCTTCAGGATGGCTGGGGCGCTGGAATTTGCCGACTGAACACTCTAAGGAATTGGTCAATTGCCGCAGGTGATTATTGCGGAATAGGCCTATAGGATACTCGCAATGGCTGCAAAAAAAACCGCTTCCAGGCCCCGCGCAACCAAGAACGAACTCTTCGATTATTACCACACCATGCTGCTGATCCGGCGCTTCGAAGAGAAATCAGGACAATTATACGGGCTCGGTCTGATCGGTGGATTCTGCCATCTCTATATCGGTCAGGAGGCGGTTGTCACCGGCCTCGAATCAGTGGCTGAGGAAGGTGATAACCGGATAACCGCCTACCGGGATCATGGCCATATGCTGGCCTGCGGCATGCACCCGAATGGCGTCATGGCGGAACTGACCGGGCGCTCGGGCGGTTGCTCCCGAGGCAAAGGAGGTTCGATGCATATGTTCAGTAAGGAGAAGAAGTTCTTCGGCGGACACGGGATCGTGGGTGCCCAGGTGCCCATTGGCGCCGGGCTTGCTTTTGCCGAGAAATACAATGCCACCGGACAGGTCACCTTCACCTATTTCGGCGACGGGGCTGCCAATCAGGGACAGGTCAATGAGACATTCAATATGGCATCGATATGGAAACTGCCGGTGGTGTTTGTCATTGAAAACAACCAGTACGCGATGGGCACCTCAACCGACCGGGCTTCAGCGACAGAAGCCTTATATTCCCGAGGAGCCGCATTTTCGATTCCCGGCGAATCCGCGGATGGTATGGATGTGCTTGCGGTCAGGGAAGCAGGCCTCCGCGCTGCCGAACACTGCCGTTCCGGGAAAGGACCCTATATTCTCGAATTGCAGACCTACCGGTACCGCGGGCATTCAATGTCCGACCCGGCAAAATACCGTACCCGTGACGAGGTGCAGCAGGTTCGCAAGGAAAAAGATCCGATCGATCTTGTGCGCACCCTGCTGCTTGAGTTCAAGAGCGTCACCGAAGATGACATCAAGGCTATAGATCTGGAAGTGCGCGCTGCCATCAATGAGGTTGAGGAATTCGCCCGCAACAGCCCGGAACCGGATGAGTCCGAATTGTGGACGGACATCTATGTCTGAGGGTGCAGCCGCTGCGGAGATTGCTGAATGAACACTGAAATCCTAATGCCCGCGCTGTCGCCGACGATGGAATCCGGAACCCTCGCGAAATGGCTCGTACAGGCAGGTGATTCGGTTTCCAGCGGCGATATCATCGCCGAAATTGAAACCGACAAGGCGGTTATGGAGTTTGAAATCGCCGATGATGGTGAAATCTCGGAATTGCTCGTCGCCGAAGGCAGTTCGGATATCGCCGTCAACACGCCGATCGCCATATTGAAAACCGAGGGCAGCGCAATCCTGGCGGCAAAGCCCGCACCCGTGACCCCGGCAGAACGTCCGGCGGAATCGCCGCCTCCGGCACCGACTGCGACCGTGGCTGCGGAAGAGGCATTGGAAGGTTTTGAAACCAAGCGCATGTCCGTCCGCGAAGCGCTGCGCGATGCAATGGCGGAGGAAATGCGCCTGGATGGCAATGTGTTCCTGATGGGAGAGGAGGTCGGCGAATATCAAGGGGCATACAAGGTTTCGCAGGGGTTGCTTGAGGAATTCGGTGCCCGGCGCGTCGTCGACACCCCGATCACCGAGCACGGATTCGCCGGTATCGGCGTCGGAGCCGCCTTTGCAGGGCTTCGGCCCATCGTCGAGTTCATGACCTTCAATTTTGCCATGCAGGCGATCGACCATCTGGTCAATTCCGCCGCCAAGACCCTTTATATGTCGGGTGGACAATTGGGGTGTCCGATTGTTTTCCGCGGTCCCAACGGTGCCGCTTCGCGCGTCGCCGCGCAGCATAGTCAGGATTATGCCGCCTGGTATTCGCAGGTGCCGGGCCTGAAGGTCATCCAACCCTTTTCCGCCAGCGATGCCAAGGGGCTGTTGAAATCAGCCATCCGCGACCCCAATCCGGTCGTGTTTCTGGAATCCGAGATCCTGTACGGAAAGGAATTTGAGGTGCCGGTCTCTGACCGGTATTCGGTGCCCATCGGCGCCGCCCGCATCTACAGGGAAGGCAGCGACGTCACCCTGGTTTCGTTCGGTATCGGCATGGTTCACACGCTGGAAGCGGCACGGCTGCTGGCCGAGGCAGGGATCGATGCGGAGGTTATTGATCTGCGGACGCTCCGGCCGATGGACACGGAGGCCATTATTGCTTCAGTCAAAAAGACCAACCGATGCGTCACGGTCGAGGAGGGTTGGCCAATCTGCAGCATCGGCAATCACATCAGTGCCGTCCTCATGCAGAATGCCTTCGACTGGCTTGATGCGCCGGTCATCAACTGCACCGGCAAAGATGTGCCGATGCCCTATGCGGCGAATTTGGAGAGGCTGGCGCTGATCACGCCTGACGAAATAGTGGCCGCCGTGCGAAGCGTCACTTACCGTTAAGGCCGCGCAAATGGCGACCAATATTCTTATGCCGGCACTCTCGCCAACCATGGAATCGGGAACCTTGGCACGCTGGCATGTCAAGCAGGGCGATCATGTTGAAGCCGGTGATCTGCTGGCTGAAATCGAAACCGACAAGGCGGTGATGGAATTCGAAGCCGTGGACCCCGGGGTGATCGGAAAATTGCTCGTTGCCGAGGCCACCCAGGATGTGCAGGTGAATACACCCATCGCCATTCTGCTGGAGGCGGATGAAAGCATGTCGGAAACTCCGGAACCGGCACCAGGGCCTGCCACTACCGGGCCTGCCGCACCGGCTTCCGAGACTCCAACCGCACCAGTTTCAATACCTGGCGCCACCGCGCCCGCCGCCATGCCGCCGACGGGCGGGCGGGTGTTTGCCTCTCCGTTGGCGCGGCGGTTGGCGGCGGAAAAAAACATCGATCTCGCCTCCGTTTCCGGCAGCGGACCGCATGGCCGTATCGTGAAATCGGATATTGCTGCGGTTCCCGCCTCCGGGCCATCGGCGCCGCCGCAGACAGCGGCACGCACGGACATCGCCGCCTTGTTTGCCGGGCGGGAATTTCTGGAAGTTCCACTTGATGGGATGCGCCGGACAGTTGCCGCGCGGCTGACGGAAGCGAAACAGACAATCCCGCATTACTATCTGCGCCGCAGCGTCGAAATCGATAAGTTACTGCACCTGCGGGAAGGCGTAAATGCGGAACTGGCAAAACAGAATGCCAAATTATCCATCAATGACTTCATTATCCGCGCCTCGGCGCTGGCCCTACAGAACGTGCCGGAGGCGAATGCCGCCTGGGCCGGTGATCGCATATTGCAGTTGAAACCGTCGGATGTGGCGGTTGCAGTGGCCGTGGAGGGAGGATTGTTCACCCCGGTGCTGCGCAACGCCGAGAGCAAAACGGTGTTGCAATTGTCGCGTGAAATGAAGGCTCTCGCCATCCGTGCCCGGGAGCGGAAGCTCAAGCCGGAGGATTACACCGGCGGTACTTTCACGATATCGAATCTGGGAATGTTCGGAATCAGCGGCTTTGATGCTGTTATCAACCCCCCGCACGGTTCCATACTTGCGGTCGGCGCCGCGCAGCGCATGGCGGTTGAGACCGGTGACGGCGGAATCACCTTCGCAACTGTTCTGGAACTGTCATTGTCATGCGACCACCGAGTCCTTGACGGTGCCCTCGGCGCCCGCTTTCTGGCAGCCATTGCCGACGTTCTTGAAAATCCGGTCTCGATGCTGATCTGACGGCTTGTCAGGCCGAGGGATGGAAATACTGATCCATTGTTTCTGAAGGCTGATCGCAGCCCGCTTCGCCGACGATCCTCGCCGGCACTCCGGCCACGGTTTTGCAATCGGGCACATCATGCAGGACGACCGAGCCGGCGGCGACACGCGAGCATTTTCCAACCTCTATATTGCCAAGCACGATGGCTCCGGCTCCGAGCAATACCCCCTCGGCAACCTTCGGATGCCGGTCGCCGCCCTCCTTGCCGGTTCCTCCCAGCGTTACCGAATGCAGCATGGATACGTTATCACCGATGACGGAAGTCTCGCCGATCACGATCGAATGCGCATGATCAATCAATATTCCCTGACCGAGCACCGCGCAGGGATGAATATCGACACCGAAAACCTCCGAAGCCCGCATCTGAATGTGATAGGCAATATCCCTCCGGCCCTGCTGCCAGTGCCAATGCCCCACCCGGTAGCACTGCATGGCCTGGAAACCCTTGAAATACATTAATGGCTGGATGAAACTGTTGCAGGCCGGATCGCGGTCAAAAACCGCGATGATATCGGCCCGCGCCGCCATTCCGATGGCTTTGTCGGCTGCATGCGCCTCGGCTGCGATCCGGCGCAGACTGTCGGCACCGAATTCGCTTGAATCGAGTTTCAATGCCAATCGGTTTGCGAGCGCCGCCTCCAGCGATTGGTGACAGAGAACCGCCGAATTGATGGTCTCCGCGAGCAAAGGCTCCCGAGCCAGGATTTCGCCGGCCTCGCTTCGGATCCTTTGCCAGACCCGATCAGTGCTTTCGGCATGTGATGATTCAGCTGTCATGATCCAAGTCTTTATCCAATTCAGGCCATTTCCGACATAAGCACGATTTCAGAAATTCCAACCGCCCCGGCAGTCGCATTCTGAATTGAACCTTCTGCCGTTACCGGTCTTTGCCGGATTCGATTTTCCGCCAGGCGCGGACATTTTTCCGGTGCTCATCATAGTTTTCGGAGAATGCGTGACCGCCGGTTCCGTCAGCGACAAAATACAGGAATTTTGAAGCCTCCGGATTCAGCGCCGCTTGAATGGCGTGCCGTCCCGGATTGGCGATCGGGGTCGGCGGCAAACCTTTGTGAAGATAGCTGTTATAGGGGGTATCCCCTTTCAATTCGCTTTGCCGGAGCCCGCGGCCCAGCGGGGCCTTCCCTTCCGTCACCCCGTAAATGACCGAGGGGTCGGTCTGCAGTGGCATTCCCAGACGGAGACGGTTGACGAAAACCGAAGCGACGCGTCGGCGCTCATCCGCCAATCCAGTTTCCTTCTCGATGATGGAGGCGAGAATCAGTGCCTCCTCCGCGGTCTCCACCGGAAGGTCGGATCGTCGCTGCTCCCATGCCTCAGTAAGAATCATCCGCTGCGACTCCCGCATCCGCTGCAAAAGAGCGCTACGCTGCAAGCCCCTTTCCACCGCATAGGTATCGGGCGCCAGAATACCCTCCGGCGGAACCGCCCCCGGATCACCGGAAAGAAAGTCCGCGGCGCTCAGGCTCTGCACCACCTGCCAGGATGTCAGCCCCTCCGGAATCACAACCCGGTAGCCAATGGATGATTGCACCTGCACCACCCCGCTATAAGCGTCCGGTATGGTATCGCCTTGCCTGTAGACCACGAGTTCGGTGAATCCCTCCTCTCCGGCTTTGCGTTCGCCCAACCAGACCGTGCCACCACGCGCACCCGCCTTCAGACGCACTTGGTAGCGCTCACCGGCGGCGGTGGAATTGGTGATAATGGACAGAATCTCGTCCATTGACGCACCCGCAGGGATTTCAAAAGTGCCAAACCGTATAGCGGTTGCCCGTCCGCTGTGCCGTGCGCCTTCACGAAAGATCATATCGGCAGGTAGAATTCCTGACCCGCTGATGATCCCCTGCGCCTCCAGAGAAGTTGCCACTGCGGCCGCGCCGGCTCCCTTGGGGATGTCAAAGAACACCGCTTCGTTGAGTAGCCCGGGGCGTGTGAACTGCCGCTTTCCCAACTCAATGACACTGAACACAGCAACAACACTCAGCAAAACCGCGCCTGCCGCGGCAAGGGCGATCCTGCTCCAACTCATTCCAGGATTCTGCCGAAAATCAGTGACGCGTTGGAACCGCCAAACCCGAAGGAGTTCGACAAAGCAAAACTCACTTCGCGGCGGCGTGCTTGATTCGGCGCCAGATCGAATGGTGGATCAATTACTGAATTCTCCAGATTAATGGTCGGTGGAACCGTCTGGTCGCGTAAGGCCAGAATACAGAAAATGGCTTCGATGGCACCGGCCGCACCCAGCAGATGCCCGGTCGCCGATTTGGTCGAGGATATGGTCGTTTCACCGGCATGATGCCCGAGTAATGTTCCGATCGCACGGATTTCAATCGGATCGGCCATTGTCGAAGTGCCATGCGCATTGACATATGAAAGCTGGTGGGCCTCGATCCCGGCACGTTTGACGGCAGCCCGCATGGCGCGCAATCCACCACTACCGTCTTCGCTTGGCGCGGTGATATGGGAGGCGTCGCCGGACAAGCCATATCCGACAATTTCCGCATAAATCCTTGCCCCCCGCGCGCGCGCATGGCTGAGTTCCTCCAGCACGGCTATACCGGCGCCTTCGCCCATGACAAAGCCGTCCCGGTCGGCGTCAAATGGCCGGCTTGCCCGCTGCGGCTCATCCTTCCATCTGGTTGACAATGCCTTGCAGGCATTGAAGCCGGCGACTCCGATTTCACAGATCGGGCTTTCCGCTCCGCCGGCGATCATGACATCGGCATCATCGAGGGCAATCAACCGCGCCGCGTCACCGATGATGTGCGAGCCAGTCGCACAGGCTGTTGCCACAGCATGGTTCGGCCCCTTGAAACCGTATCGAATTGACACCTGACCGGCGGCAAGATTGATCAGGCATCCGGGTATGAAGAATGGCGAAACCCGCCTTGGCCCGCGTTCGGCAAGCAGCTGCGAAGTCGCCGCGATCGATGCCAGCCCGCCGATGCCGGAGCCGATCATGACACCGGTTCGGCAAGCGTCCTCATCCCTGACATCCACCCAACCGGCATCCCGCACTGCCTGATCAGCCGCCGCTATCGCATAAAGTATGAAATCATCGACCTTGCGCTGCTCGCGGGGTTCCAGCCAATCATCGGGGTTGAACTCCCCTTCCTGGCTTCCCCGGGGAATCTCGCAGGCATAATCAGTTGCCAGATGCGAGGCGTCGAAGGAGGTGATTGTCCCCGCACCCGAGCTTCCAGCCAATAATCGGCTCCAACTCGCCTCCACACCACAGGCCAGAGGCGATACCATGCCCAGTCCGGTGACAACCACACGCCGCATCATCGCCAATCCCGCAAGTGTTCTGAGTGCCTCAGCTCTATCCCCGGCTTGACCCGGTGCCGGTGGCAAAAGGATTCTCCGGTTGCGCCGCGGCCAGCGCCTCGGGAAGTTCGATGGTCTTGTTGAATAGTGCGGTTCCCACCAATGTGCCGATGACGTTGGGAATGGATTTCAAACGCTCGATATCGTCCAGCGAAGTCACCATTCCACTGGCAATGAAAGGTGTCCGCGAATACCCTGCCAACTCAGTCAACAGATCCAGACCGCTTTGCCGGAACTCGATATTCGCATCGATATCGGTAACCATGACTGCCGCCAGCGGATCCTCGGAGAATTCGCTGATCAACGCCTGTGGGGATATCGCACTCGGCTTATTCCAGCCTTCGATCATGACATTGCCCTGCCAGACATCCACGGCGACAACGATCTGATCGGGATGCAGCTTGGCGGCCATTTTGACGATATCGGGCCGCAACACTGCCAAGGTTCCGATCACGATGCGGCCGGCACCAAGCTCGATCCATTCATTGATCAGATCCAGGGAACGGAAACCACCCGCAAGCTGAACCGGAATGCCGGCCTGGCGCAGTATCCGCAACATCAGGTCGCGGTTGCCACTGTCCCCCAGAACCGCGTCTATATCCGTCAGATGCATCCATGCGGCACCCGAAGCCGCAAACTCGCGCGCCTTTTCCACCGCGTCCACATGCCAGACTACCGGCTCATCGGTTCGACCCCGCTTGAGGCTGACACAACGGCCCTTGGTAATTTCCATGCTTGGCAGGATCATCATGGCGCAAACTCCACCCGACTTTCCGCGATCATCTCGTCACGAGTGCAGTGAAACCAGCTGCCGGGCCAAACAGGAGGAAACCGGCGACACTCATTCCGTTACAGGACCTGTAGCTGGAAAACACCCGTGAGCGTGACATAAAGTAAATCCGCTGCTGCTGAACAGCGACAACATAGCGAGGTGTTATGTGGTGCTGGTGATGAATTTGACCGCGTCGCCGAAGGTGATGATAGACTCCGCATCCTCATCTTTGATTTCGATTCCGAATTCTTCCTCGAAGGCCATGACAAGCTCAACCGTATCCAAGCTGTCGGCACCCAGATCGCCAATAAATGACGCGCTTTCGACAACTTTTTCGTCTTCGACGCCCAAATGGTCGACCACGATCTTCCTAAGGCGTTCAGCAGTATCGCTCATATCAATTCCTCTGACTGCGCGGGGGATTCCGCAATGTTTCAGCGCACACGTGACCCAAATATGCAATTTCCGGGTCAGCAGGGCATAAAGGCCAATTCCAGCCAGCCGACAGGACGCAGGCGTGACCGTCAAGCGGGCCGTATATCATGGCTGAAGGAAATCCCGCAAACAGAAATTGGCGCGCCGGCGCTCAAATCATGGCGAGGCCACCATTGACGTGCAGCGTTGTTCCGGTCACATAGCCGGCTTCCGTGGAAGCCAGAAACACGATTGCTGCGGCAACCTCATCGACAGTGCCCATCCGACCCGTTGGAATTTGTTCCGCAATTGCAGATTTTCTTGTCTCCGGCAGCTCGTTCGTCATCGCCGTGCCGATCATTCCCGGCGCAACCGCATTCACGGTGATGTTCCGGCTTGCCACTTCAACCGCCATCGACTTCGTCAATGCTGTCAATCCCGCTTTTGAGGCGGCGTAATTCACCTGGCCCGGATTACCGGTCGCCGCCACCACCGAAGTGACGTTGATGATTCGTCCCCAGCGGGCCCGCATCATCCCCCGCATCACTCCTTTGCTCAGCAGCATCGCCGCGGTCAGATTGACCGCGAGCACTTCGTCCCAGTCGCTGTCTGAGAGGCGTAACAACAGATTGTCGCGGGTCAGCCCGGCATTGTTCACCAGGATGGCGACATCGCCGACCGCATCCGCTGCCCGCGACGGCAGCGCGGTGACCGCCTTTCTGTCCGACAGATCGCACTGTAACGGCACAAAGCCCGATCCAAGCTCAGCATGCAGCTCATCAAGCCGCGCACCGCGCCTGCCGGCCCCGGCAACAAGAGTTCCATGTTCAATCAGTGCCCTCGCCACGGCTTCGCCGATGCCGCTTGTGGCTCCGGTCACAAGCGCGGTTTTTCCGCTCAGATCAAACATCCCTGTTCTCCCGCAATTGCTGTATGGCTGTCCGGAGCTGTGCCGGTGTCCCGCAGGGCGAGCATGATACCGTCGGCACTGTGCGCCGACACATTCCAGAGAGCGCGTTTCCGGCACCGAGTTCAAAGGCCCGTCCGATGCCTTCCGCCGCCATCCAAAGCATGGTCTCGCGCCATCTGACTCTGCCCGTCACCTGCCGCACCAGGAGTTCAGGAATATCACCGGCCGAAGGCACAGGGCAGGCGGTGACATTGGCAACAACCGCCGCATTCGGTTCGGAAAACCGAACCTGCGCGAGATGGTCTTTCATCTTTTCGGCGGCCGGCTGCATCATCGAACAGTGAAAAGGCGCCGAAGTGGCCAGTCTCACCGCACGTCTCGCTCCTATGCCGGGCGCGATCCGCATCGCCCGCTCAACTGCCGCCAATTGACCCGATACCACGACCTGCTTCGGATCATTATCGTTCGCGACCTCACACAGGCCAACGGAAGAGGCTTCCCTGGCAATGGCCTCAACCTCTTCAATGCCGAGGCCCAATATCGCCGCCATCGCGCCTTCCCCGACCGGAACCGCTTCCTGCATCGCCTGGCCTCTGCTCCTGAGCAACCGCGCCGTCGTTGGCAGCGACAGGCTTCCAGCCGCACAAAGAGCCGTGTATTCGCCGAGACTGTGACCTGCGAGGACAGCGAAATCCCGGCGCTCCAACCCCTCGCACTCGAGTCCGCGCAGAACAGCGATTGACGCGGTCATCAATGCCGGCTGCGCATTGACGGTCAAATCAAGTATGTCGCGCTCACCTTCCCACATCAATTCAGACAGTTTGACGCCAAGTGCATCATCCACCTCGTCAAACACCGCCCGCGCTGCGGGATAGGCTTCGGCGACATCTTTACCCATGCCGATGAATTGCGCACCCTGCCCCGGAAACAAAATTGAAAGCTTCACACCTACCTCCAAGCTGCTTCCGCCGCCAAATAGCGTGCGAAACCGGTTGCGTCCATATCCGCCTGATCTCAGCCCCAGGAGCCGTCTGCCTGCCCAATTGTTGGAATTCCGGCGCTGCTTCAGATAGGCTGCGGCTTTCGGGGAAGCCGCTGCAGCTCATGACCGAAACGCATTCGGTTACCGCAATCCGGTCGGGAGGGGATATCGATGTACAGTCTGCAGTTTCTTTCAGCCCTGTTCATTTTCTGCGTCGGAATCGTCGTCGCGGCAACCGTTATTCTGTATATTCTGGATGTGAGCCAAACCCGGGATGCGGTGCGGCGCAACTATCCGGTGATTGGCCGTTTCCGCTACCTTTTCAGTATGCTGGGAGAATTCTTCCGGCAGTATTTCTTCGCCATGGATCGTGAGGAGATGCCCTTTAACCGGGCCGAACGCGATTGGGTCGAGCGCTCTTCAAGAAACCGGGACAATACGGTGGCGTTCGGTTCGACCAAGAATCTGACACCTGCCGGCACCACGATCTTCGTATGTTATCCGTTCCCCACCCTGACGCAGGACGCGGTGGATATGATCCCGATGCAGATCGGCCCCTTTGCCCGTCAACCCTACAACGCACCGTCATTTTTCAACATTTCCGGGATGAGTTACGGCGCATTGTCAACGCCGGCTGTGCGGGCTCTGTCAAAGGGAGCTGCTGACGCCGGATGCTGGCTGAATACCGGCGAAGGCGGGCTATCCGAACATCATCTCGAAGGTGGTTGCGACGTCGTTTTTCAGATCGGAACGGCAAAATACGGTGTTCGCGACGCGGAAGGAAATCTCAGCAAGGACCGGTTGCGCGAAGTCGCTTCGCATGATGCCGTGAAAATGTTCGAAATCAAACTCAGCCAGGGAGCGAAGCCCGGCAAGGGAGGGATTCTCCCGGCGGAGAAAGTGACCGAGCAGATCGCCAAAATCCGTGGCATTCCGGCCGGCGAGGATTCAATTTCTCCGAACCGGCATGTAGAAATCAACAGCGTCGGCGAATTGCTGGATATGCTCGGTGAAATTCGAGCGACGACCGGAAAGCCCTGTGGATTCAAATCGGTATTTGGAAGTTTTAGCTGGTTGGAGGAATTGTGCCGCGAGGTTGTTGAGCGTGGCATCGAGTCGGCACCGGATTTCATTACCGTCGATAGCGGCGATGGCGGCACCGGTGCAGCGCCGATGCCGCTCATGGACAATGTCGGATTGCCGATCCGGGAAGCGCTGCCGCTTGCTTCCGATGTGTTGCACAAATTCGGGCTGAGGGACCGAATCCGGCTGATCGCGTCCGGCAAGCTTGTTACCCCGGCCGAAGTCGCCTGGGCCATCGCCGCCGGGGCGGACTTCGTGGTGTCCGCCAGAGGCTACATGTTCGCGCTCGGATGTATCCAATCGCTGAAATGCAACAAAAACACCTGCCCGACCGGCATCACCACCCATAATGTCAGGCTCCAGAAAGGTCTCAATCCGGAAAACAAAGCGGTGCGGGTCGCAAATTACTGCCGCAACATCGTCAAGGAAGTGCAAATCATTTCCCACTCCTGCGGCGTTGTCAGACCAAGGTTGATGCAGCGCCGGCATGTCCGCATTGTCCGATCCGACGGAACCTCCATTCCGATGGATCAACTCTTCCCCCGCCCGGAGGTTTTGGCGGAACCATCCGCCGCAGCCGAAAGCGGCGACACGGATGCAATGCTGAAATCCGAGGATATCACGGCATTGTATGAAAAGCTGAAGACGCATTCAGCCGTGGTCAGGGATTTGTTTTCCAAGGGGTATTCCGCAGCCGAGATCGCGCGTACGCTCGGCAAGCCGGCGGAGCAGGTGAACGCGCTGCTGGCGGCGGACGGCCCGCATTCAGGGCATTTGCCGCAGCATTGATTGTTCCGGATTTCAAGTTTTCACGGCGACGCATGTAACCATTGTTGCAAATTTTCCGGAAGCCTGTATAACGCCCGCGCTTTCGCGACATTTTCTCTGCGCGCCGCTCGTGTATGGCAGCGAAAGTTGATCACGCCATGCTTTGAAGCGCGGTTACAGGACCCGGATAATGCCTTTTTATGAACATACCATGATCGCCCGGCAGGATCTCTCCCATGCCCAGGCGGATGAACTCTCTGATCACTTTGTCGGAATTTTGACCGAAAATGGCGGCACCTTCGTCAGCAAAGAACATTGGGGCCTGCAGAAGATGGCCTACAAGATCAAAAAGAACCGCAAAGGCCATTACATTTTCCTGAAAACCGATTCACCACCCGAAGCGGTTAAGGAAATGGAACGGCTGATGCGGATCCATGAAGATATTCTGCGAGTGTTGACCATCAGGGTTAAGGAACATTCCGACAAACCGTCGCCGATGATTCAGAAGCGCGACGGCCACTCTGACGTGCGGCACTGAGCCAGCAGAAGAAAAGGATTAGGATCATGGCCAGAAAGACATTTTTCCGCCGTAGAAAAGTCTGCCCTTTCTCCGGGCAGAATGCTCCGAAGATTGACTACAAAGATGTCAAACTGCTGCAGCGATACACCTCCGAACGGGGCAAGATTGTCCCGAGCCGGATTTCCGCCGTGTCGGCACGCCGGCAGCGCGAACTGGCACTGGCGATAAAGCGGGCCCGCTTCCTGGCGCTGCTGCCGTATGCGGAAAAATAGGAGAGCCGCTATGGAAGTGATTTTGCTCGAGAGAATCCAGAAGCTTGGCCAGATGGGAGATGTCGTCTCCGTGCGCAACGGCTATGCCCGCAACTTTCTGCTGCCGCAAGGCAAGGCCCTGCGTTCATCGGAAGCCAACCGAGCCATTTTCGAAGCCCGCCGGGCTGAACTCGAGGCACGCAATCTCGAATTGAGAAGTGAAGCCGAAGCCGTCGCAGGGAAGCTTGCGGAACGCGAATTCGTCGTCATTCGGTCCGCATCCGATACCGGTTCGCTTTATGGTTCGGTCACGACCTCGAATATCGCCGCGATTTCCTGTGAGCAGGGCGTTTCCATCAGCCGCAGGCAGATTGAACTCGACCGCCCGATCAAATGGCTCGGCATACATAAGGTGAGTGTGGTGCTGCATCCGGAACTCACGGCGACAATTGACGTCAATGTCGCGCGCACGCCGGAAGAGGCAGAGCTTCAGGCCAAGGGCGAAGACGTAATCGGTATCGATGACGCGGCAGAAGCCGAGGAAACCGCTGACATTGCGGAAGAGACCGGTGATGCGGAAGTTGACCCGGCGGCGGCAGAACAGACAGAAGCCGCACAGACCGACACCGCGGAGGAATCCGATGCACCGGAGGAAGAGGCGGCCGGCAGTTGATCCCCGCCGAAGGGTTCGTGAGACAGTTCGGCATGCGGCCCTTCCGGCAGACCAGTTCTCTTAAACGGCGCAGAGTCCGGCACCGGCTTGATTTCTGCTCTGAATTGCATAATTTGCCGGGCTTCCGGTAAACCTGCCGGGCAATTTCTTTCTGGAGATACCTATGCGTAAAAAAATCGCCGCAGTCGCGGCATCGGTTGCACTTGTCTCAGTCTCAGCCGGTACGGCGGTAGCTGCTGAGAATATCGATCTCAGCGGCAAGACCGTCGAATTCGTCATTCCATTTTCTGAATCCGGTGGTTCGGCGAAATGGGCGAATTTCTATGCGCCGCTGCTGAGTGAAGCGCTTCCGGGAAACCCCACGATTGTGGTTAAATTCATGCCCGGCGCCGGATCGACAAAGGGAGCCAACTGGTTTCAGGAACAAAGCTATGCCGATACCGGTGGCACACTGATCTTCGGTTCATCGGGATCAACTCAGTTCCCGTATCTGCTGAATGACCCGCGCGTGAAATACGAATACGGCGACTGGAATGTGGTCCTCGCATCGGGAACCGGTGGCGTCGCTTTTCTGCCTCCGGATCTGGCGGCGAAAATGAATGGCCTGGACGCTTCCGGCCTGCAGGACACGGAATTTATCTGGGGCAGCCAGGGTGCGACCCGACTGGATCTGGTACCGCTGCTGGCATGGAAAATGCTTGGCATGAGTGTCGACCCGGTATTCGGGATCAAAGGCCGTGGCGACGGACGGCTGATGTTCGAACGCGGCGAGGCCAATATCGACTACCAGACTTCCTCCGCCTACCTGAAATCGGTGGTCCCGCTTGTCGAAAACGGCCAAGCGGTACCGATGATGAGTTGGGGAGCGCTTGACGATGCAGGCAATATCGTCCGCGATCCGACTTTCCCGGATATGCCGACTTTTAAGGAAGTCTGCGAGACAACCCCAGGTTGTGAAACCAGTGGTGAAGCCTGGGAGGCATGGAAGGCGTTTTTCATCGCCGGCTTCCCGGCGCAGAAGATGGTGTTCCTGCCGAATGGTGCCGATGCGGCCGCCATCCAAACCTACACGGATGCTTTCAATACGGTCTTGGCACGTGATGATTTCGCCGAGATTTCAGCCGCGCGACTCGGCGTTTATCCGCAGATGACCGGCGCTGCCGCCAGCGAAGCTTTGAAACTGGCAACTGAAGTCAATGATACTGCGAAAGCTTTCGTGATCGATTGGCTTGCGGCGGATTACGGTGTTTCGCTGAACTGAACAATTTGGCAGGTCGCGGGCTCAGGCCCGCGGCCCGCACTCAGCCGGCTCTCGGATGGACATTCTTTTAAATGCGGTTGCGGCGCTTGGATCGGCTTTTTCGCTGATCCTGATGCCGGAGCAGCTCCTGTATCTGGTTTTGGGGGTTCTGCTCGGTCTGTCGGTCGGCGTTTTTCCGGGATTGGGCGGGATCGCCGGCCTGTCTCTGGTGCTGCCGTTTCTCTATGGCATGGATCCCATTGCCGGTCTGGCACTCATGGTGGGGTTGGTTGCGGTGGTGCCGACTTCGGATACTTTCGCCAGTGTCCTTATGGGTATCCCCGGGTCATCCGCCAGCCAAGCGACAGTGTTGGACGGGTTTCCGCTGGCGCGCAAGGGCGAAGCTGCCAGAGCATTGGCAGCGGCCTTTGTGTCTTCGCTGTTCGGCGGATTACTGGGTGCCACCGTTCTCACATTCTTTATCCTCATCGCCCGCCCCCTGGTGCTTGCATTCGGGACCCCCGAGATGCTCTCCATTACTTTGCTCGGCCTTTCCATGGTGGCGGTGCTGGCTGGACGTCTCGCACTCAAGGGGGTTGCCGCCGCCTGCCTCGGCCTTCTGGTCGGAACAATCGGCGAAGCCGATGCCGGTGGCAGCCTGCGGATGGCGAGTTATGACGTCCCCTATCTAACCGATGGAATAAAGCTGGTGATTGTCGGTCTGGGTATCTTCGCCATTCCGGAAATCGTTGCATTGCTGCGCCAGGATCAATCCATCGCCCGCGAAGCGCGTCTCGGCGCCGGCTGGCTGCGCGGCATCAAGGATTGGGCAGCGAATATCTGGCTTTCCATCCGTTGTTCCGTCATCGGCGTTATCGTCGGCGTGATTCCCGGACTCGGAGGGTCTGTCGTCGACTGGATTGCATATGGGCATACGGTTCAGTCAACACCCGACCGGAGCGGCTTCGGCAGCGGTGAAATACGTGGCGTGATCGGTCCGGAAAGTTCGAATAATGCCAAGGAAGGCGGCGGCCTGGTACCGACCTTGATTTTCGGCATTCCCGGATCGGGATCAATGGCCATCTTTATCGGTGGCTTGGCATTGCTGGGAATCGATGCGGGTCCACAACTGATTCGGAATGATCTTGACATCACCTATACAGTCGTCTGGTCACTGGCCCTTGCCAATGTGGTTGGAGCCGGACTCTGTATCGCACTTTCCGGTGGAATCGCCCGCCTCACGACGATACGCTTCACGCTGTTGGCGCCGTTCCTGCTGATGATGATCGCCTTCGCGGCGTTCCAGTCACGCCAGTCCCTCGGCGATCTGGTAGCGTTGTTCTCGATCGGTGTTCTGGGCATTTTCATGCGCCGCTTCGACTGGTCGCGCCCAGCCTTTCTCATCGGTTTCGTGCTTTCCGATCAGGCGGAGAATTTTTCCAATCACGCGGTGCAGATTTCCGGATTCAAATTCAGGTCCGGCTTCGCCGAAGGGTTGGCCTACGTGGCCTCGCCGATCGTCCTGGTGATCATCGCCTTGACAGTGGCATCGGTCATAATCGGTATCCGCCAATCCAGGCAGATCCTGTCAGAAGGCGCGGTCAAACCGGGCCAACGAAGGGCACCGATGGCGTTCCTGCTCTGTATTCTTGCCTATGTCACCATTGCCTGGATTGATGCTTCCCGTATCAACCTGATTTCAGACAAGGTTTTTCCGCTCGCTGTCGGCACAGTCGCAATCGCAGCCCTCGTAATATTGCTGGTGAAAATGCTGCTTGCCGGAGAAGGCGAAGTCATTTTCGCCGACCGTGAGGCAGATGGCAATGAGGATGCAACCGCACCGAACGGGTTGTGGGGAACCCTGTCCTGGTTCGCCGGATTGCTGATTCTGTCCTGTCTGACCGGATTTGTGATCGCCGTTATCCTGTTCTCACTCGCCTTTTTCCGGATACTGGCCGGCCTCGGCTGGCTGTTTTCCGCAGTTCTGACCGCATCCGGTGTCACCCTGCTCTGCTTTATCGCCTATTCGCTCAGACGTGATTTTCCGCCCGGGCTGTTGCAGGAACTGGTGAAGCTTCCCTGGCCGCTGACATGACGCAGCACGCGGTTCCATTCCTGCTGCTGCGCGGGGGAACTTCGCGCGGGCCGTATTTCAATATGGCGGATCTTCCGCGGGACCGGAAAAGGCTCGCCGAAATCCTCATTGCCGCGGTGGGCGGCGGACATGTCAATAATATCGACGGTGTCGGCGGTGGAGCGGCAATCACTACCAAGGTTGCTATGCTGTCACGATCCACCTGTGATGATGCCGATATCGATTACCTCTTCGCTCAGGTGGCGGTTGCAGAAAGGTCAGTGGATTTTGCCCCGACCTGCGGCAATATTTTGGTCGGCGTGGGCCCGGCGGCAATCGAAATGGGTTTGATTGCGGCCGCATCCGGCAGAACGGATGTGCGCATCCGGGCCGTCAATACCGGTGCCTTGGTCACCGCCGGCGTGCGGACGCCGGGCGGAAAGGTAACCTATGCGGGTGATTTGGCAATTGACGGTGTTCCCGGAACAGCCGCACCGGTGTCGTTGGAATTCCGTAACATCACCGGCTCAAGGACCGGGACCATGTTCCCGACCGGGCAGCGGCGCGAGACAATTAACGGCGTCACGGTCACCTGTATGGATGTGGCCATGCCCATGGTCATTGCCAGAGCCGATGAATTCGGACTTAGCGGCCATGAGAGCCGGGATGAGTTGGACGCTATGGCGGATTTCTTTGAACGGATGGAATCGATCCGCCGCATCGCCGGTGAGCGGATGGGGCTTGGTGAAATCTCGCGCTCGGTGGTTCCAAAATTCGGCCTTTTGGCACCACCCCGATCAGGCGGAAGTTTTGCCGCGCGGTATTTTATGCCGTGGAATACCCACCCGACTCTGGCCGTGACCGGTTCGCAATGCCTCGCCGCCTGTGCATTGGCCCCGGGCACTGTAGCCGAAGGGCTGATGAATCCCAGCGGGCAATCACCGGTCGGGCTGTCGATCGAACACCCGCTCGGCCAGCTGCAACTCAGCGTCAAACTGGATCGCGGGAATTCCTTCGAATTTGAATCGGCATCGGTGGTGCGGACTGCAAGGCTGATTGCCCGCGGCGAGTTGATGATTCCGGAACAAGTCTGGGCGGGTCCCACCTGAGGCATCGCAGGCATGCGCGTCCATATCCTCGATGACTGGTTCGACACTTTGCGCGGCTTGCCGGGTTTCCGCCGCCTGGCGGCGCATGATGTGACAGTGTGGAATGATCATCTGACCGACATGGATGCGCTCGGCGCCCGGCTGCGATCCGCTGAAGCGCTGATCCTATTTCGCGAACGCACCCAGGTGTCAGCCGATCTGCTGCGACATCTGCCCGAACTCCGCCTGATCAGCCAGCGCAGCGTTTACCCGCATATAGATGTTGACGCCTGCACCGAACACCGGGTTCTGCTCTGCTCGAATCTGCACGCCGATACGCCTTCCATCGCCACGGCGGAACTGACATTTGCCCTTTTCCTGGCGGCGGCGCGCCAATTGCCGCAGCAGATTGCCAGCCTGAAGCGCGGACACTGGCAGTTCGGTGTCGGCCAGACCCTGCAGGGCCAGTGGCTCGGCTTATACGGCTATGGGCGGATCGCGAAACAGGTGGCGAGCTATGCGAGAGCATTTGGAATGCGGGTATGGTGGTGGGGATCGGAGGCCGGCCGCGCCCGGGCGGAGGCGGATGGTGAGATACTTGCTCCGAGCAGAGTGGCATTTTTCGGCGACAGCGACTTTGTCAGCCTGCATGTCCGACTGAAACCAACAACACGGGGTCTGATCAGAACCGGCGACATGTTGCGGATGAAACCAGGTGCGGTTTTCGTGAATACTTCGCGCTCACGCCTGCTGGCACCGGGTGCGCTCGAATCCGCACTCAAGGCGGGCCGCCCGGGTCGGATCGCACTGGATGTCTTTGACGCTGAACCAATCACGGATACGAATGATCCGATCATCCATCACCCGTCAGTCATCGCGACACCGCATATCGGGTTCGTTACCGAACAGGAGCTCGATCTGCAGTTTGCCGATATCTACGATCAGGTCAACGCTTTCGCCGCGGGAAAACCAATCAATATGATCAATCCGGAAGCACTGCGATAGCCCGGAATTTCCGGACTCAATGCTCGGATAGGCGCCGCTGAAGGAAGCGCAGGATGGCTGCGAGGCGGAACAGCCCATGCACCATTTTCGTGAAGGGTAAACTCAGGAAAAATGTCAGCACGCCGCCCAGATGCAATGCCAGTAAGAACGGCACCCATGCGCTTCCGGTGGCCGCGAAGAGTGCCAGACCGCTGGCACTGATGAAGGCAAGCAGCAGTATGAAAGCCATTTCGCCTCCCCAGCTTTCGGCGTCAGCAAGAGACCTATCGGATTTCAGTTTCAGCCAGGCCAGCCAGATTGTGCCTGCGAGGAGAAGAATTCCGCCGGGCACACCGAACAGCTTCGGCAGGCTGAACAGCCCGTATGGCGCCGGCAGGGAAAACACGTAATGCAGAATGGTGCCGCTGATTGTGGAGGCAAGGCAAAGCAGAAATCCATACATTGCGGCGTGATGGGCGATACGCCTGTGATTGGTGGCTCTGTCACCGGACTCATACTGACATCCCTGGCCCTGTCCGCCGGACAGGCCCCGCATCGCACCCGCATCCTTCGCCGCTTTCAGCAGGTCCGGGAATGCGAGCGACCGTCCCTGCATTGCGTGCCAGAATCGACGCACACCGATGCAGGCGGCCAGCAGCGGCAGGAGAAAGGCAGGCAGGAAAATGGCGACCATCATCTCATGGCTGAGATAAGCATAGAAACCCTCGCCGCAGGGATTTCCGCCAAACTCAATCAAAAGCAGCAGGGAAGCCAGCAGAATCACCATTGCCAGACAAATGCTGACTGCGGATTTCTGAAAAAATTCTGTCAACCGGCTTGGGCGGACAAACCTGGCCCAGCTTTCATTGCGGACCTGCGCCAGCGACGCCGGAATGTTCAGGGCGAATTCATGCGGTTCGGCGAATTGGCAGGCATAGTGGCAGCCGCGGCAATTATGGCAGAGATTTGCCAAATAACTCAATTCGCCTGCATCGAATTTGTCGATTGAAAATGCCGCCGGAAAGACATTGCAATAGCCTTCGCAATAGCGACAGGCATTGCAAATTCGCATCTGCCGGGCGGCTTCACTCTGTGCCGATGTCAGTTCAGAGCACATGGCGGGCTGCCTCCTCACCGGCTATGCGCCCGAATACGGTGCCGATGGTCATGCCAAATCCGGCAAGATAGCCCTGCCGCAGGACGGACCCGGCCATGATTTCACCAGCGGCCCAGATATTTTCGTACGGGCCCGCCTGTCCCTGCACACGCGCCAACCTGTCAACCTGCAGACCAAGATAGGTGAAGGTGACCCCTGGACGCAGCATATAGGCACGGAAAGGCGGCTCATTGATTGGCCGGGCCCAGTTGCTTTTCGGCAAGCCGAGCCCGACTGTGGCGAGACCATCCAACGCATTCGGGTCGAAAGGACCGCTTCGGCAGGCGGCGTTGAATTCCTGGACCGTCCGCGTGAGCTTTTCACCGGACAGGCCAATCTGTTCCGCCAGCGTCTGGATATTGTCGGCTTCGATTGGTGGAAATGCGGATGGCACAAACAGCCCGAAACTCTTCGAATCGATGATCGCAAAAGCCTGCTGGCCCGGCTGTACTGCAACCAGTCTGCCCCAGATGGCGTATCTTTTCGGCCAAAGATCCTCCCCCTCATCATAGAAACGTTCGGCATATTGATTGACCGTGATGGAAAAGGGAATGCAATCGATGCGGGTGACAATACCGCCATCGAATTTGGGTGCCCTCCCGTCAATGGCCACGGCGTGGCACTGCGACGCGTCTCCGATTGTGACCGCACCCTGGTTCATCATGTCCCGCAGCACCTTTCCCCGGTTTTGCGGCGTGCCCCGGACCAGGAAGTTCCGCGCCGGGGGTCCCCAGGCTTTTTCGAGCCAATCCAGATCAGCTTGAAAGCCCCCGGATGCCAGCACGGCTGAGCGGCCCTTGATAATGACCGACTTTCCGCCGATCATGGCTTCTACCCCGGTGAAACTGTTGTCGGACAATCGGATATGGCAGACTTCAGCTTCATACAGCACACTGATTCCAAAGCGATTGGCGGTCTGAAAATAGGTGTTCAGTAGCGCTTTGCCACCGCCGAGAAAGAATGCATTCGTACGTTGCAACGAAAGCGTGCCGCTCAGAGCCGGTTGAAACAGCACTCCCCTTTGCTTCATCCATTGCAGGCAGTCGGCGGACCGCCTGATCACTGAGACAGCCAATTCTCTGTCTGTATTTCCATCCGATACCTGCAGTAGATCCTGAAGGAATTCGGCTTCGCTGTATTGCCCGGTCAACGGAGGATTTTCGCCATCATGCATGCATCGAATATTTCGGGTGTGGCGGGAATTCCCGCCCCGCATGGTTATTGGCGCACTTTCCAAAATCAGGACATCTGCTTTCGATTCGGCCGCCTGCATTGCCGCGCATATCGCCGCATTACCGCCGCCGACGACGATAACATCCCAGACTTTGTCACAGACCCGGCGAACACAGACAGGTGCGAGGGAACTCTTATCGGCGGTCAAGTCAATCAGCCCTTACCGGCCCAATTCGTACAAGCACCGGGGTCGAAACGCATTCCGGTGTTTCCGAAAACTTCGCAGCCTGCATTTTCCGCCTGTGCAGGCGGCATGCTCCGAAATTCCGGCGTTGCGCGAGGATGATCAGCCGCATTTTCAGGCGAAACGACGGACCTCGACACCTGACTGATCGAGCCGTTCCCGCACTGCAGCCGCGATTGCGACAGAATTAGGTGTGTCGCCATGCACACATACCGTTCCGGCACTGACCGGCACTTTGACTCCATTCTGTGAAGTGAGGGCACCGCTTTCCACCGCGCGGAGAACATTCTCGGCACATTGTTCCGGCTGCCGGATCATCGCACCAGGTTGGCTGCGTGAAACCAGTGTTCCGTCATCATTATAAGCCCTGTCAGCAAAGATTTCACCGACATAGGGTGCCCCGAGTCGCTGCGCCGCACTCTCAAGGCCGGTTGAGGCGATGGCGATTATGATGAGATCAGCCGCCACTTCCTGCACGGCGGCAATGAGAATTTCCGCCAGCTTTTCGCTGCGGCTTGCCATATTCGCCAGCGCGCCATGCATTTTGACATGTGTGACCGCGCCCTGCTCAGCCGCGGCGATCGCCTGCAGCGCACCGATCTGATAGATAACCATGGCCTTCAATTCATCCGGTGGAATGCCCGAGATCTCCCTGCGGCCGAATCCGATGAGATCGTTAAAGCCCGGATGCGCACCGATCCCGACGTCATTCCGCCGACAGATGGCAACGGTTTTCCGCATTTCCAACGGATCACCGGCATGAAATCCGCAGGCGATGTTGGCGGAAGTGACAATCGACAGAAGTTCCTCATCATGGCCTTTCCGCCACGGGCCGAAACTCTCCCCGAGATCTGAATTGATATCAATCCGCATCCTGTTCATCCCCTTTCACAACGCCGCTGACCAAACTGTAGGTGAGCAGATCCCGCAATGCCGACGGTTCCCGCACGGATTGGAAAACCCTCCCGCGCAGCGCTTTCATTTCTGCCCGCAATTCCGCCAGCGCTGCAAGCGCTTCCGTTCTACCGACCTCAGAAAGCCGGAATTTCGCGCCTGTCGGCAACTGCGCAAGCCGGTGCAGGTCGGCGGTAATGACCGTGGCAATTCTCGGATATCCACCGACTGGCTGGCAATCCATCAGGAGCACGGTGGCAATGCCGTCAGCCGCCACCTGGATATCGCCGGCGACAATCGCATCCGAAGTCAGCGTCACGCCAAGATCGGCGGAGAATTTTCCCGCTGAGCTGCTGAGCCGCATACCGACCCGGTTGCGCGCCGGTGTGACTTCAAACTCCGCCTCGCCCAATGCATGTAGATCGGATGCGCAAAAGAGCTCCGATTGCGGTCCCCGCATGCAGCGAATCACCCGCGGTGAGAAATAATCCGGTGCTGCCAGAGCCAGGCCGGCGGGCGCGTCAACGCCACCGATCGCCGATAACCGGTCTCCGACACATGGTTTCCACCCCAGTTCAGCCTGTTCATGGGCGGATCTCGAATTGAGCAGAACCGGGCTTTCGATTCCACCGGGCAGATGCAGGTAGCCATAGACTCCATGTTCCGCCGCGCCGATTTTCAGAACATCACCGCTTTCCAACCTAAATGTCTGTCGCAACTTTTTGTTTTCACTGTTTACCGTCACCAGCCTTTCCGCCCCCGTACAGGCGGCAATGGAATCACCGAGCGCACGGAACTCCGCGCTGCCTAAGGGCAGTTCCAGAGCAGCGGCATGCGAAGGATTTGCCAGCAGCGCCTGCCCTTCCGCCAGCGCAAACCGATCCATGGCACCGCCCTCGGTTACGCCATAGCGGCGAAATCCCGGACGGCCGTAATCCTGTATGGATGCCCCGGGCGGAAGCCGGATGATCTCAAGGCCGCTCATTTTCCAGCCTCTGCCAATAAGGTCCAAAATCAAAACCCGCCGCTTCAGATGCAAGGATCGGCTCAAACTTAACCCGGTCACCGGGCGCAAGCAGAAAGGGATGCCGGCGGTAACTCAGAAACGTGGGCAGCGGCGTCACACCAATGCTTCTCCAGCCTGTCGGAATGGGCGTCGCCGGCAGAACGGTCTGCCGGTTGGCGACCAGGATTGATCCCGCCTTTACCGGACGGCCATAGGTCCGGCGCCGGGGGACGGCGAATTCCTCCGGCAATTCGGCCAGGTAAGCCAGACCTGGGGCAAAACCGAGGCACAGCACAGTGAGCTCAGAAGTGCTATGAAGATCAATGAGTTGGGCTGCTGAGAGGCCAGCGAGTTCCGCTGTCTCATCAAGGTCCGGACCATCATCGCCGCCATAGAGCACCGGAATGCGCCAGATTGATGCATCGGCGGTGCATTCGACCTTGAACCAATCGCTCGCCGCAAGCTGTGCGTTGCACCAGTTTTCGAGCGATTCCGGATCCGTAACCGCCGGATCATAACGGATGAGAACCGAGCGGAGCGTGGGCGCGGTCTCCACAATGCCTTCCGTATCGGAATCACTCAGCGCCGAATCGAATGCCCTGACCGCCCGGCTGACCGACTTCGAATAGGTTGCGCCGAACTCGACCAGAATGGCTGAGTCGCCGGCAGGTGTAATTCTAGGGTAATGCATGGTCAGTCCGTCCCCGTTCACCTTCGGGATTCAGGTCTCAACACCGGAATTGTGCCTTACCTTCAGTGTTTCTCGCATTATATAAACGCCCGTCTCCTGTTGTAGTCACCACAGCGATCCACAGAAAGAAATCACGATGACAACGCTCCATTCTCCAGATCCCGATTTCGCAGCGAGCGCGCATATCGATGCCGAAGAATACGATCGACTGTATGCGGAATCCATTGCTGACCCGAGCGGATTCTGGTCACGCCAGGCCAGTCGGCTGGATTGGATTCAGCGGTTCAGCAAAGTCAGGAATGTCAGTTACAATTATCCCGACATATCCATCAAATGGTTTGAAGACGGGACACTGAATGTCAGTGCCAACTGCGTAGACCGGCATCTCGCGGAGCGGGGCGATCAGACAGCGATTATCTGGGAACCGGACAGTCCTGATGATCCGGCGAAACATATCACCTACCGGGAACTGCATGCGAATACCTGCCGAATGGCCAATGTGCTTCTTCAGCTCGGTATTGAAAAGGGTGACAGGGTGGTCATTTACCTGCCGATGATCCCTGAGGCCGCTTATGCGATGCTGGCCTGTGCGCGGATTGGCGCAATCCATTCGGTGGTTTTCGCCGGTTTCAGTTCTGATGCGTTGGCCAACCGGATACAGGATTCAGAGGCAAAGCTGGTCATCACCGCGGATTTCGCGCCCCGCGGTGGCCGCTCCACTCCGTTGAAAGAAAATACCGACGCCGCTCTTGAACAATGCGCAGATGGCGTGCGCTCGCTCGTGGTCCGGCATACTGGTGAACAGGTTACTTGGAGGAATGACCGGGATATCGATTATTCAAAAATCGCGGACAAGCTCTCGGACCAGTGTCCCTGCGTGGAAATGAATGCGGAGGATCCGCTGTTCATTCTTTACACCTCGGGTTCCACCGGCAAACCGAAAGGTGTCGTACATAGCAGCGGCGGCTATCTCCTCTACGCTTCCATGACGCATGAATTGGTGTTCGATTATCACGACGGGGATGTCTATTGGTGCACGGCCGATGTCGGCTGGGTGACCGGACACAGCTATATCGTCTATGGCCCACTCGCCAATGGCGCCACTACAGTGATGTTTGAGGGTGTGCCGACCTATCCCGATTGCTCACGATTCTGGCAGGTTTGCGACAAGCATAAAGTCAATCAATTCTATACCGCGCCCACAGCGATCCGGGCTTTGCTCGGACAGGGTGACGAATGGGTCGAGAAATGCGATCTCTCTTCCATCCGCACATTGGCAACGGTCGGCGAGCCGATCAATCCCGAGGCGTGGAACTGGTATCATCGGGTCATAGGCAAGTCGCGCTGCCCAATCGTTGACACCTGGTGGCAGACCGAAACCGGCGGACACCTGATTACGCCGTTCCCCGGTGCCACGGCGACTAAACCGGGTTCGGCGACAAAACCCTTCTTCGGTATCGTTCCGGCAATCCTCGACCCGGTTTCCGGTGAGGAAATTGAATCGCCGGAAGCCGAAGGCGTGCTTTGCATCAAGAATAGCTGGCCAGGTCAGATGCGCACGGTTTACGGTGACCATAATCGGTTCGTGGAGACTTATTTCAGCCAGTATCCGGGATATTATTTCTCCGGCGATGGATGCCGGCGCGACGAGGATGGCTATTATTGGATTACCGGTCGGGTCGATGACGTGCTGAATGTTTCCGGTCACCGGATGGGCACCGCGGAAATCGAAAGCGCACTGGTTGCCCATCCCAAAGTCGCCGAATCCGCCGTTGTCGGTTTTCCGCACTCGATAAAGGGCCAGGGAATCTACGCCTATGTCACGCTTATGCAGGGTGTCGAAGCCAATGACGCGCTGCGTTCCGAGTTGGAACGATGGGTCCGCAAGGAAATCGGACCAATTGCCAAGCCGGACCAAATCCAGTGGGCACCGGGTTTACCAAAGACCCGCTCCGGCAAAATCATGCGCCGGATTCTACGCAAGATCGCCGAAGATGATTATGGCGCGCTCGGCGATACCTCGACGCTGGCCGAACCGGCGGTGGTGGATGATCTTATCGCCAACAGGAAAAGCTGAGCACCGCCGAGCCATCGTCAATTAAAGGTGAGACCATTGAACGACCGGCCCCCGGTTATCGCACCCTCGATTCTGAGCGCGGATTTTTCAGCACTGGGAGAGGCGTGCCGCGCGACCGTCGATGCCGGAGGTGACTGGGTGCATGTCGACTGCATGGATGGGCACTTTGTGCCCGCCATCACCTTCGGCCCGGCCACCTGCACGAGCCTGCGACCGCATATCGCGACGGTCATGGATGTGCATTTGATGATTGCGCCCGTCAACCCGTATCTGCAGGATTTTGCCACCGCAGGTGCAGACTTCATCACCATTCACGTAGAAGCAGGGCCGCATATTCACCGCGCTCTGCAGGCAATATCGGAGGCCGGCTGCAAAGCCGGTGTCGCGTTGAACCCCGGAACCCCGGCGCAGACAGTTGCGCATCTGCTGGATCTGGTCAATCTTGTCTGCGTCATGACCGTCAACCCGGGGGCCGGCGGACAATCGTTTCTGCATTCGCAATTGGAAAAAATTGCTGTGATCAGAGAAATGATCGCAGACCGCCCGATTCACCTACAGGTGGATGGCGGCATCAATGAGGAAACCGCGGTTTTGGCTTCGCAGGCCGGAGCCGATGTGTTTGTTGCCGGCTCATCCCTGTTCTCAGGCGGCTTACGAGAGCTGCCGGGCAGAATTTCAGGACTGCGCCGGGCGGCGACGCAGAGCCAATAACCCCACTGACGGTTTTTCAGCAGCTCAACCAACAGGTTCTTTGTGTCCGCACCTTGGAACACGCCTCGGTGGAAGAGACGGTAAAGCGCATGGCGGGGCAAATCGCCACCGGATGACGCGCTTGATGGCATGACGCGACAGACATACCAAAGGTACGGGAGAATCGGTGCACACACGGATTCCCGGAATATTGTTCAGGTTCAGCTCATTTATGCGGGGCATTTATGTGTGCCCTGCCCGGAAAAAGAAGGAGAGTTGGTCATGGTTGCTGCAACACCACCGGCATGTGATTTTGGATGGAAGGCCGCCGATTTCGCATTGCCGGCCACAGACGGCTCGATTGTTACTCTTGATGCCGCCCTGGGGCGCAATGGATTGCTGATCATGTTTATCTGCAATCACTGTCCATACGTGGTTTCAGTTCTCGATCGGTTGATTGCCGACGCGCGGGCTGTGCAGGCGCTTGAAATCGGCGTGGTCGCAATCTGCGCCAATGATGCCGACAACTATCCTGCGGACTCATTTGACAATATGGTTACATTCGCCAAGCGCGGCGGATTCACTTTTCCCTATCTGCATGATGAAAACCAAAGCGTGGCACGTGCCTATGGTGCCGCATGCACACCGGATTTTTTCGGCTTCAATCATGAATTGGAGCTTCAATACCGCGGTCGCCTCGATGATGCCGGACGCGGTGCGGCGGACCGTTCCACGAAACGCGAACTCTATGATGCCATGCGGCGGATTGCCGAAACCGGCACCGGTCCAACTGCACAGATTCCCTCGATGGGATGTTCCATCAAGTGGAAGTCAGCGGCGTAACCTGAATTCAGACACCGCCCCAGATGTCTTCGGCAATTCTGACAACGAGTTCGAGTTTGCGCCACTGCTCATCCTCGGTCAGCTTATTGCCTTCCTCGGTCGATGCGAAACCACATTGCGGCGCGATGCCCAGCTGGTCGATATCCGCAAAACGGCAGGCTTGATCGAATTTGCGCTTGATTTCACCGACGGATTCCAATCGGCCGGATTTTGTGGTCACGAAACCCGCCATCACGCGCTGCCGACCTCTGGCCAACAAGGAAAGCGGTTCAAGCCCGCCTGCCCGTTCGGTGTCATATTCCATGAAAAAAATATCGACTCCGGTCTTGTTGAATACCGCATCCGCCGCTGCCGAATAATCACCTTCCGCGGCATGAGCGGATTGAAAATTTCCGCGACACATATGCATGGCAATGGTCAAATCATCCGGTCGGTCACGGATAGCCTCACGCATCATCCAGGCATAGCGGTCAATCAACCAGTCCGGATCCTGACCGAGAGCAGCCTTGGCGGACCGGTGCGCCGGGTCGCAAAGATAGGCAAAGAAAATGTCATCCATCTGCAGATACCTGCATCCGGCTCGGTAAAATGCCTCAACCGCCTTGCGATAAGCGGCAGCCAAATCTGAGAACAACATATCGAGATCACGGTATTCAGCTGGTGCGATGTCATCGAGTGCCACCCTGAAATGGCAACAGCTTGGACCCGGAATTGAGATTTTCGGAGTCACATCGGCATGGGTGGCAACAAAGCTGTAATGCTCCAGCATGGGATGATCGTCGGGAAAATCCAGTCTTCCGCTGATGACTGGAAAAATCGGCCGCAATTTGATCCCGGAGAATTGAACGCCCTGATCCCTCTCAACCAGATCCAGGCCAGTCAACATTCCCATAAAATCATAATGCCAGAATGAGCGGCGGAATTCGCCGTCGGTGACCGCCTTGAGACCTATATTCTGTTGTCCGGAAATCACTGATTGGATTTCCGCATCCTCGCATCTGCGAAGTTCGCCCGCCACCGAACCTGAACCCGCCTGCGATTTCGCCCGCAGCTCGGCGATCCGCGGCGGCCGCAGCAGACTGCCCACATGATCGGCGCGAAATGGTGGCGTCACGGCACTCCCTTCCTGCAATCACTTTCCGTCTGTGCACGATACTGCGCAGCCAACGGATTGCAATGGTCGCATGCATGCCGCAGTACAACCTGTGGAAGAGGCGCAGAAAACGAATCGACATGCGGACACAGATTGCCATAATCGGCGGTGGACCTTCCGGCCTGTCATTGGCACGGAAACTGTCATTGGCCGGCATCGATTGCAGAATCCTCGAACGGCGCAGCCGTGCTCATGTGCTTTCCAGAATCCGCGCCGGAGTGCTTGAACAGGGAACCGTAGACCAGCTCAGGAATGCGGATGCCGCTCATCGGCTTGATCGGTATGGCCTCCTTCATGATGGCTGTTCGCTGTCCGACGGAAAAGACATGTTTCGCGTTGATTTCAAAAAACTGTCCGGAAAATCGGTCACAGTTTACGGGCAGACTGAGATCACGCGCGACCTGTATGATGCGCTGGATGATTCCGGCGTCGCTATCCATCATGAAACGGAAAGCCTGGAAATTCTGAATATTGATACCGAGGTGCCGGAAATCCGCTGGACTGAACAGGGCATGCGGAAATCCCTGCGGTGCGACTTTGTCGCCGGGTGCGACGGGTATCACGGCCCGAGCCGTGCGGCGATCCCGACCAGTCAACGGACGGAATTCAACAAATCCTACCCCTTTGGATGGCTTGGAATACTGTCGGAAACACCGCCCGTGGATGAGGAATTGATTTATGTGCGTTCCAGTCGCGGTTTCGCCTTGGCCTCAATGCGGAATCCTTCGCTGTCGCGCTACTATCTTCAGGTTCCCGCGGATGAGGATCCGACTGAGTGGAGCGATGATAGATTCTGGAATGAACTCAGGCGACGCCTGCCCGAACAGGCGGCGGACACCATTGTCACGGGCCCCTCAATCGAGAAATCGGTAGCACCGCTGCGCAGTTTTGTCTGCGAGCCAATACAGTACGGAAGATTATTCCTATGCGGCGATGCTGCGCATATTGTCCCTCCGACCGGTGCGAAGGGACTCAATCTCGCCGCTTCCGATGTTTACTACCTGTCCAGCGCCTTGATTGACTATTACTTGGAAAACAACTGGGAAGGCATTCGGGATTATTCTCAACGCGCCCTGAGACGGGTCTGGAAGTCGATGCGGTTCAGCTGGTGGATGACCAACATGCTGCATCAATTTCCCGACCGGGATCCGTTTGACCTGCGTATTCAGGACAGCGAGTTCAATTTTGTCCGCGATTCAGAAAACGGGCGGCGGGCAATGGCGGAAAATTACACCGGCCTCCCCTATTGATCATTCAGCCGCTCATCACAGATGGAAGCCACAATGTCAGTGCCGGAAATGCCAGCAGAACCCCGACCCGGAAAATCTCAGCGCCGAAAAACGGTGCCACGCCCTTGAATGTCTCGATCATCGGCACGTCCTTTGCCAAAGCCGAAATGACGAACACGTTCAATCCCACCGGTGGCGTAATCAGGCCAAGCTCAACAACAATCAGCGCCAGGATTCCAAACCAGATGCGCAGCTCGTCCGTGCTCATGCCAAAGCCGGATCCTTCCGCCCCCTGATAGAGACCACCATTGATCTCCATCAAGACCGGCCAAAAGAACGGAATCACCAGCAATATCATCGACAGGCTGTCCATCAGGCAGCCCAACCCGATCAAAGCGATCAACAGGAGCACCAGAACGATCATCGGCGCAACCCCGGCCTGGGAGATCCATTCCGCGGTTGCCTGGGGTAAGCCGGCACGCGACATGAAGATCTTCATCAATTCCGCGCCGAGCAGAATCAGGTAAATCATGCCGGTGGTACTGGCGGTTTCCTTCAAGGCATCAATCAGTTTGGTCCGATCGATTTCCTGCTGCGCCAACCCGTATAACAGAACCAGCACGACCCCGATCGCCGCCGCCGGAGTCGGGTTATAGAAACCGGCATAGATTCCACCAAGCACCAATCCAAATATGATCAGTACCGGTACCACGCCGATGGTGGCGGCAAGAAATTCCGCCCGGTCGCCGGCCCCGCCGCGCGGCCCGGCTGCGGGACGCAATGTCACATAGGCGGCAATTGTCAGGAGAAACAGGATTACCGCGAAAATCCCCGGAACCAGGGCGGCAATGAACATTGTGACGATGTTGGCCTCGACGATGATGGCATAGATGATCAGCACCACCGAAGGCGGGATCAGGATTCCAAGCACTCCGCCGGCTGCCAGTGAGCCTGTCGCCAATGCACCGGAATAGCGGTAGCGGCGGAGTTCCGGAAGCGCCACCCTCCCCATTGTACTGGCGGTGGCAAGCGAGGAGCCGCAGACGGCTCCAAAACCGGCGCAGGCAGCGATGGCTGCCATTGCCGTTCCTCCCCTGAGCCAGCCGAGCCACGCATTTGCCGCCCTGAACATTGCCTGTGAAAGGCCGGATTTGGCCGCCAGCGAACCCATCAGCACAAACATCGGGATGACGGTCAGAGAGTAAATTGAGAACTGACCATAGGCCAATGTCTTCAACTGGTTCAGGACCGGCATAGGCCCGTTCACCATCATGATGCCGCCGCCGCCCACCAGAATCATGGCGTAGGCGATCGGCATCCGGATAGCGATCAGTGCAACGAGGCCGACAAGCCCGAGGACTCCAAGGCTGATCGGATCCATTCAGACATGTCTCCGCTGCACAAATTCTCTGCCGCTTTCGGCAAGGGTCACAATTCCCGCAACAATCAGCAGGGCCAGCGAAACCAGGGCCGGGACATAGGCCTTCCAAATCGGCAGCTGAAGAATAGCCGTGGTGTAGCCATATTGACGCTGACTGAGCATGCCGGCACTCATGCGCCAGATCAGCAGCAGCGCAAACCCAATGGCGACCAGGGACGCCAGCAATTTAAACAGTGCAATCCATCGCGGTGTAGCGCGCGATGTGAATATATCCGCAGTAACATTGGCCCCGGTAAGCTGGCAAAAGGGCAGGAAGCTGAAAGCCACGACAGCCACACCCATTTCCGTCAATTCGAAATCACCGGGAAAAGGCTTCCAGAAAATTCCACCGACGATCGAAATCACATTCACGAGAATAACCGCCAGCAGCAATAACCCGCCCGCTATGGCCCACCAGGTCGCAATGGTTTCGACCGCGCCGGCAATACCGGCGCGGTGATCATGGTCGGCGCTAGTTCGCACCTGAGCTGTTCTTTGCGATGAGTTCGCGGGCCTTCTGAACAAGGCCGGCTCCATCGATATTGTTCGCCGTAACCTCTTCCACCCAACGGTCAACCACCGGTTCGAGAGCTACACGAAAGGCTTCAGTCTCCACTTCGCTGAGAACGATATGCTCATTTCCCGAATCCACGGCAAGCTTGATGCCAAAATCATCGGCACCGGTCCAAATCCGGCCGACTTCGGCCCACCAGTCGCGGCCGGAGGCATCCTTGAATGCCTGCTGGATGTCGGCGGGCAGTGAATCCCAGCGTGCCTTGTTCATCGAAACCTGGAATGTCGTGGTGCCGAAACGGGTCTGATCAATACCTTCGATCTGATACCTGGTATTTTCCTGGATTTTCAGCGGCGGAATGATTTCCCACGGAATGAAGGCACCGTCCACGACTCCCTTCTGCAGCGCCCCCGGCAAATCGGGGACCGGCATCGACACCGGGCTGGCACCGAGAGCTTCAATGATCCATGCGCCGGTCCGGGTTGGTATCCGCATCGTCAGCCCTTCCATGTCGGAAGGTGAACGAACCAGTTTTTCCGCCATATGGATTCCCTGGCCGGCATGCACATGCAGGAACATCACTTCCACACCGTCATACTCCTGCCGCAGGTCGCTTTCGAACATATCGTACAGCGAAAGATTGGCCGCTACCGCGTCATTCACATAAACGAATGGCAGTTCCATGACTTCGGTGCGCGGGAACAAGCCGGGCGTGTAGCCGTTCACTGTCCAGACGATATCGACAACGCCGTCCCGGGCCTGGCTGATCAATTCCGGCGGCCGGCCCCCAAGGGTCATCGCCGGATAGATCTCAATTTTGACCTTGCCACCCGAATTCATTTCAACCTGCTTTGCCCAAGGCTCCAACATCCTCGTCTGAGCCGGTGCTTTGGCACTCAAAAGATGGTGCAGTTTGAAGACATGTTCCTGAGCACTGGCGCTGAGCGACGTCACGGCCAAAGCCGCACCTCCCAATGCGCATATTGCCAGTTTCCGTAGACTATTCATTGTCGCCACTCCCATAATTGAAGCTGTTGCTGTTCAATTCACACAAAACGCATCGTCTTACAAGTTTCAGACTTGGCAACGGGTGCCACCTGACCCGTCGGGATTGCACATGCTTCTGCCCAATGTGTCGATTATTTCTTCCTAAATCGACAAGTCGCAGCGATATGTCGACAGGAGGAGGAGCTATCAACATGGTGTTCGATCCGGATCGCCCCTTCAATGGAATTCCGAATCTGCCGCCCCGGCAGGACACCGAGCCCAAGGCTGTTCTTCGTAGCTGTATCGCTGCGCGTGCAGCGCTGGCGGAACTGCGGGTCTCAGGGGAGCTCATCCCGAACCTGGCCGTGCTGATCAACTCGTTCCCCCTGCTTGAAGCGCAGGCAAGTTCTGAGATTGAGAATATTGTCACAACGACCGACAAGCTGTTCCGCTATGCCGGTGACATTGCAGGGCGGGCCGACCCCGCCACCAGGGAGACACTGCGTTATCGTAGTGCTTTGCGGCGCGGATTCGAAATGCCGGGCGTGCGACCGGTTTCAACCGCCATCGTGGTTCAAGTCTGTAGAACGATAAAGGGAGTTGAATTGGACATCCGCGGCACGCCGGGAACGGCACAGGTCAAAGATACGACCGGCGAAGTTGTTTTCACTCCGCCTGAAGGGGAGGAGATTCTGCGCGGTAAACTGTCCAATTGGGAGCGCTACATGCATTACCAATTCGAAGCTGTCCATCCCTTCATTGACGGAAACGGCCGCACGGGACGGGTGTTGAACCTGCTCTATCTGGTCGATAAGGGTCTGCTTGATATCCCCGTTCTCTATCTCAGCCGGCACATCATCCGCAATAAACCCGACTACTACCGGCTTCTTCTGGAGGTGACGGTCCGGCAGAATTGGGAAGAGTGGATTCTATTCATGCTGGAAGCGGTCACGTCACTGCGGAATGGACAACGGCGAAAATCCGCGCCATCCGGGAGCTTCTTGAAAAGGTTGGAGGCCAAATTCAGCAGGTGCTGCCGAACAACTGTTCACAAGAGCTGACGGAGCTGATTTTCGTGCATCTCTATTGCCGAATCAGCGACGTTGTGAAGGCCGGCATTGCCAAACGCCAGACGGCCGCCAATTATCTGAATGCGCTCGCAGCCGAAGGCATTCTGCGGAAGATCAGGGCGGGGCGTGAAAATTTATATATCAACCCGTTGCTGCTGGAACTGTTGACCGAAGGCGACACAACGGCACCTTAATCTCAAAGTCAGGCCCGCGGGTGATCCATTGTCACCTCATAGCCCGGAATTTCCGGCTCATCATCCTCGATTTCCGCCGGAAAGCCCGGTGCGGACACGCGGCAGCCGGTGGCATCCTCCAGCCGCCGGATGACATTCGGTGACCACTCCCGTGATCCGTACCGCTCTTCGGCATCGTGGAAAATCTCCAGCAGCATCGGCGCAAGATCCAGATTCACCCCTGAACGTTCAGCCAGCTCAGAAAACAGCGACAGATCCTTCACAACCAGATCCATTGTAAAGCTGATGTCGCGGCTGCCATTCAGGATAACCTGCCCTTCGGTCTCATGGACAAAGGAGTTCCCGGAAGAAATCCGAATCGCCTCATAGGTCGTTTTCATATCCAGTCCCGCCTTTGTCGCCGTCGTCAGGGCTTCACAGACACTGACCAGGTTGGCCGTGGCGAGGTAATTTGTCAGCACCTTCAACTGCGATGCCGAGCCGAGCCGGCCGGTATGCAGAATGCGCCGCCCCATCATGGTCAGGAGCGGCAGAATCCGTTCGAAGACGGGGCGGTCGCAGCCGGCGAAAATGGAGATGTTTCCGGTGGCCGCGCGATGACAACCGCCGGAGACTGGACAATCCACCGCATGCGCCCCGATAGCGGAAAACGCCTTGCCGAGCCGCTGAACTTCCCTTTCGTCGGTGGTGCTCATTTCACACCAGACAGCATCCCGGCGGAATCCTTTGAGCAGACCATCCGGCCCCTCGACCACGGATGCGCTCGCCTGTGGGTTCGGCAGGCAGGTAATGACAATCCCGCATTGACGGGCCATATCCGCCGGAACGGCGCTACTCCCGGCACCCCTGGCAGTGAATTCACTGACCTTTTCCGCGTCCAGGTCGCTGACGATGAGTGATGCGCCGTTTCTCAACAGGCTGCCGGCGAGTTTGCCGCCGACATTTCCAAGTCCGACAAATCCAATTTGCATTCTGTCAACTCCCGGCAACGGGCGCCTTCATGAATCCATTGCGGCTCGTCAATTCGCCGCAATGCCATTTAGCAGATTTATTTCAGGGTGCGGGCCAAAAACGCTGCCGTCTCGGGATGGCACGGTGCAGTGAACAGAATCTTCGGATGGGCTTCCTCCAAAATCCGCCCATCCTTTAGGAAACAGACCTTGTCAGCGGCTTCGCGGGCAAAGCCCATTTCATGCGTGGCCAAAACCATTGTCATTCCACTATTTTTCAACAACCGCAGGACATCCAGCACTTCGCCCACGAGCTGCGGATCGAGCGCCGAGGTAATCTCGTCAAACAGCATCAATTCAGGTTTCATCGCCAAGGCCCGGACAATGGCGACCCGTTGCTGCTGACCACCCGATAGCTGATCCGGGTAGCGATGCATATGGTCGGCGAGGCCGAAACGGGTAAACAGACCGGTCACTTCCGGCAATAATTCCTGCCGCGGTCTCCGGTGAACGCGGCGCGGTGCGAGCATCACATTCTCTATCGCCGTCATATGCGGGAATAGGTTGAATGATTGGAACACCATGCCGATCCGCTGCCTCACCGCCTGCGGATCAAGCCCGGGCACCGCGATATCGATACCATCGAGGAAGATTTCCCCATCTTCTATCGGCTCGAGCAGATTGATGCAGCGCAGAAGCGTTGATTTACCGGCTCCCGATGCGCCGATCAGGCAGACCATCTGCCCGGATTCGATATCAAGATCTATGCCGTCGCACACCGTGTGGTCAGTAAAGCGCTTCACCACACCTCGCAGGGAGAGTTTAGCCATCAGCTGCGCTCGCGGTTCTGTCTCGCCAGCAAATGGTCGGTATAGCGGGTGGCCGGAATCGTGATGCACAGAAAGATAATGGCGGCACCGACATAAGGGGTGAAATTGGCCATCAGCGACTTGTAGACGCCGGCCTGGCGGAAAATCTCAACCGGGCCGATGAAAGACAGCAGTGCGACATCCTTCTGCAGGGCGATCAGCATATTCATCTGCGCCGGTATCACCCGGCGAATCGCCTGTGGCAGGATCACAAAACGCATGCTGTCGCGGTCACTGAGACCAAGCGACTGCGCCGCTGCGCGCTGGCTTTCATGCACCGATTCGATTCCGGATCGAAAGATCTCCGCCACATAGGCCGAATAGGTGAGAGTGAGCGCAAGCGATCCCCAGATGTAGGGAGAGTTCCAGGGGCGCGGTAGACCGAGGCCGGGAATTCCGAAACCAATCAGATAGACCGTCAAGATGACCGGCACGCCGCGGAAGATGTCGGTATGGGCAGCTCCGAGAATACGGAGCGGAAACAATGCCGGGCTGCGCGCATCGCGGGCAAGCGCGACAAGCAGGCCCAGAACCGCGATGGCCGGCGCACACCAGGCAAAAATCGCCACATCGGTCATGAATGCGCCGAGCAATCCGGGAAATGTCGACGCAAACACATCCCAATTGAAAAAGCTGGCCTGTACCCGGTCCCATCCAGGAGCCCGCGGAATCAAAATCATGACCGCCGCTGCCACTGCACCGGTGCTGGCAGCGGCAATAATCAGGGATCGGCGGCGCTGCCTGTCTTCATAAACCTGTCGGCGGGATGGAACCGGACCCGCGACGGCACCCTCGCCCGACATAGAACAGCCTGTCAGCGGATCAACGGCACTCCAGTGGTCTGCTGCAGCCATTCGGCCTCGATTGCCGCAAGCTCACCGCTGGACTTCAGAGCTTCCAAAGCTGCGTCCACACATTGCTTCAGCGGATTGCCTTCTTCCATCAGCATGCCGAACAGATCGGGATTGTCTTCCCGGTCAGCGGGAAATTGTCCGATGACGGCTGAACCTTCGATCATCACAGCGCTCAGGAACAGTGCCGTAGGCAGATCAAACAAAGCCGCATCAATCTGGCCGGCCGACATCGCCGCATTGATATCAGAATTGTCGCCATAGAGCAGCGGGTCAGAATCCGGCTTGATCACGCCACTCAGTTTCGGCACCGCGGTGGTGGAACCGACGGCGCCCCATTTCAGACCACGCAGCGCTTCCAGCGTTGGATCCGCGGTCACGCCCGGCGCAGTCAGCACTGCCATCGGTGCAGCATAATAGGGTGCCGAGAAATCGACGAATTTATCGCGCTCGGAGGTGATTGAATATTGTTGCATGTTGAAATCAAAATTCTTCGCACCGGGCTGGATCGCCTCATCGAATGAAGTGCGAACCCAAACCACATTATCGGCGGAGAAGCCCATCTCACCGGCCACGGCATAGGCCACAGCGGCCTCAAACCCCTCGCCGCTTTCGGGCGCATCATTCAATACCCATGGGTAGTAGGCCGGATTGCCGGTGGCGATCGTCAATTTACCCTCGGTCAGCGTTTTTCCTGCCGCGCATCGGTCCTCCGCCAACGCCGAAGCGGCAGTGACCGCGATTGTCAATCCGGAACATAGGAGCAGTTTCAGCATGGCATGAAATCCTTCGGCTGGAGATGATCTAGCCGGATATTAAGGAATTATCCGGGTGACGGAAACAGATTCGTGCGGATTGGCGGAGGAGGTGGGATTCGAACCCACGGTGGAGTTGCCCCCACGCCGGTTTTCAAGACCGGTACATTCGACCACTCTGTCACTCCTCCGGCCCGGCGACAGATAGTGACTCTTCCGCGGGATTCATAGCCCGGCCTGACGGCGTGCCGCGTTCCCCGGGTAAGAGTGGCTGACAGGCACCCGAAAGAGTTCAGCACACCTCAAAATCCGCTTTCCTAAATTGGCCGGTTTGGTAATGATTGCTCCGTGATGCGGATTATCGTCAGCATATCCGGTGCAACCGCGGCTGTCGTCGTCGCAATATTCATTTTCGCAACAGCAGCATCCGCATTCCAGTCCAGCGGCCGGTCGATGATTGCAGTCGATTTCGCTTCCGGTGCCGTACTTGCGGAAAAGAATGCCGACACACCGCTGCCGCCAGCTTCAATGTCGAAGATCATGACCATCTATATGGCCTTCGAAGCCTTGGAACAGGGCCGTCTGCAGCTCGACGAAATGCTGCCGGTATCCAGGGCCGCGGCTGCATACCGTGGCTCGACAATGTTTCTCCGGGCCGGCGAGCGCGTTTCGGTGGAGGATCTGATCCGGGGGGTGGTCGTGTTGTCGGGCAATGACGCCAGCGCGGTTCTCGCGGAGGCGCTTTCTCCCGACGGAACGGAAGCTGGATTCGCCAGGCTGATGACAGAACGTGGCCAGGAGCTCGGCCTGAAGAGTTCAAATTTCACAAATTCGAACGGTTGGCCTGATCCGGAGCATCTGATGAGTGCCCGGGATCTGGCGCTGATTGCCACCCATATCATCCGAACCTACCCGGAATATTACAAATATTTTGCCGAGAAGGAATTTCGGCATGACGATAGGGCAATTGAAAACCGCTATAACCGCAACCCGCTGCTCAAGTTCGACTTCGGCGGAGATGGGCTTAAAACCGGCTATACCAGAGACGCGGGATACGGCATTGTCGGGTCGGTCAGGCGCGGCAACCGCCGGGTTGTGTTTGTTCTCGCCGGTCTTGAGACCCGGGGTATCCGGGAAATTGAATCGGAAAGAATCGCCAACTGGTTTTTTCGCCAGTTTGAGGAAAAGACGATTTTCAAAGCCGGTCAGACCGTGGTCGAGGTCCCGGTGTGGATGGGTGATGCCCCGACTGTGTCGGCAAGGGTGGTCAATGATGCAACGATTTTGCTCCCCGCAGCGTCAGCCGCTGAAATCACCGCTACCGCTGTTATTGACATGCCGGTGCTGGCGCCGATTGAGGAGGGTCAGTCACTTGGACAGCTCGAGGTCACGATTCCGGAACTGTCGATACAAGCGGCATACCCGCTGATTGCCGCTAATTCGCTCGAACGCGGTGGATTGTTGGTCCGGGTCATGACGGCCATTCGTGACCTGGTGGATAAATCCGGTATCACGACTCATTCACTTTTCGATCCCTGATGCCGGACAATGGCAGGCTCATCACCCTGGAGGGGATCGATGGGGCCGGTAAATCCCTGCAGACCCGGCTGCTCGCCGAAAACCTCCGGGATCTGGGTCACCTGGTGGTGACGACATTCGAGCCGGGCGGTGGTCAACAGGGCGGGTTATTGCGTGATCTGCTGACCGGAGATGCAGCCAGCCACTGGTCGCCGGCAACCGAAGCCCTGCTGTTCACCGCCGCGAGGCGGCATCATCTGGATGGGTTGGTCCTGCCGGCAATCGCTGAGGGCAAGATTGTCATCTGTGACCGCTTCGCTGACTCAACCAGGGTCTATCAAGGATTTGACAGTGAAACCGCCCGCCACAGGGTGGACCAGCTGCATACGCTCATGATCGGCACTGACCCGGATCTCACCTTCATCATCGACATCCCGGTCAAACTGGCCCTGGAGCGCGTCGCCCGGCGCAGCGGAGGCGACGCAAGGCTGGATACATTCGGCTCCCGTCTCGAGGATTTGCGGCAGGGTTTTCTCCAGCTGCAACAGAGCTTCCCGCATCGCTGCCGAGTTGTGAATGGCGACAGAGAAAGCTCCGAGATTGCGTCTGACCTTCTGGCCATGAGTCTGGAAGTGATTTCATGACACAGGAGGACATGACTGAGCTCGACCGCGTCGGCAACGCACCACACCCCAGATTTGTCACCGAGCTTTTCGGACAGCGGGATGCCGAGAAACGATTCCTGGCGGCCTATAATGCCGGCCGCGCCGATACCGCTTGGCTGATCACCGGTCCACGGGGTGTCGGCAAGGCGACCCTGGCATGGCGAATCGCCCGGTTTGCGCTCTCCGCCGCAGCCGATTCCAAACCCGGCAGCAATCCGCATTCATCGCTTCATGTCGATGCGACCCATCCGACAGCGCGCCGAATTGCGGCATTGTCAGAGACCACATTGACGCTGATCCGTCGCCAGGTTGATACGAAATCCGGCAAGCCGCAGTCAGGCATCACGGTCGGCCAGATCCGTTCACTCATAGATTTCTTTGCCCTGACTTCGGCCGACAATCTGCCGATAGTGGCCATCATTGATTCGGCCGACGATTTGAATACGAGCGCCGCCAATGCTTTATTGAAGCTGCTTGAAGAACCTCCCGACAATTCGATGATGCTCCTGGTCAGCCACTCGCCGTTTTCGCTGCCGGCGACTATCCGCAGCCGGTGCAGGTTTCTGAGTTGTAAGCCGTTGGGAGAAAAGGATATGCGGCGTGCTCTCGCAGGGACAGGTTGTCTGCGGCAGAGCGGTGAGGATCATCTTTCCGGAATCTCCGTCGGCTCGGTTGGCGAAACCCTGCGCTTTCACTTTGATGGTGGTTTTGAGTGCCATAACCGGTTGCTCGCATTGTTGGCGCAAGCACCGGGAATGAAGCGCGGCGAGTTGATGAAATTCGCCGAGGCCTGTGGCGGAAGGAATGCCGAATCGCAGTATCTGGTGTCGGTATCCGCAATTCAATATCTACTGTCCGGCCTTGCACGTTGGGCAGCGGGAGTCGAAACGCCGCCACCGCCCGCCGACTGCTCACATTTGATCAAAGCCAGACATTCGGCGTACATCTGGGCAGAGCTGAATGCGGAACTTTTCCAGCGCTTCCAGCATTCCCGATTGACCAACCTTGACCCTGTATCTGTGGTGTTGGATATGCTGATCGCTCTGGACAAGTCGGCATCTGCCGCAGCCCGGCAGGAGTCTCACCCACATGCAAGCCATTGAACTGGTCGACAGCCACTGCCATCTGGATTTCCCTGACTTTGCGGATGATCTGGGCGGGGTCATTTCCCGGGCGGCGGCGGCCGGTGTGAAACGCGTGCTGACCATCTGCACCTCACTGGGCCAATTCGACAATGTCGCATCCATCGCTGAACAATATCGCGGTGTCTATTTCGCTGCCGGCACACACCCACACAGAGCCGCCACTGATCCGATGGCCGAATTTGACCGGTTGCTGGAATTGACCGCGCATCCCAAAATGGTTGCGATCGGTGAATCCGGTCTCGACTATCACTATACAAGCGACATTGCGGAAGCGCAGAAACAGAGCCTTTCAGTGCATATCAGCGCTGCGCGGGAATCCGGCCTTCCTCTGATCATCCACTCCCGCGATGCGGATCGGGATATGATGGAGATTCTGCAGCGCGAACAGATCGAGAATGGCCCCTTCAACTGCGTCATGCATTGTTTTTCCTCCGGCCCTGAACTGGCGGCGACGGCACTTGCTCTGGGCTTTTACCTGTCCATGTCGGGAATCGTCACCTTCCGACGCTCCGGGGAGTTGCGGCAAATCTTCGCCGACGCGCCGGTCGAGCGGATATTGGTGGAAACAGATGCGCCTTACCTCGCACCCGTTCCGCATCGGGGCAAACGCAACGAACCTGGCTATGTTGTCCATACGGCGGCTCACGGCGCCGGATTATTCGGCATGGAAATCAACGAATTCGCTGCCCGGACGACAGAAAATTTTGACCGGTTATTCACCAAGGCGGCGGAACCGCCCGGGAATTGATGGCGGAGTTGATTTTCAGAATTCTCGGCTGCGGATCATCCGGCGGGGTGCCGAGGCTCGGCGGGTTGTGGGGCGAGTGCGATTCCGGCAACCCGCGCAATCGGCGCTCGCGCTGCTCACTGTTGATTACCCGCCGTCAGGGGTCCCGGGAAACAAGAGTATTGATCGATTCTTCCCCGGACCTCCGGCAGCAGCTGCTGGATGCCGATGTCGGTCTGCTGGATGCGGTCGTTTACACGCATCCACATGCCGATCATGTGAATGGTTTGGACGACCTGCGGATGATTTTTCACAATCGGCGCAGTCAGCTCCCCGCCTGGGCGGATGCGCAGACGCAGAAGGCACTGCAGACGCGCTTCGGTTACGCTTTCATCCAACCTGAAGGGAGCCCCTACCCGCCGATTCTCAAAATGAACCTTCTTAAGGGTCCCCTGACTATTCACGGTGAGGCCGGCGAGGTATCGCTCATTCCATTTTCCGTCACCCATGGCGCCATAACCAGCAAGGGTTTCAGAATTGGCGCTCTCGCCTATCTGCCGGATGTCTCCGAATTGCTGCCCGAATCCTGGGAAGCGCTGCGGAATCTCGATTGCTGGATTGTCGATGCGCTGCGACGCACGCCCCACCCCTCGCATACGCATCTGGAACAGACGCTCGCCTGGGTCGCCCGGGCGGCACCGCGCCGCGCAATCCTGACCAATCTGCATATCGATATGGATTATCAGACTCTGCTGGATGAAACCCCCTCGCATGTCGAGCCCGCTTATGACGGACTGGAAATCCGCTACGGGATTTAGGCTTGTCTATACTTCTCGAGATTACGGTTCCGGTTTTCCTCCTCATTGGAGCCGGCTATCTGGCGGTTTGGTCGAAGCGGCTGACAGATAATCACATTTCCGGCCTGATGAAATTCGCGCAGGGGATCGCCATCCCCTGCCTCTTGTTCAAGGCCATGGCCGGGCTGGATATGCAGCAGAATGTCGGACTGTTTTTTGTCACCGCATTCTATGCCGGCTCGGTGGTCAATTTCGCCGCCGGTCTTTTCGGGACGAGATATATCTTTCACCGCGCCTGGGAAGACTCGGTTGTGATCGGGTTTACGGCGCTGTTCGGAAATACCGTGCTGCTCGGCCTCGCTATTGTCGGGCGGGCTTATGGAGGCGCGGCGCTTGAAGGCACATTCGCGTTGGTGGCTCTGCACGCTCCTTTCTGTTACCTATTGGGCATAACAACGATGGAATTGCTGCGGGCGGACAGCGACGGTGTCGTGGCCACGGCGAGGACTGTCCTCACCTCGATATTCAGCAATGCGATCATGCTCGGTATTTTCGCCGGCCTGGCATTCAATCTGCTCGGGCTACGGATTCCGACGCTGATCGATGATGCCCTGTCGATGATTGCCGCCAGCGCCTTGCCGGCGGCGTTGTTCGGACTCGGCGGTGTGCTGGTCCGCTACAAACCCGAGGGCGACATCAGGCTGATCGCTTTCGTCTGCGCATTGTCCCTCGGCCTGCACCCCATGGTGACCTGGCTGCTCGGACATCACGCCTTTTCGCTGCAGATCGAGTATGTCCGAAGCTCCGTGATCACAGCGGCAATGGCACCCGGAATCAACGCCTATATATTTTCGGACATGTATAAGCGTGCTCAACGCGTCACTGCGAGTTCCGTTCTTGGCGCCACCGCACTGTCGATTTTGACCGCTTCAGGATGGATTTTCTGGGTCGGCTGACCGTCCGACCAATGTCTTACGCGGCGCTGACGCCACGCAATCTTTCCGATCTCCGGCGCAGCAATTCCACCGTTGCCAACAGCAATATTGACAGGGTCACCAGTACCGTTGCCACGGCAAGAATGGTCGGGCTGATCTGTTCCCGTAGGCCATTGAACATTTCCCAGGGCATTGTCTTGAGACTGGCGGAACCGACAAACAGCACCACCACAACCTCGTCGAAGGAAGTGATGAAGGCAAATAATGCTCCCGAAATCACCCCCGGCAGGATCAATGGCATCTGGACCTTCCAGAAAGTCCGCACCGGCCCCGCACCGAGGCTGGCCGAGGCCCGGGTCAGACTCTTGTCAAACCCCACCAGCGTCGCTGTGACGGTGATAATGACAAACGGGATTCCGAGTGCCGCATGTGCCAGAACGACACCGATATAGGTGCCTTGAAGTCCGATCCTGGAATAAAAGAAATACATTCCCGCAGCCGAGATGATCAGCGGAACGATCATCGGCGAAATCAAAATCGCCATGATGGCGCGGCGATAGGGAACATGCGACTGGCTCAATCCGATTGCCGCGAGAGTGCCGAACGCGACGGCAATCAATGTCGCCAAAGGCGCGATCCGAAATGAATTGAAGGTCGCTACCCGCCAGTCGGTGTTAAAGAAAAAATCCTTGTAATGTTTCAGCGAGAAACCCGCCGGGTCCAGCCGCAGCATTTCCGGCGTAAAGGTGAAATACTCGCCGGCATTGAAGCTCAGCGGCAGGATCACCAGAATCGGAAATATCAGAAACACGAACACGATCGTGCATATGGCAAGGAAAACATAATGCCATGCCCGATCGAGAAAGGTGGCGTATGGAGGAAATCGCTGAATTTTTCTAACCCAGTTTCACGTTATCGATTCCGACAATCCGGTCATACACCCAATAGAGCAGCAGCACAGCCATCAGCAGAAGTGTGCCGAGAGCAGCCGCCAGGCCCCAATTCAGGGAAGTCGAGATATGGTAGGCAATCCGGTTTGAAATGAATGTTCCCTTGATGCCGCCGACCAATTCCGGCGTGATGTAGTAGCCGATGGCCAGAATGAACACCAATACCGAACCGGCCCCGATACCAGGCAGGGATTGTGGAAAATAAACCCTGCGAAATGCAGTAAACGCATCGGCGCCCAATGACTTGGCAGCGCGGACAAAGTCCGGCGGAATGGTTTTCATCACCGAAAATAAGGGCAGTATCATAAAGGGAAGCAGAATATGGGTCATGGCGACAATGGTGCCGAACTGGTTGTTGATCATCACCAGACGGGCACTGTCATCGACGATTCCCACTGCCACCAATATGTCATTGATCACGCCCTCCTGCTGCAGCAGAACCTTCCAGGCGGATGTCCGCACCAGGAGCGAAGTCCAGAACGGCAGCAACACGAGAATCAAAAACAGATTGGCTTTCCGGAGTGGCAACCGCGCTAGAAAGTAGGCCACCGGATAACCCAGAAAGATGCATGCGAGCGTAATCGTCACCGACATCACGAATGTGCGCCCGAAGATCACCAGATAGATGCGCTCGGCTTCGGACTTCCTCTCGACCCCTTCAATCCCCTTCTTCATATCAACCGCATTCAGAAAATAGGCTTCTGTCAGCGGAGGAGAGAATATCTTGATTGTCTTCCACAGCGTGGCGGCGCTCCATTCAGAGTCCAGTTGCAGAAATTCCTGTTTCAGGGAAATCTCATCCAACCGCCCGATGGTGCGGGCCGCCTCCGCAAGCATCCCGGCATAAGGCTGTCCGAAGCCGGAGAGGTCCGAGGCGTCCAGGCCCCGCAACTCGCCGGCGAGGGCCACATACACAAAATCCTCAGGGACCGGATCCTCCGGCTTGGCGAAATCCTGTGACCAGGCATCGAATGTCCGGCTGGAATTCGGAAGCACTCCGGCAGCGGCAGGATCAGAAAAAACACCCTCCCAGAACGCTCTGTTCTCCCAGTCCGGGTGCAGATCCGTGAAATGCCGCACAAACGCATCCACATCAACTTTTCTGAGGCTGCGCCCGGTCTTTCGGAAAACCGAGGCGATGCCGGCGGCTTCGTAATTCAAACGCGAACCCACCCGTGTGTGTTGGCGTCGTTTCACCGCAATGACCATGTCGACATAAAGCCCGCGGAAAACCGCCTCCCCAGGCAGTTCATCGCGTTCCGAGTTCCAATCCTTGAGTGCCGAGGTGGAGTGCGGAAGGATCTCCGTGACAATTCCGTTTTCCACCGATCGGAACAACATATCGACGATCGGCGAGACAAATGTGACAAGCACAAAAATCAGAAGCGGGGCAATCAGCAGCAAAGCCCGCATTTTCTGCCAGCGCAGCGATCTGCGGAGTCTTCGTCGGAGTTCACCCGGGTCGGCCGGAGCTTCGGTTTCTCTGTCAGAGATGGCGTTCAATCTTGTCGCGTTAATCTTCGTTCAAGGTGCAAAAAGGGGCCGGCATGCCGGCCCCTTCGAAATTTATCCAGCCACGGGCTTCAACTCACTTGGCAAGCCAGGCCTGAAATTTCTGGTCGACATCGTCACGATAGTCAGCCCACCACAGATAGTCGTAGATCAGGACATTCTGGGAGTTCGCCGGTGCCGTCGGCATATGCGGACCCATGTCAACACCGAGTTCGATATGCTGCCCAACCAACGGCGCCGAAGACATCCGTGCCGGCCCGTAGGAGATCCATTTCGCCTGATCAGCCAGACGCTGCGTGTCTGTCGCATAGGTGAGGAAAGCCTTAACTGCCTCCACACGCTCATCCGAAAGTCCGCTCGGAATGATCCAGCCATCGAGATCGAAAGCCTGGGCATCCCACAGCATCGCAACCGGTGCCTTGGTGACCTCGATGAGGTTGAACAGACGCCCATTATAGGTGGAACCGATTACGATTTCGCCATCCGCAAGAAGTTGCGGCGTGTCGGCGCCAGCTGACCACCAGACAACCGAATCCTTGATCGTGTCAAGTTTCGCCAACGCCCGGTCCAGACCTTCGGAGGTTGAAAGCACATCATACACTTCATTGAGCGGCACGCCGTCGCAATGCAGGGCCCATTCAACATTGTTGATCGGCCGCTTTTCCAACGACCGCCGTCCGGGGAAGTTCTCCAGATCAAACACATCGCAGACCGTGGTCGGCACCCGGCCATCCCATTCCGCGACATCGGTCCGGTAACCGAAAGTGGTTGAATATACGATCTGCGGGACGAAGCAGTCGGAAACAATCAGATCACCGAAATCCTCGCTCGCCGGTGTTCCATCAGGTGCCGGGGCAAGGAACGAGTCATGATCAACTTCCAATGCGAGGCCCTCGTCACAGAGCCTGATTGCGTCCGCTGCGACCGCATCCACGAGGTCCCATGTGACGTTTTTTGCCTCATTCATGGCTCTGAGTTTGGCAACCGCCTCAGCGGCACTTTCGTCATAGATGAATTTCACATCCGGATTTTCAGCCATGTAGGGATCGTGATAGGCGTTAATCTGGGACTGCGAATACGCGCCGCCCCAGGAAATCACCGTCAGATCAATTGCTGATGCCGCACCGACCGAAACGCCCAGCGCTCCGGCGGTCACAACACCGATTTTTGCTAAAGTCATGAAGTTTGTCCGTTGTTTCTCTGGTCTCTCGAACCACCGGTGGTGGTTCGCTGCCGGCACTCCTAGTAGATTGTTCCACGAATCGCCAGAGACATTCGCCTTCGGGCATGAAATTCACACCGCAGCCGGATCGATCAATTTATTGTTCCGGTGAAACCCATTGCCCGCCAAGAACGGTGCGAAGAATGAACTGCCCTCAGGCGTCGAGTGCGCGGCAATCCTCCGGCAACCAGCCGATTTCGATCGTGCTGCCGGGGACCTGCCGGGTCTGGTCCGGCGCATTGCGGGTTTTAACGATGAATTCCTCGTTGCCGGCAACCTTGAGGCGGGTGCGGAAGACATCACCCATATAAATGAATTCAAGCACTTCCGCCGATATCCGGTGCGCGCCCGCAGGCAGGCGACGGCTGTCAGTCTCCACCCGTTCCGGCCGGATCGATACCCGTGTCCGGTCACCGACCGCATTCACATTGACCGGCAGCGCCTGGAATCTGTCACCGCTATCGAGCCGGACCGTGGCCAGATCCCCGTTGATCGCCTCAACGATACCGGTCAGGGTGTTGTTCTCGCCGATAAACTGCGCCACGAAGCTGTTCTCCGGCGCCTCATAGAGTTGGTCCGGCGGCGCCAGCTGCTGAATGATCCCATCGTCAAACACCGCCACCCGATCAGACATGGTCAGAGCTTCGGTCTGATCATGCGTCACATACACGACCGTCACACCAAGTCTTTCATGCAGATGTTTGATTTCAAACTGCATATGCTCGCGCAACTGCTTGTCCAAAGCGCCGAGCGGCTCATCCATAAGCACCAGATCGGGTTCGAAAACCAGAGCCCGTGCCAGCGCGATCCGCTGTTGTTGTCCGCCCGAGAGCTGCGATGGTCGACGTCCTTCAAATCCACCCATCTGCACCATTTCCAGGGCCCGGCGGACTTTATTTTCGCGCTCATCCTTATCGATGCTCCTGACTTCCAGGGGAAAGGCCAGATTTTCCGCAACCGACATGTGCGGAAACAGGGCGTAGTTCTGAAATACCATTCCAATGCCGCGTTTGTGCGGGGGGATATTGTTGATCGGCCTGCCGCCGAGGAGAATATCGCCATGGGTTGCAGTCTCAAACCCGGCCAACATCAACAGGCAGGTGGTTTTGCCCGATCCTGACGGCCCGAGCATGGTAAGGAATTCACCTTTGCCTATCGAAAGGTTGAGATCCTTGACCACCAGAGCAATGCCGTCATAGCTCTTCTGGACGCTTTCAAATCGAACAAATCCTTCAGCCGGAGCGGTATTTGTGCCAGCAGCCATCGCTCAACAATCGGGTAACCCGGATGCGGTGGAATCTATCTGGTGCGGTCGAGAAGACTCGAACTTCCACGGGATATTATCCCACAGCGACCTCAACGCTGCGCGTCTACCACTTCCGCCACGACCGCAATCTTCAGACATAGGCTGCCCTATATGCCCGCATGGTGCCAGTGTGAAGACAGCAATCACAATTAATTTGCCGCCGAGAATGAAAATCCCGTAAGGCTTTACCGGACAATGCTTCGTTTCGCGGGGGACCGCTTTGGTTGAATGGATTTGCTCCCACGAACCGGTTCCGTATCGCCAGGCCGTCAGCTGGATGGAGAACCGGACTGCCTGCATCGCTTCCGGCAGCGGGAACGAAACCGTCTGGCTTCTTGAACATCCGCCGCTCTACAGTTCCGGCACCAGCACCCAGGCCGGCGAAATACCCGATGACGCTCCGTTTCCGGTTTTCAGCACCGGCCGCGGCGGTCGGGTCACCTATCACGGCCCCGGCCAAAGGGTGGCTTATCTGATGCTCGATCTGAACCGGCGGCGGCGCGATGTGCGCCTGTTTGTCTCCGCCATTGAGCAATGGATCATCGCGGCACTGGCGGAGTTCGATGTGCACGGCTTCCCCGCCGCCGGCCGCACCGGTGTCTGGGTCCGGACCGGCAATGGCGAAAACAAGATCGCGGCAATCGGAATCAGGCTCAGGCGCTGGATCAGCTTTCACGGGGTGGCGTTGAATGTTCGGCCGAATCTGCGGCATTTTGACCCGATAGTGCCTTGCGGCATCCGCAACCATGGGGTGACCAGCCTCAGCGAACTCTCGGTTCAGGCGGAAATGCCGGATGTCGATACGGCGCTCAGACGTCAATTTGAGCGATTCTTGGGCGAAGCGGCCTGGAACGGCACAGAATTGCCGCCAAAGCTCGGTTGAATTATTGAGAATCGGCTGCCATTCCATTAAGGACGCGGCAGTTGCGCCGATCCCGGCCGATGACATGCAATGGGGAACAGTATGGCTGATATGACCACGCAGCTTGGTGAACATCATGGCCATGAGGAAAAGATCGGTTTCTTTACCCGCTGGTTCATGTCAACGAATCACAAGGATATCGGAATCCTTTACATCGTCACCGCCGCGCTGGTCGGTTTCGTCTCGGTGCTGTTCACTGTCTATATGCGTATGGAGCTGATGGACCCCGGCGTGCAGTATATGTGTCTGGAAGGTGCCAGCCTTATCGCCGCGGCGACCGAAAACTGCACCCCGAATGGCCATCTCTGGAACGTGCTGATTACCGGGCACGGCATATTGATGATGTTTTTTGTCGTCATCCCGGCCCTGTTCGGGGGGTTCGGAAACTATTTCATGCCGTTGATGATCGGCGCACCGGACATGGCCTTTCCGCGCCTCAACAATCTCAGCTACTGGATGTTCGTGGCCGGATCGTCGCTCGCGGTCGCATCGGTACTTGCTCCAGGCGGTAACGGCCAGACCGGTTCCGGTGTCGGCTGGGTCCTGTACGCCCCGCTCTCCACCCGGGAAGCCGGAATGTCGATGGATCTCGCCATTTTCGCCGTTCACGTATCCGGTGCCTCTTCAATCCTCGGCGCCGTGAATATGATCACCACATTTCTGAATATGCGCGCGCCCGGCATGACCCTGCACAAGGTGCCGCTGTTCGCTTGGTCCATTTTTGTCACCGGTTGGTTGATTCTGCTTTCGCTCCCGGTTCTGGCCGGGGCCATCACGATGCTGCTGACCGACAGGAATTTCGGCACCACGTTTTTTGATCCGTCCGGGGGCGGCGACCCCATCCTGTATCAGCATCTCCTTTGGTTCTTCGGCCATCCGGAAGTGTACATCATTATCGTTCCCGGATTTGGCATTATTTCACATGTCATTTCCACATTTTCGAAGAAACCCATCTTCGGCTACCTGCCCATGGTCTATGCCATGGTTGCGATCGGCGCTCTGGGTTTCGTTGTCTGGGCGCACCATATGTACACGGTCGGCATGAGCCTGACTCAGCAATCCTATTTCATGCTGGCGACGATGGTGATCGCAGTGCCGACAGGCATCAAGATATTCTCATGGATTGCCACCATGTGGGGCGGTTCGGTCGAGTTCAGGACACCGATGCTCTGGGCTTTCGGGTTTTTGTTCCTGTTCACGCTCGGCGGTGTGACCGGGATCGTGCTCGCGCAGGCGGGGTTGGACCGGGCCTATCACGACACCTATTATGTCGTTGCCCACTTCCACTATGTCATGTCGCTCGGCGCTGTGTTCTGCATTTTCGCCGGAATCTATTACTGGATCGGCAAAATGAGTGGCCGGCAATATCCCGAATGGGCCGGTAAGCTGCATTTCTGGATGATGTTCATCGGCTCGAATCTCACTTTCTTTCCGCAGCATTTCCTCGGACGCCAAGGCATGCCGCGCCGTTATATCGATTACCCGGAGGCTTTCGCTTTCTGGAATGAGATATCCTCCTATGGTGCGTTTCTCTCCTTCGCTTCGTTTCTGCTGTTTATCGGCATCATCGGCTACACATTGCTTTATGGAAAGCGGATCGAAGAGCCCGCCTATTGGGGAGCGCATGCGGATACAATGGAATGGCTGCATTCAAACCCGCCACCGCATCATACATATGAAACACTGCCGACGCCGGATGTCTGGCAGAAGCGGATACATCACTGAAGCGTAGCGGTTCGGCCGGTATAATCAGGAAAGTTCGGCGACGACCTGCTCACCTGCCTTTCGAAAATCCATTTGACCTGGATATCTCGATTTCAGGACACTCATCACCCGTCCCTTATGTCTGACGCTGGTGGCCTGCGTCTCGCGGATGGCACGCAGGACAGCCTTGCCGGCCTCTTCGCCGCTGAGCTGCTTCGGCAGGAGTCCCTGCAGAATCGCGATTTCGCCGCGTTCCCCTTCCGCCAGGGTAAGCTGGCCATGCTCTTCACAATTGACGGCGCTTCTCACGCGCTGCTGGATCATCGTCGAGATAATGTTGCGGATGACTTCATCGGAGACACCCTGGGACCTACCTGCGGCCCTGGCCAGATTATCCTTATCGGTGATCGCTATATTGATAAGCCGCAGCATTGAGCGCCGAACCTTGTCAGAGCCGGCTTCCGCGGCCTTCAGTTCGCGCATGATGACATCACGCATCAATGCGGTTGTTCCCCCAAACCGATATCGATGCATCCAATCTAATCCGGATTCACGGCAAAGGCAATTTTTGCGCCGGTGCCGGCAATGCGGCGCGGGCGACGAAAATTCCTATGTCGATAGCATTTCCGGCAGGATAGATACGCCCCTTGGGCAGAACGAATGATTCTCGATGGCAGAACGGCATTTCAGCGACGAAAAACCGACCGGATGCATCGCCCTCGCGGATGGCAGTGTGTTTTTCGGCACTGGATTCGGCACCGTCGGTGAGACAGTCGGCGAAGTCTGTTTCAACACTTCCATGACCGGATACCAGGAAGTGTCAACAGACCCATCCTATGCCGGCCAGATTGTCACCTTCACTTTCCCGCATATCGGCAATGTCGGAGCAACTCCGGAAGATAATGAGTCCGATTGCCCGGCAGCCCGGGGTATGATTGTGAAATGGCATCCCTCGGAGCAGTCAAACTGGCGCGCCACGCAGAGCCTTTCGCATTGGATGGCACGGCGCGGCCTGATCGGCGTCGGTGGTATCGACACACGACGGCTGACGCGCTCGATCCGCCGGGGCGGAATGCCGCATGCCGCCATCGCACATCAACCGGACGGGCAATTTGAAGTTCCGAAACTGCTTGCCCTCGCGGAAGGCTTTCACGGGTTGGACGGCATGGATCTGGCAAAGGAAGTCACCACCGGGGATGGTTTCGATTGGACAGGCAGAAGATGGCAATGGCCGGCTGGCCATCGCCGCAGCACCGGGTCCGAATTCAGGATCGCCGCCATCGATTACGGTGCCAAGCGGAATATTCTGCGATGTCTTACGGATATCGGCGGCAAGGTGCGGGTTTTCCCGGCAAATGCGGAATATGAGGACATCCTTGACTATAATCCGGATGGGATTTTCCTCTCGAACGGCCCCGGTGATCCGGCAGCCACCGGTGCCTATGCGGTTCCGCTTGTCCGCCGGTTAGCGCAGGAGTTGCCGTTATTCGGTATCTGCCTCGGTCACCAGATTTTGGCGCTGGCTCTGGGCGCAACCACCAAAAAAATGCTGCATGGGCATCACGGGACCAACCATCCGGTTAAGGATATGGAAACCGGGAAAGTTGAAATCACCTCAATGAATCACGGTTTTGTGGTCGATCGCGATACCCTTCCCAACCATGTTGTGGAAACCCATATATCGTTGTTTGACGGCACCAATTGCGGTCTGCGGATGCGTGATCACCCGGTGTTTTCAGTACAGTTCCATCCCGAAGCCAGCCCTGGGCCTCAGGACAGTTTTTATCTTTTTGAGCGCTTCGCGGCGCTGATGCGCGCCCGGCGCTGAAGCGGACGCAACCGGTCAGTTTTTCTCCTGATCGACCAGCCTGCCTTCCTTGATCCAAGGCATCATGGCGCGGAGTTTTTCGCCGGTTTCTTCGATCTGGTGAGAGTCATTCATGCGCCTTGTGGCTTTGAATGACGGCTGCCCAACCGCGCATTCCTGCATCCATTGGGCGGTAAAGCGGCCGGTCTGGATATCCCTGAGTATACGCCGCATTCTGTCCTTGGTTTCGTCATAGGGGAGGATGCGCGGGCCGGATACATATTCGCCATATTCAGCCGTATTCGAAATCGAATAGTTCATATTGGCGATGCCACCTTCATAAATCAAATCGACAATCAGCTTCACCTCATGCAGGCATTCAAAATACGCCATCTCCGGCGCATAGCCGGCTTCCACCAGCGTCTCGAAGCCACAGCGGATCAATTCGACCAGACCGCCACACAGGACGGCCTGTTCGCCAAACAGATCGGTCTCGCATTCCTCCTGAAAATCGGTTTCGATTATGCCGGAGCGCCCACCACCGATCGCCGAACAGTAAGACAGTGCGACCTCCAGTGCCCTGCCGGTCGAATCCCGGTCCACGGCCACCAGACAGGGAACACCACCGCCCTTGACAAACTCTCCACGCACCGTGTGCCCCGGACCCTTTGGGGCGATCATGACGACATCCACACCCGGCTTCGGATCAATCAGCTTGAAATGAATATTGAGCCCATGCGCGAATGCCACAGCCGAACCTTCCCGCAGATGGTCGTGGACCTGGTCGCGATAGGTCTGCGCCTGCAATTCGTCCGGCATCGTGAACATGATCAGGTCGCACCAGGCGGCGGCTTCGGAAATTCCCATGACCTGCAACCCGGCGGCATCGGCCTTTGCTGCCGATGGAGAGCCCTGACGCAGCGCCACCGCTACATGCCTGGCTCCCGAATCCTTCAGGTTCAAGGCATGCGCATGGCCCTGTGAACCATAGCCCAAAATCGCAATCTTCATACCCTTTATGAGATTCACATCGCAGTCCTGATCGTAATAAACGCGCATTTTTTTCTCCAGATCATGCCAGTCACCACCACACAGCAGGCGGCGGAGACCGGCTATTAATGAGTTTTTCCGCCGAGTTGAAGCTACGGGAATGTGCCCCCCATGCCAATTCCGATTACCCGGTCGCGTAAAGCCGGAATTCCATGGATCAGCGTCAGGCCGGCCTGACGCGAGGATGCGCAGAATTTGCCACCTGGCATGGAAGTCAGATTCAGTGCCGTCACGGCGGCGATAACCGGTAGAATGCGGCGCATTCTACGCCGGTTGTAGCTCGCAAGCATTTCACAGCCGCCTAAATCGGAATCGCCCACAGCGAGTTCCAGCAATGTCGAAATATCAGCTATCGTCATGTTCAACCCCTGTGCCCCGATCGGCGGGACAACATGTGCCGCCTCACCTATCAGTGCCATGCGGTCACCTGACAACCGCTCTGCGACCTGAACAGACACCGGCCAGATTTTGCGCCCGTTCCTGAGTTCCAACTTGCCGTAAAGACCGAGTGAGCGTTCCTGCACTGCCTGCGTAAAATCGTGGTCCGACAATTTTGCCAGGCGGGTGGAATTCACTGAGTTCTCAATCCAGATTGCCGCGGATGCATGCGAATTTTCATCACCAGGCAGCGGCACCAGAGTGAAAGGGCCGCCGGAACGGTGAATTTCCAGAGTCGAATCGCAATGCGGAATTTCATGCGTGAGATCAAAGCTCAACGCATTCTGCCCCGGATCAAACCGCCGGGTGCTGATCCCGGCCTGTTCTCTGAGTGCCGATCGACTTCCATCGGCGGCGACAACCAGACGGGACCGGATCCGGGCCCCATTGCTCAGACTGACGATTGTTTCAGTTAATCTCGGCTGCGCCGACCGGGCGCCGATACCACTCAGCATCCGGACATTGGCAAGCGATCCGAGAACATCTGCGAGTGCATGCCGCCATTCCCGGTTGGGCACGGCAAATCCAAACTCCGAAGCCCCGATCATTCCGGCGTCAAACTCTGTTGTCCGGGCACCTGCATCTATGCCCGGCGCGGCAAGTGCGATGCGCAGCCGCGAAAGCGGCACCGCGAACCTCTCAATGCGGTGCCATAAACCGGCATCCCTGAATGTTCTGATTGACTGCCCGAGAAGAGCGGTTACACGATTATCGGAAATCCCGGGTTCGGATTCACCCCGCAGATCACAGCAGCACACCTCAAACCCGCGCGACCCGAACAACGCCGCCGCCGTCAGTCCGGCAAGGCCGCCGCCGACGACAACGATATCGGTCTGCCGCATTCTCCGGCCTCCCCGCCGGTCAGCCTCAAGCCGCTCCGGCAACTGCCGTGGCCATCTTTTCGGCAGCTACGCGCATCTTCGCCGCGTCGTCGCTTTCGACCATAATCCGTACCACCGGTTCGGTACCCGACTGCCTGACAACCAATCTTCCATGCCCTTTCAGGCTCGATTCAACATCCCTCGCCGTCTGCCGCACGGTTTCATCCGCAAGCGGTGCGCAGCCTTCCCGGAACGGCACGTTGATCAATGTCTGCGGCAGCGCTTCGAAGACTTTGGAAACGCTGCTCGCCGGCTTCTCAAGCTCCACCAGCGCAGCCAGAAACTGCAATCCGGAAACCAGCCCATCGCCGGTCGTGACATGGTCAGACAGAACGATGTGACCGGATTGTTCGCCGCCGACATTGAATCCGCCCTCGCGCATGGCCGCCATGACGTTGCGGTCGCCGACAGAAGTGCGTTTGACCCCTATGCCTTTGCCATTCAGATGCAGCTCCATGCCGAAATTTGACATCACCGTTGCAACCAGAGTGTTTTTCGCCAAGCGGCCGGATTCGAACCATCTTTGCGCCAGAAGGGCAAGAATCTGGTCTCCACATACCGGATTGCCCTTTTCGTCGATAACCACCACCCGGTCGGCATCGCCATCGAGACAGATGCCGGCATCGGCACGCGTCTCAAGAACTTTCCGCTTTGCAAGTTCCGGGTTTGTCGAGCCGCAGGCCTCATTGATATTGTATCCGTTCGGGGAATCCCCGACCGGAATCACCTCCGCTCCCAGCTCCCACAGCACTTCCGGCGCGACCCGGTAAGCGGCCCCGTTGGCACAATCGACCACAATCCTCAGCCTATTCAGCCTTAACCGTTTTGGAAATGTCGTTTTCACAAATTCGACATAGCGACCAAGCCCGTCATCCACTCGCATGGCCCGGCCGATATTGTCGGCATCAACGGCTTCAATCCTCTCGGCATTGATCCAGCGCTCGATATCCCGTTCAACCGTCTCTGCGAGCTTGAATCCGTCGGGCCCGAAAAATTTGATTCCATTGTCAAAATATGGGTTATGGGATGCCGAAATCATGACACCCAGATCCGCCCGCATCGACCGCGTCAACAGCCCGACAGCAGGTGTCGGCACCGGCCCGAGCAAGAGCACATTCATTCCCGTCGCAGTGAGACCTGCAGTCAGCGCATTTTCCAGCATATACCCTGAGCGCCGCGTGTCTTTCCCGATTACCACCCGGTGCCCATTGGAATGGGTGCGGCGAAAATACCGTCCTGCCGCCAAACCGATCCGAAGAGCGCATTCCGCTGTCATGGGGTGGCTGTTTGCCCGGCCCCGGATTCCATCCGTGCCGAAATTCACAGCCGCGTCGTTACTCATCCTGTAGAAAATCCATTGCCTGTCGTTCCGACACCCAGCCCGCTTGCGGGTCGGCATCAAACTCCAGTTTTATGAAATATGCCGAAGCGACAAAACCGGAATCTCGCCTCAGCGGTCCTCTCGGTAAAATACATGCCGACCGACAACCCGCACGACAATGAATTCCGACGCCCAGGACGGTTTAACATCCGTCGTATGGAAATGAGTTGCGCCTTCGGCAACCTGCATAGTTTTGCCGTTCAGAATGCCACGGGCCAACTCTCTGATTTCAGAATAGACTTCCCGCTCATGGATGGTTTCGGCAAGCCCGTCACAATTGTATGAGAATTGGCACCGGTGCCGCCTGCTGATGCCCTGATTCACAACCTCGCATACAGAATTGGGATAATGTGGCAGCGCGACACGGTTGATAATGGTTTCCGCCACGGCATGTTTTCCGGCAAGGCTTTCGCCACGCGCTTCGAAATATATCGCCTGTGCCAGGCAGTTCAACTCCTCAACCGACGCCGGGCGCCTGAGCGGTCTGACAGAAACCATTAAATCACCTTCAACCGACATTCTGTCTTCCGTGCCGGGCCGAAGTATCGGCCGGTAAGACGCCAGAACCACCTGGCCGGAAAGTGAGTTGCCGAAATTGTCTATCCGCAGATCATCGTTGCCGTCCCGAAGCAGCGGTCGCCAGGCCAATTGCGCATACACGCTTTCACGCGCACCCGGACGGAGCAATGGACGCGGCAAAGCAAGTGCCACCAGCCCGGTATCCGACGATTCAATCTCATCCTGGGACAATGCCACGAGTTCGATTTCCTCAATCACTTCACTGCCGGATGTCTCCTCCGACAGTGGGACTTCAGTAACCTGGATTTCAGAATTTTCGGATTCCACATTCCCCGGCAAAGGCCCGAAAAAAGCAGCGCCGAAATCCGTGGATTGCATCGCACATGCCGGCAGGAAGGCGATGAGCACAAATAGAATGTTACGCTGTATACGCATCTGCAGGAAATTGTTCAGCCCGAATTCCGGCTGGATGCGCGCTGCAACCGGCCTTCCGGCATTGCTTCAAATCTGCGCTGCTGTTCCTCTCGGAACAGATTTGAACAGTGAACGGAGTGACATGCTCTTCCGACTTTTACCGGTTTGAGTTCTTGCGACCGAGGTCGTTTTCATCCGAATACATCGCAAGCCACTGATTTGTCAATACTTTGCGACAGAGTATCTGAATTCCGTCAGAACACCGTGCCCGATTCATGAATCCACTCATTCCGGCCAGCCTGCCGGGCGGGCGTCTAAACTGGAATTTGCCCTCAGATCGACAGGTGCAGTTTCGGTTTCCAGAACGGGCGGAACAATTCGATCTTGGGACAGCGGTTCATCACCACCCGGATGCCGGCGGCTTCGGCAAGTTCAGCCGCTTCATGATTGATCACACCTATCTGGCCCCACAACACGCCGGCACCGATTTCGATGGTTTCTTTGGCAACCGGCAATAAATCGTCGGCACGACGGAATACCTGCACCATATCGACGCGCTGCTCAATTGAGTCGAGCCCGGGATACACCTTGATGCCGCGGATTGTTTCCAGACCCGGCTTTGGATTGACCGGAATCATGTTGTAACCGGTTTCATGCAGAACCCGTAGAACACCATAGCTGAATTTCGTCTTGTCGGGACTTGCCCCGACCATCGCGATCGTCTTCACCGAACGCAGGATGTCCTGAATATATTCTTCCGGGTAAGGTTGAGTATGGTCCATCCTATTCATCCTTCGGCGTTGCTATATCCGCCTTCAACTCATGCGGCTGCAGCCTGTCGAGAAAGGGGTTTCGGTAAAGCCTGTCATGGCTCTCCACACCGATCTCAAGCGTGATGTCGGTCATCGGGCGGGCCACGCAAAGGATGACATAGCCTTCCGCTAGCTGCCGGTTATTGAGAGCAACCTGGCGCTTCTGTTCAACCTGCCCGGCGGTCAGTTTGGCGGCACAGGTGATGCAACCGCCATATTTGCAACCATAAGGCAGATCAATGCCCTGCTCGCGCAGGGTTTCGAGCAATGGCCGGCTTGCCTCGACTTCATAGGTCGCATTTTTCCGGTTCGCCACGGTCACGCGGAGAACGCTCATACCCAGATGTCACTTGTGCAGTCACCACCGGGATAACGGGTCTCATGACAACGGCTGGGGCCATTCGGCTCACGCCCGAAATCAACGGCAAAGTCGGAATCGATTTCCATGCCACCCGTCTGCGTGTTGCAATTGACCATCAGCATGCAGCCGCCATTGGTGCGGATTTCGGGATAAAACTGGTTGTCCCAGGTGGAAAACAGCGATGTTGTGACATACAGCCTTTTGCCATCCAGACTAAGCTGAATCATCTGCGGGCCACCAGTCACTCTGATACCGTTCACTTCCGGCGCCCGGCCCAGCAATCCGCCCATCCATACCTGCCCGGTCAATACCGGCCTGTGCGGATTCTCGATATTGTATTGGCGGATATCGCCATGCAGCCAGTTGCAGAAATACAGGAACCGGTCATCCATCGAGATCAGGATAACCGAAATCACCCCCGGCACCGGGATCGGCCACTCCGGATGCGGCTCATTTTCGACATCGATGATTTTTTCCCATTTCCACTCATCATCCGGGTCTTTCCACCAATGGATGATGTTCGCACTGAGCGCTGCGCCACAGAATCCATGACTACTGTCCGGGTTATGGTGAAATCGCACCTCAAGCGGAATCAGCCCATCCTCACCCAGATAGAATGTCTGCTGCGGTTTGCGTTTCCGGAAATCCCACAAATGAATCCGGCGGCCGTATTTCAAGTGACCAACCTCTTCGAGGTCGAAACCGGGCATGAATGTGTTCGGCGCCGCCCATTCGGAGCTTGCCATAATGTTGTGGCGCGGCTGATACCAAAAATCATAGCTGAACGGGATTTCTCCCATCGAATTCTCCCAGCGCCCGACAATATCGAAATTCCGATCGAGATGCAGATAACCGCCGGGGGCCTCGCCCCTGGCATCGCCAAGCATCGAAACAATGATTTCAGAACCGAGGCAGTGAACCGTATGCGGTGCGCTGAGATTGGTTTTGCTCTTGATCTCCGACCCCTGAATCACCTTATGCAGCCGCGGTGCGGACGGGTCGGCAGCGGTATCGATGATATGAATATTTGATGAACGCACACCCGGCACCAGCAGGTGAGAGCGCCGCATCGCCGCATCGCCGTGGCAGGATGAGCAGGCATTCCAACCCATATGGTGCAACTCATCGCCGATTCCCGGCATTTCCAGACGGTGCAGAACGCGGGAATAGGTGGCGCTTTCAGGATCGGCATCAATAGTGCACAGATAGTCCGGCTTCTGAATCCCGGTCCCTGTGTAAATCGCAACCGTATATAGAAGCTTTTCGCACGGGGCGCGCATTGCCTCCTCAGGTGACGCGTAGCCGGGTCCGCAACACTGCATTCTTCATCCTCCTTTTCGACCCGGCATTCGAATCCTGTCCACCCGTAATCCAATATGCCTTGGTGAATCCATCATCGACAGCTGATCGGAAAGGTCAACGCGCACCCGATACCGCCGCAGCGACAATCGCCTCAATCTCCGCCACCGAGGCACGGCGCGGATTGGTAGCCGCGGCGCTGTCGTGGATCGCCTTACCGGCGATCCGGTGGGCGCAGTCCGACGGCACCCCGATTTCGCTGAGCGAGCCGGGAACTCCGGTATCATCAAGCAGTTTCTCAAGCGCGGCGATAAAACCGTGCACCGATGTGTCTCCTATCCCCATGGCCTGGGCCATGCGGTGTGTCTTGACCTCCTGCCCCGGAAGATTGAACCGCATGACCGTCGGCAGAATGATCGCATTGGTCAACCCATGCTGGGTATCGAATTCAGCCCCCACCATATGCGAGATCGCATGCACCAATCCGAGACCCTTCAGGAAAGAAATTCCGGCCAGGCAGGATCCAACCAGCATAAAACCGCGCGCCGGTAAATCCGCCGGCTCGGCAACCACCCTCGGGAGCGATGTCGATACAAGCGAGAGCGCTTCCAATGCCATCCCGTCGCATAGCGGGTGAAAACCCGGCACCAAATAAGCCTCAATCGCATGCACCAGCGCGTCCATTCCCGTCCATGCCGTAAGCCCGGCAGGCAGACCGAGTGTCAGTTCCGGATCCAGAATCGCCAGGCTGGGTTTCAGACGCGGATGCCAGACACAGAATTTCATTTCCTTGCCGGTATGCGTGACCATGGCCGTGCTTTCGGTCTCGGCGCCGGTCCCCGCAGTGGTCGGCACCGTGATGAGTGCCGGAAACTGGTCCGGAGCAGCCGGCGGCGTCAGCCTGTAGTCGAAATCCCAGAGATCGATACCGTAATTCGCTGTCAGGCAAATCGATTTGCCACCATCCATGGCACTGCCGCCACCGATGGCGATCACCGCGTCATGCGCCCCGGAAAGAAAGAAGTCGCGCCCGCCACCGATTTCGTCATCGCGCGGATTGGGAGAGATTTCCGCAAACAGACGTGATTTCAGCCCGACTTCCGACAGGTGCCGCTGCAGCGAAGCGATAAAGGGAAGGGATTGGCTGCCACTGTCAGTCACGATCAGAGGCGATTTGATGCCCAATTCCCGGCAATGTGCACCGATTTCGGCCAGACGGCCCGGCCCATAGGCAATCGGCACCGGAAAGCTCCAATCCTGGGGAAGCAGAACCCCACCCGCATCCATTTCCTTCACCCGCGTCTCCAAAGCTGAAAATACCGTGCGCAGCGCCGTCGGTTATCCCGGTTCCACCGCATTTCCCGATCTGACGGCGCATTGCCCTGCCGCCAGTCGCGCGATCGGCACCCGGTATGGCGAGCAGGAAACATAGTCGAAGCCGGCATTACGGCAAAAGGAAATGCTTTCGGGATCACCGCCATGCTCGCCACAGATGGATAGGGTCAGGTCCGATTTGGTCCCGCGTCCGCGCCGGGCGGCGATCTGCAGCAATTCACCGACTCCTTCGGCGTCAAGCGTTTCAAACGGATCCAACGGATAGACATCCTGACGGATATACTCGTCAATGAAACCCTGCGAGTCATCGCGGCTCAACCCATAGGTCATCTGTGTCAGATCGTTGGTGCCAAAGCTCAAAAAGTCGGAATTGGTTGCCAGATCACCGGCCCGCAGCGCCGCCCTCGGCGTTTCCACCATGACGCCGAGCCGATAGTGGAAGTCGCTTTCAGTCTCCCTTCTCACGGCATTCGCGGTGCGGTCAACATAGGCCCCCACTAATTCCACCTCCCGATTCGCGGAAACCAATGGAATGATGATCTCCGGCACCGGTTCGATGCCGCTGCGTCTGACCTCAACCGCAGCTTCGAAAATCGCCCGTGCCTGCATCTCATAGATCTCAGGCATGACGATTCCGACCCGGACCCCGCGCATTCCCAGCATGGGGTTGAATTCCTTCAAATCGTCGGCGCGCTGCATCACATGCCTGACATCGCGCCCGAGTTCTTCTGCCATCTCTTCCATTTCACGCTGACCGCGGGGCAGAAACTCATGCAGGGGCGGGTCGAACAGCCGAATGCATACCGGTCTTCCCGTCATCTCGCGGAACAATTCAGAAAAATCCGCCTTCTGCAACTGAATCAATTGTCCCAATACAGATCTGCGTTCGTGCGGTGATTCCGCAAACAGCATCCGCCGCATCAAATTGAGCTGCGAGGCTTCAAAAAACATGTGCTCGGTGCGGCAGAGGCCTATGCCATCAGCCTTGAACTTCAGCGCTGCCCTCACTTCCTCGGTGGTATCCGCATTGGCTCTGACGCCTATGTCGCGGATCTCATCGGCCCAGGAGAGGAACTTCTCAAAAGTCTTGTCAAGGGAGGGTTCGACAAGCTCGGCGCGTCCGCGCAGGACCCGTCCGGTGGTTCCGTCAACGGTAATGAGGTCGCCTTCCTTCAGTTTCAGTCCGCCGCGGGCAATGAGAATCCGCTCTCCTTCCGAATCCGGTTGCGCGATCTGAATTTCCGCCGCGCCGACAACGCACGGCACCCCCAGCCCCCTGGCCACAACCGCGGCATGGCTGGTCAAGCCGCCGCGACCTGTCAGCACACCCTGCGCGGTATGCATGCCACGAAAATCCTCAGGTCCGGTTTCCGCACGCACCAGAATGCAGTTCTGCCCGGCACCGACAAATCGTTCCGCCGCGCGCGACGAAAACGCAATCATGCCCGATGCCGCGCCCGGACTGGCCGGGATTCCACCGGCAATGACCGGGTTCGGTGCGTCCTGGCTGATTTGCGGGTGCAGCACCCTGTTCAAACTTCCCGCGGCAACCCGGCAGATCGCCGAACCCCGGTCAATTATTCCGTTTTCGGCCAATTCGACCGCAATATGAATCGCCGCCTGGACCGAGCGCGGCGCCGGATGGGAATCCAGCAGCCAGATATTGCTCCGGTCAAATGCAAATTCAATCTGCTGCGGGTCCGCCAACTTCAGCCGCAATTCGTCCAGTAGATCTGTCAAAGTCACTTCATGCTGCGGCAGATAATCACGAATTCCGGTAACACCGCCGTAAAAGAGAAAATCGCCGCCCTGGAAGAGTTCAAGATCTCCTGAAACTGCCGCCTCTCCGGTCATTCGGTCGACTGCGGTCAATCTACCGAACCCGCTTCCCTCGGTCTGAAATCCGCCAGCCATCCCCTGCAGGATAATCCCAAGCTCCGAACTTTCTGATTCTCTGCCGGCTCCGTGCCGCATTCCAATCAGGATCTTTGCCAACTGGGCAGACGCAGCCTGCGGAAAGGCCTGTCCGGCATGGCCTTCATACAGGCGCAGAACCGCTTGTAACCTGTCGCCGGCACACAGTGAGGAGGCTGCGAGCGCGACGAACTCTTCCGCTGGTAAATCGGCAATCTCGAGCGCGAATGAATGCACGAACTCGGCATAAAGCTCCTGCGCGTTCTCCAAGCCGATCACAGCCGCGAGCATTGAGCATGCGCGATCTGACATACCGACATTCAACACTGCCTTGGCACCGTGCCATGATGTCGTCACCGGGCTTGGGCGAACCGCGAGCAGTATTTTCTCGCCCATTTGAAGTAACGCCGCTTCAAGGCACGCTGTGTCGCCCCCGGATATCCGTTCCACGCAGCGCCTCGACAGGAACACGGTCGGCGGCAGATTGACCCCTAACGCTGCCAAACGGTTCAGCCGCTCGGCACGTTCGCCAAATTCCTCCGGCCTGAGGCCGGGGACGCTGCCTGCGAGTGCAATATCCGGAGATTCTGTCACTTCCTGCCTCACGGGACCGGTTTTCTGCAATGCAGCATAAATGTTTCAACTGCGCAAGAGCCACACCACAGCCGACAGAGTCAGCTATCGATCAAGCTCAGATCGGCGATATGCTTGGTGACTGCGGTCACCTCAAGCAATAGCGCAAGCCTGTTTTCACGAACCCGCGTCTCTTCCGCATTGACCCGAACAGTCTCAAAGAAATCGTCGATTGGATCCGCGAGGTCGGCCATCGCCTGCATGGCGGTCTTGAAATCCTCTTCGGCCATGGCGGCTTCGATGACGGCTCCTGCCGAGCGGATTGTGGCAAACAGCCGCTTTTCCGCCGGCGCGGCGGCGAGTTCGGGAGTCGCCCGCGAGTGCGTAAAGCCGCCTTTCGCCCGTTCTGCCTCAATGATGTTGTTGGCACGCCGAAACCCGTGCAGCAGTCTCATTCCAACATCACCATGCAGGGTATTTGTCAGCTCTTTCGCCCGGCTCGCAAGCATTGAAAGATCATCGGAGTCCGGCAGATTGGCGCAGGCCGCAATGGCGTCGTGACGGATGCCCCGGGCGCGGAGATGCACCGCCAGCCTCTCATGAATGAAATCCATGACCGATGCCGCGACCTCACGCGCAGGGGTCTCACCGCGGATCGCCTGCCATGATTGTTCGACATATGGAGCCATCCGCAATCGAATTCCGTTCTCCACGGTCAGGCGCACAATTCCCAGTGCTGCCCGGCGCAGCGCAAACGGGTCCTTGGACCCGGTCGGTGTTTCACCTATTCCAAAAAATCCAGCCAGCTGGTCAATTCGGTCCGCAAGCCCGACAATCACGGAAATCCGGCAAGTGGGTGTATAGTCGGAAGGTCCCGCCGGTCGGTAATGATCTTCGCAGACGGCGGCGATTTCAGGGGCGAGTCCGAGTTCACCGGCAAAAAAGCGCCCCACAACACCCTGTAATTCGGGAAATTCCGTGACGGTTTCGGAAATGAGATCCAGCTTGGCAAACTCAGCCGCAGCACGCGCCAATTCGGCATTGTCGCCGGTTTCAACCGCAATCGCAGCCGCGAGGGTGGCAATTCTGTCCACCCGTTCTCCGAGGTTCCCCAGGCGATTGTGAAAACTCACCCTCGCAAGCCCGGCACGCAGACCCGTCAACCCGTCCGGCGCCTTGATCCGGCGCAGATCATTCGCCCAAACGAATTCAGCATCCTCAAGCCTCGCCGACAGCACCATATTGTTACCTTCGGCAATCGTGCGCCCGCCATCCGGAGCAGTCCGGTTTGCAACAAAGATGAAATGCGTCACCTTCCCGGAAACCCGGTCACGGGCGGCGAGATATTTCTGGTGCATACGCATATTGACGACGAGGATCTCCGCCGGCAACTGCAGGAATCGTGGATCAATCGCCTCGATCATCGGCACCGGCCACTCCACCAGCCCGGCAATCTCTTCCAGCAATCCGGCGTCTTCGACCAGTTCCAAATCCAGACCTGTCGCCAATTCGATTGCCTGGTCACGAATGCGCTGCTCGCGCCTATTCGATTCGAGAATGACGAAACGCCGACTCAACTGTTTTCGGTAACCTTTGATCGAAGCCAGGGTGAACTCACCTGATCCCATGGCGGCATTGCCATAGCTGGTGCGACCGGCACGGATGCCGGCGACAGTGAAATCCAGCTCCCGCATTCCGCCTTCATCTTCGACCACCGCCAGGATGGAACGCAACGGGCGGACCCACCTGAATGAACCGCTGCCCCAACGCATCGATTTTGGCCAGCGAAAGCCGAAGAACACATCTGGAATGCAGCGTTTCAGAATATCATCCAGCTTTTCGCCCGGCGTGTTGATGACGGCAAAATAATGCTCGCGGCCTGCATCTTCACGGATTTCAAGATCGGCCGGCAGCACCCCGCAGGAGCGGGCGAATCCCTCAATCGCGACAGCCGGCGAATTTGACCGCGGTCCCCGTCGCAGCTTTTCGTTCGATGGGCTTGTGTGCGGCAGACCTGTGGCAATGAAACACAGCCTGCGCGGCGTCACATGAGTTTCCGCGCTCTGCATCTCCAGCCCCACATCCTGCAGTGCCTTATACAGAAGGACGCACAATCGTTCAGCCGCCGGTCGCTGCATACGCGCAGGAATTTCCTCGCAATAGGCTTCGATCAGGATGTCAGGCATGTTGCTCTTCAGTGCTCATAGCCGCTCAGTTGATGCCACACGTATCCTCTTCCATCCGGATAGAATGCAACGACTCTATCGATGCTGGAGGCGATTTCACCCTTGACCAGAACCGCCTGTGCAAGATCGGCTTCAAGATCGGCACCAATTCTTTCGGCATCAAAGCACCCGAACCAGTCGGGTGCCACCAAAGGCGTGGGATCGGGATAAGCCGCATCCGCCGGGATCGGGACGGGTGGATCGGTGCGGAAACAGGCTCTGAATTTGAGCGGACTCGAGTCACCTTGAATCCCCTGAATGTCGGCCAATGACACAGATTTACGGATGCCCTGCAATTCAAGAACGGGCCCAAATCCGGGTTGAGGACCGTGGAAAGCTGTGTATTGAACATAAGTGCCGAGATACCAGAGCGCGGCACCGGTCAGCGACACCACCGCCAATAACAGCAACACAGCCAGGCGCCCCGTCATTTCCGTGCGGCATCGGAGGGGTGTGCGGACCACCCGCCGGCTTCCGTCCGCAGATAGGCATCGGCACAAAGTCTGGCAAGTGCACGCACCCTGCCGATGAGAGACTGGCGTTCACTGACGGAAACCATCCCGCGCGCATCCAGCAGGTTGAAAAGATGCGATGCCTTGATGCATTGGTCATAGGCTGGCTGAGCCATGATTATCCTTCGCCCGGTGCGCGCATCAATCTCCGGTTGCCGCAGAATGTTCCGGCAGGCATTTTCCGCATCCTCAAAATGTCGACGCACGGCTTCGCCGTCGCAGACGTCAAAATTCCAGCGCGAATACTCCGCCTCCGCCTGCCGGAAGACATCGCCATAGCTGAGCGGCAATTCCGCGGATGGATCATTGTACGGCATTTCCATGACATGCTTCACCCGCAGCACATACATTGCCAGCCGCTCCAGCCCGTATGTGATTTCAACCGGAACCACTTTGCAATCATGCCCGCCAACCTGTTGAAAATAGGTGAATTGGGAAATCTCCATCCCATCACACCATACCTCCCAACCGAGGCCCGAGGCACCCAGAGTCGGGCTCTCCCAATCATCCTCCACGAGGCGGAAATCATGCAGCTCGGCCTCCACTCCGACAGCAGCCAGAGAGCCGAAATAAATTTCCCTGATATCCGCGGGTGAGGGCTTAATGATGACCTGAAACTGGTAATAATGCTGCAGCCGGTTCGGGTTTTCGCCGTAACGGCCATCCACCGGGCGCCGGGAGGCCTGCACATACGCCGCCGACCAGGGTTTGGGGCCGAGTGACCGCAATATTGTCGCCGGATGGAATGTTCCTGCACCGACTTCCAGATCATAAGGCTGCAGCAGTGCGCAGCCCTGCCCCGCCCAGTAATTCTGAAGCCGCAGCACAATGTCCTGGAAACAGAGTGGCTTTCCGCAGTTGGCCGCAGTCATAATTCTTTCGTCAAGACCGGTCGCACGCTTCGAACAGAAGCGCCGGGGCAATTATCAATTAACCTCCGGCGCTTGCAATCCCCGCCGGTAATACATAGCTGCCCAATCCTGAATTCCGGGCTTTGATCATGAAAAATCTTGTTCTTTCGGGCGTTGTCATCGCGGCAAACTTGATTTTTGCCGCCGCAGCGGCTTCCCAGGAGCAGGATCACTGGCTTCAGATCGCCACTTACCCGCGGCTGGACGAAGCGCAGCGGGCCGCCCGCGAGTTGCGCGGAACAGTTGACAGGCTGGAGATTCATCAAACCGCGCGTGGTCGATTCGCTGTCGCGGCCGGCCGATACACCAGAGCGGAAGCGCAGCAGGTCCGCCAGAGGCTGCTCCGCGACGGCATTGTTTCCGAATTCAGCAGCATCACCAGTGGTCGGCATTTCCGCAGACTTGTCCAGTCTTCCGCCGGCACCCGGGCGATGCAGCGGGACACCACCGGTGAAGAATATGGCGATGGGGAAAAACTGGCGGCGCAGACTGCCTTGAGGTGGCTCGGGGATTACCAGGGGGCGGTCGACGGAAAAATTGGACCGCAGTCGCGGGCAGCGATCAGGGCTTACCAGTCCCGACGCGGCCTGCCGGAAACCGGTGCTTTGTCGCGTCACCAGTTCAACCAGTTGATCCAGCTGTATAACCGGGACATTGAGATCTCGGGAATGCAGCGGATGGAATTCGACAGCGCCGGAATCAGTGCCGAAATTCCGACGGGCCTGCTGGAATTGGACCGAATAGATGCGCCCTTTATTTACCTGAACCCGACGCCGGGAAACCGGACCCAGCTTATTTTCGTCAGCCTGTCGGGCAATTCGCTGGCTTTCGAAACCTTGTACGGCATCTTCGAGAATCTCGAATTCATACCGGCAAGCGGTGAGCGGCTGTTCGCGGGGAACCGCTTCCGAATTTCCGCTGCTGATGAAACCATCGTTGCCGAGGCCGATGTCCGCCTGATCGAAGATCGGATCAAAGGCTATCTGTTCGTCTGGCATCCCGACAACTCGGAATTGATGTTACGGATCCACCGTGCGCTGTCAGGCAGTTTTTCTGAATCCAGTGAGGCTACGCTGCCGCTCGTGACCACCGCCAGCGACAACAGCGCCGACCCGCTTTTTGCCGGGTTGGAAATTCCGCAACCTTTGTCCCGCCATTCGGGATTCTTTATCGATGCTCTCGGAACAGTGGCCACAAGCGGGCTTGATGCCGATTCCTGCTCACATATCTATCTTTTGCCGGACCAGGAAATGTCGGTCGCCGCGGTCGATCCGGTTCGCGGCATAACGCTGTTGACACCGCACAGCCAGCAGTCTCCGCTGGCATTCGCCAAATTCAGCGCCAAACCACCATCCAAAGGCGCCGCCATTTCGGTCTCGGGCTATTCTTTCGGCGGCGAACTCGGAGCGCCGTCCCAGACCTACGGCACCATGATTGGAAAAGACCCGGCCAGCGACAGTGAAAGGCATCTCCTTCGCGCCGACATCTTTCCCGGAGATATCGGCGGCGCCGTGCTTGACCGCAATGGCGCGGTGGCCGGCATCCTGACCACACAACCGCAAAACGGACGCAGCCTGCCGCAGGGCCTGCATCCCTTTTCACCCTCGGCAGCCATCAGTCGGCTGGCCCTGGGCACGGGAATCGTATCCAGCTATTCCTTCAGCCGGACCGAGCCCGATCGAATCGATCTCAACCGGGCCGCTTCCGACATCACGGTGCTCATTGAATGCTATTGAGACGGTTTCAAATCGTTTCAACATTCGCATCCACGGCGATGGATTGCCCGGAAACATGACGCCCGAGATCCGAGATCAGGAACGCGGACATGGCCGAAATATCGCTGGCCTCGACCATGCGCCGCATGGAAACCGCTGACAGGAATGTCTTCTCCATCTCCTGCGACGAGACACCGATTGCCTCGGCCCTGGCATCAATGACCTGCTGAATCCGGCGCCCCCTGACAACTCCGGGCAGGATCGCATTCACGCGGATATTGGATGGGCCGAGTTCCTTGGCGAGGCATTGGGTTAACCCGATGACGCCGAACTTGACAGCCGAATAAGGTGCCCTGAGGGCCAGCCCGAGCTTACCGACCACCGAGGACATATTCACGATTGCACCTCCGCCGGCGTCTCTGAGCAACTCGACACATGAGCGCACACACAGGAATTGACCGGTCAGCCCCACATCGACACAACGCTGCCACTCCTCGGCGCTGACAAACTCCACCGCCGAGGTTGGACCGGCGATACCGGCATTGTTCACCAGCGCATCGAGGCCGCCGAATTCCTCGCTGACCTCCCCGAAAAACCGGGAAACCTCTTCCTCATCGGCAACATCAGCCACGGAAACCAATGCATTTCCGAGATTGGCGGAGGCCTCTTCGACCGCCGCGGCGTCAACATCACAGACCGCAACCCGGCAGCCCGCATCCAGCAATGTCTTCGCGATATCGTAACCAATTCCGGTCGCGGCTCCCGTCACTGCGACCCGCCTTCCGGCTAAACCAGGTAATTGCATCATTGCTGTCATCCCCGTGAATGCTTCTCTTGGAGCCGGTGCTACGCACCCCGCCCCATTTCCCGCAAGCCCATACTCAAAGACCAATGCGAAATGGAGTCGATTCACTGCGACACTATCCTCCGTGAACAGAGGCGGCGCTCATGCGTCGAGGCCGGGCGGCCTTTTCCCGCGGAATGCTTCGCCAATGCCTGCTGCCCGCATTGTTGTTTCCGGGCCGTGAATCAGGCACAATCGATGGTGCCTGCATCGGGGACCCGGATGCGGGCGTCAAATCTATAGGTGGAGCGGTTCAAATGGGCGGAATTGTCATTCTGGGCGTGTTTGTTGCGGATGTCGCATTTCAGGCAAAGCGTCAGCCGAAAATCGGAGAAACCCTGTTTGGCTCCCGATTTGCCCTCGGACCCGGTGGCAAGGGATCAAACCAGGCCGTCGCCGCCGCCCGGCTTGGATCCGATGTGTCATTCCTTTCGCGGCTGGGAGATGACGAATTTGGCCGGATGGCGCGTTCATTGTGGAAAAATGAGGGAATCCGCCCGCTGGCGGCATCTGATCCGGACGATCCGACGGGAGCTGCCTATATCTATGTGGATGAGCAGACCGGAGACAATGCCATCATCGTTGTGCCTGGAGCCGCAGGCAATATTTGCATCACCGACCTTGAATCGCACCGCGACGCCATCAGCGGTGCCTCTCTGTTCATGACGCAGTTGGAGACCAGCGTGGAAACGGCGCATCACGGGCTTGAAATCGCCCGCACGAGTGGCGTTACCACGATTCTGAACCCTGCCCCGGCGGCCCCGATCGGAGCGGAGACGCTGGCACTCTGCGACTATCTGATACCGAACGAAACCGAAACCGAAGCGTTGACGGGCGCGGGAATCAAGAGCGTCGGTGATGCCGCGGCGGCGGCGGCGGCATTGCGGGATCTCAGTGGCGGAACAGCGATCATCACGCTCGGCGAAAACGGAGCGTTTTTTGATGACGGTCGGCGGCAATGCCATATCGAGGCGTTCAATTTCGGTAAGACTGTCGAGACGACCGGTGCCGGCGACTCGTTCTGCGGTGCACTCGCCCACGCCCTGACGCAGGGTTTCGAACCCATCGAAGCTTCCCGGTTTGCCTGTGCCGCGGCAAGCATTTCGGTCACCCGGCATGGCACCGCACCGGCGATGCCGACGGCGGCTGAGATGAAGGGTTTTTTCCGGACTTAAGCGCGCAAATTCAGTTCCCGTCACCCGGTGTGAAGCCGATGTCCCGTCTCGACCAACTCAGGGTCGGTCTCGCTCAACTGACCTCCTCGGATCGTTATTCCGACAATATCACCTGCCTCGAACGCAGCGCCGCCGCCGCCGAATCGACCGGGTGTGACCTGCTGGCCCTGCCGGAAGTGGCTGGAATAATGCCGGCTCAGAAATTCGATCTGTCGGAGATTACCGACGGGGATGATCCTTTTGTCAATGCGGCACGCGAATGCGCAACCAGGCGCGGCATTTGGATCCATATCGGCTCAACGCTGGTGCGCAGCGGCGACAGGCTGCGCAACCATTCGCTGTTGATTGACCGCAACGGCCGGATACATGCGCGCTATGACAAGCTGCATCTCTTTGATGTGCATCTGGAAGGAGGAAAGCCCTTCCGGGAATCCGACCGTTACCAGCCTGGAAGTGAAGCGGTAGCGGTGCATACGCCATGGGGTCTTTGCGGAATGTCGATCTGTTACGATCTGCGCTTTCCACAGCTCTACAGGGATTATGGTCAAATCGGCGCGCGTGTCATTTTCGTGCCATCGGCGTTCACCGTGCCGACCGGAAATGCCCATTGGCAGCCATTGCTGCAGACCAGGGCTATCGAGAATGGCTGCTGGATCGTTGCTGCCGCGCAGGTCGGTATCCACCCGGCGGGCCGGCGGACTTACGGCCATTCGATGATCGTCTCGCCCTGGGGCCGTGTGGTTGTGGATCTTGGCGGTGATGGTACCGGATTTGCCGCGACAACGCTGGATCTGGGTCTTGTGCAGTCAGCACGGCGACAACTCGCATCGCTGTCGCATGACCGCGATTACCGGATGCGCATCGAGGATACCGAAAGACACACCTGACCGGTAACCGAGAGGCACAAAGCTATCCGGGGAATTCACGGAGAGGCGGTTGAAAGCGGTTTCCGCTGTGCCGCCTTCCGGTCCCGGTGGGAATTCGGTTCGACGGACCGCCCGGTAGTTTTTGATACCAGGGAGTCTATTGGCCGCCGCGGTTTCCGGTCTTGATCAGCCCGTCTCTTCCCGAGAACTCATGGCAAGCGGGGCGGATGTCGGCGGTATTGCGTCAGGGCGTGTGGAATTTCGCCCTTTGCTTCGGGAGAAGAATCAGATCCACTGCCTCACGCCATCCCGACCTGCTTGCGGATTGGCCCCGCATCATCGGGGCGGGAAGTCAAATACCGCAACAGTTTTTCCTTTGTTCCGGCATGCTCGGGCAAGTCAAACAGGTTCGTCAATTCATCCCGGTCAGCGACCATGTCATAGAGTTCACCCGCCTCAGATTGCATATCTATGGTCAGTTTGTGGGTTTTTGTCCGGACCGTCCGCAGACTGAGACCCACGCCAACACGCGTCGGCAGCAACTCCCATTCATTGAGTGCAAATTCCCGCGATGCACTATCTGCCTCAACCAGGGTACGGAGCGAGGCGCCATGCTGTGTCTGCAAAGCCTGGGCATTTCCGTAGTCAAAGAATGTCGGCCCAAGATCGAGGGTTGAAACGGGCTCATCCACCCGTTTCCCTTCAGGCACATTTGGTCCGCGCATGATCAAAGGGACACGGAGCAGGCCGTCATAGTGCATCGGACCTTTTAGGATAAGCCCGTGATCGCCTAACCAGTCTCCATGGTCACTTATGTAAATGACGATTGTATTGTCAGCGAGCCCAGCCTCTTCCAAGGCGATGAGGATACGACCGACATTGTGGTCGATGAGCGCGATTTGTCCAAATGTATTGGCGATAATCTCGCGAAGTTGGCAATCTGACTGCTTGGCTATGCGGCTATAGGATTTACGGATTTCCACACTTTTCCTGTCACCGGCGGGTTCGGCGGTCAGTACCGCCTCGTGCCACCACGACCTGCCTTCGAAAGAGCGCTCGCGATATTTCGGCAGGTCAACCTCTGCCGGATCGTGCAGCCGGGACCAAGGCTCCGGCGCATCAAACGGATGATGCGGATCCGGAAAGCTGACCCATGTGCAGAATGGCCTGTCTTCCCTTCCATGTTTCAACCATTCAATGGCCCGGTCCGCCGTCCAGGTCGAATTGTGCCAAGCCACAGGCAGTTTTGAGTGCCATGTCTGCGCCGCTTCCTTTGTGTCGCCTGCATTCTCGCGATAGAGCGTGTTTTTCTCATCGCCACGTCCATCTGCATGAAACCAGCGCTCATAATGCTGACCATGCGGCGGTTTCTCGGGCAAAAACCAATTGTGCCCGACCAGCATTATCTCGACATGTTTGAAGCCCATGTATGGGCCGAACCAGGTGTCGGGATAATTCGCCGAGGATTTCAGGCATTCCGGCGTGCCGGTAGGTTTGAATGTATGGAAGGTGGAAAAATGTGCTTTTCCAAAAAAGGAAGTCTGGTATCCGGCAGCGGCCATGGCCCCGGCGAAGCCTCTTTCGCCCACTGCAGGGTCCAGATCGATCCCGTTGTCGTGTACCCCATGCGTTCGGCACAGCTGGCCCGTCAAGATAGAGGCCCGCGCAGGCTGGCAGACGACCGAAGGAGTTATGCAGTTGGAAAAACGTGTGCCGTCACTCGCCAGACGGTCCAGATGAGGGGTCTTAATGTTTCTTCCCTCGAAGCCGAAACAGTCCGCCCGGTGCTGGTCGCCGGAGATTAAAAGAATGTTGGGGCGGGTTATGGTGCGGACTTTCTCAGATTGTAAATGACGACGCCACTGGACATTAAGATAAATGCGAGCGCTATGGGACTGTTGAAAAGAAAAAACGGGTCAGCACCCGTGGCGGCGAACGCCTGACGAGCCGTGGCCTCCAGATTTTGACCAAGTATGAAGGCAATGACAAAGGGCAATGGTGACATGCCGACGCGACGCATGCCATATCCCAGAAAGCCGAAGAAGACGGTCATCCAGATTGCTGCCATAGAGGTTTCCTGGACATAGATTGCCGTCAGCGTGAGCAGCAGAACAATGGGTAGGAGCCGTTCCTTGGGAATTCGGGCCATGAAACCGACACTGCGCATGAAGATACCACCAATAGTCCAGTTCAGTGCATTGGCCACGAACATGGAGGTGAAGATTCCAAAAACCATCACCATTTCGGGGTTCATAACGCTGTCCCCGATGCCGCCGCCCAGGCGAAACACAGACGGCCCGGGATTGAATCCACCGATTGAATCCATCGCCAAGATCAAGAACACGGCAGCAGCATTGCCCGGAATGCCAAGCGACAAAACCGGGATCAAATTGGCGCCGGAGACTGAGCTGTTCGCCGCCTCTGTCGCCGCGATCCCTTCAGCTGCACCATCACCAAAATCGGGAGCATAGTCTGGTTTAGAGGCAATATACCTGCGTTTGGCCGTTGTGTATCCCAGAGTCGCCGCCAGCGTCGATCCCACTCCAGGCAGTGCACCGATGCATGTGCCTATCAGTGCCGACCGTCCGACATAGGGGAATAGTCTGCGCAGGTCCGCACGCGACAAGGCTGACCCTTTGCCTGGGGTAATTTCAGGCGACGCGTTGGATCCGGATTGCCTGTGCAGATCTTCCAGTGCCTTGAACACCTCGCCAAGGATCAGCACACCGAGAACGGCGGCGGCTATGGGAATGCCTTCGGCTAAGTTCGACTGGCCCATGGTCAGACGCGGGTAGAAATCCTCGCCTGTCGCGATCATGGCGGCCAACAGACCTAACCCCATCGAGATTATCCCTTTGCCCACGGACCCGCCAATGACGGAGGCGATAAACGCAAGGGACAAGATCAATAGAGCGGTTTTCTCCGGAAGGTCGAGGTAACGCTCCACCAGAATGGCCAGGAACGGCGCACAGACCACCAGCACGATATCCGAAAATGTATCGCCTGAGGCGGATGAGAAATGCGCAATGCGCAGTGCTCTCTTGGCCTCCCCTTTTTGGGCCATGGGATAACCATCAAGGGTCGTCATATAGGCATCCGGCGTTCCGGGTGTGTTGAAGAGAATTGCCGGCACAGCCCCGCCGACGGTGGCGCCTTTCATAATGCCTATCAGGAACCCCAAAACGGGCAGCAATGCATCATTCGAAAATCCGAAAATGGAGATGAGGATCGGCAATGCTATTGCCATTGCCATGGGACCGGCAAGTCCGGGTGTTGCTCCAACGGTGATGCCTAACAGAAAACCGCCGGATACCATCAAGATCACGACCGGCACGCCCAACAGGGGCTCCGACAGGAGTACGGCAAGAACGCCGGCAACAATATGCTCCCAAAGACCCACTAGACATCTCCGTTCGGCGGCAGCAGCAGATCGTCAAAGGGCAAGTCATAGAGCAGTGCGATGATCAGAGAGGCTGCAAATCCAACCGCGAAACCGCGAATACTTAAACGCCGCGAAGCGGCGGAAGTCAGGCCACCGATCATAGCGGTTCCACCCAAAAGAAACCCGATGTAACTCCACGGCGGCGTAGCGCGCAGGGGGCGATACCCGTCCACAAAACCCATTGCCGAAACCGGGCCCGCATAACGCACGATCACCAAAGAAATGATGAAAATCGTCAGCAGCAGCAGGATCCAGATTACATTCTTGCTGGAGATTGTATGACCCCGCCCGGGCCGCAACCATGTCAGGAACGCACCGAGAGCGATGATGGCACCCGTAATCGTTGGCGCCAAGGCATCGCCAATCACAAATTTCCGCCGCTCCTTTTCGATCAACCCGGATTCGGTGTCCAGCGGTATCCAGACAAAAACAATCAGAACGGAAATAGCCAGAAAAGAAAGGGCCAGCCAACGATCAGAAGACAAACCTGATCCTGTGTGCCGGCCCTTCTCTGTTGTCACTGTACTGCTTGCATCAGCTCACTGGCAGCTTCATAGTCACTTTGCAGCAAGGCATCCAGTTCGGAACCTTGTATAGTGACAGCACCACCGAAAGCCTTCTCAATCATTGCTGACGCTTTGCCATTGTTTGCGGCTTCCACGATGGCTGCTGTAAGTGCGTCACGTGCGGCCGTGTCCATGCCGCCCGGCGCCACAAAAACGAAATAGCCGTCGGCGTTGAACTGTACGCCAAGATCCGCAAGCGTTGGTGCATCCGGTGTCTGCACAAGCGGCTCGGAAAGCGCGGAAGCAAGGTTCACCAGGTCACCCGAGGCCACCCCTTTGCCTTGAATGCCTGCCATAAAACCAAGATCCATGTCGCCGGCTTGCACGCCATTCATTACGGCCTTGCCGCCTGCAACCTGAACAATGTTGAATTCAACGCCCTGTGCTTCACCAAGGAGAAATGCAAGATCCGACAGCTTGGGCGACATGGTGCCAAACCGCAGGTTGCCTTCCTTGGCGGCAGCAATTGTATCGGCAAAGGAGCTCCAGCCTTTGTCCGCTTTCGCCACAACACCCATTTGGAAACCGGCAGTAGTCGTAAGTCCTGCGAAATCCGAGGGAACGATACCTGCGTTCCCGGCCGCGGCGGCGTTATATCCCAGCGACTCGGTCACAACCATTGCAATCGCTGTTCCATCCGCGGGCATATCCTTCAGAGCAAGGAGTGCGTTCACACCGCCCTTTCCGGTCACCTGCTCGGGAATCACCTCCCATCCTGTCGCAGCCTGAATGTCATCCGCAATCAACCGTGCCTGCGTATCAGCGCCACCACCCGCGGCAAAGGCTATGATCATTTTGATCGGCCCCGAAGGTTTCCACCCGGTTCCGTCTGCCACCGCGCCAGCCGCCGAGACAATCGACAGTGCGGCTGTGAGCGCAAACGTCTTTAAAATTGCTTTCATTTTCATTTCTCCTGGTGTTTGTTGTCGCAATAAATCCGCAGATTGGTTGACCTGTCAAAATAGGCTCTGCGACCTTGGTGCCATGAATACGATGCAACCCCGAATTACCAGACAATTTCGTCATCTGCGACGTTCCGGCATACAAGGCTCCAAACCAGTCTCAGCGCTCAGGCAGCGGCGATTCTGAATTCGAGGGAGGTATCGCTTCTCCGATCGACGCTGCAGAGCATATGCGAATATACAAGTGGCATTGGAGCCGGAAGATTAGCGGCATGGTGAACAAAAGGCCGTCGAACAAGGGGCAGGAAGAGCGGAACCGGCGGGTGCGACATCCGCACCTGACCGGGAAGACGCGGCATCTCAGTCAGCGGATGATGCACCATGGGAGCCCGGCGAAGACGGTTGTCGGCTGAAGCCGTGTCCGGGGAATTGGAAATTTTTTCAGCGTCATGGACAGAATGACAGACGCCTCAAAACCCAGGGACTTTGAGTGAGCACTTCAAATCTCCTTGTGATCATGTCTGACGAACATCAGGCCCGTGCCATGGGGTGCGCGGGCCACCCCTTTGTGAAAACGCCGAATCTTGATGCGCTGGCGGCACGTGGAACGCGGTTTTCGAATGCTTACACACCCTGCCCAATCTGCGTTCCCGCACGTGCAAGCTTCGCCACCGGCTTGTATCCGCATCAAACGCGCCTTTGGGACAATGCCATGCCTTATGACGGTACAATCCGTGGTTGGGGACATGCGCTCCAAGAAAAAGGCGTGCCGGTCGAGAGTATCGGCAAGCTGCATTACCGGGCAGTGGAGGATCCGGCCGGCTTTGACATCGAACACATTCCCATGATGGTGGCCGGCGGTGTCGGCATGGTCTGGGCCAGCATTCGAAGAGAGGAAGAACGAATAGCCGGGCCAAGGCGAATGCTAGGCGATTATATCGGCCCGGGAGACAGCAAATATACCGACTACGACCGCGCCGTTGTCAAACGGACCGGGGAGTGGATTGCCGGTCATGCCGATTCTGATCAGCCCTGGTGCCTGTATGTCGGGTTGGTCGCACCACACTTTCCACTCGTGGTACCGGAGGAGTTTTATGATCTGTATCCGAGCGGGATGTTGCCGGATGTGAAATTGCATCCCGGAAACGGTCATCCGCGCCACCCGTGGGTCGAAAAGCAAAACAAATTCATGGACAGTGAAGCATTGTTTTCAGATCCAGCCGAGCGACTCCGGGCAATGTCCGCTTACTACGGCCTTTGCACCTGGCTTGATCACAATGTCGGACAGATACAGGAGGCCCTGGAAGCCGCGGGCCTTAAGGACAGCACAACTGTCGTCTACACGTCTGACCATGGTGACAATGTCGGTGCGCGGGGCCTCTGGGGCAAATCCAACATGTATGAGGAAAGCGCAGCCATCCCATTGATCCTGTCCGGCCCGGATGTGCCCCAAGGTATCTGCGAAACCCCGGTAAGCCTGCTGGATCTGTCGGCAACTATCGCGAAGCATTTCGGCGCCGGCATTCAATCTGCCAAGGGGGTGACCGACCTTTACTCCATCCTGGCGCAACCCGGTAATGACGAACGTATTGTTTTCTCGGAATATCATGCGGCCGGTGCGGTGTCGGGTGCTTTCATGCTGCGCAAAGGGCAATGGAAATTGATCCACTATATCGGCTTCCCGGACGAGCTTTTTGATCTCGAAGGCGATCCGGAGGAGCTTGTGAACCGTGCCCCCGATCCCGGCTGTGCGGCTGTCCTAGCCGATCTTCATGCGGAACTCCGCGGAATATGTGATCCGGTTCTGACTGATGAACAGGCGTTCCAGGATCAGGCAGCCTTGATTGAGCGCTATGGGGGGCGCGAATCGGCGCTTCGACTTGGAGCACCCGGAGCCACTCCACCACCGGTGGTTCAGCCATGAAACTGACTATCCTCGGCTCAGGTTCTCCCGAGGCCTATGCACGCCGCGCTTCCAGCGGTTACCTGGTTGAAGTCGGCGATGACCTCATTCTCTTCGATTGCGGCGGCGGCGTTTTTGACAATCTGCTCAAGTCCGGGAGGCTGCCGTCGGACATCACGCATATCGTCTTTTCACACCTGCATTCCGATCACATGATGGATTATGCGCGCCTCGTGCATGCGGCTTGGGATGAAGGCGGCGCTCCGGTCAGGGTCTTTGGTCCAAGCCCGGTCAAGGCCGTCACCGAAGGTTACTTTGGTCCCGACGGTGTTCTGGCGCATGATCTGCGGGCCCGCACCGGACTTCCGCAAAGTCAGGAAGTCTGGGTAGCGCGCGGCGGAACTTTGCCGCGCCCATGGCCGGCTCCAATTGTTCAAGAGATAAAGGCCGGCCAGGACATTGAAGGCGGCAATTGGAAGATCCAGTCCTGCCATGCACCGCACGCGCAGCCCTTCCTGGACGGCATGGCGTTCGCCCTCGTCTCGGCGGGCAGAAAATTTGTCTATTCCGGCGATGCGGGCCTCTGCCCGGAAATTGCAGAGCTAACCGCCGATGCCGATCTGCTGCTTCACTGGTGCTATCGTCCGGAGGGCGAAATGGTATCGCCCAGCATGGCTGCGAAGACGCCAACGCCGTCAGAAATTGGACGGATGGCAAAGCAGGCGGGTGTGCGCTCATTGATATTGACACATTTCAGGAAGCACATGGACAAACCGGAATGCCACGAGCGCTCTGTCCAGCATGCGTCCACTGCCTTCGGCCAGCCTGTCACAGTCGCCGAAGACCTGCAGGAAATTCAGATACAGGCATTCCATGAGCCATCGGATCCCGCATCTGATCAAGGAATATGAGATCCGGCACTGGCTGCTGGTCGCCGAAGCGGTGCTCCGGGGCAGTCTTCGCGGCATCATCGCCATCTGCCACACGGCGTATGTCCGCCGACAGCATCTGCGCCACTGTCCCGAAGCCCGCACCGGAAATCCATCCCGCCCTCCGGGGACACTGCGGAATTCACGCCCATTATCCGAGTATTAATTGTTTATTTATAACAAGTTACGGATAACACATGTGAAGTCACGATCGAACGTGGAGGGCTGAAACCCGCTGCGCTTCAGCGTATCGGGTGGGATAGGTGCGTTTTGCCGGCTGAAATCCCTCTCAAGGGTCGGAACCCAGCTTGTATCCAAGCGGAGGAAAGCTATACGGGGAGTTCAAGGAGAGGTGGCCGAGTGGTCGAAGGCGCACGCCTGGAACGCGTGTAGGCGGTAACCCGTCTCCAGGGTTCGAATCCCTGTCTCTCCGCCACCTTGATACGGAACCGGGAACGCCGATCGGCACCGGGGTTCTGCCCGCAACAGCATTCACAGTTTCAGCAATCCGGTTTTCGATTGGATCAATGACAGCGCGGGATTCACGCGCTACGCAATCATGCGGAAAAATGTCGGAACGCGTCCGCGCCTCCACTTGAAGGAATTGCTGAACCGGAAGGTAACTCTTCCTCCTTTCCTGAGCAGACGGGAACCGCCGATTTCCTTTCGTCCCTCTATGCCAGGATCAATGCCATATTTGTACAGATTCCCGACACCACCAGGAATGGCCTGGTGCAGTAGATGTCCGGGTGAGAGCCGATGTAGCTGATCACACATACGAGGTGCAACGCCACGGCTGCACCCCGATGTCTGTCTGTTCCGAACCTTCAGCCGATGCCGGATCGGAGTGGGATTGCCGGGAAGCCGGTCAGAGGTTTAGCAGGTCATGCCGCACAGGTCCCTGAAGAACCCGGGCGGACCGGACGGCGGAAACGCGTCGCAAGTATGCGCCGCAAGATCTCCCTACACCAGTGAGATGTTGTCGGCCGCTGACTTGCCGCCACGTCCGACTACCAGAACGTAGGATACCTTCTGCCCGTCCGTAAGCGTGGAAAGGCCTGCGCGCTCGACCGCCGAGATATGGACGAACGCATCCTGGGAACCGTCATCCGGTGCGATGAACCCGAACCCCTTGTCGTGGTTGAACCACTTGACTGTGCCTGTCACTTTTGCTGGATGCTCCCTCTGAACCAATGAATTCCCGCGCCTATGCCCCGGTTTGTTCGAAGTGTCAACGTCCGGATGACAATCCACCGGGCGGGGGACCGGCGACTTCATCACGGTTACTCAGATCTCAATCGATGAGCCGCTGCCTCCCGGATCATCCTCTACACTGCCTATTGTGTGTATTTCCCCGTCTTTAGCCTGCGTGGCCCTGCAAGTTGCCGGCAGGGATATCCCTGCCGGGCAAATTCGGCCAACCAACGCTCAACCAGGTTGCCTGGTTTTGCGCAAGTAAGGTAGAACGGTTTCGAATTCGCCGAACTTTTCCTTGGCGGCTTCGTTGGTCACTGCCGGGGTGATGATCACATCCTCTCCCTGATTCCAGTTGGCAGGCGTCGCCACCGCGTGGTTTGCCGTCAATTGAATCGAGTCGAGTGCCCGCAGCAATTCGTTGAAGTTCCGGCCGGTGGTCATGGGATAGGTGAGTGTCAGCTTGATCTTCTTGTCCGGTCCAATGATGAAAACCGATCTCACGGTCGCATTGTCCGCCGGCGTTCTGCCCTCGGAAGACCCGGCCACGGTGGCCGGCAGCATGTCATACAGTTTTGCAACCTTCAGTTCGCTGTCGCCAATCAGCGGGTAGCTGACGCTGTTTCCGGATACGGCTTCAATATCCGACTTCCATTTTTGGTGGTTGCTCACCGGGTCGACCGAAATCCCGATGATCTTCGCATTCCGCTTGGCAAACTCATCCATCATCCCTGCCATCACGCCTAATTCGGTCGTGCAGACCGGCGTGAAATCCTTCGGGTGAGAAAACAGCACGGCATAACCGCCGCCGATCCAATCATGGAACTGAATCACACCTTCCGTTGTTTCCGCCGTAAAATCCGGCGCAGTATCATTGATCCTGAGCATCTTGATTCCCCTGAACTGAGCTGCTTCTCATGTAGGTATCGGAATCTGCCTTCGCAATGCGGGGCCCGATGAAAATCAGCTTACTCTCTGACGCGGACGCAATGCAGCTCAATGCGCGTAATCCGAGCCTTCCGCATCCAGTATCGATTTCAACTCGGAAAAATGCCGCTCCGCCTGGTCGGTGTATTCCTCCACTTCGGACGCGGTCTTTTCGGCAATGTCATCCGACAGGGTCCTCAGCTTCCGCCCCGTCTGCAGCGCACGGATATAGGTCTCGGCGGCTCTTTCAAAATAATACATCCGGTTAAAGGTGTCAGCGACATCATCGCCGATAACCAGAATACCGTGATTGCCCATGATCATGACCCTTTGCCCGGGGTCACTCAGCAATTGCGAACAGCGTTCCCCTTCGCTTTCAAACGCCAGGCCACCATAGCAATCATCGACAATGTGCCGGTTGAAAAACATTGCCGAATTCTGATCGACCGGAGGCAGCCGCGGGTCCGCGAGGCTGGCCAGAACGGTCGCGAATGTCGAATGCACATGCATTACGCACCTGGCATGGCGACAGTTGCGGTGTAATGCGCCGTGCAGGCCCCAGGCCGTCGGATCCGGCGCGTCCGGACCCTGCATTGAATCGGGGTCATTCGCATCCAGAAGAAGCAGGTCCGACGCCCGTATGCGGGAAAAATGCACCTGGTTGCGATTCATCAGGAATTGGGTTCCGTCGTCATTGACGGCCAGACTGAAATGGTTGGCAACGGCTTCATGCATGTTCAGACGGGCAGTCCACCGAAACGCAGCCGCGAGATCTGTCCGTTCCGTCCAATGGCTGATGTTCAGGCGTTCATCGCTATGGGAAGTCACTTCCATGCTTCTGTTCTCCGGGTTTAATGGGTGGAACGCAGACTGCGATCAATTCCGCCGAGAGGAGTCGTCTGTCTCAATCCAGCAGAATGTTGACCCTGCGATTCTGCCTTCCCTTTTTTTCGATCTTGCCAAGGAAAATGGATCCGATTTCGCCGGTGCGTGCGACATGGGTTCCCCCGCAGGGCTGCAGGTCAATCTGATCCGGGCCTTCACCGATCCGTATCAGCCGCACCCGGCCGGTGCCCATCGGCGGTTTCACCGACATGGTTTTGACCAGGCCGGGATTGGCCTCGAGCTCGGCGTCAGTTATCCAGTGCTCAAGCACCGGGAGATCGCGCGCCGCCAGCCCGTTCAACTCGGTAAGCAACCGCTCGCGATCCTCAATCGCGTCCGGCATGTCAAAATCCAGACGGCCCTTTTCGGCGGTGATTGCACCCGATGTCACCGGCAGGGGGATCGCGACAGACAGGATATGGAGCGCGGTATGAATCCGCATATGCCTGTGCCGGCGCTCCCAATCCAGGGACTGCCTGACCTGTGCGCCCGTTTGCGGCAGGTCCGATCCGCTCTCCGCAATGAGTTCGATGCCGCCCCCCTGCACGTGCCTCGCATCCAAAACCTTCGCCTCCCCCGACTCCCATTCGATGCGTCCGCTGTCGCCGGGCTGGCCGCCGCCGGCGGCATAGAATACTGTCCGGTCGACAATCACACCGCCCCCGGGTCCGGTTCCCGTGACGGTGGAGATGCATTCCTTCGCATAGGGATCAACTCGGAACAGCTTTTCCGTCATCCGGATTTCCCCTTCATTCGCTTGTCGCCGCATCCCCACCTGCCGGAAACAGGTCCGCAGCATTGCGCAGCCAGATGTCGCGCTGCGGGAACGGGATCGATATGCCCTCCTGATCAAATCGTTCGGCAATGGCGAAATTGAGATCCGAGCGGGCGCTCAGCAGGAAATTCACATCACTCAGGATCACCCGCAATTCGAACTCGAGGGCATCGGCGCCGAAATTCTTGAAGATCGCCGCCGGTGCCGGATCCTCGAGAACCGCCGGATGTGCCTCGGCAACCTGCAGGAGAATCCGCTCCACCAGCCGTGTATCGCTTCCGTATGCGACGCCGATCGGCAGAATGATCCTGCCGATCCGGTTCTGAAGGGTCCAGTTGGTGACCTGTCCGGAAATCAGGTCTGAATTCGGCACGATCACACGCGCCCGGTCGAAAGTCTCGATCTGTGTCGAGCGCACCGATATCCGCCGAACCGTCCCGGAGACGCTGCTGGTTTCGATCCAGTCGCCGACCGTAATCGGCCTTTCAATCAGCAGGATTATGCCGGACACAAAGTTCGAAACGATTGTCTGCAGTCCGAAACCGATACCGACGGATAGTGCCCCGGCTACGATGGCGACGCTGGTAAGGTTGATTCCTGCGACTGCCACGGCAACCGTCGCCGCCAGAATGACACCGACATAGCCAGTGCCTGTGGTCAGTGCCCTCTGCGCTCCGACATCGAGTCGGGTATTTGGCAACACGGCGCGTTTCAGCACCGACTGCAGCAGCGCCGTGATGACACAGCCGACAATGAATATGATCAACAGGCTGAACACCGCGCCGGCCGTGATCTGCTGACCTCCCAGCGTCACACCCTCGCGCACCTGGCTCCAGGCGCCTTCAATGTCGGACCAGTCGGCACCCCATGCAAGCGCCAGGACCGGCAGTGCAATGATCAGCAATATTGTGCCGACACACACCCTGATCAGCCCGATCCTGCCTGCCCCGGGTTGGAAACCGACGGCTTCCGCGATGTCGGACACAAGACTGCTGAAGAGTGTCTCAATGGCGAAATATGCCCCCAGCAATGCCAACGAAAAAAGCGGCGGGTAAATCACATACTCACCGAGCGCACCATAGCCGGCGACTGCCGAAACTATCCCGGCGACTGCGGCGGCGCGTATCAGGAATATGACTGCCGAGAATACGGTTTCTCCAATCGGCCGTTCCATATCCGAGGCGGCGAGCGAAGACAGATGTTCGGAAAGCCGGTGGCCCAATCGGAACATGAGCAGGGCCGCAAGCAGCATGATCACAAATTTCCAGACGATGGCAGCGTTCGAGTCGGGACCGGACAGGGTGACTAATCCCTCGGCCACCAGCCCCGCCGCGACGACCCATCCCAACAGGCTGATCACACGCCTGACCGAAGTTGACCAGTCCGCCCCGAGTTCGAACGACACGAGTTCTGACCCGTCGCCGGCGAATAACGAGATGGCAAGCCAATTGGCGGTGAAAATGATTGCCGCGGCAGCCGGGATCGTCCGCAGGATGTTCTCACCGTAGACGGAGGTCAGGCCTGACCTCTCAACAGCTGTCAGCAGCAGGAGGACGCCTACCCACGGCAAGACGGCGTTGGATATCAACAGGCGGATGCCGCCGCCGCGTAATGGAACGCCATGTGGAGCCGGAAAGATACGTTCCGCAAGCCGCAGCGACCAGCGGCGCGCCAAGGTGAGCAGTAGACCACCCACACCCAGCAGCAGCAGGATCAAGGGTAATTCCTGGCTCAATTGCCGGCGCTGGGCATCACCGGCCAAGGCGGCGGAAACCTCGTCTACCAAGGATGCCAGATATGCGCCGGCCTGCGCCGCTGCCTCGCCCCAGATCAACGGGTTGAGCGGCGACGGCCCCCGGCTGCGAAATGCCTGCCGGCGGCGTTCGTCGTCGATATCGTCGATACGCGCAATCAGCCCTTCGGCAACTCTTACGGCATCCCCGGCGACAAAAAACGGTTCCGCAGCCTGCAGCAACTCGGTTTCGATCCGGTTTCTGCGCTCCGACAGCGCCCCGGATTCGCCTGCAATTGCCTCGCCGAGCGCTTCCTGCCGCTCCACCACCCGCAGGTAATCAATTTCAGCCGCACCCCTCGCAGCTTCCAGCCGCTGCTGCCATTCCGACAGATCCGCCCGCAGCACCGCCAACGCGGCATCCGAAGCCGCGGCGGCCCGGGTGACTTCATCAGCCCGGTCCGCAAGTCGATTCCAAGCCGCGAAATCCAACTCCGTCTGCGCATTGCCCGCCGTCAGCCCCGCCAGCACCAGAGCCACCGCGGCACAGAATCGAGAAAAGGCATACCGGATCATGATTGTTCAAACACCTTCGGCAGCGCTGCGGCGTCCCGGGTCAGCCAGTCCGGCGTCGGCAACCCGGCATTCCGCAGGAAAGCGGGATCGAAGAGCTTCGATTGATACCGGCTGCCATAGTCGCAAAGCACCGTGACGATGGTATGGCCCGGTCCCATATCCTGCGCCATCCGGATCGCACCGGCGACATTGATTCCGGATGATCCGCCGAGGCACAGCCCCTCATTCTTCAGCAGGTCGAAAAGAATGGGCAGCATTTCCACGTCCGGGATATGGTAGGGATAGTCAATTTCCAGACCTTCAAGATTGGCGGTGATGCGGCCCTGCCCGATGCCTTCGGTGATCGAACTCCCCTCTGCCTTCAGCTCTCCATACATGTAATGGTTATAGAGCGCGGCACCTGACGGGTCGGCAAGGCCGATCCTGATTTCCGGGTTCCGCGACCTGAGTGCCGCGGCGACGCCGGCCAGTGTGCCACCGGTGCCGACAGCGCAGATGAATCCGTCCACGCGGCCCATCGTCTGCTTCCAGATTTCCGGTCCGGTGGCGTCGATATGCGCCTGCCGATTAGCAGTGTTGTCGAATTGATTGGCCCAGAGCGCACCCTGCGCCTCGGTTTGCGCCAACTTCGCCGCCAACCGCGCCGAATAACGGACATAATTGTTCGGATCACGGTACGGCACAGCCGGCACCTCCACCATCTCCGCACCGGCCAGGCGGATCATGTCCTTCTTTTCCTGGCTCTGCGTTTCCGGGATCACGATCACTGTCCGGTAGCCGAGGCAGGAACCAACGAGCGCCAGACCGATACCGGTATTGCCGGCGGTGCCCTCGACGATCACACCACCGGGCCGCAGGACCCCGCGTTCCTCGGCGTCGCGGATGATGCCGAGCGCTGCACGATCCTTTACCGACTGACCGGGATTCAGGAACTCCGCCTTCCCGAGAATCTCGCATCCGGTGGCTTCCGAAGCCGCATTGAGCCGGATCAGCGGCGTGTTTCCAACCGCATCCGGGAGATTTTCGAAAACCCGCATCGCCGCTTCCGTATACCCCTCTCCGGTTTGTTCCCTACCCGACCAATTCATCCCGCAGCCGAGACCTTCGCTTTCGCCCGGTAATGATGCAGCAGCGGCTCCGTGTAGCCGGATGGCTGTCGCCTTCCCTCGAAAACAAGCTCGCTCGCCGCCCTGAAGGCGTAGCCGTCGAATCCCGGAGCCATTGGAACATAGTTCGGATCGGTGGAATTCTGATCATCGACGATTCGTGCCATTCTGCGCAAGGCCTGCTCCACCGTCTCCCGGTCGACAACCCCATGATGCAGCCAATTGGCGACATGCTGTGATGAAATCCTGCAGGTCGCACGGTCCTCCATCAATTGCACATTTGAAATGTCCGGCACCTTGGAACATCCGATGCCCTGGTCAACCCAACGCACCACATAACCGAGAATGCCCTGCAGGTTATTCTCGACTTCCTCGATAATCTCCGCCTCCGACCAGTTGCGGCCGGCGGAAAGCGGAATATTCAGTATCCTGTCGAGTCCGGTATTGCGGGGTGCCGACATCAACTCCCGTTGGCGCTCAGCGACGCTCACCCGGTGGTAATGGATGGCGTGCAGCGTCGCCGCGGTGGGACTTGGAACCCAGGCGGTATTCGCACCGGATTGCGGATGCGCGGCTTTCTGTTCCAGCATGGCCCGCATCAGGTCCGGCATCGCCCACATGCCCTTGCCGATCTGCGCCCGGCCGGGCAGTCCGCAGGCAATTCCGATATCGACATTCCAGTCTTCGTAGGCAGCGATCCAATCCTCCTGCTTGATATCCGCTTTGCGCAGGAATGGCCCGGCCTCCATCGAGGTGTGGATCTCATCGCCTGTCCGGTCCAGGAAACCGGTATTGATAAAGGCCACCCGTGCCGATGCCGCGCGGATGCACTCCTTCAGATTGACGGTCGTGCGCCGTTCTTCATCCATGATGCCGATCTTGACGCTGTTGGCCGCCAGACCGAATGCCGATTCAACGCGCTGAAACAGCCGATCGGTAAAGGCTGCCTCCTCCGGGCCATGCAGCTTCGGCTTCACCACATAGATCGAACCCTCAGCCGAATTCCTTCGCGCTCCATTCACATCATGCAGTGCGATGACGATGGTGCAAACCGCATCCAGAAGCCCCTCGAATATCTCGTTCCCGGCACTGTCCAGCACCACCGGGCAGCGCATCAGATGGCCGACATTGCGCACCAGCAGAAGCGAGCCGCGCTTGAGCGTGAAATGTCTGGACTTGGAGTCGAGATAACGGCGGTCCGCTTCCAGCTTCCGGGTAAAGCTCCGGTCTCCCTTGGTGACCTGTGCCTGCAGGTCGCCTTTCATCAGACCAAGCCAGTTGCCATAGGCGAGAGTCTTGTCCTCGGCATCCACAACCGCAACCGAATCCTCACAATCCATGATCGTTGTAATCGCGGCCTCCATCAATATGTCAGCGACACCGGCCGGGTCTGTCTTGCCGACCGGATGCCCCCGGTCGAAGTGGATTTCGAGGTGAAGGCCATTATTCTTCAACAGGACGGCACTCGGATCCGGTAAATCACCCCGGTATCCGATGAATTGTTCCGGATGCCGAAGACCCGTCGCCTGCCCGTCAACGGGGACCACCTTCAGAATGCCCGCTTCAATGCAGTAATGCCCCGCCCCGGCATGGCTGCCTGAAGCCAGGGGGAACACCTCGTCGAGGAAGGTTTTCGCCCACTCGACAACGCGCCTGCCGCGTTCCCGGTCATAGCCACCGGCGGGCGGCATTTCGCCGTCGATGGCATCGGTCCCGTAGAGCGCGTCATAGAGCGAATTCCAGCGCGCATTCGCCGCATTCAGGGCAAACCGCGCATTGGTGATCGGCACCACCAGTTGAGGACCGGCGATGGATGCGATTTCGGCATCAATCCTGTCGGTGGTGACCTGGAAATCCGGCCCTTCGGGAACCAGGTAGCCGATCTCTTCCAACATGCCTCTATAGGCCGCCGGATCAAATGCCTCCCCCCGCCTGTCGACGTGCCATGCATCGATCCGGGACTGGATTCCGGACCGGCGGCGCAACAGCTCCGCATTTTCCGGACCCATCTCATGCGTGACAGCGGAAAGAGTTTCCCAGAACCGGTCGGCACCGATACCCGTTCCCGGCAATGCCTCGCTTTCCATAAAGGCGGCAAACCGGGCATCCACCTGCAAGCCGAAACGTTCAACACGATTCATCTGATCCTCCAAACCCATGTATCAGCCGGCCCGATCCCTCAGTCACTTCCTCACATCGACGACAATCCGCCCCTGCACCTGGCCCTTAAGTATGGCGCGGCCAAGTTCAGGCAACTCGTCCAGGGAAACGGTCCGTATCATTGAATCCAGCAACTCCAATGCCGGATCGGCGGCAAATCGCGACCAAACCTCGATCCGATCCTCGGTCGGCCGCATCACGGAGTCGATTCCCAGCAATTTTATCCCGCGCAACAGGAACGGAATCACTGTCGCCGGCAGCGCCGCACCCCCGGCGAGCCCGACCGCGGCCACCGAACTCCCATATTTCATCTGCCCGAGCACGCGCGCCAGCATCGCACCCCCGACCGCATCCACACAGCCGGCCCAGGTTTCAGACTCCAAGGGCCGTTTCACCGTCTCGGCGATTTCCGACCGGTCAAGAATCGCGCTGGCACCGATCGAGGTGAGATAGTCAGCGGCTTCCGGGCGTCCCGTGACGGAAGTCACCTTGTAGCCGCGGCCACTCAGAATCGCCGTGGCAACGGAGCCGACGCCTCCGGCGGCGCCGGTGACCAGGACCGGCCCGGCATCCGGATGCAGACCATGCGTTTCGAGTTCCTGGATGGCCAGCATCGAAGTGAAGCCGGCAGTGCCGATTGCCATAGCCTGCCGGCTGTCGATGCCTTGCGGAAGATGCACCAGCCAATCCGCTTTGACACATGCTTTCTCCGCATATCCGCCCCACCAGGCCTCGCCGACCCGCCAGCCTGTCAGTACCACCCGATCGCCGGGTTGGAAGCGGTTATCCGCGGATTCTTCAACCGTGCCGGCAAAATCGATTCCCGGCACATGCGGGTAATTGCGCACCAACCCACCGCCGGAGCCGAGGCACAGCCCGTCCTTGTAATTCAGGGTGGAATACTCAACCGATACGGTCACATTGCCGTCGGGCAGCTGATCACGGTTCAGGTTCCGGACCGAGGTGTTGGTTTTGCCAGCCTCATCCTTTTCAACCACCAAAGCTCGAAACGCCATTTTCTTTTCTCCGTGCAATTCAACGATCAATTGAAGAACTCTGCCTGTACGGTCACCGTACGGCTCTCCCCGGGCAGTTCCGCGCACAGCTCGCTGCCCGCATCCCAGAATTCGGATTCAACCATGCCGATGCCGATATTCAACCCCAATTCCGGCGACCAGACTGCCGCTGAAACCTGTCCGGCAAAACGCCCATTCACGCTCAATTCCCACCTGTGATCGCATGGCGGAACCTTGCCGCCGGCAAAAGTCAGGCAGCGGATTTGCCGTTTCGGGCCGCTCTCCAACTCCCGCAGCAGTGCGTCCCGCCCGAGACAGTCAAACGCCGCCTCGGCGTCACAATAGGCCTCAAGCCCGCCTTCATACGGGGTATGTTCACTGGTGATATCGCCGCCATAGGACAGCAGGCCACCTTCTACGCGTTCGATGTAATTCGGCCCGCCGGCGCGCAACTGAAACTCGGCTCCAGCCTGCATGAGTGCATTCCAGATCGGCATCCCGTGTTCGGCCCCTTCCACATAGATTTCAAATCCGCCCTGCTTGGAATAGCCCGAGCGCGTGACCAAATGGTTCTTCCCGTCGAATTCAATATAGCGGCCCCGGAAGAATTTCAGCCCGGAGATTTCTTCACCGAACATCCCCCGCATCAACTGTTCCGCCTTCGGCCCCTGAATGGCAAGCGGCGAAACATCGGGCTCATGCACCCGGACGGCGAGACCCGCACCTGCGGCGACGCCGGAAGCAAAAAGAATGAGGTCGCTGTCAGCGACGGAGAACCAAAACCTGTCTTCGGCAAGCTTGATCAATACCGGATCATTCAGCAGTTTTCCCCCGCGGTCGACCGCTGGAACATAGCAGCATTGTCCGACGTCCAGTGCGCTGATATCCCGTGGCGCAATCATCCTCGCCAAGAGCGCCGCATCCGGCCCCGAAAGCTCCACTTGCCGCTGGCAGGACACATCCCACAGTTGCACATGGTTCTTCAGGTGCCGGTAATCTTCCTCCAGCGATCTGAAAACACATGGAAACAGCACATGATTGTAAATCGACGCCGTACTGACACCGGCGGCCTGTACCCCTGGCCAGAAGGGTGAAAGCCGAATCCGTGTCGTCGGCGAAAATTCAAGCCCACCGTACAGGTGCCGTTCAGACATCCGGCCCCCGCCAATCGATGGCGCAGATTTCCGCCGACCTTCCATCAAAATCCCACACCCGGCCAAAGGCCCTGACCCGTCCTTTTGTCGCTGTCGCCACGGTAATGTCAGGACCCATCCAGTATTTTGTGTTTTCCACAATGATGTCCCGCCCGGGGTCTTTTCCCTGCACCGGAATCACCTCACCCTGAATTTTGCGCCCCACACGCAGCCGGCGCAGCTTGCCGTCATTCTCATACTCGACACGGGCCCGCTCAGCGCCGAGAAACTCGCTGACCAGCAGCTTGAACAGACCCGTCGTGCCCTTGGCTTTGCCGGAGAGAATCTGGATCAGACCGTGATGGGCCTTATGCGAGGCGCGGTCATCTATGTAAGCGGCCGCCTTCCAATTGCCCCGTGCCATCATACCCGGAATCTCCAGGATCATGCCTACATTCAGGTCTGACAGCGACTCTTCGCCGTATTTTCCATCATCAATGCGGATTCCAGCCCAGGCCTGACACACGCCTTCGGTGGGCGGATGTCGCCCGAGGCTGACCACGCAGGGGCAAAAGACCGTGCAATTGCAATTCAGGATCAACTCCCCGCGCACATGCCAAGGCACCATTCCGCGGTCCGATTTTTCCGCCGCCGCATGACGATTGTCGATCTTCGCCGCCAATCGCACGCGGGTCCGTTTTGCCCTCTCAGCCATAACCGTTCCTTTCCGTCATATCGCCAGGCCGGATACAACCGCCCCGAACAGAGCCAGAATTCCAAGCGGGGTCGAGACAAACCGGCCTGCCGAGGGCAGTTTTTCCACCGCCATGACCAGAGTGGCAAGTCCCATCCACACCAGACCAGCCATTCCACCGACCAGAGCAAACCCCATCAATAACCAGCAACAACCCAGACAAACCGCACCAAATCGAATGCCGGTCCACAACTCCCTGAACCGACTGTCATTCCAATTCGCCATAAACACGGCCAACGGGTTACGGCACCGGGACAGGCAGGCCGCTTTCAACGGGCTGAACTGATACAGCCCGACGCAGGCTAGAAAAACAGCACCCGAAATCCGGGAATCGATTTCCCCGTCCCCTTGCAATGGAACCAATGCCAGCTGCAACCCCGCCGCCGCCACGGAATAAACCGACCAGACCGCCAAGTAGCCGACAATCAAGGCGGCAAAACCCGCCCGGCTTCCCGCACCTGCAATGCGCAAATCCTCATACACTGTGAGTGTGGATACGAAGGTGGGAAGCATCATCGCCGCCGACATCAGCAACCACATCCATAAAAGTGGCAGAAACCCGGCTTCGGACGGATCAACCTGACACAGGGCAGTCAGCAAATCCCAGCCATAGAGTCCGAGATTGCGCCATTCCGGCACAGGCAGAGTCAGCGCAAACAGACCGGCCCAGGCAGCCAATACCAAGCCATAGAATAGCAGCCAATGCCAACCGGACATCCAGCCTGACTGAACCTGACTACTCTCCCAATGGCGCCCGATCATTTTCTCACTCGTCCGGCCAGCCGCTTACCGCCTTCACCTCCAGAAATTCCTCAATCCCCCAGATTCCACCTTCGCGCCCGTTGCCGGACGCTTTCATGCCGCCGAACGGGCTGCCGGCGCCTCTTGGCCGGCCATTCATTTCCACCATGCCGGAGCGGAGCTGTCCCGCCACCCGTTTCCGGCGTTCAGCATCCGAACTCTGCACATAATTGGTCAATCCGTAAGGTGTGTCATTGGCAATGCGAATCGCTTCATCTTCGGTTTCAAACCGCGTGATCGAAAGCACCGGGCCGAAAATCTCTTCGCTCGCAATGGTCATACCGTTTTCCACATCGGCGAATACCGTCGGGCGCACAAAATATCCCCGGTTCAATCCCATCGGCCGCCCCGGGCCACCGGCGACCAATCTCGCCCCCTCGTCGATGCCGGTCTGAATCAGCTGCTGAATCTTATCAAATTGCGCTTCACTGACAGCAGGCCCGATATGCCTGCCCAACTGTTCCGGAAGCCCGACGGCCTGCGACTGTGCTGCCCCGGCGGCACAACTGACAGCGGCCTCATAAATTTCCGACTGCACCAGCATCCGCGACGGCGCGTTGCACGACTGGCCGGTATTTCCGAAACAATGCAGGGTGCCGCGCTTGACCGCATCGGCATCGGCATCGGCGAAAATGATATTCGCGCCCTTGCCACCGAGTTCCAACTGGACGCGTTTCAAACTGTCCGCCGCATTCTTGGAAATCGCTATGCCAGCCCGGGTGGACCCGGTGAATGAAATCATCTGCACATCCACATGTCCTGAAAGTTCCGTTCCGACACCGGCTCCATCACCATTCACAAGATTGAATACCCCCGCGGGAACGCCTGCCTGATCGATGAATTCAGCGAAAAGCAGCGAAGACAGGGGCGCGATTTCAGAGGGCTTCAAAACCATCGCACACCCGGTGATGAGAGCCGGAATCACTTTCAATGTGACTTGGTTCATCGGCCAGTTCCAAGGCGTGATGAGACCACAGACACCGATTGGCTGCAGAAGAATACGGTCGTTCGGCGCATGTGGGCCGAGTGGGCGGATAAATTCAAACTGCTGTGCCGCACGCAGGAAATTGTGGATATGTCTCAGGCCCGCGGGAACCTGACGTGATTTCGCGAAATCAATCGGCGCACCCATTTCGAGGCTTATCGCAGCCGCCATTTCATCGGCCCGCGACTCATAAATAGCGGCGATTTTCCGAACCAGCTCCAGCCGCTCTTCCAATGCGCGGGATGACCAATCCGGAAAACTGCGGTTGGCGGCGGCCACGGCGCGGTCCGTATCGACGGCGGACCCGAGACAAATCACCCCACATTGTTCCTCTGTGGCGGGATTGATCACTTTGAAATCATTTCCCCGGGCCGGGTCAACCCAGCTTCCATCGATATAGAATTGTCGTTTTTCAATCATGACCCGAACCATGTGCGGCATTCCGAACATCGGAACTGCGACCCGTTATATCGCCTCGGATTGGCAGACAATATTGAATGTGTCCGCAGGTGGGGGAGCCGATCGAAACCCGGGCATCCGAAGTTCCTCATTGTAATTCCTACACAATTATAGCCAGATGCCGAATCTCATTGGTGAGCTCTCGGGAGGAGTCGGGACCTGTGTGTATTGTTTTGGTCGCGGCCTTCTTCCGCCGCACGTTGTCACGTCGTCCGGTTGCGTTCAGCCTCTTGCTTTTGTCGGCCGCGCATTTTTCCGATGCGACCTTCGCTCAAACCTGCCCGGGTTCCGAAGGATCTGCCGACAGTGCGGGCATTCAATGCGGCAGCGACGGGTCGCCGATTGCGACCGATTATGTGATCTGGCTGGAGAATGGTCTGAGGATTCTCAGCCCTTCCGGACATGGAATTCACTTCATCGGCGAGCGGGATATTTCCGTTCGCATGCGCAACCCGGGGCATAATGTTTCCGTTACCGGTAGCGATGGTGGGCACGGTGCCTACTTCCAAGGCCGCGGCACCCGGCAGCAGAGGCTGTCATTCAGCGCCAGGGACATCACTTCGACCGGCGATGCGGTCCGAGTGGTCGGTTTGACCGGGACCACCGATATCCGGGTCACCGGCGAGATCAAGGTGAGCGGCGCATGTGCGGACGCTGATGATTGTGCCGGAGTGTTTGTGCGTCTGGCCGACCCCAGCCCGGTGCCGGATCAAGTCACGAGGATTTCCGTCCATGATGTCGAATCGACCAAGACCGGGGAACAATCCGCCGGGATTTTCGTCGACAATGTCGGTCGGATAGAAATAACCTCAACCGGAAGGATTTACACTACCGGCGACGCTGTCAGCGGAGTGCGGGTGCTACACCAAACCCGCTCCGGAACCGACCCTGGATCGGTTGATGTGACGGTGCATGATATCGAAACCAGAGGCGAAGACGCATACGCGGTGACCGCGACGCGGTTCAGCGACAGCGATAATCCAAAATCCCCGGTCATGAATTTCAGGGTGACAGGTGAAGTCATAACAAAGGGTCTGCGTTCGCACGGGCTGGCTCTGGAAGGCCCCGATGCCGAGTTCCGGATTTCGATCACCGAATCGGGTTCAGTCACTGTCCTTCCGGAGCAGGATGCGAAAGCCATTATCGTCACCGACGCCGGCGGTTCCGGCCCAATCGGATCGGTGAAGATTGAAAATCGCGGCACGGTGACCGGTGAGGTTTATGCCGAGGCCTGCCTCGCTCCCGAATTCAGCAATTGGGGCAGGTTTAATTCACACAACCTGATCGACCTGATCAGAACTCAGCCTGTCCCCGCCCAAGGCTGTACTCTGGTCGACCGCACTACCGGACTCACCTCGGGCAGACTAACCAATCACGGCATCATTTCCCCTGGCGGCGAGGGGACGATCAACCGGACAGTACTCACCGGTGATCTGCGCCAGACCGGGCAGGGCATCATCCAATTCGATATCGATTGGGCGGCAGGCGAAGCTGATTTTTTCGAAATTTTGGGTCGTGCGGATCTCGCCGGTTTCATCAAATTCGATGTGCTGTCCGACGTGCTTGCCATCCCGGTTAAGGATTCGGGCGACGCCCTCCTGTCCGGTATCACCGTGCTGACAGCTAGCGGCGGCATACAGGGAAGCCTCGATTCTACCAATGCCGGCACAGTCATCCTGAATCATTCGGTTGAATTGAATGACAGCCTTACAGCTCTCAGTGTTGTTTCGTTTCTGGACCTGAACCCTGATGGCCTCAACCGCAACCAGTTGAACGTTCTGGCAGCAACCTATGCATCGCATGGGGAAAGCGACGGTTTCGCCTCGGTCATGCGGGACCTGATCGGCGAGACCAGAGTTGCCGGACTCAGGCATAGTCTGGATGGTCTCGGCAACGAGATTGCCGGGGCTTCCATTCAAAGGGGACTACGCGCTGTCAGCGATTTCAACCGCAACCCGCCGACATGCAGCCCAAGCGAATCGCGTGGCCTGCTCTCCGGACTCTGCATTGGCGGCGGCACCGAACTCATCACCGAACGGCAACCGGGGATTTTCGACGAGGGCGGCCGGCAAGCCCGGGTGATCCGCCTCGATGCAGTCGCCATCCGTCACTTCAAGCAGTTTCCCTCCCGGCTCGAATTGGCATTGCAGCTCGACCGGAATTCCATCAGCGCGGATTCGCTGGCGCGCTCAAAGGGCAACTCGCAGAAAGCCGCATTGAGAATTCTTCAGCCTCTGGGGCGGTTTGAATTGTCAGCCTCCGCCGCCCTGCAGCGTTCAGAATTCAACATCTCGCGTCAGATTCCCTATGGAAATTCCGTTTCCACAGGAGAGCTGCGTATGATGGCTAATTCGCTCCAGGCCGCCGCCACTTACCGGACCGATTTCAGGGGCTGGCAGGTAACGCCGGGCATTTCGGTCAGCCAGTCCAAATTCAGCAGCAAACCCTATATCGAGAGTGGTGCCGGGGATTTCTCGCTGCATGTCACAGGGTCCCGGGGCAAGTCATTTGAAATCTCGGCCGGGGTCGGATTACAGGGAAGTGATCTCGATTTCGCATGGCTCAGCGGCACGCCGGTGATGGAATTCTCATGGAAACGCAGAAACCAGAATCCGATTGAAACGGATTCACGATATGCGGGGAGCGAAGAATCATTCCGTACAACGACATCGCCCGCAGGTGCGGAAATCAATGCCGACATGGCTCTGAATTTCCGTACCCGCAATCAGGCCATCACCGGAGCAGCGGGGCTGAGTTATGCAAGGGGTGTCACCAAGGGTTGGAATGCTCTCGCGGCCAGGCTCGGACTGATCTATCAGTTTTGAACCTCTGTGCGGCCCGTCTTCCAGGCGCGGACGGCATCGCCGAACGCGGCGAATAACGGGCGGGACACCGGGTCCGATTCAGCGCGGAATTCCGGATGCCACTGCACTGCCAGCGCAAAGCCGGTGGCACCCTCAATGCGGATGGCTTCCTCGGTGCCGTCCGGCGCATGGCCTTCCACCCGCACCCGCTCGCCCCGCTGTTTTATGCCCTGGCCATGCAGGGAATTCACCTGCACACACGCATCGCCGACGATGCGCGTGAAAATACTCCCCGGAGAAAAGGTGATCCGGTGCCGAAGAGCGAATTTCTCTTCCAGCGTACCCTCCGGCGGCATGCGGTGGTTCATCCGACCTTCCAGTTCACGGATTTCCGGATGCAGCGAACCGCCGAATGCGACATTGAATTCCTGGAACCCGCGGCAGACACCCAGCACCGGCTGACCACGTTCGACACAGTGCCGGATCAGCGGCAGGGCAATCCGATCCCTGTTGCGGTCGAAGGTGCCATGCGCCGCGGTCGGAGGCTCACCATACTCTTCCGGATGCACATTCGGGCGCCCGCCCGTGAACAGAAATCCGTCGCAGACTTCGGCAAGGTTTTCGATGGTGACAAACTCCGGATGCGATGGCACGATCAGCGGCAGGACTCCGGCGACCGATGCAATGGCCGAACTATTCATAGTTCCCGATGCGTGTACCGGATAGCTGTCATCAAGCAGGTAATGGTTACCGATTATGCCTACGACAGGAACGGTCACTTTCTTTCCCGGATTTCCCCACTGACCGGCCTCCACTAATTCATCCACGCAGCGGATTGAAGCGGGCATTGTGCCGAATGCGGTATCTGGACGTTACCCGACGGAACGCGCAGAAACCCCGAATGCGGTCGAATCCGGAGTAATTGCATGGCGGAATTTGTCGGTATCGGGTTGGGAGCCGTTCAGGCCGGCCTCTATCTGGCCAGGGCGGAAGCGGCGGAGATGGGCCGAGCCGTTATCCTGCGCCGCCATGAACAGGCAGATTGTATCCGGCGCGCTGGATTTATCGATGTCAACGTGGCAGCGGCGGAATCGCTGCAGTGGAAACGAATTCACCGGGTTGAGCCGCTTCTCGTGACAGATCCGGCATGCGTAAATCATTTGGCCGCGGCCACTGAAATCGCGGTCGCCGTGAATTCAGTCGGTGACTATGCCGGTATCGCGCCGCTTCTCGCCGCCGCCACAAGGCGGAAATCGCGGCAGGGGCTGCCGCCCTGCATCATCTATGCGAGCGAAAACCACCTCGCGGCGGCACATCTCCTGCGGGCAGCTATCGAAGCGGAAGACGGTGTGCCCGACAGATTCCAAACCGTCGACACTGTGATCGGCAAAATGTCAAAAACGATCAAAGGCGAGGACGAAATCACCGCTGCCGGGTTGCGGCGCTGCTGCCCCGGGCTGAGCGAGGCCTGGCTGGTTGAAGCGTATGACGAACTCCACATCGGGCGAATCGCGGATACGGGCACGTATGTGCAAAGACTGCCTGGAGTGACCATGCATGATGATCTGCAGCCAATGGCGGCAGCTAAATTGTATGGGCACAATGCCGCTCACGCCACGTTCGCCTATGCCGGTTTAGCCCTGAATCTGCCGCTGATCCGGGATGTTGTCGCCCTTGATTCGATCATGCAGCTGGTAAGGCAGGCAATGTTGGAGGAAACCGGCGTGGCGCTCCGGCAGCGCTTCGGCAATGGAAACCCACTCTTCTCAGGCAAGGGTTGGACGGATTACACCGACTCGCTGTTCAACCGTATGGCGAATCCCAACCTGGGCGACAGCTGCGAACGAGTGGGCAGAGATGCAGTTCGGAAGCTCGGGTGGCATGACCGGTTGATCGGTACAATCCGATTCGTGGAAGAAGCAGGTGTGCCGGCGCATTCCTGGAAGATTGCCGCGTGCTGCGCCTGCCATGCTTCTGATTGGAACACCCGCCGCCTCGCCGCAAAATGGCGTCTCGACGGTGCGACACCGGAAGCGGCCGACAACATGTCCCTGGCGCTTGAACAGTGCCGTCCACATTGCCGGCGCTGGCTCCGGAGCGCGTTTCAGTTTCCGGCGCCAAAGCTATAATGCCGGTGCCGGGAATTTGAACTTGGAGTCGGCGGCATGACTGGCAGGATTTTCTTTTGTGGTGAGGCACTGATCGACTTAATCACAAAGGACGGTGTTCATTATCATGCCACCCCAGGCGGGTCGCCCTTTTCGGCCTCGAAAGCGGCTGCGCAGGCAGGTGCCAATGCGCACTTCTGCGGCACCATCAGCAGCGATATTTTTGGCCGGCAGATCCTCGCCGACCTCGACGCTTACGGTGTTGATGCAACATTTGCACCCCGTTCCGATGCGCCGACAGTGCTTGCCTTTGTTCAAGTGCGGGAAGATGCACACCCGGTCTACGCATTTTTTGACCGCGAAAGCTGTATGATCAACATGGACCCGGAACTTCCTCCGAATACCCTGAACGCCGGGGATGTGTTGGGAATTGGTTCGATCTCGCTGATCGTCTCACCCGGCGCCGACCGCATCGCCGAATTCGCGCTGGCGCAATCGGCGCGCGCCACCCTGGCCATTGATCCGAATGTTCGACCGGGCATGATCAAGGGGCACGGGTCGTGGCGGCCTCGGATGGACAGGCTTATGCGGCATTCGGATATCATCAAGATCAGCACCGAAGACCTGGAATATTACCGACCTGAAAATGACCCGGAGAGCTTTTCCCGGCAATCCCTCGCCGCAGGTGCGGGGTTGGTGATCGTGACCGACGGCGAAAACGGTGCCGCCGCCTGGACAGATAGCGGGCATGCCCGAATTGTCTCCATACCGGCGGCCGGCGGTGACACAGTCGGTGCCGGTGACACAGTGATGGGCTACAGCCTCGCTTGGTTGGCGGAGGCATCGGCTACTGCCAAGGATGCGCTGAACGGCCTCGGTGATGACGCCCTCGCTTCGATGCTGCGCTTCGCAATTATGGCGGCATCCCTGAACTGCGCCTTGATCGGCTGCAATCCACCGGCAAGGAGCGAGGTGGAAGCGGCATTATTTTCCCGGTAAACGGCACCGTGGATAGATAAACGGGCAGCCTTCCGGGGCGGAAATCATGGGAAAAACGGTCAGACTCGCGGATTACAGACCGCCTTCCTGGCAAGTCTGCGAGGTGAAGCTTGATTTCACCCTCTCACCCGAGGCGACACGGGTCTGCTCGGAGCTGCTCATCCGGGCCAATCCGGCGATTGCATCTGCCGGCGATTTGTCTCTGGACGGCGAATCCCTGAAGCTGATCAGCGCATCGATCGATGGGCAGCGGATCGCCTCCGAACAAATGCGCCTCGACGAAAAAGGTCTGACGGTTGTCCGCGAGGCTTTGCCGGAAGGTGAATTCATCTGGCGGGCGGAGGTTGAGATTTCACCGAAATCGAATACGGCACTCGAAGGCCTGTATATGTCTGGCGGCATGTATTGCACGCAATGCGAACCGGAAGGTTTCCGGCGTATCAGTTTCTTTCCTGACCGCCCGGATATCACCGCCCGCTACAATGTCAGGATCAACAGCGGTCTTCCGGTGTTGCTGTCGAACGGTAATCCGGTTGCGCGTGCGCCCGGTTTTGCCGAGTGGCAGGATCCGTGGCCGAAACCCTCCTATCTGTTTGCCCTCGTCGCCGGAGATCTGATCGCATTCGAGGACCGCTTCCGCACATGCGAAGGGCGCGAGGTGGAGCTGCGCATCTGGGTCCGAAAGGGCGACGAAGACCGCTGCGGCTTCGCCATGGACTCGCTCAAACGGGCGATGAAGTGGGACGAGGAGAATTACGGATGCGTCTACGATCTGGATCAGTTCAACATCGTTGCCGTGGATGATTTCAATATGGGGGCGATGGAAAACAAGGGTCTGAATATTTTCAATTCGAAACTGGTTCTGGCCCGCCCCGACACCGCTACCGATGATGATTACGAAAATATCGAAGGCGTCATCGCGCATGAGTATTTTCACAATTGGACCGGAAACCGGGTCACCTGCCGGGACTGGTTTCAACTGAGCCTGAAAGAAGGTCTGACTGTCTTCCGCGACCGCCAATTCTCCTCCGATCAAAGATCTGCGGTGGTGACCCGGATCAAGGATGCACAGAATCTCCGCAATATTCAGTTTCGCGAGGATGCAGGCCCGCTGTCGCACCCGGTGCGCCCTGCGAGTTACCGGGAAATCAATAATTTCTACACCGCAACCGTCTATGAAAAAGGGGCGGAACTGGTGTCGATGCTGCACCGGATCGTTGGACCTGAGACCTACCGGGCAGTACTGGACCTGTATTTCCGCCGCCATGATGGTGAAGCCTGCACGATCGAGGATTGGATCAGTGTATTCGAAGAAGTCTCGGACCGGGATCTATCGCAGTTCGCCCGATGGTACAGCCAGGCGGGAACACCCCGCCTGTCCTGCTCGGGCAATTTTGCCGACGGTGTTTACCGCCTCACGATCCGCCAGGGTGCGGCTGACGAATCCCGGCAAAGTGCGTATCGGCCGCTTTTGATTCCCGTAGCCGTCGGTCTGCTTGATCACAACGGCAAGGAAGTTGTTCCGACAACGCTTCTGCAAATGACCGAATCCGAGCAAAGTTTTGAATTTGGCGGGTTAAGTGACAAGCCGGTGGTCTCGATCCTGCGGAATTTTTCGGCACCGGTCACCGTGACATGGGACTCGTCCGACGACAATCGGCTGCTGTTGTTCCGCCATGACACCGACGGCTTCAATAAATGGAGTGCCGGGCAGTCCCTGGCGCGCTCCAATCTGACCGCCATGCTGCTGAGCGGGGCCGAGCCCTGCGGTGAGTTCATCCACACACTCGCAGCGGTTCTGCGAGACGATTCGCTCGATCCCGCGTTCCGTGCGCTGATGACCGAATTTCCCGCGCAGGGCGATTTGCAGCGGCATATCGCAGGTCTCGGCGAGACTGTTGACCCGCAGGATATCCTCCGGGCGGTCAATTTGCTCTCCGATGCGCTGGCAGATGAGCTGTCACCCTGGATCGAGACCATCTGCGGGCGCGACGCGGAATATTCCTCCGACCTTCGCGCTTTCGGTGAAGGCCGGCTCCGCAATCGGCTGCTGCGCCTGCTGACGAAGCTGGATGCAGGCAATGCGGCACGCAGGCAGTTTTCACTTGCGGTCAGTATGAGCGATCGTCTCGGTGCCCTCCGCGCCCTGCTGGCGGCTGGATCCGGGGGTGATGAACTTGATGAATTCCACCGCCATTGGTCGGGGGACAGGCTGGTGCTGGATAAGTGGTTTGCCATCCAGATCATCGAATCACCGCCCGAACAGGCCGTTGACCTGACAGACAGGCTGACGCGGCATCCGGATTTTGAATGGAAAAACCCAAACCGTTTCCGGTCAGTTGTGGCAGCGCTCGGTTTCGGCAACCATGCCGGTTTTCACCGCGAGGATGGGAGCGGTTACCGCCTGCTGGCCGACTGGATCGGCAAAATGGATGCCGCCAACCCGCAAGTCGCGGCACGACTCTCCTCCGCATTTGAATCATGGAGATATTATGACGAGGCCCGCCAGCGGCTGATACACATGCACATGCAGCGGATACTGAAGATTGATGGGCTGTCCGGGGACAGTTCGGAAATGCTGGAACGCCTGCTGCGAGGCTGAAGATTTTATTGGAACATTCGGCGGCGCTTCAGAACGATCTGCGTTCTTTTGCTTTATACCATTGTTGCCTTTGGCACCGGTTCGAAAACTGTGCAGCATTCGCCGGGAGTGATTGGCTCTTGTTCCGCAGGTAAACGGAATTCCAAATACGAACAAACCACTAAGGTCGGTGTATGTGTGAACGGAACCATATGACAAGATCGTCGTAACTGGTGATGTTTCTGGCAACACCTAAGATTACATTGGCAAAATCTATCTCTTCCGCCCTGAGGACATAGCCGCTTCTATTGATCAGCAGCATAGCCAGATAGAGTGCTGTTCGCTTGTTACCGTCAGCAAAACCGTGATTCGAGACAATCGCATGAACCAATGCGGCTGCTTTATCTTCGATACGGCGGTGATAGCCACTGTAAGGACGACCAAGCGCCGACCGAATTGCATGCTCACTCAGAATTCCACGCTTACCGCCTATGACAAGTGCATCGGCATGGCCTCCTATCGCGTCATCCCATGTGACTCGGTAGTGTCTCCTAGTTATTTGCTAGAATCTCCAATGCGTGTCGCCATTCCTTTGAAGTCTGGCGAATTATCCGGTCGGAAATACGGCTGACAGCAAAATTCCGTCCGCTAGCCTCACTGTATTTGCGAATGACCCTTGAGTTACCGGCATCCGGTTTGGCCTTCGGCCCGTGTGCAGCGGCCACCCGTGCCTGCTTGCCAGTATTTCTTTCCGTTGCCGTCATCGCGTCAGCTTCATACAAAAAACCGCAGATCCAAGAATAAACACAATAGGCCCGTGAGTCTCATGTTGCCAACAAAAACCGCAAATTTCGGTTCGTAGAGGCACTCTCCGGAAACTGTGTTCAGTCTGCCATAGCTGTTTCCAGTCAAAGACTACCGGCGGGTCGCTGACACCAAGCAGGCTGCTCCGAGAGCGCAATAACTGCCTGCAGTTTGTAATCCGAACGTGCGGGATTCGTGGGTTACTCATGAACCAATCAAGGTTCTCGCGGTCCGAATTCGAGAGCCTGATCTCCTGCCTTTAGGCGACCGCTCCGAGACCGTTCTTCGCCACGAATGCGAAAAGCTTCAGCGAAGTTCCGCACGGACGTTTCTCGCCGCGCTTCCGCTGGCTCACCAATCCCGTCGTCGCGTTGAGATGCCGCGCGAGCACCGCCTCGCTTGCCTGTTCGCACAGTCGTAACGCTCGTATATCCTCCTGTGTCATGTCCCGCACCGGCGTCAGCCACATCTCGTCGAATTTGCACGTCTTCCGCGATGGAATCAGACCCGCCTTTCGAGCCGCTGCCAAAACCTCACTTCTGTATTGCTCTATCATCACACTTCGCCCGACAATCGACCCGGCTGCCTTTGCAGTCACCTAAGTTGTCTGCAGTCTGGATGCGTAAGATCCACTTCAGCTCATGGCGGACCGCCATGCGTTTCTCAATTCCGAAAGGTGGCCCGGCAGAGTGTTTCATCCAAGGTGGGCCGCCCGTATTGTTGTTTTCCGGCAATGAATCAGGCACATTCGGCGATACTAAAAATAAACTGGTTCTGGCTCTTGAAATGCAGGTCGGTTCCGAGAGGGGAAATCCACAAATGAGTGATGCGCCTGCGCCGCAGTTGATCAGCGGGGTCAAGGATGAATGGGAAATGGTGATCGGGCTTGAGGTGCATGCTCAGGTCGCCTCCGCCGCTAAGCTTTTCTCGTGCGCCTCGACCGGTTTCGGTGCCGAACCGAACACCAATGTCGATCTTGTCGATGCCGCCATGCCGGGGATGTTACCGGTTATCAATGAGTTCTGCATTGAACAGGCGGTGCGCACGGGTCTCGGGTTGAAGGCCGAAATCAACCGCTATTCGGTTTTCGACCGGAAGAATTATTTTTACCCTGATCTGCCGCAAGGCTACCAGATCTCCCAACTCTATCATCCCATCATCGGCGCCGGCGAGGTGGATGTCGATATGGGTGAAGCCGGCATCCGCAAAGTGAATATCGATCATATCCATCTCGAGCAGGATGCGGGGAAATCACTGCATGACATGGACCCGGAACTGTCCTTTGTCGATCTCAACCGTACCGGGGTCGCATTGATGGAGATCGTGTCGGCCCCGGATATCCGCAGTCCGGAAGAAGCGGCGGCCTATATTCTCAAGCTCAGACAGATCATGCGCTATCTCGGCAGTTGCGACGGCAATATGCAGAATGGCAACCTTCGCGCCGATGTGAATGTCTCGGTGCGGCCAAAGGGAAGCACGGAATTCGGCACCCGTTGCGAGATCAAGAATATGAACTCGACCCGTTTCATTCAGCAGGCGATCGGATTTGAAGCGCGGCGTCAGATCGCACTCCTGGAAGATGGTGGCGTGGTGAAGCAGGAGACAAGGCTGTTTGATCCGGGTTCGGGCAAAACCCGCTCGATGCGTTCGAAAGAGGAAGCGCATGACTACCGGTATTTCCCGTGCCCTGACTTGCTGCCCCTTCGCCTTGAGCAGGACTGGATAGATGCCATTGCCGCCTCTCTGCCGGAATTGCCGGACGCCAGGATGCGCCGGTTCGTGGAGCAATTCGGCATCACGCGCTACGATGCCGAGATCCTGACTGAGGATCCGGAAAGTGCGGATTACTTTGAAACTGTCGCCACGGGACGGGATGGCAAGTTATCTGCCAACTGGGTGATCAATGAACTTTTCGGCAAACTGAATAAAACCGGGCTCGGTATCACCGAGAGCCCGGTCGCCGCGGATCAGTTGGGAAATTTGCTTAGCCTGATCAGCGACGGTTCGATTTCCGGGAAAATGGCAAAATCGCTGTTTGAAACCATTTGGGATGATGGCGGTGACCCGGCGGAAATCGCCGAAAGGCGGGGGATGAAACAGGTCACCGACAGCAGTGTCCTGGAAGCAGCCGTGGATGCGGCGCTGCAGGCGTTTCCCGATCAGGCCGAAAAGGCGCGGCAAAATCCGCGTGTGGCGGGATTTTTCGTCGGACAGGTGATGAAAGCCACCGGCGGTAATGCCAATCCGAAGGCAGTCAGCGATCTGGTGGCGCGGAAACTCGGAGGCGGCTGACGCCACCGGCCAGCCGCGGCAAGAGGCACCGGAGAAGGCTTCATACAGGTTGATTTATCGCCGGGTCGCCTCCAGCGACAGTGTAAGTGCGTGGATGCTGTTCATCGGCTCCGGTGAGAGCGCCGCGTGGACGAGGCGGTGACGCTGCAGACGCGACAATCCCCGGAACCGGTCGGAAACCAACCGCACCCGGAAATGCGTTCCGCCGCCGGGCCGCCAACCGGAATGACCGCGATGCTTCTCGCTTTCATCCACGACTTCCAGATCCGCCGGGTTAAACCGGCGGCGCAGGATGTCCTCAATCCGCTCCCTATCGGCCAAAATTCAATCTCCAGTTTCCTCGGTGCTTCCAATGGCTCCGGCTTTGACATATTATTTCGCGTCCAGAAATTTTGGAATGACCTACGGGCAGATGAACGACCGTTTCGAATTCGACATATCTATTTCCGGCGCCAAGAAACGTACACGGAAGCCCCCGAGAGGGATGTCCGGCGCAGTCGAGACATCCACCCGTGAATGCGCGCGGAGCGGCTGTCGGCGCAAGGGTAAATTCCGTGCACCGGTATCGCCCGAACAGCTCGATGAGTATCTCTGGTTCTGCGAAAAACATGTGCGCGAGTATAATGCGAAATGGAATTTCTTTAAGGGTCAGGATGGCACTGTCGATCCCGCTCAGGACAATAGGAACGGATTTTCCAGTGAAGAGCAGCGCCGGATCCGTAACCAGAAAGCCTGGTCACGCCTCGGCATCAGTGACCCGCATGAAATTCTCGGCGAGCTGGGAACAAACCGCACGGATCCGAAGAATTCCAGTCTCGCCAGATTGCCGCCGGAAGAAAGGCAGGCATTGTCGATTCTTGATGCCAAACCAACCTGGCCGAAGCACCGCATCCGCGAAAAATACAAATCTTTGGTCAAGGACTGCCATCCTGACCTGAATGGCGGCGACCGATCGGCGGAAGAGCAGCTGAACAAAGTCGTTTGGGCATGGGAGCGGATCAAGGTGAGCAAGCACTTCCAGCCGTGATCCTCACTTCCGGAATCGCGGGATAAATGTTGCGTGTATTCGTGATTTCCTGCACTAGGCACGGGTTTGTTTGCAGCCGGCTTCGGAATCGGCGCCGGACAGGAAAGTATTGACAATGAGCGTCGCAGAAAACCCATCCGTCCGGATCTCTGTCCGAGAGGTTTTCGGAGTGGATACTCCGATGGAAGTCATGGCCTTCGCCGAAGGCGATGAAAGGGTTCCGGACATTGATCCGACCTACAAATTTGACCCGGATACCACTCTCGCCATCATCGCCGGCTTTACCCATAACCGCCGGGTCATGATTCAAGGCTATCACGGCACCGGAAAATCAACCCATATTGAACAGGTCTCGGCGCGTCTCAACTGGCCCTGTGTCAGAGTGAATCTTGACAGCCATATCTCCCGCATTGATCTTATCGGCAAAGATCAGATCAAGCTTGAGGCAGGCAAGCAGGTCACCAAGTTTCAAGAGGGAATTCTGCCCTGGGCGCTGCGCAACAAGGTGGCATTGGTCTTCGACGAATATGATGCCGGCAGGCCGGATGTCATGTTCGTGATACAGCGGGTACTCGAGTCAGATGGCCGCCTGACCCTCTTGGACCAGAACGAGATAATCACGCCGCATAGACACTTTCGCATATTCTCGACCACCAACACGGTCGGATTGGGTGATACAACCGGTCTCTATCACGGCACTCAGCAGATCAATCAGGGGCAGATGGACCGCTGGTCGCTGGTGGCGACGCTGAATTATCTGTCGCATGATGCCGAAGCCCAGATCGTTTTGTCCAAGGTGCCGCGTTACAATACCGAAAAGGGACGCAGTATCATCGGTGCTATGGTTCGGGTCGCCGGTTTCACGAGGACCGCTTTCATGAATGGCGATCTGTCTACGGTCATGAGTCCGCGCACCGTGATCGCCTGGGCACAGAATGCGGAAATCTTCCGCAGTAATGGTTATGCGTTCCGTGTGAGTTTTTTGAACAAATGCGATGAACTGGAAAGGCCCACGGTTGCCGAGATTTATCAGCGCTGCTTTGACGAAGAGCTGCCCGAAAGCGCCGTGGCAGTGAGTATGCAATGACCCTCACATTTGGCACCTGCCGGTGTGTGGATTGACATGGCTGAACACAAAACCGAAACCGTTGCCGCATTCAAGAGGGCGCTCACCGAAACCACCCGCTCGATTGCGGATGATGCTGAACTGGCAGTCCGCTTCACCGCCGATCCACCCGGAATCGCCGGCGAAACTGTGCGCCTTCCCCATATCGGTGTCCGCGCGACGGACGGCGATATGCAGTTGGTACGCGGTCTGGCCGACAGTTTCGGGCTGCGGCGCAAATTTCACAGCGAATTGACGCATGCGCGCTACCTGCCGCCAGGTGCGACGGCGCGTGAAATCTATGAATCCATGGAGACGGCGCGCTGCGAAGCCATCGGCGCACTGCAACTGCCCGGAGCCGCTGCCAATATCGACGCTAAAATCTCCCATGCCGCCATGGCCAAGGGATACGCCGAAATTTCCGATTCGAGTCAGGAGTCGCTGGCGGATGCGCTCGCTTATCTGGTCAGGGAACGCGCAACCGGACGGGCGCTGCCGGCAGCGCCGTCGCGCTTGCTGGAACTGTTCCGGGAAGACATTGAATCGCGGTCACAGGACACCCTCAATGATCTGAACCGGGTGCTGAATGATCAGGTCGAATTCGCCCGTTTCGCCCGCCGGATCATCGGCGAGATGGGTTATGCGGATCAATTGGGCGAGGATCCGGATCTCAGCGAGCAGGAGGATGAGGAGGCTCAGGACCAGGCCGATGACGAGTTGCAGAGCCAGGGTGACGAAGATCAGGAACCTGAATTCGATGAGGAGAGCCAGGACGGGACAGCGGATGAATCCGCGGCAGCCGAAAGGCAGTTGGTTGATGGCGATGTCGACGATATGGAACTCGCCGACGATCAGGATATGCCCGGTGAAATACCGCCTAGCTTTCTGCCGCCGCATTCGGAGGCCGATCGTGACTATACTGTATTCACGGTTCAATTCGACGAGGAAGTCCGCGCCGATGATTTGGCCGAGCCGGAGGAACTGGACCGCTTAAGAAACAATCTTGATCAACAGCTGGAACCCTTCAAGGGTTCGGTGGGTCGACTCGCGAACAAGCTGCAGCGGCGGCTGCTGGCACAGCAGAACCGTCATTGGGAATTTGACCAGGAAGAAGGTATACTTGACGCCGGCCGTCTGGCACGGATCGTAGCCACGCCGACGACTCCCCTATCCTTCAAGGTCGAAAAGCAGACCGACTTCCGTGACACCATCGTTACGCTGCTTCTCGACAATTCCGGGTCGATGCGCGGCAGGCCGATTTCAATTGCCGCGATCAGCGCCGACATTCTAGCCCGGACCCTGGAGAGGTGTCAGGTGAAGGTGGAGATACTGGGCTTCACGACCCGCGCCTGGAAAGGCGGACAGAGCCGCGAGAAATGGTCGGCTGAAGGAAGGCGGGGAACACCGGGGCGTCTGAATGATCTGCGACACATTGTCTACAAGAGTGCCGACTCTCCCTGGCGGCGTTCACGCAACAGCCTCGGCCTGATGATGAAGGAAGGTCTGTTGAAAGAGAACATTGATGGTGAGGCGCTGGAATGGGCGCATCGCCGCCTGACGCTGCGCCGTGAATCACGGAAAATTCTCATGGTGATCTCAGACGGCGCACCGGTGGATGACTCCACCCTCAGCGTCAATCCCGCCAATTTTCTTGAACGGCATCTACGCAAGGTGATTGACATGATCGCGTTGCGCCGATCGGTGGAGTTGATCGCCATTGGCATAGGTCATGACGTTACCAGCTATTATGAAAGGGCGGTGACAATCGCCGATGTCGAACAGTTGGCAGGCGCGATGACCGAGCAGCTGGCGGAGTTATTTGAAACCGGGAAACCACTCAGCCGGGTCAATGGCCGCAATGCGGACAATTGAATGCCGCAGGATTTTTCTGATCCCGAACCGGTAGGGCGTGCCGGGCGGCTGGCGATGCTGCGCCGACAAATGCGGCGGCACGGCATTGATGCCTTCATGGTCCCGGTTGCCGACGCCTATGGTTGTTCACCTCTTCCCGCCTGCGACCGGCGCCTCGAATGGTTGACCGGATTTTCCGGGTCTGCCGGTCTGTGTATCGTTTCCAAGGCACGGGCGGCACTGTTTGTCGACGGCCGCTATACCAGCCAGGCCGGCCTGCAGATTGATCAATCGCTGTTTGAAATTCATCGGGCAGAGACCGGGTCCATCACGAAATGGCTGTCGGAACATCTGCCGACAGACGCTTCGCTCGGCATCGATGCATGGTTGCATGCCGATAGCGAAGTCGAGCGGCTGCGGAACGGCACTCCCGGCATAAATATCAAATGCACCGACAATTTGATTGACTCTGTCTGGCAGGATCAACCGGCTCCTCCGGACAGCCAGTTGATTGATTACCCGGCGACCTATTCCGGTGAACCACGCGGAGCCCGCATCAGCCGGATTGCCGAAACATTGGCCCATTCGGGCGCAGAAGCGATGATTTTGACAAATTGCAACAGCATCGCCTGGCTTCTCAATATCCGCGCATCTGATATTGCGCGCAATCCTGTCAAACGCGCCTTCGCCATACTCAACCGCGAATCCGAAGTGGCGCTATTCGCACGGCTGCCCGAGCCGCAGCGACCCGAGTGGCTGCAAAGCGGGATACGCCTGTATCCGCTGGAGAATTTCCTCACCCGGACTGGAAATCTCAGCGGCTCCGTGCTCATCGACCCGTCGGTGCCGCATCAATTGGTGCGCAGCCTGCGACAGGCCGGCATTGACATCGTCTTCAGACCGGACCCGGTCGCTGCCGCCAAATCGGTCAAACACCCGGCCGAAATCAAGGGCATGGAAGCGGCACATATCCGGGACGGGGTGGCCATGGCTGAATTTCTGGCCTGGCTCCAGAATCGCGTCGCAACGGGCCCGGTCTCGGAAATCGGTGCGGCAATGGAGTTGGAACGGCTGCGTGCAAAGTCAGAGCTGTTCCGGGATCTCAGTTTTGACACCATTTCGGCCTCGGGGCCGAACGCCGCCATCATCCATTACCGGGTCACGCACTCGACAAACCGACAATTACGGAAAAACGAAAACTATCTGGTTGATTCCGGAGGGCAGTATCTCGACGGCACCACCGATGTGACCCGCACAGTTGGATTTTCCACACCCCGCGCCGAAATCCGCGAGCGCTATACCGAGGTTCTGCGCGGCTTGATCGCGCTCTCAACGCTCCGCTGGCCAGCCACGGCGACAGGACGGGTGCTGGATCCGATCGCACGCCAATTCCTCTGGCGGTCGGGGCATGATTTCGGTCACGGAACAGGCCACGGGGTCGGGCATTACCTGGATGTGCATGAAGGTCCGGCGGGAATTTCCGGCCGCTCGGAGGCAACACTGAAGCCGGGCATGATTCTGTCGATTGAACCGGGTTTTTATGCCCCGGGCAAATTCGGAATCCGGTTGGAAAATCTGGTGCTGGTCACGCAATCCAGCTTACTCGAAACCGGATATCTGGAATTCAGAACTTTGACACTGGTGCCGTTTGATCACCGCCTGATCAATCCGGAGATGCTCAGCACCGATGAAAAATCCTGGTTGAACGTTTATCATCGGCGGGTCCGGGAAACGCTTGCGCCCCAATGCACCCCGCCTGCACGGGCGTGGCTGAGTGCTGCCTGTGCGCCGCTTCCATTAGGTTCAAGCACCCTCAAGTAAGGCGATTGCCGCTGCCTGGGCTTCCGCGGTGATTTCGGCACCGGCAAGCATCCGGGCGATTTCCTCGATACGGCTTTCGCCCTCGATCCGGACCGCCCGGGATTCCGCGACGCCGTCATGGAGTTGCTTGTCAATTCTCCAGTGGCTGGCACCGGAGGCTGCTACCTGCGGTGAATGGGTCACCACCAATAGCTGCGCCCGCTTCCCGAGCTGTTTCAGCCGTGCCCCGACCGCCGCTGCCGTGGCACCGCCGATGCCCCTGTCGATTTCGTCAAAGACCATGCTCGCATGCGCGTTCCGCGTTGCCAGGCACAGCCTGAGTGCCAGCATGAATCGTGAATACTCGCCACCTGAAGCAATCCGGTGAATGGGCCCGGCCGGCGTCGACGGATTCGTCGCTGCCGTAAATGTCACCGAATCCCAACCCTCCGGAGCCGGTGATACAAAGGCGATTTCGGTATGGAAACGCGCATGTCCGAGCTTCAGCGGTGGCAGTTCCGCATTGACCTCCCGGTCCAGCTTTTCGGCCGACGATTTCCGCATCCCGGACAGGTTGGCGGCCAAAGCGTCATATTCCGTCTGCAGCGACCTGATCTGCCGCTCCAACTCTTCTGAACCTGCCAGCACGCCGCGAAGCTGCCGCAACCGGTTCTCAAATTCCGTAACCAATTCCGGCAACCGGTCGGCATCGCCGGAATATTTCCGTGCCAACCAACGAATGGTATGCAGCCTTTCCTCCACCCTTTCGATTTCATGCGGATCGGATTCAAACCGGGATCGGATTTGGTCAAGCAATCGAAAAGCTTCATTCAACTCCAGCATAGCACGGTCAATTGCTTCCGAAGCCTCTTGAATCCGATCCGAGTCGACGGCATTCGCGCGCTCGAGAGTCCGGATCGCCTGGGCTGCCAGACCCTCTGCACCGGAAGGACCGATTGATTGGCAGGCATGCTCCAATTCCTCGCGGTTGCGCAGAAATGAATTCAATTGCTGCCGCCGTTCGGCAAGAGCCTCCGCTTCTCCCTCTTCGGCATTGATTCCGATCAGTTCCTGCAACGCATGCGTTGCGTATTCGATTTCCTTTTCATTCTCGGCACGGCCTGCCTGCAGTTCGCGCATGGCATCGCGGGATGACTGGAGTTTACGCCAGACCGTGCGGGTGGCGGAAACGGCCGCAGCGCCATCACCATAATTGTCGAGCAGTTCCCTTTGTCCGGCGGGTGAAAGCTGGGTCCGGCCCGCCTCCTGACCGTGAATCTCGACCAATGCCGCGGCCAGAGTCTTCAGAAAATCCGTCGTGCACCTTTGGTCATTCACAAAACATGCGGTGCGGCCACCGGGCGAAAGCGTCCGCCGCAATTGCAGCTCCTCTGCCGCATCGATTCCCTGCCGCTGCAGAATGCGCTTTGCTGAATGCCCTTCCGACAGCAGAAAGACCGCGGTAACCGAACTTGTTCCGCTATTGGAATCCGCCAGACCCGAGAATCCACGCGCACCGAGAACGTATCCCAGTGCATCCATCAAAATCGACTTTCCGGCCCCGGTTTCGCCGGTGAGCACATTCAGCCCCTCAGCGAACTCAATATCCAGACGCCGAATCAGGAGAATGTTGCGGATTGAAAGGCTGGCGAGCATCCCCTTCCGCTCAACGCGACCCCGCTAGATCCATTCCCCTTTGACCGTTCTCCTGTAGAACTGCCTCAACAGGCCTTCATCCCCATCCACGGTCTCCGGCAATTTCAGACCCCGGGAGGTGAAGAGCCGATGCGTTGAGGCATACCAGTCACTGGCTCCGAAATTATGGCCAAGAACGATCGCGGTTTCCCGCGCTTCGCCAACCAGACCCAGTGACAGATAGGCTTCCACCAACCGGTGCAATGCTTCCGGGACCTGCGCCGTGGTACCGTAATTGTCCACGACATACTGAAATCTGTTGATCGCTGCGGTGAAGTTGCCGCGCTTCAGATAATATCGACCGACTTCCATCTCCTTTGAAGCCAGATGATTCACGGCAAGGTCGAATTTGAGCCCGGCGGATTCGGCATAGTCGCTTTCCGGATACTGCTCCATGACCAGCTGCAACCCTTCAAGCGCCTTTGTGGTGTTGGCTTGGTCGCGGCCGCGCGCGCCGAGTTGCCTGAAATAACTCATTCCCACCAGATACTGAGCATAGGCGGCGTCTTCGTCACCCGGATAGGATGACAGGAACCGCTCCGCCGCCGACCGACTCTTTTCGTATTCCCCGGCCTCACCATAAGCATAGGCAGCCATGATCGTTCCGCGGCGTGACCAGTCCGAATAGGGGTAGAGCCGTTCAACTTCCTCGTAGATTTCCGCAGCTTCAACGAAGTCCCCATTCCCGAAAGTTGATTCCGCCTGGCGGAATATCCTCTCAGCCGACATGCCTTCAAATCTATCTTCCTCGTCCTGACTACACGCCGTCAGCAGTAGAGCGGCAATGACCGGCAGCACCGCATGGCGGAACGCTGCGAGGAATTTCTGATTTCTGCACTGCATATTGATCACGAAAACTGACATCAGCCAGACCTGACTAACGCCAAGAGGTAGCCGGTTTCAACCGGATTTAGAATTGTCGGCTAATGAGCCGGGGGAACATCCCGGATATGCACACCGGCGCCGGGGAGCCTGGCAGCTGTATCGCTGTCGGCATCCGACAGCTCAAAGGCACCCTCCTCGGCGAATAATTGCCTCAGCAGTGCCACCGTTGTCTGGTGCCCGGAGCGATATCCTCTGAATTTCCCGATGATGGGACTGCCCGCAAGCGACAGATCGCCCACCGCATCCAGCATTTTGTGGCGGACGCATTCATCCTTATGCCGCGGCTCGCCGAGGAAGCGGTTATTCTCGCAATCCGCCACCAGCACATTCTCATTGTTGCCGCCGAGACCGAATCCGTTGCTGAGCAGAGATTCGATCTGCGAGCGTATGCAGAATGTCCGGCTGTCTGAGAGATGCCGCGCGATCGAGCCATTTGCCAAAATCATTGACCGGTTCTGATTTCCGATCGGCTCCGGAAAATTGATGGTGAAATCCATTTCCGCCTGTTCTGAAGGTTCAAGCGAAGCCCGCACACCATCAAATTCCACACTCACCGGCTTCAATATCCTGATCACCTTCACCGGCATATCCAACGGCTTCACCCCGACTTCCAGAATCTTTATGACATAGGGCAATGCACTGCCATCCAGAGCCGGCAATTCCGGTCCGCTGACTTCCAGAACCGCATTACGAACACCGCATGCGGCCAGCCCCGCCAACGCATGTTCAATGGTTGAAACGGAAACGCCGTCCGCATTCGTGACTTTAGTGCAAAGCGTCACATCGCTGACATATTCAACCCGGGCGGGGATAATGGCATCGGCGTCCAGAACATCGGTTCGCCTGAAAATGATCCCGGTATTCACCGGTGCCGGGAAAAATGTAACGCTGCTCTCCTGCCCGGAGTGAAGCGCCAGATCTGCCAATCTGAACGATTCGGCGATTGTTGTCTGCACGAGTAAACGCCTGATACTTTGCTCACCCGAACTCGTAACAATTGCCCACCTTGTGTTCAAATTAAGAATTGAAACAATATGTTGCAGTACAGGGCAATAAATTGATGGGATGGACGCTCCAGCAAACCTCTCCCGACACACCTTGAATCACCACCGGCTCCAAAGGAAAGTAATTCGTGTGTCAGGTAATGCGCTATAAGCCATGCGATCCAAGCCACAGGGCCGACGGACGAGATAAACCCAACACGTGCAACAATCACTTTTCCTTAATCGCATCAACCGCATCGACCAATCGTGCACCACACGAAATACGCCGGACCGGTTTATAATGCTCGCGAAACCGGATTGTGCCTCTTTTCCTCAGCCTAATGCGTTCATGCTTCTTTATTGACCCTGAGGCAACGACCGGGAGGAAACTGACGGACCCGCCTTTGGGAACGAGTCCCTCTGCTGCCTGCGCCCCGGCTTGTAACTGCTTGATGACTTGACCCGCATCCAGACTTCCCCGCTTCAATTCAAGCGGCATGATCAAACCTGAACCCCGCGCATCTTCAGCAATCACGAGATAGTCACAGCGTGTCGAGTTTGAGGGCAGCGGTGACCCCGGTTTGTCGAAGTCAACGACCAAACGTAAACTTGGTGCATTCGCCATCGAGATCTTGCACCCGTTTTTGTTCAAACCGCTTTTGACCAGACATTTGCAATTCAACTTGCTGCGAACCCGGTCCAAAAAAACCGTCACGAACCATTCCCGATTTGACTTGTGATCTCGGCCCAATCGTTATGCAGTGCCTCAGCAACTTCGTCATAGTCTGTAGGATACGTTCCGGTGCTATCCAGTCGAATTTCTTTGACGATCGATCCCTTCGGTCGTGACTTGGGCTCGAACAGCCATACTCCAACCTGTTCAGGACGAAGTGCGACGTCGCTGACAAAATCGCTGCGCTTATGTTTGTTGAGTTCGGAACGTCGTACAATGTTGGCCAGCTCTTCAAGCAGCCACTCGCTATGGGTGGTGACAATCAGGTGAATTCCTCTATCGACAAGTGCAGCAAGCTGGCGGGTAAACTCGACCTGCATCGCCGGATGGAGATGTGATTCCGGCTCTTCTACGATCAAAATGTGGCCGGTTTTGACCAGATGACGGAGATACAAAACCACAGGTGCAAGTTCTGAAACCATGGACGACGCGTTTGCCAGCGCTAAATCGTCGTTCCAACCTATAGGTCGGTAAGCAAAGCTTGGGTAATCAGTGGTCGCCGCACGGTCGATGCGGATTGACCCTTTAAGTACACTCTCCTCTATTCTCTTACCAAGATCCGATTGAGTTTTTCGCTGCCACGGTTCGGGAAGGCCGATACCGACCAACTGTTCGAGAAAGTCCGCCAGCACCCCGGAAAGCATAGGTGTTCGGGCGGCCGGGCGAAAACCGGCTGATGGTGCACTTGCAATCAAGGCACTGACCACGACATTGTGCGCGTGCATCACGCCGGTACGATCCGCCGGCAGGTAGAACGCTGGCAATTGCAGAATACCAACCGCAGAAGGCATCAACAGGCTGCTGACAATCGACATTATATCCCGTTCCAAAATGCGACGTTGTCGGCTGGTAACTTTCCGTCTGCCAGTTCCTTTATATTGCTCGAGAAAATATCTCCTCGGAAACGTATTCGTTTCGTAGTCGAACGGTATTGGAATCCCTGAGGGAATTGCTGTCTTGAATTCGGTCTTGCGTCCGAGTGTCAACGTATGTTCCCCGAATTCCGAATCATTGGACATTCGTCGACGCATAGCGATACGAGCATGTGGCCTTCCCTTTCGGGTAAGAGCACGAGTTTCGCCAAGGCCAAAGCACCGCCCAATTTCGCTGGCCAGAGCTTCTGCATTCTTATCAAGAAATGATCGGAGAGCTTCAGCAGATGCAGGGGTTAGTGTGACATTGCCAATATCACCAGGTGATACATCTTCTATGGAGTCCACAATTTCTTGGAAATTCCTGAAGCTCTGATCGGACAGGTCCTTCATTTTCGGATCTTCCGGATCTATGGCATTACGTAAACGCCGGTAAAAATAGTCATTTTCTTGCCCGAAAAATCGATGAAGCGCATATATCAGGATTGCCAGATAGGATTTACCTGTGTTGCTTGGCCCGACGAACACCGTCAGCGGACGCAGGTCGACCTTTGCCCGGGCGATAGGCCCAAAATCAGTGATTTCGAGTTCAAGTGAGCCTTCAACTGCTTTTTTGCTCATCGCTACTCTCTCCTGCACCCGCTTCCCTTACGAAGGCAGTTGTCCCCGCGCAAGGCGATGCGCCCCATACGCGTTGAGAATCGGGAAGGAACCAGAAGGTGGCTGTGGATAAGCTGGAACGGATTGAGGGCAACCCATTTTCCATCGCTTGAAACGATATGCCGGCTTTCCTGTTTCTTTTTTGCCTGCGCTACTCTTTGCGCAACGTTCTAACTAAATGTAGAGGGTAGACAAACACGCACCTGATCCCATTCGCTTCCTGACGGGTCAGCGCGGTCATGCCGTCAACAACCACATGCCTGAGGTCGAATCCGCCCGTCGACGTACGCGCCTGAGCACACTGTTTTTGAATTCCGAAGTGCTTCTCGAAACCGTATCAAGGCACTGCCTGAAAACCTGCCGGTTGTCCGCCCTTCGTTGCGGAGCAGATGATAAATGAAGCCCGATTGCCGAAGGGCACCTCCGGCAATCAGTTGGCTTGCCGGCGCATAAATGCTGGAATCCGGCGCTCTTCCTCACTGTCAGGATGATCTTCCGGTGCCTCAACCCTTGACTGCAATGCCGGGTCCCGGGTTTTGTCAGTCAGGTTGCTTTCCCTGGAGTCTGAACCGAATGTCATGCGCCTGATGGCGCTGACCAACGGGTTGCCCGAACGCGGTGCGGCAGGTGATGGCGCGGATGATTCCCCGCTTGCCTCATTCGGCGAAAGCTTCGGTGCGACAAAGGCCCGGCTCCAACGACCATTGGATTTGGCACCCGCCTCCTCCTCGACATCCTGTGGCACGTCAACTTCTGTGTCGGCCACTTCCGGCGTTGAGGATTCAGCGATTTCGGGCTGATCCTCGGCATGCGGCCACGCGGCGTTATGCGGCTGGAAGTCACCTTCCGGAAATTCCTCTTCCTCCGGTTGCTCCTCGGCTTGATGATCCGAAATCCAGGTGCTTGACCCGGCGGCCTCGTCCACGGGGAAGTCGAAGGAGGCCGCTCCCCTCCCCATTCCGGAGGCAATGAGCGAAACCTTGATCCGACCTTGATATTCCGGATCAATCGTCGAACCCACAATCAACTGCGTGTTCGGACCGACATTTTTCCGGACTTCCTCGGAAGCATCATGCAGATCAAACAGGCCCTGGTCGGCTCCGCCGGTAACGCTGATCAGAACCGCTTTCGCATGTTCGAGCTTGGTGTCTTCCAGCAACCGGTTGCACATGGCCCGGTTGGCAGCGACCTTTGCCCGGTCCTCACCTTCGCCCTCGCCCGTTCCCAACATCGACGAACCCATTTCCATCAGCACGGTGCGCACATCGGCAAAGTCCAGATTGATCCGGCCCGGCCGCATGATCAGTTCGGTAATGCTCTTCACACCCTCGATCAGAACATCATCCGCCATTCCGAACGCATCGTCCAATGGTGTCCGTTCATTGGTCAACTGAAACAGATTCTGATTGGGAATCACGACACTGGTATGGACATTGTTGCGCAATTCCTGAACCCCGGACTGTGCGACCGACATACGCTGCTCGCCTTCAAAGCCGAAAGGTTTGGTTACAACACCGACAGTGAGCACTTCCATTTCGCAGGCGATTTTCGCAACCACCGGCGCGGCACCGGTTCCGGTGCCTCCGCCCATGCCGGCCATAACAAAAGTCAAGTGAACGCCTTCAAGCTGTTCCCTGATCAGGTCCGCGCTTTCCTCGGCCGCCAATTTGCCGACTTTGGGATCCGCCCCGGCCCCAAGTCCCTGGGTGACATTCAGGCCCAATTGTATTCTCGTCGCGCCCTCAAGTTCCTGCAGGATCTGTGCATCTGTATTCGCAACAACAAACTCAACCCCGGTAAGACCCTGAGACATCATTGTCTTGACCGCACTGCATCCGGCACCCCCGACACCGAAGACACAAATTTTCGGAGCCAACGATCTATTTGCTGGCACATGAATCGATTCGAGTGACATGACTCAACCCACCTCATTACTGCCCGGCACCGAGTTCGGTTTTTTCTTATTTTCGGTGCCAAAACGTATTCTAAGCTATTGATTCGGGGAAAGCATCAAAAAACATGAAAAAACTTTAGAATTGTTGCCGATTCGCCGGTTACCAGTTGCGTGCCATCCAGCGGAATGTTCGATCCAGGACATTTTTTTCAATTTCGGTCTGCACATCAGGAAAATCCCAATATTCATCCTGCGGCAACACCGCATGCAGACAGAGCCCGACCAGTGACGAATATTGCGGGCCGGTCATGGCCTGTGGCAAACCGCGCAGCCGGAGCGGCCGGCCGAAGCGGGTCTGCTGTCCCAACATCTGCTTGGCCAATTCCTCCAGATCCAGCGTATCGATACAGCCTCCTGTCAAAACAATACTGTTACCGGGCACATCGGGAAAACCGGCGCTATTGAGGGAAGCCGCCACGCGATCCAGGATTTCCTCGACGCAGGGTCTGATCACACGGATGAGTTCGGAGCAGGTAATTCGACCGACCGAATTGTCGCCACGCCTGAATTCACAATAAGTCCGGGTATCCCGGTTCGTGTTCATGACGCTGCCCTGGACAGTCTTCAGTCTTTCCGCCTCGTGTTTCGGAATAGAGAACATATTCTCGATCTCGGCGGTAATGTCGTCGCCGCCCAAATTCAGCGTCGACACATGCACCAGGTGGTTTTTGAAAAAGACCACGATGTTGGTGACGCCGGCGCCGATATCAATGCATGCGGAACCGGTCTCCTGCTCTTCCGCCACGAGCGTGGACAATCCGGATACATAGGCGGATGATGCGACACCGGACACGGTCAAGCCGCAATCCTCGATACAGCTGACCGCATTCGACATTGTACGGCTGTTGCAGGAGGTGAGGTGCATATCTACGGAAACACGGTTCCCCGCCTTGCCTCTGGGGTCATGCAGACCGGTTTGATGATCGACGGCAAAATTGATCAAATGCGCATGCATGAATTCACGCCCATGTCCGGGATCGGGAACCTCACAATTATAGAGCGCTTCAGCGATATCGCGTTCAGTCACATGGTCACCACGCAGGCGCACATCACCGAAGACATGAAACGGCTGCGGCCCTCCGCCGGACAGACAGACAAACAGGTGGTTGACGCTCTTCCTTGCCATTCGCTGCGCCTTGGACAGGACCAGACGGAGCGTGTCTGTCTGTTTGCCGATATCCCGAATCTCGCCGCGCGACACACCATTTGAGCGCGTCGTCGCATAACCGATGACCTTATAGCTTGAGAGTGCGGAAGGGATATTTCGATTTTCCACTGCCCGTTCCGGCAGACCCGGCTCGAATTCCAAAATCGCACAGGACGTCTTCGAAGTGCCAAGATCGACGACTGCCGCCACGCCACGCTGCCAGGCTTCACGCCGGTTGGCACGCATGACACGCTTTTGAACGATCGGATCTATGGTCATCAGAGATCGTTATCCTGCAGCGAAGGTTTCAGAAGCTGCAGCGATGAATCGGTCAGACGCACAATGGTCAGGCCCGGGTCACGCAGGTCGACAAGCCGCAACTGACGCTGCAGCAATGCGTCTGACCGGTTCAAGAACATCAGTCGATTGACCGCACGCACGGGGTCTTTCTCCGGCAGCAGCACCCGCCTGCCGCCGTCGAGGATCAAATCCCAACGCCGGTTGCCGACCCGCAGCAACCCCTGCAGGGAATCCTGAAGTTCCTCCAGCGCATGGTAGAGTTGAACCGCCTCAGGTATCGAACCGATGGCACCTCCTCCGGCGACAAGCGGCAAATCGATATAGTCCTTCCGGTCGACCGACTGCACAAGAGCAATGCCGTCGCCATCCAGCAGCGAGAGTCGTTCGCCATTGCGCCAAACCGCCACCGGTCTGCGTCCGACTGCGGTTATGACAAGGCTACCGCCCGGCTGAATCTTTACATCAGCACTGACAACAGCGGGCAGTGCCTCGATAGTTCGCAGCAATGATTCCGCATCGATGGAAAAGATATCAGCCGGAAAATCGAGACTTACCAAGGCCGCGATTTCCGCTTCCAAATGTTCCGAAGTGGCGTGTACCTGAAACCCGTGAATTCTGCTCTGCTCGGTGTGGACCGCCTGCTGAAAAGCGGCGAGGCCTTGATTGAACAACCGGATACCGTTGCCCTTGGAAATCAGCAAACCATATCCCGCAATCGCGACCACTGCCATCGGAAGGACATAAAAGAACAACCGTCGCCAATGCCAGGTCAGCAGAATCCGCTGCAAACGGAATATCACCGTGGTCGGTATGATTCGGCGCAGCATGGTCGCTATCTGCGGCATGAGGCGTCCTCGATCAGTTGCCTGCACAAAACAGCGAAGGAAATTCCGCAATGTCCGGCCTGTTCGGGCGATAGCGATGTCGGTGTCATACCCGGCTGGGTATTGGTTTCGAGGGCAAACAATCCGTCAACGCCCGATCTGTCATCCCAGCGAAAATCCGTGCGGCTGATACCCCTGCAGCCGAGTAACCGGTGTGCTGTCTCGGCATACACCATGCAGGCGGCGGATACCGGGCCCGGAATCTCTGCCGGAACCAAGTGCCGTGATCCGCCAGGTTCGTATTTTGCCGCGTAATCATACCAATTGTCGGTAACAATTTCAGTTACCGTCAGCGCCCTGCCCAAATGCACTGTCACCGTCAATTCGCGCCCTGGAACATATTCCTCCACCAGGATCCGGTTCCCCACATCGCCATCCGCAAATGCCGGAACTGCGTCACCCTCGCCGACAATGACGACTCCGACCGAAGAACCCTCATTCAGCGGTTTGAGCACATAGGGTGGCCGCATCGGATGCTGACCTGAACATTCGGCAATCGGCAAAATCCGGTAACCCGGCGTCGGCACACCGCCGGTTTTGTAAACCAGCCCTTTCGTGATTTGCTTGTCCATGGCCATGGCAGAGGACGCGACCCCTGAATGCGTGTAGGGAATGCGCAGCAATTCCAGGATGCCCTGAACGCAGCCATCTTCCCCCCATCGTCCGTGCAGCGCATTGAACACGGCATCGGGTTGAATTTCTTTCAGCTTTTCAGCCAGGCCGAGATCGACATCGACCTCTACGACCTCAAATCCCTCATCACGCAGCGCGGTGCCGCACATCTGTCCCGATACCAACGAAACTTCGCGTTCCGATGAGGGACCACCTTTCAACACCGCGATGCGTTTGGCTGTCCTGCCCGACATGCCCTGCTCCGCATTAACCCGGACTTTATGGCTGTCCGTTTTTTCGATCCGGCAAATCCCCTGCCGGGATTTCCTTTCTGCCGATCCGAATGATCTCCCACTCTAGCGTTATTCCAGAGTTTTTCCGAACCGTTTTCCGGATCAACTCACCAAGCGCTTCAACGTCTGTTGCAGTTGCGTCACCCAGATTGACCAGAAAATTGGAATGTTTTTCTGAAATCGCCGCTGAACCGACTCTCCGCCGGCGCAATCCGGCATCTTCAATGAGCTTCCATGCCTTCAGACTGTGATCATCATCCGCCTCGCCGGTTGAGGAGTAGCCGACCGGATTGCGGAAAGCGGAACCGGCTGTGCGGACACCGGTCGGCTGCGACGCGTCGCGCTGCGCGATTTGCCCCGCCATCCGGCTCTTCAGCTTCTCCGGGTCCCGGCGTTCACATTCCAGCACTGCCTCAACCACGACCGCAGCTTCCGGAACCTGACTGCACCGGTATCCGAAGAACTCCTTTCCCGTAATGATCCGGCTGCATTCGCCGGAACGTGATACAATGGTAATCTCTCTGCAGACATCGGCCAAATACGATCCATAGCAGCCCGCATTCATGCGTACCGCCCCGCCGATTGTTCCCGGAATTGTTCTGAGAAATGTCAGGTCACAGCCGGCTTCCGCCGCCCGCATCGCGACGCGGGAATCGAGTGCCGCGGCGCCAACCCGCACCAGCCCACCCTTAATACTGATCTTCGAGAAGGTGCCGCCGAGTCTGATGACGATGCCGGCAATGCCACCGTCACGCACAATAATATTAGAGCCGACACCCATGACAAAAATGGGAACCGCAGCATCCAGATGACGCAGAAAGCCACTCAGATCATCCAGATCAGCCGGCTGAAAAAACCAATCCGCCGGGCCGCCGGTCCGCAGCCATGTAAGATCGGCAAGACTCCTTGCACGCAGAAGATTGCCGCGGCACTCCGGCAGCCTTTTCCCGAACGAGATTTTATCAGCCTGCATCTGCCGACCGAAGCGCTTCCGGAAGTCCATTGGCCCATGCCGAAATCGAGCCGGCACCGAGACAGACCACAAAATCACCCTGCCTGGCCTCCCGACGCACAAATTCTACCAGAGAGTCGGGCCCGTCCAACGCCACGGCATGACTGCCTGAACGGCGGTTCAGTGCCAGCACGAGCGCGTCCCTGTCCGCACCCGGGATCGCTTTCTCTCCGGCGGCATACACATCGGCAATAGCGACAGCGTCGGCACCGTCAAAACAGGTGCAGAAATCGTCAAAGAGGTCGGAAAGCCGCGTAAAACGGTGTGGTTGATGAATGGCGATGATCCTGCCCGCTGTTGCCGAACGCGCAGCCTTCAGGACAGCGGCAATTTCAACCGGATGATGCGCGTAATCGTCAATAATGGTGACTCCATCGACCTCACCGACCTTTGTGAAGCGCCGGTTCACTCCGGCGAAGCCGGCAAGCGCCTGCTTGATTTCAGCCGCCGGCATCCCCAGCCGAGAGGCGACAGCGATCGCTGCCAGCGCATTCGACACATTGTGCTCCCCGGGCATCGGCAGAAAGCAGTCCTGCATCGGCTTGCCGCCATCGCCGAAGATGACATCGAATCGTGAATTGCCGCCATCGAAGCTCAAACCCGTGGCGCGGATATCGGCATCGGAGTCAAACCCGTAGGTGACGATTCTGCGGTCGGTGATCCGCTGCACCAGCGAACGCACCTCGGGGTGATCAATGCAACATACCGCAAAGCCATAGAATGGGATGTTAGACACAAAGGAGTCGAAGGCCTGACGGAGTTTTTTGAAACTGCCGTAATGATCAAGATGCTCCGGATCGATATTGGTCACGATGGCAATTGTCGCCGGCAGTTTGACAAATGTTCCGTCGCTTTCATCCGCTTCCACAACCATCCATGCACCAGCCCCCAGCCTGGCATTGGATTCATAGGCATGGATAATGCCGCCATTGACCACTGTCGGGTCGAAACCACCCTGATCCAAAAGCGTCGCGACGATTGTGGTCGTCGTGGTCTTACCATGCGTCCCGGCAATCGCGATATTGGACTTCAACCGCATCAATTCGGCAAGCATCTCCGCACGGCGGACAATTGGCAGCCGTCGCCGCCTCGCCTCCCGCAATTCCGGATTGGCGGATTTGATGGCGGAGGAGACAACCACCACCTCGGCATCGGCGATATTGGCTTCCGAGTGACCGATGCTGGTCCGTGCGCCCAGCAGCTCCAACCGCTGCGTGAGTTTTGTCGCCGCGATGTCGGACCCCTGCACCTGATAACCGTGATTAATCAGAACTTCAGCGATCCCGGACATTCCAATGCCGCCGATGCCGATAAAATGTATCGACCCCAACTGCTGCTGCGGCAGCTTGGTGGGAAGGCCGAGATTCATGATTTTCCGCCCGCGATTTCCTCGACCGAATCGGCAAAATCGGCAGCGGCGTTCGGGCGTGCGGCCGCCGCCGCCGCCGCCGCCATCCTGATTGCCACCTGTGGCTCGGCAATCATCTTCAACACCGCTTCCGAGAGCCGTTCCGCCGTCGAATCGGCTTCAGTGATAGAAATCGCTGCACCGATATCTGCAAAACTCTCGGCATTGGCGGTCTGGTGGTTATTGGCCGCCGCCGCGAAGGGGATCAGCAAGGATGGTCTGCCCATGACAGCGATCTCTGCCAGCGTCGAGGCACCGGCTCTGGCGATCACCAGATGCGCCGCAGCCAGACGCTTCGGAACATCTTCAAAAAAAGCCGCAATCTCGCAGGCGACGCCGAATTCCTGGTAATAACGCTCAACCGCTTGATTATGGCAACCCCGGACCTGCTGGGTGATGTGCAGCCGGTCGCGGATATGCGGTGGAAGTTTCGTCATTGCGGAGGGTACCAGTTGATCCAGTATCTTCGCGCCCTGACTGCCTCCGAGAACCAGGATGTTCACCGTCCCTTCCGATGGCCATTCATAGGGTGAAGCCGCCAGACCAAGAATGCTGCCGCGGACCGGATTGCCTGCGTTCACCGATTTCACCCCTTCCGGCAATCGGGTTGACACCGCACCGCAGACAACAAGATCGACCCGCCGGGCAAGGATCCTGTTAACCCTCCCAAGCACCCCGTTCTGTTCATGAATCAGCCTCGGATTGCCCGCCAGCCATGCCGCGATCAGTGGCGGAAAGGCTGGGTAGCCGCCAAATCCGGCGACCGCCGCCGGGCGCTCACGGAGTATCCGCAGCAAGGAAATCAGGATGCCGGCAAGAATCTTCAATGGCACAAAGAATCGGGAAATGCCGCTCCCCTGTGAGAAAGACGCCGTGGGAATCTGCCTGATTTCCGCCCCTTCAGGAAATCTCTTCAGAAACCGCTTGCCCCGATGATCGGTCCATAGTGACACCCGCCAACCCCGCGACAGCATTTCCTCCGCCAGAGCCTGAGCCGGAAAAATGTGACCGCCGGTTCCGCCGGCTGCGAGAATGAGCAGCGGACTCCGAGCGGAATTCATTCGTCAAAAAACACGGATCGCCCGCGCCGGTCTTCTTCTTCGCTGTCGGCGGACGCATTGCGGGTGAAAGCCAACAGCATGCCGAGGCCGACAGCGATGGAAATCATGGATGAACCGCCATAGGAGATAAAGGGCAGCGTCAATCCCTTGGCCGGCAGCAGACCTGCGGATACCGCAATATGGATGAAGGCCTGCACGCCGAACATCGCCGCGAGACCATTTCCTGCCAGCCTGATGAAAGGATCGGTGGCACGCCCCGAGAGCAGGAAGGCGCGCATGCAGATGAAGCAGTAGATGCCGATCAAGATCAACACCAGTCCAAACCCATACTCCTCGGCTGCCACGGCGACGACAAAATCGGTATGCGCATCCGGCAGGATCCGCTTCACCGTGCCTTCGCCGACGCCGACGCCGAAGAAACCGCCTTCCTGAATGGCGTTCATCGCGATTGCGAGCTGCGAATTGGAACCAATCTCGCCGCTCACATAATTGGAAATGCGGCGGGCGAAATGCTCCGACGTGTTGTAGAACAGCACGCCCGCGGCAACCACTGCAGCGGCAATACCGACGAGCGGAAAAACCGCCGCGCCGGACATGAAGTAGAGCACAGACCAACCAAAAATAATCAGGCTTGCCTGCCCGAAATCCGGCTGCATTGCCAACAACATCACCAACAGCACCGCCAGTCCCAGCGACAAGCGTTTGCCGGGTGGCCCGGCTGCCTGCTTTGAGCCGGCAATAAACCAGGCGGCCACAATGACGAATCCCGGCTTCAGAAATTCAGATGGCTGCAACGAACCGAACGGCAGCGAAAACCAACGCACGGCTCCTTTGCCGTAATCGGTTCCCAAGATGGGCAACAGCAACAGGCCGATGAAGGCCATCCCGAAAACCACCACCCCGACGCGCCGCGCCGAATCCGTTGACAGCGCGGAAATTGCCAGCATCACCACGATTGCGATCAGCCCGAATGCCGCCTGCCTGTAGACAAAATGAAACTGGTCCAACTCCATCCGGTCGGCAATATGCGGAGTCGCCGCAAAGCAGAGCAACAGGCCAAGAAGATAAAGCACAAAGACCGAGACAATCAGTCCACGATCGACTGTGCGCAGCCAACGGGAAAGAATTGGCTCCCACGTCCGGGAATAGGCGGAACCATGAATGATCTCGGTCATTGCTCTGCAATCTGCTCGATATGTCGACTCTTGACGGTCGAATTTCCCGGGAGTTTAGCAAATTCTCTGCCGGTGCAAAAGATGTCAGCTGAAATAATTGATCAAAAGAATGCACGCGCCCCGGAATCCGCGGTTATCCCTTCTTCAGGCAACGCTCCACTTCGTCTATGAAATGGTCACCGCGCACCTCAAAATCGGGGTACTGATCGAAACTCGCCGCCGCCGGCGCCAGCAATACCGTGTCGCCGGGTCTGGCATCGGCAACCGCCGAAGCCACCGCCGACGGCATTGTTTCGCAGAGCATATGCGGCAGCGATCCCAGCTGCAGGGCGAATTCACGACCCGAATGGCCGATCAGATAGGCTTTGCGGACATTGCCCATCTGCCCAGCCAGCCCGCCGATGCCGCCCTCCTTGCCCAATCCACCGGCGATCCACCGGATATTCCTGTGACCTTCGAGTGCCTTGCCGGCACTCTCTGCGTTCGTGGCCTTGGAGTCATTCACAAACAGAATTCCATTGTGCTCGGCGACGATCTGACTGCGGTGACGCAAACCGGGAAAAGACTCCAGGCCGGCAGTGATCTGATCCAGTGTAAGCCCGGCGGCGCGGAGTGCGGCAAAGGCGGCACACGCATTCTGCTGATTATGCGATCCCGAAAGTCCGCGCATTGCGCCGAGATCACAGACCACTTCCGTTCCACTGACCAAACGGCCATCGGACATGAACACCGCGTCGCCATGTTGCGAGAGATCCCTCTGTGCCGAGATGCGGACCAGCCGGTCGGGAGGAATGCGGGAGGCAAGATAACACCCCTCCTCTTCGTCGACACCGATCACCGCCATGCGCAGTTTTCTGCCGGCGAAAAGCCGGCACTTGGCAGCGAAATACCCACCCTGTCCGCCATGCCGATCCAGATGATCCGGTGTCAGGTTCAGAAACACCGCCACATCCGGCTCCAGACAACGCGCAAGTTCCGCCTGATAGGAGGAAATCTCCACCACCAGGAATTCGCCGGCGGTGGAATCATCCCTGTCAAATACAGCCCGGCCGATATTTCCGATCAGCACCGAGGACCGGCCGCTTACAGTGAGTGTGTGATTGATGAGAGAAGCTGTCGTCGATTTGCCGTTGGAACCCGTGACCGCGATCACAGTCGGCGGCGAGGCACAGGCACCGTGGGCGGTGAAGAACAGACCGACATCATTGTCGAGCCGCACCCCGGCACGCATCGCGGCGGCAACAATGGCATTGGGCTTGGGATAGAGATGTGGAATTCCCGGCGATACGATCAATGCGTGGACATCGTCCCAGGCAAAGGGCGGCGAAAGATCGCAAAGGGTGACACCCGTGCCGGCCGCCCTGTCCCGCGCCTCAGCGGATTCGTCCCAAGCCAGCACTTCCGCACCGGACCCGGCCAGCATCCGGCATGTCGCCAGACCGGATCTGCCCAATCCCAGCACCGCATACCGAAATCCGGAGAAGCCGGGCATCTTACCGGACTTTCAGCGTCGACAGGCCCACCAGAGCCAGAATCAGCGCGATGATCCAGAAGCGAATGACGATCTGCGGCTCTGCCCAGCCACGTTTTTCAAAATGATGATGAATCGGCGCCATCAGAAACACCCGTTTGCCGGTCGCCTTGAAATAAAGCACCTGAATAATCACACTCAACGCCTCAACGACGAAAATCCCGCCGATGATGGCATGCACCAGCTCATGCTTGGTGGCCACCGCAATGCTGCCGACGGCACCTCCGAGCGCCAGCGAACCGGTATCTCCCATGAAGACGGCAGCCGGAGGCGCATTATACCAGAGAAATCCGAGGCCACCGCCGATCAGGCCAGCTGCGAATATCAGCAATTCTCCGGTTCCCGGCACGTAGTGCACATCCAGATATTCGGTGAAATCCGCCCGGCCGACGGTATAGGCGATAATGCCGAGCGCACTGGCGGCGATCATGACCGGCATGATTGCGAGCCCGTCCAATCCGTCGGTCAGATTGACCGCATTGGCGGATCCAACGATGACAATCATAGCGAACGGTACAAAGAATATCCCCAGATCAAGCAGGAGATCCTTGAAGATTGGAAATGCGAGGGCACCGGACAGCTCCGGCGGGTGCGCACCCAATGCCGCTGCCGAAGCGATCGCTGCGATCGCCAGCCCGATGCCGAAACGCAGTCTTGCCGTCAGACCCTTGGAACTGCCGGAGGACAGTTTCTTATAGTCATCGGCTATGCCGAGGCATCCGAATGCAAGTGTCACAAACAACACGGTCCAGACATAGGGGTTATCGGGTTTCGCCCATAACAATGTGGAAAGCACTACAGCTCCGAGAATCAGGATACCGCCCATGGTCGGCGTGCCCGCTTTTGTGGTGCGGTGACTCTCGGGGCCGTCTTCCCGGATCGGTTGTCCGTTCCGCTGCCATCTTTTGAGAAAATTGATCAATGGCCGGCCGCAGAGAAATCCGAACAGCAGGGCTGTCACCAAGGCACCGCTGGCCCGGAATGTGATATAACGGAACAGGTTGAAAAAATCACCGCCATCGGAATAGCCGGTCAACAGATACAGCATTCACACAACCTCCTCCGGAGCTTCGATGCCAAGCCTACGGATCGCGTCCGCGATTACCGAAACACGCGAACTTTTCGACCCCTTTACAAGAATCAGATCGCCGGGTGCCACCAGCCGCTTCACCTCCGCCGCCAGCTCATCCGAAGTCGCGCGCCAGATGCCGCGGCGGTCTGACGGAAGCCGGTCATAGAGGTGGCGCATCAATGCTCCGGCACAGTGCAGTTTGGTCAAATATCCGATCGCCGGCAGTGCCGCGACATCCCGGTGCATGACGGCTTCACCGCTGCCGAGTTCCAGCATGTCGCCGAGAATGGCGATTTTGCGTTGCGTTCCATCGCTGCCGGCTGCCGGCCTCGCCGCCAGCAACTCGAGCGCTGCCTGGAGCGAGGCCGGATTCGCGTTGAAAGCGTCGTCAATCAGGCGCAGCGGTGGTTTCTCCTCATCAAGGATGATTTCGCTCTCGGCACCGCGTCCGGGAGGCGGTGTCCAATGCCGGATATCCAATGAAGCGATTGTCACATCCGCCTCCAAGGCCGAAACTGCAGCGAACACACCGACGGCGTTGCGGGCAAAGTGGTCGCCATGCGTGCCCAGCATAGCGCATTGAGGCCCGGCATCGCCGGAAAATCGAATAACCGTCCCATTCTCCGTCATTCGTGCCTCTTCGAGCCGGAACCGGGCCGAGGCGTTTCCACCAAAAGTCACGATATGCGCCTGCGCACGCTTCGCACCCGCCCGTAGAATCCCGAACATTTCGGTATCGGCATTCAATACCGCACAGCCGCCGGGATCCATTCCGGCGAAAATGGCGGCTTTTTCCTCCGCGATCTCCGCAATCGAATCGAATGCGGCTAGATGCGCCGGCGCGATTTCAGTGATCATGCCGATATCCGGTCGCACGAGTCGGCTCAACGGCTCGATTTCACCGGCGTGACTCATGCCGATCTCAATCACCGCATATTCCGTGTCGGGTGGCATACGCGCCAGCGTCAGCGGCACGCCCCAATGATTGTTGTAGCTGTGTTCGGCGGCATGTGTCCGCCCTTGCCGCGACAGTACCAGACGCAGCATTTCCTTGGTCGAAGTCTTTCCCACGGAACCGGTGACAGCAATGATTTTGCCATTCATCCTGCGCCGGGCGGCGACGCCAAGCCGCTCCAGTGCCTGCAGCACATCCGGCACAACCAATAGCGGCAACTCCGGCGGTGCCGTTTCCGGGATATGGGAGACCAATCCAGCCGCGGCACCGGCTTCGAAAGCCGGCGCAAGAAAGTCATGCCCATCTCTGCGGTCGGTCAGCGCCACAAACAGATCGCCCGCAGCCAGCGAGCGGGTATCAATCGAAACTCCGGTCGCCGCCCAGGCGCGGGTGGAAACGCCGCCGCACGCGCGTTCCGCGTCACTGCTCCGCCACAATGTCATGCACCCTGACCATCCAGAATATGGGCAGCCATGCTCGCCTGTTCAACATCGTCAAACGGGTGCGTGACACCGGCAATTTCCTGACCCGACTCATGGCCTTTGCCGGCGACCAACAGGACATCTCCGGGACCCAGCATGGCAACGCCGCGCAGAATGGCTTCCGCCCGGTCGCCGACCTCCAGGCAGTCGCGGCATGCGCCGAGAATCTCGGAGCGGATGGATGCCGGATCCTCATTGCGCGGATTGTCGTCGGTGATAATCACCGCATCAGCCTCCGTCTGCGCCACACCACCCATTGCCGGCCGCTTCTTCCGGTCACGGTCGCCACCGGCTCCGAACAGCACAACCAGACGCCCCAGACAATGCTGCCTCAGGGCGCTCAGGGAAGCTTGCAACGCATCCGGCGTATGCGCGTAATCGACGAAAACCGCGGCACCGTTTTCCCGCCGCGCCGCCAGTTGCATGCGTCCAGGCACAGGGCGGATCTGATCCAGTACCGCAATAACGGCCTCCGGATCCTCACCAGCGGCGATGACCAAGCCGACTGCGGTCAACAGATTCCAAGCCTGAAATTCGCCGATAAGTCCGAGCGAAATCTGATGCTGCCCCCCTTCCCACGAAAACCTCACGCTCTGCCCGGTTCCGGCAGCGCGTTGCGCCAGCATTTCGATATCCGCACCGGTGCCGCCGATGGTCAAAACCCGCTGACCACGGGCCGCCGCAATGGCGGCCATGTCGGTGCCGTACGGGCTCCCGGTGCAGATCACAGCTGCCGCACCCGGGTCCAGCACCCGGTCAAAAAGCCCCGCCTTGGCATTGAAATAGGATTTCTCATCGACGTGATAGTCAAGATGGTCATGCGTCAGATTGGTGAATGCGGCAGCGCTGAGCGCAACGCCGTCCAACCGATATTGCGCAAGCCCGTGCGAGGATGCCTCCAATGCCACGTGTGAAACACCTTGTGCAGCCATGCCGGCCAGATGCCTGTGCAGCGTAACCGGATCCGGTGTTGTATGCTGAAGGCGCGCCGAATAAACGCCTTCAATGCCAAGCGTTCCACAACTCACCGCATTACGACCGAGAAGTTGCCAGATCTGCCTGCACATCGACACCACCGATGTTTTGCCATTGGTTCCGGTCACCGCAACCGCCGTAGCCGGCGCCGCGGCAAACCATCGCGCGGCCACCCTCGCAAGCTCCGCATGAGGATTCTCCACCACCACCAGCTGCGCCTTTGTCCCGGCGAGCGAATTAGCCACGATCCCGGCACCGCATTGATCCGTGAGAATGGCCACAGCTCCCCGGTCCAGCGCCTCACCGGCAAATTCGGCACCATGCCGGTTTGAACCCGGGAGTGCGGCAAATAGGAAACCACTTTCGGCTCCGCCGCTGTTCAGGCAAATGCCACTGGAGCGGATCTCCGGATCCGGTGCCTGATGCAGGCCCAACTCTGCCAGCGTGGCCCCCGTCACATCCAGTCCCGAACCGGGCATCGGAATCAGCGCCCGGATCCCATCGCCACCTGCGGACGAATGCCGAGCATCGGCGCAATTTCGCTGATGATCACCAGAGCCGTGGGAACAGCGGTCTTGCCGGCGGAGTTTTCCCATCGCGTGCCATCATTGGAAGTTGCCTCATTCAGTGACACAATGAGAACATATCGCGGCTCATCCGCCGGAAAGACAGATGCGAAAGTCGCGATGACTTTGTCCTTATGGTAGCCTCTGCCAGGGTTTGGCTTGTTCGCAGTGCCGGTTTTACCACCAATCGCATAGAATGCACTTTTCGCCTGACTTGCCGTTCCTTCGGTGACAACAGCGCGTAACATGTCAACCATCTCGGCCGAAGTTGCCTCTGAGATCACCCTCGGTCCCTTTTCCTCATCTGCGTCTGTGGTTAGAATTGTCGGATGGACCCGGTAGCCGCCATTCACCAGTGCCGCATATCCGGCTGCCAGATGCAGGGGGCTGACGGCAAGCCCGTGACCGAAGGCAATGGTCGCGGTTTCAAGCTGTTTCCATCGCTTCGGCCACAGTGGACTGCCCAGTGACCCTTCCGCCAGCTGGACCGAGGTAGGCTCCAGAAAACCCAACCGCGAAAGAAATTCCCTTTGCCGGTCCGCACCCAGTTTCAACGCGATGCGTGCGGCACCAGCGTTGGAACTCCGGGTGATGACTTCCCGCAGAGTGATGTCATCGCCGAGGTTTTCCGTCCCGGAAATCTTGTAGCCGCTTATCTTGAATGACTTATTCGAGACCGCCGAATCCTGCGTGTAAGGCTGGCCACGGCTATCCGGCAGGCCTTCATCCAAAGCCTGGGCAACCGGAAACACCTTGAACACCGATCCGAGTTCAAAAACACCCTGAACCGGGTCAAAAAACAGCGGGCTGGCATCAGCTGCGTTCGCACCGGTGAATACAGGCCTGTCATTTGGATCAAAGTCAGGCTCGGACGCCAGCGCCAGTATCTCGCCATTGTGGATATTCATCAGGATCACGGTGCCGCGCTTGGCCTCAAACGCTCGGATCGCGTCCGCGAGTTTCTGTTCAATCAGATATTGCAGCCGGACATCTATCGAAAGGCGCAAAGGCGTTCCCTCCGCGGTCGGGTTGCTCAGATATTCATTCATCGCCTGTTCGACGCCGGCAATTCCCACGACTTCAGCGGAACTGACCGCCTCGCCGCCATAGGTGGTTCCACCCAACAGATGCGCCGCAAGCTTTCCATTCGGATAGGTCCGACTTTTCCTGGGACCGAAATGCAGTCCGGTGGTTCCGATATTCTGCACCGCCTGCTTCTGCTCCGGCGTAATCTTGCGCTTTATCCACAAAAAGGCGCGCTGACGGTTGAATCTCTCTTCCAGTTCATCCGCATCAAGATCACTGAAGATCCGCGCCAGCCCCTCTGCCGCCTTTCCGGGATCCGTCATTTCCCTCGGATGGGCGTAAAGCGCGTCTGTGGGCAAATTGACCGCAAGGGTGATCCCATTCCTGTCCACGATCGGAACGCGATCGGACCAATAGCTGGGTTTGTAGGTGGAGCCATTATCAGCGGGACTGGACCAGATGATCATGGCGATTCGGCCGGCGACCACCAGGAAAACCAGCAGAAAGCAGACCAGGATCAGCAATTGCCTGGTTTCGGTGCGCGAATTCCATGGCTGATTTGATGAATTGCGGATACGTGCACGGATGGTGCTGAGCGTTGAATCCGCCGTCCCGGCCTGTCTGCCGTCCACTGCCGTCATTATCGCGGAATCCACAGTTCCGGCATGGCGAGTAACAGGCTCGACTCCTCGTCAAACAACCCCTCATCGCCGTTTCGCAGCGGCACCGATCTGATGTCGCCGAATCCCAATGCGGTCAGTGGCACCAGTTGAACCACGGAAAAATACCTCTTCACCAGACTTTCGATCCGATCCGGGCGCGTCAGATAGGCCCATTCAGCTTCCAGCAATTCGAGCAGCTCCTGCTGGTGCGCGATATCCGCTTTCAACTGCCGGACTTCAGCGATCGCGGATTTGGTCGCGTTGACCTCGCTGTATGCCCACCATGCCAATGCAACGATCAGCAGCAAGGACAAAAGAAACTGATACAGCCGCATCAGCTTATTCCCGGCCCGGCAAGCCGCGGCAGCCCGACGCGGCCAGCATCGACGGGTTTCGCCCGGGCCAGCGTGCGGGAGGCGACACGCAGCTTTGCGGATCGTGACCGTGGATTGGCCGCGATCTCCGACGGGCTCGGCCGGACCGCCCGTTTGGTGATGGCATCGAAGCGTACGGTTTCGCTCCGCACCGGCATATGGCGGTTTCCGGAACCGGCATCGCCTTTCAGGAATCTCTTCACGATGCGGTCTTCAAGCGAGTGGAAAGAAATCACGGCCAGCCTGCCGCCGGTCCGCAACGACCTCTCCGCTGCCTCAAGTCCCTTCACCAGCTGAACGAGTTCGTCATTGACGGCGATACGCAGGGCCTGAAACACACGCGTCGCCGGATGGATGCGCCGCTCCGCCTGCCGCGGCAGGCAATCCTGCACCAAGTTGGCGAGTTGGCCAGTGGTGTCGATCATCGCGCGGCGGCGCGATTGAACTACCGCCCTGGCGATCCGGCGGGCCGATTTTTCCTCGCCGTAGCGAAAGAAGATTTCCGCCAGACTGGCCTCATCCGCACCATTGACGATATCGGCAGCGGATTTCCCCTGCCTCTGCATCCGCATGTCGAGTGGACCGTCCAAGCGGAATGAAAATCCGCGTTCCGCCTGATCAAACTGCATCGAAGACACACCGAGATCAAAGATCACCCCATCGAATGGGCGCGCCTCACGCAATTCCGGAAGCCGATCGAAATCACCGAACCGACCCTGTGCGAGCGTGATTGCCGCCGCACCGTTCCGCAAGCGGCCGCGACGCACCGCGTCGGGATCGCAATCTATCGCATACACCTGATCCGCACCGGCGGCGGATATGGCGTTCGAATAGCCGCCATCCCCGTAGGTGCAGTCCACCCAACTGCCGCTAAAGGGTGTCGCCAGCCGCAGAAATTCTTCAATCAGGACAGGTTTGTGGAGAGTTCCATCCGGCATGACGCCATGCCCGTTCAGAGATCCGCTTGCAACAGGGAGCGCGGATCAAGCGCCGAATCTCCATCCCGGAACTGCGCCTCCAACCGGCTGCAATGCGCCTCATAATTTTCCAGGTTCCACATCTCGAATGATGCCCCGGTGCCGGCGAACCAGACATCACCATTGATCCGGGTCTTGGATTTGAGAACGGCCGGCAGGACGAACCGGCCGGCCGGGTCTAGTTGAGCCTTGAAAGACTTCGTTTGATAAAAGAATTCCAGGAACCGTCTGCTTTCCGAGGCCAGATCCATCAACTCTATGGCCTCATCGATATCCCGGATTGACTGCTCGGTGTAACATTTCAGGCAGGTCATACGGCTGTCGCCGTAAACGATGGTGAAGCTGGCGTTAGCGCCGATCTGGTAGTCCGGATCGCCGCAGATGATCCCCTTTCGGAACTCCGCCGGCACCGAAACCCGACCCTTCTGGTCGATCCTGTGCCTGCTCTCACCCCGAAATGCAAAACCCAATGCAACGCTCCCCAACCAAGCTTCCCTGCCCAGGATCTCTGAAGTCTGGAGCCCCGGACACGCTTCACCCGTGGAAGGGGGGGGGGGAGGAGTCGGGAAGAAAACGCTGCCCGGAGCATCCATACTCAGAGTACCTGCCTGTAAAGAACCCGCCGAAATTTCAATTTCAGGGGCTTCACAGCACTGGCCCGAAGAACACAATGGAATGGACCAATGCCGAATTTCTAACGTCTCGGAAAGGCAATTTCAACAATTGATATTGGGAAATGATGCCACTCAGATTTTTATAAAATCTGTTGCAATATTGCCATATAGCAATAATATGCAGAAAAATCGATATAAATCAAAGATATTTAGATAGAGATTTTTGATTTTTTGTCACTTCCTGTCACTTTGATTTCAGCAGAGTATTGGGATTTAATCCCACTGAAGCGAAATCCACGCCGAATTTTGTCCCGGTTACCCGTGTGAAACGGCGAATCACTTCCACCTGCTGCGTGGCGACAGCGCTCTCGACTGATCCCGGATCTGCCGGGCAACATGCTCAAATGCGTCCGATGCTTCGCTCGCCGCCGCCGTTACCGGCTTTCCGTTGTCACCGCTGCGGCCAATGGCGGGAGCAAACGGAATTTCGCCGAGAAACGGAACTTTGGAAGCTTCAGCCTCACGGCGCACCCCACCCTCGCCAAAAAGATAATCCGCCTCGCCACAGTCCGGGCAGACCCGGTAGGACATGTTTTCAACCATTCCCAGAATCGGAATGTTCAACCGCTTGAACATCGTGACGGCACGTCTGGCATCAATCAGAGCGACCTCCTGCGGGGTGCAGACAATCACCGCACCCGCCAATTCAAAACGCTGGCAGAGCGTCAACTGGACATCGCCTGTCCCGGGGGGAAGATCCACCAGGAGAATGTCCAACTCACCCCATTGAACCTGCTGCAGCATCTGCTGCAGGGCACCCATGAGCATCGGCCCCCTCCAAATGACCGCCTCATCCTGCGGCAGCAACAACCCGATGGACATGAGCCGGACACCATGCGCAGTCAAAGGCCGGATGAGCTTTCCGTCCGGCGAAACCGGGCGCTCGCTGACGCCCATCATCATCGGCATCGACGGTCCATGAATGTCAGCGTCCAGCAGCCCGATGGCACCACCCAGACGCGCCAATGCCACCGACAGATTTGCCGCAAGGGTGGATTTTCCTACCCCACCCTTGCCCGAGGCAATGGCGATGATGTGCTTGACGCCGGCGATCTTTTCCACCCCCTGCGCGCGGGTGGGATGCCGACCAATCCGAAGATCAGGCGGTTGCTTCGGAGAGCCCTGCGCTGCATGCGCGGTCATGACCACAGAGGCCGAACGGACGCCGGGAACACTCTTCAGGACCGATTCCACACCGCGCCGTACCGGTTCCATCCGCGTTCCAAGCTCCGGCGGCACCTCCAGGACACAGCTCACTTTGCCGTCATCGACACTCAGTGCCCGTACCATATCCCGGGATATCACATCGCCGCCGTCAGGCAGCGCGACACGCCTTAACTCCCGTTGCAGGCTTTCTCTCGTGACCGTCACTTGCACCACACTATCCAACTTGCCAAATACGCGCCGAATATAACATGGCAGGCGCAAGCAAAAGCAGTGCCGCCGTGTCCCGGTGAATGCCATACTCCGGACCATTGCAGTGGCGGCATAGCGGCTTTGCGCTCCTGTCCATTGCTGTGTCCAGGCCGACACCAATATTCCCTTTCCAGCGGCACCAATCACGGTGCCTGTGAGAAAAGGAACCTTCAAGATGTCCGCAACAACAGGTTGGTTGCATAGCCGTGCCGGAGTTATCTCATTGGCTCAGGAATGGGTGCGGGAAATACTTGCTGCCCACAACCGATCACGCAGTTTCCGCCAGACTGTGACAGAATTGCAGTCACTCGATGACCGCGAACTGAATGATATCGGAATCTCGAGGCACGACATCGTCTCCATCGCCAGGTCAGTGACCTTTGATTGAACTCCCGGTGACTGACGGCGCATTCAGCAAAGATGCGCCGGTCAGTTTTCCCCCTGCCCGTCCGCTATCCGAACATGCCGCGCGATGATATGTTTTCGGCCCGCTTTGTCGAATTCGATCACGAGCTTGTCATCAGAGACGTCGCGAATATCACCGTAACCGAATTTTTCATGAAACACACGATCTCCGGAGGCGAATTCCTTCGCAGGGCCGGTGTTATTGACGCCGGGCGCCACAGGCTTCGATTGCGGATTTTCCAAACGTCGCTGCAGGCGGCGAAAGCCGGGTGAAGAATAGCCGGCACCACCGCTGAGCTGAGTGTCGGTGAATTCCGACCGCCGACCGTCGGCACGATAGCTTCTGAACAGTCCCGGCGGTGTCAACACCTCGACATGTGCCGTTGGCAATTCATCGACAAATCGCGATGGATGCATGGAACTGTATTCGCCGAAGTAGAACCGGGCGGCGGAAAACGAGACATAACAGAGCTGCCTTGCCCGCGTGATGCCGACATAAGCAAGTCGTCGCTCTTCCTCCAATCCACGCCCGATATCTTCGACAGCTCTCCGGGACGGAAAAATATCCTCTTCCCAACCGGGCAAAAATACGATCGGAAACTCAAGGCCCTTGGCCGCATGCAGCGTCATGAGGTGGATCTTGCTGCTCTCCGAATCTTCCAGGTTTTCATAGACCAGCGACACATGCTCCAGGAATCCCTGCAGATTGTCGAATTCATCCATGCTCTTCACAAGCTCTTTGAGATTTTCCAGCCGGCCCTCCGCCTCCGGTGTCTTTTCGTTCATCCACATATCCGGAAGGCCGGTCTCATCCAGAATCCGCCCGGCGGTCCCAACCAGGTTATTCCCAGTCTCGTCGTGGCCCGCATTCACCATTCCGGTCCAACGTTCCAGTCCATCCAGAAGGCTTTGCAGACCGGCCGCGGTTCGTACCGGGAATACCTGTTCGCGCAACAGTTTTCTCACCGCTTCCACCAATGATAAGCCGCTTTCCCGGGCTTCAATCTGGATCAGGGTAAGGGACTTTGCACCGACTCCCCGCCTCGGCGTGTTCACGATACGCTCGAATGCGAGGTCATCATTGATTGATTCCAGCAGTCTGAAATAGGCGAGCGCGTCACGGATCTCGCGCCGTTCATAAAAACGCGGCCCACCGACAACCCGGTAAGGCAACCCCAAAGCGAGAAACCGTTCCTCGATTTCGCGCATCTGGAAAGAAGCCCGGATCAGCACCGCGATGTCGTCAAACCGGCATTGCGGCCGCTGGCCAAGACCCGCGTCCAAAGCTTCGATCTCCTGAGCAATCCATCGTGCCTCTGATGCCGAATCGGTGTGCCCGATCAGCTTCAGTCTTTCGCCTCCCGATTGATCGGTCCATAAAGTCTTGCCGAGGCGACTTTGATTATTGGCAATCACCGCGCTGGCTGCACCCAGAATATGCAGTGTTGAACGGTAATTCTGCTCCAGGCGAACGATTTTCGCGCCGGGGAAGCTCTGCTCGAATCTGAGGATATTTTCCACAACCGCGCCGCGCCAACCATAGATCGACTGGTCATCATCGCCAACGCAGCAGATGTTGCCATGCCCTCCGGCAATCAGTCTCAACCAAAGATACTGCGCCGTATTGGTATCCTGATATTCATCAACCAGGATATATTTGAACCGCCGGCGATACTCCTCCAGCAAATCCTCGTGGTCGCGCAGAAAATGCACCACATGCAGAATAAGGTCGCCGAAATCGGCGCAGTTCAGCATCCGCAGCCGATCCTGATACTGACGGTAAAGCGTTTTTCCCTGCCCGTTAAAATGATGGGCATCCTTGTCCGGAACCTCTTCCGGCAGCAGACATTTGTTTTTCCACGCCTCGATGACTGCGGCCAGTTGGCGCGCCGGCCATCTCTTCTCGTCAATTCCCTCCGCCTTGATGATCTGCTTCAATAGCCGCAGTTGATCATCCGCATCGAGAATCGTGAACCTGTCCTTCAGTCCCGCCAGTTCAGAATGCCGGCGCAGAATTTTCAGGCAGATTGAATGAAATGTGCCCAGCCAATTCAGCCTTTCCACCTTGAGGCCGGCCAAATGCTCAACTCTGTTCCGCATCTCCGCCGCGGCACGGTTGGTGAATGTGACAGCTAAAATCTCCGATGGCCAGGCCCGGTGCGTGCACAGCAAGTGCGCAATTCTTGTCGTCAGTGTCTTGGTTTTTCCCGAACCCGCCCCTGCCAGAACCAGAAGCGGTCCATCCAACTGTTCCACCGCTTCCAACTGCCGGTCGTTCAGCCCTTGCAGATAAGGGCGGGTTCCCAGTGGCGGCGTTTCCGGCAGGTCACGAACCTGTTCTTGCATATGGATTCCACTTTCAGAACATCGTTCAATGTTCCTGTAATGTTCTCGACATATGGGATTAAGCTGCAGTGTCAAGCGGTAGCGCGGCATTCACCACAGCCGACGGTATGGCCACCGGATGCTGCCGGTGCGGGCGCTCTTCCGCTTCTCCGGATTGAAATTTCCCGGGCTCGAAACTAACTGCACCTGGCCATAAAAGGAAAAATCAGTGTTGGAATTACTTTCAAACCCGGCTGTGTGGGCGAGTTTTCTAACCCTTGTGATTCTCGAAATCGTGTTGGCGGTGGACAATGTGCTCTTCATCTCGATATCCGCGGAAAAGCTCCCGACGCATCTGCGCCGCAGAGCCCGGCAGATCGGACTCATGCTTGGAATGCTGATGCGGATTATTCTGCTGTTCTCCATCAGCTGGGTAGTCGGTCTCAGCGAGCCATTGACGAATATCGGCGGCTTCGAGTTGAGCTGGCGGGACGTGATCCTGATCGGAGGCGGTATTTTTCTGATCCTGAAGGCAACAAACGAAATCTACCACGCGCTTGAGAGCGACCATTCCGCACCGCGTAAGCAGCAATCCGTGTTTTGGCTGGTGATTGCTCAGATCGTTGTCATTGATGTCGTGTTTTCGCTGGACTCAGTACTCACCGCGGTTGGCATTGCCGAACATATCGAAGTCATGATTCTGGCTATTGTCATTGCCGTCGGAGTGATGATGCTGTTCGCGGAGGTCATTTCACGCTTCGTGGAAGCCCACCCATCGACCAAAATGCTGGCGCTGGCATTTTTGATCATGGTTGGGCTGGTATTGGTGGCGGACGGACTCCACTACCATTTCGAACGCGCAGTCATTTATGTGGCAATGTTGTTCAGCTGCGGCGTCGAAGCTCTCAACCTGATTCGAAGCAAGCGGACCAAGCCCACGGGCGCGGCCTGAATGGCAGTCAGGAGATGAAATTGCCTTGCGGACACGGATTATTTTCCCTATCCCGCAAGCCTGTCATGGAGGCGGGCGTAGCTCAGAGGTAGAGCACAACCTTGCCAAGGTTGGGGTCGTGGGTTCGAATCCCATCGCCCGCTCCAGTGTCGCCAATTCACCGCATATGCTTTTCAGAGGCAGCCGGTCGGGACAAGTCGCCGGAATTCCGGTGGTGCCCGGCACCAGGGGATTTCCGGGAGGGATTTCCGGGACTTTCCGCCGAAGCAATGCGGACCTCCCGGGAAACAATGCATCCGCCGAAATTGCGTGGCATCGCGTTACCTGCACCGGTATAATTCCGCCGATCATTCACCAGGTGCCGGCAAATGCGATCAGCGACCATAACCCGCGAAACAAACGAAACCACGATTACGATCGGTCTAACTCTTGACGGAACCGGCAAATGCCTCGTCGATTCCGGTGTCGGGTTTCTTGATCATATGCTCCACCAACTGGCGCACCATGCACTTTTTGACCTCGAGGTCACCGTCGAGGGCGACACGCATATCGACGACCATCACTCGACCGAAGATGTCGGAGTCGTTCTTGGCAAGGCTCTGGTGAAGGCGCTCGGCGACAAAAGCGGTATACGCCGCTATGGTAATTTCAGCCTGGTCATGGATGACGCCTGGATAGACGTGGCGCTCGACCTGTCGGGCAGGCCGTATCTTGGCTGGGGTATCGAAATGCCGAGCGAAAAGATCGGGCGGTTTGACACCGAGTTGGTGCGCGAATTCTTCCAGGCCCTGGCCTGGAATGGCGGCATCACGCTGCATCTGAGGCAGCATTCGGGCTTCAACAGCCACCACATTGCCGAAGCCGCATTCAAAGCCACCGCGCGCGCCCTGAGGATAGCGGTCGAGTCCGACAGCAGAATCGGGAATTCAATCCCTTCAACAAAGCGATTGCTCTGACGTGCGGACCGTCATTGTCGACTATAATTCCGGAAATCTGCATTCAGCTGAGAAATCGGCCCGCAGAATGGCTGCGGAAGCGGGTGCGGGAGATGTCATCCTCGCTTCTGAAGCCGATATCATTGCAGAGGCCGACAGGATCATTCTGCCGGGCGTCGGCGCGTTTGCCGATTGCCGTGCCTCACTTGCCGCGAAGGGGCTTGATGAAGCTATTTGCCATGCGGTCGAGAACCGCGGCATCCCGTTTCTCGGCATCTGTGTCGGCATGCAACTGACCGCAGGGTTCGGGCTTGAGCATGGCTGCACCAAGGGCTTCGGCTGGATTCCGGGTAAGGTTGTGCCGATCGAGCGGTTCGGCAATCTTAAGATCCCCCATATGGGTTGGAACAGCTTGAGGTTGATCGGCACACACCCATTGTTCGAGGGGCTTGGCGAAGGCGCCGATGTCTATTTCGTACACTCGTACCACCTGCTTCCCAGTCAATCCGGAGACTGCATAGCGGAGACAGATTACGGCTTGCCGGTCACCGCCGCTGTCGCCTCAGGAAATGTCGCCGGCACGCAGTTTCATCCGGAAAAGAGCCAGCAGGCAGGGCTGAGAATTCTCGACAATTTTTTCAAATGGAAGCCGGGATGAGACTCTATCCGGCGGTCGATCTCAAGGATGGCAAATGTGTGCGCCTGCTGAAAGGCCAGGCGGAATCGGCGACGGTGTTCAACGATAACCCGGCGGCACAAGCGGCGGAATTTGCCGGTGCCGGCTGCGAATGGCTGCATGTCGTCGATCTGGATGGTGCCTTTAAGGGTATTTCGGAAAACAGGAATTCCGTGCGCAGCATCATCGCCGGGGTGACAATTCCGATACAGCTCGGCGGCGGCATCCGGGATGAGGCAGCTGTGGAAAACTGGCTGGAACTGGGCGTGGCACGAATAGTCTTAGGCACCGCGGCGGTTGAAAACCCGGATCTGGTCAGACGCGTGGCGCGGCGGTTTCCCGGGCGTATCGCCGTCGGCATTGATGCCAGAGGCGGATTCGCAGCCACCCGCGGCTGGGTCAGGGATACCGAGATACCGACAGCTGAACTTGCAAGGAGATTCGAGGATTGCGGTGTTGATGCCATCATTCACACCGATATTGACCGTGACGGCGTGAAGACCGGGCCGAATATCGAGGCAATGGCCGATCTCTCCGCATCAGTGAGCATTCCGGTCATTGCCTCGGGCGGCATCGGCAATATTGACGATCTGCGTGCGCTCCGGAACTGCGGTGCCAAACTCGAAGGGGTGATAGTCGGCCGGGCTCTATACGACGGTTCCATCGACCTCGGTCATGCATTGCGGCTTCTGGCCGATGCGGAGGCGGAACATTGACCGGACGAATATCAAAGGAAATCCCGTGAGCCTGAAAGTGCGCATCATTCCATGCCTGGATGTCAAGGAAGGCCGGGTCGTCAAGGGGGTGAATTTTGTCAGGTTGAGGGATGCCGGCGACCCGGTGGAAGCGGCGATGCGATACGACGCTGATGGCGCTGATGAGCTGTGTTTTCTCGATATCGCCGCTTCGCTTGAGCACCGCAACACGATGCTGGACCTGGTCTCGCGCACGGCTGATGTCTGTTTCATGCCATTGACCGTGGGCGGAGGTGTCAGGAATTCCCGGGATGTGGAAGCGCTGTTGCGCGCCGGCGCCGACAAGGTTTCGCTCAATTCCGCCGCCGTTGCCGACAGCTCGCGGGTGGAGGAAGCGGCAAAACGCTTCGGAAGCCAATGCGTCGTTGTGGCAATCGACGCCAAATCGGTCTCCGCCGGCCGCTGGGAGATCTTCACCCACGGCGGCAAACGCGCCACCGGCATCGATGCTCTTGATTTCGCCCGTGAAGTCCACAACCGGGGAGCCGGTGAAATTCTGCTGACCAGCATGGACAGCGACGGCACAAAATCCGGATTTGACCTGGAACTGACGCGCGCGGTCTCGGAAGCGGTTTCCATACCGGTCGTCGCATCCGGCGGCGTCGGCAATCTCGACCACCTCGTCGAAGGCATTACCATCGGCAAGGCATCAGCGGTGCTTGCCGCATCAATCTTTCATTTCGGTGAACACACGATATGCGAAGCGAAACACCACATGGCACAAGCCGGAATCCCGGTCAGAATCACATGAATACTCTCGATCAACTTGCCGAAACCATTCACCGGCGCGCTGTAACGGGGGACAGCAATTCCTGGACAGCGAAACTGATCTCCGGGGGCCCGGAGCGATGCGCCAAAAAATTCGGCGAGGAAGCCGTTGAAGCCGCACTTGCCGGTGCGTCGGGAAAGCGGGGTGAACTTGTGCGGGAATCAGCCGACCTGCTGTATCATCTTTTGGTCCTGCTGGAGGTCAATGACGTATCCCTCAAGGAAGTCTATGCGGAGCTGGAGCGGCGGCAGGGCACATCCGGGCTGGAGGAAAAGAGGCAGCGGGATATCAGCCATCCCGGCACATGAAATCGGTAAGACGGCGTCTCTGCGAGCCATCTTCATGAAAATTCCCGGGATCAAGCCAGGCTTCAAACGCCGCCTTCCGCTCCTGCCACTCGGTATCGATGATCGAATACCATGCGGTATCCCGGTTACGGCCCTTATAGATCGTCGCCTGACGGAAAATCCCTTCAAAAGAAAATCCGAGCCGCAGCGCCGCCCCGCGTGATCTGCTGTTCAGCGCATCACATTTCCATTCGTAGCGACGATAACCGAGTTCCGAGAAGGCCCGCCGCATCATGAGATACATGGCTTCCGTGGCCGCCCTGCCCCGCTGCAGCGCCGGTGCGAAATTGATGTGGCCGACTTCGATGACACCGGCCGCAGGCGTGATGTTGAGGTAGCTCGCAACGCCGGCGGCGCATCCTGACCGCTTGTCCATGATGGCGTGAAACTTCGGATCCTGAACCGCGGTTACCGCATCAATCCAATCCGCAAGATCCCGTTCGCGGGTAAACGGGCCGTAAGGAAGATATGCCCAGATCCGATCTTCCGTATCCTCTGCAAATGCCTGGAAAAGATCACTGCAGTGTGATTCGACGGCAAGCGGCTCCACCCGGCAGTACCGCCCCTCAATCGGCGAGTCGGGAGGAGGACTGCATTCCGACCATTGCTCAACCGCTATTCCGATCGGCAGCTCCAATTCGTTCCGCCGGAATTCAAGCCGCGGCAGCCGCAGCCAATCACCGTCACCCGGTACCGGATCCGAATTCCCAACTCTACCTTCAGCCATTGTCACCTTTCAATCGATAGCACCTGCACCTGATCACACCCATGCGGGTCTCTGTGCCGGCTGCCTTTATTCCGTGTCGGTTGGCGACGATAACATCCGCATGGACAAAGCCAAGGCACTGAATCCGGCATAGAGCGGTCACTGCCGTGGCAGTGCAAGCCATTTGTTTCGATTCCCGCCAGTCTCCGCTACAGTAGAATGGCATAATTATATGTCCATCCGGGCAGGATTGTTGTGAAAAGGGAAATCGCCCTGCATTTGGCTATTGCATCGATTGAGCATCTGTAGCCATCAGCGGCCATAGATGCCGCAGCGCCGTTTCGGCAGCGGCCGCCGATTGTTGCAATGGAGAGTGGCTGCGTGAGCAAACCTGCCCGGGTTGTGGTGATTGGTGGCGGCATTGCCGGCTGTTCCACGCTCTATCACCTGGTGCGTGAAGGTTGGTCGGATGTCCTGCTGCTTGAACGTGACGAGATCACTTCCGGCACGACATGGCATTCGGCGGCCCAGGTCACCAGCTTCGGCACCAACCAGACCATGGTCGGATTGAAATCACATTCGATCAATCTGTATCAGCGGCTTGCCGAGTCGGATGAGCATCCGGTGCATTACAATTACGGTGATGGCGGCATCCGCCTCGGTGGTACAATCGAGCAGATGGATGGCTACCGGCATTTTTCCTCCATGGCGCGGGGTATGGGGGTGCAGCTTGAGGTCATTGACGCCGGGGAATGCGCCCGCCGTCACCCGCTCATTTCAACATCCGGTCTGCTCGGCGGATTATGGGATCCGCATGACGGCCATATCGATCCGTCGCAACTCTGCCATGCCCTGCTGCATCATGCCCGCAGCCAGGGTGCGCGGATAGAGCGGGATTGCCCCGCCCTCGATATCCGCCGCAAACCCGGCAGCGATCATTGGCTGATTGAGACACCGGGCGGCGGCGTTGAATGCGAAAAACTGGTCATCGCGGCAGGCTACCGGTGCAACGAGGTCGCCGCCATGATCGGAGTCCGTCTGCCGGTCATTTCAATGGAACATCAGTATCTGATCACCGGCCCGATGCCGGAGGTGCAGGCATCGCCCAACCGAATTCCACTCATCCGTTGCCCGATTGACGATTTCTATATGCGCCAGGAGCAATCCGGGTTGCTGGTTGGATTCTACGAACAGGATTGCCGCGCGTGGGGAATCGACGGCATTGATCCCGGTTTCACCCAGTCGCTCTGTGCGGATGATCTTGAGCGCATCTCACCCATTTTTGAACGCGCCATTGCCAGGATTCCGGCTCTGGAAAGGGTCGGGATCCGAAACGTCGTGAATGGGCCGATCACTTATTCAGCCGACGGCCTGCCGCTCGTGGGGAAAATACCCGGCCGTCACAATGCCTACTGCATTGCCGGCCTGCGCGCCGGCATCGGCGAAGGCGGCGGGTTGGGTTGGCTGTTGGCGCAGATCATTACCCGTGGAGAAGCCTGCCTCGACACATGGTGCCTGGATCCGTGCCGCTTCGGCCAGCATGTCGATGAAGACTATACCATCGCCAAAGCAGTCGAAGACTACCGCAATGAGTTCCGATTTCACCTGCCCGACGAACGCCGTCCCGCCGGGATGGATGCCCGCACCACCGGACTCACCGGGACACATCGACAAATGGGCGGCTTCCTGCATCCGGTGAATGGCTGGGAACGGGTGGCATACTACCGGAGCAGCGACACGCCCGGGCCTTCATATCGGCGCTCACCCATGCACGATCTAGTCGGAGAAGAAGTGCTGCACCTGCACCGCCATGTCGGAATCTCGGAAATCTCCGGATTCAACCGGATTGCCATAACCGGATCCGGGGCGCGCGAATGGCTGCAATGGATCAGCCCGGGCGATATCCCTGGGCGATCCGGGCAGGTTCGCCTGTGCTACCTCCTCAACCACCATGGCAACTTCAAATGTGAGGCCGTCATCGTCAATCTCGGCGATGATGGCTTTTGGTATCTTTCCGCCGCGGCGGCGGAAGTGCATGATTTCGACTGGCTAAGCGCCCACCTTCCGTCAGGTGATCGGGTTCAACTGCAGCCGCTCACGGAAGATTATCAGGCAATTCTGCTTGCCGGGCCGGATTCCCGCAAGGTCTTGACTACCCTTTTCGGGCAGGTTTGCTCCGCCGCCAATCTTCCCTTTCTGCACGCTGTGCGCACGGGCGGTCCGGACCATGCGCTGATCATCAATCTTTCCTATTCCGGTGAACTGGCTTTCGAGGTGCATCTCCCAAGTCACCGGCTGCGGCATGCCTGGGAAGCCATCATGTCAGAGGGCACGCGTTTCCACATCAAGCCTTTCGGCTCCCATGCCGTCGACAGTATGCGTCTCGAAAAAGGGCTCGGGCACTGGAAGTCTGAATGGATAACCGAAACCAACCCGTTGGAATGCGGGCTGGAGCGATTCATCACGGCTGACAGGAACACTATCGGCAGGGACGCCCTGGCGGAAATGTCCGCCAACGGACCACGCCGTCAACTATGCCTGTTGAACATCGATACCGGCCGAGGATGTGCCTTTCCCGGCGCGACGATCAATTGTGCCGGACAAACCGCCGGCACCGTCACATCGGGGCATTTCGGCTACAGGACCGACACCAACCTGGCGCTTGGTTTCATCGACTCGGCGCATCTACGGCAGACAAGTCAACTCAGCGTTGATATTCTCGGCACCGCTTACCCCGCATCCATTCTGGATGTGCCACCTTTCGACCCGGCCTGGTCACGTGTCAGGGCGAGCTCCGGCCAAGGAATTGGTGGATGAAACACGGCCCGGAGGTAGCTCGAAAAGGTTTGTTCACAGCGGTTATGCGCCAGAGGAACTGTAAGAAACAGCGAAGTTACCTGTTGTTCTCGGGAGACATGACGACAAGCTAATGACCGCCGAATAGATCGGGTAGCAAAAGAAACACTCGGAGAAAAATGATCAATGAAAACGGCAGACCTTATTGATCACCACGCGTCCGAAATTAGCCTTGTCCACTTACCGTTTCTTCAGTTTGGGCAGAAGAAGCACTTTGCCGCCCAAATCCAAACCGTGAAATGTTTTGAGGACAACACAGTTGTTAGGGCTCAGCTGGAGACACCTGGCGAGGGCCGCGTTTTGGTTGTTGATGGCGGAGGATCAACCAGAATCGCAATATTGGGCGACATGCTGGCGGAGTTGGCGATCAGCAATAATTGGGCCGGATTGGTTTTGAACGCCGCAATTCGTGACAGTGCCGAAATCTCGGAATTGAACACCTTGGTGTTCGCTTTGGCCACAAGCCCTGTCAAAAGCGCAAAAGAATGTTGGGGCAGGGTCGGCTGCGAAATCGAGTTCGGCGGTGTGAAATTCTGTTCCCGCGATTGGGTCTACGGTGACGCGGACGGCGTATTGCACAGCAAAAAGAAGCTGATCTGAAGACTTCAGTATTTGCAATGCGGACGCGAATTCCGTTTCGTAGACTTAGAATCCGGGATTGGCCTGGAACTGAACTGACTATGCTGCCAGCAAGGGGAGATTTGTGAAGTGAAGGTGCTGATTGTCGGGGCTGGACCGACGGGATTGACCGCTGGCATTGAACTTTGCCGCCTCGGGGTCGTTCCAACGATTGTGGACCGCCGCGAGACTGCCTCTACGCTGAGCCGTGCGGTCGGGGTAACGCCGCGCAGTCTTTCTTTACTGAAACCGTCAGGCGTCACGGAAAAGCTCTTACAGGAGGCGATCCCTTTCCACGGTATCCGAATCCATCACGGTACATCGCTTTCTCTGGACCTGCCGCTGCGGTCTGAACGTATGGCGTATCCATACGTCATCGGCATGCCTCAGGACAGGACCGAGGCGCTGATGGCGGAAACACTCGAATTGCTCGGCGGATCCATCCAGTTTGGAAAGGGATTTGAAGGTTATGAGGAAGAAGGGGGCAAAGCCGCTGTCACCTTTGCTGATGGCACATCGGGCAAGTTTGATGTGGTCATCGGCGCGGATGGCATACGGAGCACGGTCCGCGAAGCCGCCGGGATCGAATATCCCGGGTTTGATCTGGAGCAAACCTGGTCGATCGCTGATGTTGATGCCGAGGGGTGGGAGCATCCCGACAAAATCACTCTGGTCCAGGCAGGACCGGGGATGATAGTGGTCTTTGCTCCGCTGGAGGCGAGGCGTTACCGCCTTGTCAGCAGTGCTCCAAACGCACTGGAAGCTATGCCGCTTCCGATCAACGTGACCAACATCCGCCGGCAAGGCCAGTTCAAAATTTCCGTCCGACAGGCATCTACCTATTCAAAGGGACCAGTTCACTTGGCAGGCGATGCCGCACATTGCCACGCCCCTGTCGGGGGGCGGGGAATGAATCTGGGCATTGCGGATGCCGCGGAGCTTGCTGAACGGCTCGTGAATGGCGGCATCGAAGACTATTCTGGACTTCGCCATAGGCTTGGCAACGAAGCGGTGCGAATAACTGAACGCGGACGAAAAATGACCGGTGGTGTCAACTTACCCAGACGGGTTGCGTTCCGGACATTGATCGGTGCCGCCAATTACGTTCCGGCCATCAAGCGGCGATTGGGTCGTTTCCTGGTAGAGTTTTAACGCGTACCGCTTACCAGACCTCAGCGCAGACCCCGATGAGCGATGTGGCTGGTTGTGTCGCCTTTGCGAATGGGATCTTTCCGCATGGCTACCCTGCATTTCTCAAACCATGGACTGAGAAACGCGGGTTAGGTGCCATTTGGAATG
>JAPOXR010000035.1 GCA_026706985.1 Paracoccaceae bacterium | reverse complement strand
ACAGCCGAGGCGACATGGAGGCGCATCGGCGACCTGCTGGACCAGTTTCCGCCCGAAGAATGTGCAAACTACTTCAGGAACTCAGGCTATGCTTCCACTTAAAGTCATCACGCTCTAGTTCCATGATGTAGCCGCGGAGGTCCGGCTGAATTGACCTGATCACCAATCGCTCGACGCATCCCGGTACATTGCTGTCGCCCACCTGCAGCTGGCTGTTCCAGATCAGAAACTATGCGAACCGCGTCTGCTGAGATGTGTCAGGGGAATTTTGAAAGACATTCCCGGAACTCGGAAAACCAACTGTTGGAATCGAGGTGCCGGATGGCGTCCTGCCGCTGACAACGGAAACCTGTTTTCCAAACCCGAAGTGATTCCTCCCGATCAGGGATGGGCGTGGAACAAGAGCCTTGAGGGCTTGAATGACTACGCCGAGTACCGCGCTGCGATCGAACTGTGAGAGTTGTGGATCTTTGCGCGGCTCCCGGCGGTAAATCGATGCAATGCGCTGCCGCAGGCACCGAGGTCGTTGTCGTCGAGGGGTTCTTCGTGAAGCTGTCCCGGCAGCGGCTGAAGGACGCGGTCTTCGACTCACTCGATGAATGCATCGCGGCGATCAGGGGCTGCACCGGGCACCACAGGGTCAACGCCGCCTGCCCGTTTCGCTGGAGCCGGAGTCCGGAAGATCCCGTCAAGGCGTGGAAGAGAGGGAACCGGAAGCTTGACGAAATGGCATCAATTGAATGAATCCAACCACCTGCGCCGCACCACCTCTCATACAGTCCCACGCTGTGCCCCCGATGCCATCATCGCGAGGCGCGGTTCTATCGGCTCGCAGTCTCTGCGCATCCGCTCAATTCCACAGGCAGGACAATGGCGCCGCCACCAACCGGTCGCCGAACGGCACGACATCCGTATTGTCATAGAGGACGACACCGAAGGCGAAGCGATCGCCGCACGGCTCTGCCAGTGCCCGAAGGCCGGCGAAGTCGCCGGACCTCACCGTGGCGCTTGCCTTGACTTCAATGCCCGCGATCATTCCATCGTCGCGTTCCAATACGATGTCGACCTCGCGCATTTCCCGGTCGCGGAAATGATGTGGCGTCAATCGCAGGTCCGAGGCCGTCATCAGCTTGAGCACTTCCGAGAACACGAAACTCTCGAGCAGCGCTCCGAATGTCCCGCGGTCCGCCTTCACCCGGTCGAATGTCAGGCCGCGCGCACTCGCCAGCACGCCGGAATCGAGGAAATGCAGCTTTGGCGTCTTGGCGATACGTTTCAGCGCGTTGGTGAACCATGGCTGCAGCGTTGCGATCAGAAAGACCTGTTCAAGCAGCCCGACATAACGCTGCCCCGTCTTGTGGCTGACATCAATGCCCGCCGCGAATTGCGAATAGTTGACCAGTTGGCCGGAGTGCTCGGCCAGCAACCGCACGAATTTCGGAAGCTCGGTCAGTTTCTCGACCTCCGCGATGTCCCTGAGATCGCGCGTGAGAATCGAGGTGAGGTAGGATCGTGCCCAATCCTGTCGCCGCCGCTCGCCTTTACGGGCAATTGCTTCGGGAAACCCTCCGAGCAGAACGGTCTGGACGAGATTATCACCGATAACCGCTTTGCGCTGATTTTGCAGTTTCCCTTCGAACAGGCGCTCCAGAAAGCTAGGCCTCCGCCCTTCGATCTCGGCCCGCGCGAGCGGCAGCATCTGGAGTGTTTCCATCCGGCCGGCCAGACTATCGGCGACCCGTGGCAAGGTCAGCACATTGGCTGAGCCCGTGAGGAGAAAACGGCCCGGGCGATAATCTTCGTCGATCGTCTTCTTGATCGCCAGGAGCAGGTCGGGCGCGCGCTGAATCCCGTCGATGATGGCCCGGTCCAGGCCCCGGACGAATCCGGCTGGATCGGAACGGGCCGCCTCAAGCATTGTCTGATCGTCGAGCGTGATATAGACGCGGTCGGCTCCTCCCATGCTCTTGACGAGCGTGGTCTTGCCCGCCCGGCGCGGCCCCTCAATGAGAACCACGGGCGTATCCGAAAGGGCCTCGTCGGCCCGGGGCTCTACAAAGCGTTTGAACATCCCATCTCCAAATGCAGACAATTGGAACTTTCTATGTCGGCTAATTGGAAGTCAAGAGATCGCCAATTGGAAACCAAAGGACCGCAATCTGGAAAGCGCGGGCAGCGGGAGGGCCATCCCCTGCGCCCGAGCCCGTAGTATAGGGCGACTCCTTTGAACGATGGATTTCCCCGCAATCCGCCACGTGATGGCGGCAGGATGGCCCCGGGGTAGGGGGTTGGACATATCTTCGCCCGTCGCCGACCCAGTCGCGGGTGCCCACGACAGGCATTGCGACCGGGAATCTCGTATGGAGTGGGCTGCAGGTAAACCATTGCTAAGGTAGCTTTCTGGTGTTAGCGCGATGAAAGGAGATATGACCGTGCTAATTGAGCAATTGAACAGTGTGATATTTGTGGGTGAGTTTCCACCCGGTTGTCTGGATGAAAGGGATCTGTTCGGCGGAAACGTCGATTTCAACACCCTTCATAAGTTGCCACAAATTACCCAATGTTCGTTTGCTTCAGGAAAATACCAGTTATTACTCACACCTGACCGTATTGACTTAAGGGCCAACGAAACCACAATCCTTTCGAATGAGCTTGTTGAGGCAGCTAGAACTGTCGCTCGAAGGCTGGACGGTCTTCAGCAGATGACAAAAGTAACCGCGGTGGGGATGAACTGCGACGGAGCAATTGTTCGGAACGACATTGGAAAAGATGGAGAAAAATACTGCACAGAATTAGTCTCGGCCGATATTCAGCATCTCATTGGAGCACCCGAATATTTAACGAAAATAAGTGTTTCTTTTCCCAGCCCCCCATTTTTCTACAATATACGACTTGAACCACATGCAAAGTCACAGGGAGACCATCTTTTTGTTGCCGTGAATGGTCACCAAACACTAACAAACCTAGAGCCGTTGGCTAGCAAATTCCAGCGCGTTGAAGAGTTTCGCCTATACGTGAAGGAATTCCATCGGTTGATTAGGTCAAACACAAAGAGATAAAACTATGGATCCACATGGGCAAGTTTCAACGGCAAACAGGGCATCCAAATATCTGTCGTTGCTATATCCATCTTTCCAAGTAGATCGTGCCATTTTTTGGCCAGACCATGAGTGGTCCGGATGGGATGTTGCAACATCGGGGCCTGACGAATGGCAAGAAGAAGTGCCGCCAGATTCGGCTTACTTCAAGTGGCTGAAAATCCACTCCCATGCTGTAGCCATTGCGAGACCAGCTGACTTTTTTCACAGAATAACAGTCGCACTTTCTCACAGAGTAGGCAGCGACAGTTCCGAGGAATTTACTGAGATTGCACGTAATTTCAGCGTAATTCCGGAGCGAACAAATCTTAAGGCTCAGATTGAAGAACTGCTCTCTACCGCCGGCTCGGACAATTGGGATGGAGAGAATGCTCAAGCCGTCTCAGAAGAGACTGTGAAGGTAGCCTTGGAAGTGGCGGGCAAATTGCCTGCAAATATCAAAGACCCGGATGTCGCGGCCACTCCTCACGGCGAGGTCGATTTCGACTGGATGGCGAGCCGAGATGCGATGCTGACAATCAGCATTGGTTCGGACGGCACCTTGGCTTGGGCCGCGTTGTTTGGCGAGTTCAAATCCCGTGGAACCGCTCCTTGGACAGGTAAGCTGGTATGCCCTGTTGAGTGTTGCTTGCACCATTATTCATCTTTGTGATTTTCAAACATTTATGGAGGTTGGATCAGAGTGCCAGTTCGCGAGGTTTGCGCTGGAAAGTGGGCGGGTTACTCAGGATTGCACGAAACCGAAGCTGTTCGAACCCAACAGGGACGGTGAACTGTCGATATTCTGTGTAGTGGGTCTTTCCTGCGTGGAGAAATGCAAACTGGGTATTCCGGTTGCGAAGAGCCAGAACAAAAAATTGTATGGGTGGGGTGTGGTCAGTTGCGAACAGATAAGGAGGGTCGGCCTCGAAGTCGACCGAGACGACAGCCCACCGCGACATGCGAACATACTTGGCTGGCCGGAAGTTCGGGAAGATCGGAAGTCGAAACAATTGGAGTTGGCCAATTTGGCCAATTCAGTAAAGCTGCCATCTCCTGCCACAGAATGCGCACATTGCTCCCAGCTGGATTGATCAGATCCGGCGCAATTTTTGAATCAGAGTTCAACAGTGATTCTGTTAGACTTTGGGATTGCGGATCAGTTCCTTTGATGGTTAGCGATGACACATGGTAAGCTCGGTGGGTTTGAGATACTCGATGTAGCGCCGCAAAAGTGATGATTTCATTGCGCGGATGGGGGTATGCGGTATTATCGGGATCGACCAACTTTCTCTTGCGTATCCAGCATGAATGCTCATCGGAAAATCAAGGTTCGGAATTCCGGGGTTGGGTCCATCCTTTGCCATTATATCTGCCCGTCAGGGGCAGGCGATCACTGGGTTTCGCCGCCGTGCGGGTGTTTACTGTGACTGACGGCAGAGGATGTCGGAAGCCGGCTGGAGACGCTGGTCCGGAAACTGCGTGGGGAGCAATGCGATGACCCGCTGGGCAAATGACGACGAAGCGAAACGCTGGAACTACCGCCCCGACGATCCTGTCGCCCTGAACCCATTGTTCAGTTGGCCGCCGAAACCGCTGGCGGTGTTCCGATGGTATTCCGGCATGTGGCTGCAGCTGTCGACGGTGACACTGTCGGTAGTGATGGCGGGACTGGTCTGGTGGCTGTTTATGCCACCCCTCGAGAGCATGGTGGATTGGCACTGGCGGTGGATGCTCAGCGTCTATCTCGCCAATCTGGTGCCGCATGTGATGATTGCTTCACTTCTGCATCTCTGGCTCTACCGCTGGCGCGGGCAGGAGAAAAGATGGAAGTTCTACACCCGCGATCAGGCGCGCGACAACGGGCATTTCACATTCCGCAACCAGGTTCACGACAATATGTTTTGGACGGTAGCGAGTGGCATAACTATTTGGACCGCCTTCCAGTGGCTGGTCTTCTGGGCGATGGCGAATGGCTGGGCTCCGGGGGCAAGCATTTATGGCAACCCGGTCTGGTTCATACTCGCCTCGATAACCAACGACCGCAATTGATGTGAGGCCTTCCGCCTTTGTTCACAGG
>JAPOXR010000056.1 GCA_026706985.1 Paracoccaceae bacterium | reverse complement strand
CCGGCTGCCGGACCCCCGAACGTCACCTGGGGTGCATGGCATGGGGATTCAGGCTGGCCCTTGATCAGCGGAATCTCGACCCGGTTGCCGAAGATATCAATGCCGGTCGCACCGGACTGGTGACGTGTCAGCAGCGCCTGCCAATCCTTGATCGCCGCCGCGGTCAATGGACGCTCGTCCCTCACATGGGCGAACATCATTTCCAGCGCAGCCTCCTGGTCTTCAAGCAACCCCTTGAGCGTGTTGTCATCAATGCTGGTAACTGAATGTGCTCCCCGCACGTTCTCGAACCCCTCTGTGATCAGGTTTTCAGCCACGCCCGGCCGCAGGAGATAAAGCCCCTAAATCCGGCCGGTCTCAATGGCAAAAGCGCGGCGTTGTTCACGCAGCCAGATATCCATCGAAGACCGGTCGATGGACGGATCTTCGAGCCTGGCACGTGCAGCCTTCCACCGCTTTGCTTCCTTGCGTGCACCCTCGTGCGCGAGGGCTCGGTATTCGGGCGCAAGGTCGCGCACCCGGCGCCAGATGGCTCCGCTCGGCTTGTTGCCCTCAGACTGGTCGATCATCGGTGAATCTCACTCGACAGGCTGACAGCAAAATTCAATCTTATCTGGAAATGGGTTTCGGCCCGCCCGTAAACCACCCCCTTACAACATCCCGCCCCGGAATGCTGCAATCCGGAAAACGGGATACCACCCGTTTCCTCAATCAGGTGGGGTGGCAACTGCGCTCGGGAATCTCAGAGATGGCGTGATGGTGCGGCAGTTCTTCGGCTGGTGTCCGGAATGCTCCCCATGTCGATTCCTGAAATTTCCGCCCTGGCGACAATTCCCTGGATAAAATCTCGGCCCGCCGAGGCCCAGGAGGCCTTTTCCAGCGCATCGTTAATCCGCTCACGGACGGACTCAAAGGGGAGTACCTGTCCTTCCGCCCGCGCATCAAGACGCACAATATGAAACCCGTAACGGGTCCGCACAGGGCTGTCCGCAATCTCTCCGGGAGCCAGCAGCCGCATGGCTTCTTCAAACTCGGGCACCAGATCCCCCTCCGACAATTGTCCGAGCGCACCGCCACTGGAAGCGGATGAACAGGCGCTGTGTTCCCGTGCCAGCCGCCCGAAACAGGCCGCATCCTTCCGCAGTTCCTTCAGGAGGCGCACTGCCCTCGCCTCCGCCTCCTGCTCTTTCCCGGGATCCGGCACCGCGATCAGGATGTGCGACGCTTCAGAGAGGGTGGGCGAGCGGAAAAGTTCCGGCTGCGCATCGTAAGCGGCTTTCACCTCATCCGGCGAAGGCGGCGACGGCTTGATAGCGGCCTCGGTCAGCTGTCGGATAATCGCTTCCGCGTCGGTTTCCCGGCGCCCGTTTCCAAGCTTCTGCGGAGACGCATCGATTCTCCGCCGCGCCGCCTCCTGCAGCAGCAGCTCACGGATGACCAGGGATTTGGCGGCGGCGCGCCAAGCCAATCCCGGCTTCCCCTCCGGTGCCCGGTGGTTCTGCGCCTCGGCGGCTATTTCCTTCACAGTGATGACACTGCCATTGACGCTGAGGTCAGAGAAGAGTGGTTTCACCGGGTTACCCGCCCTGCGCATGCGCGGAAGAGCTGTCTGTTGAAGCCGCTTTCCGGCGCGAGCGGACCACTTGGTATCCGGGGCGGAAGATATAGCCGATCGGCGCCGAGAGCATATGCACCAGCCGCGTGAAGGGAAACAGCAGGAATATGGTCAGGCCGAGAAAGATATGGATCTTGAAAATGATATGCGCATCGGTGATGTAGCTCGCGGCGCTGATGTCAAATGTGAAAATGCCGATCGACCAGGCCATGAAGGCCACCATCTGACCGCCCTCCAGATGCTGTAACGAAATGGCGATTGTCGCCAGACCGAGCAACAGCTGCACAACCAGCAGAACAAGAATGCCGATATCGGCAAAAGAGGATGTCCGGCGGATTCTCGGATCCCGCAACCTGCGGTGCAGCAGCATCAGACCGCCGGCAAGCGCCAGCAGCCCCGCCACCCCGCCGACCACGATCGCCAGCGCCTGTTTGAAGCTGTGGCTGATTCCCAGCATGTCGAATAGCTGGATCGGGGTAAGAAGTCCGACCAGATGGCCGAAAAACACGATCAGAACGCCGGTATGAAACATCACCGAGCCGGCGATCAGCTGTTTGCGCCGCAATAGCTGGCTGGAAGAGGATTTCCATGTGAACGGGTCGCGTTCGTAGCGGACTATGCTGCCGACCAGAAGCACGGAAAGACAGATATAGGGATAGATTCCAAACAGGAACTCATGCATCAGCTTCCTCCTTAGCTGCCGGGTTGCATGCGCGAGAGCATGTCGCGGGCCTGCGGACAATCGCCGCCGGGGGATGCACCGAAGGTGACCTCCGATTCCTCCCAGGCGGCGTCAAGCGCTTCCAGATCATCCTCCGCCCGGTCCGGCATTTTCAGCAGCGCCTCCAGCGTTTCCCCATCCCTGACACCGCCGGCAATCCGCACCAGCGCATCGAACACCGATGCATAAGTCAGATTGCGGCGCGTCAGCCGGACGCCGATGGCCTGCAGGATGTGGCTCGCATCGGCAAGCGTCCGCACACTCTCTTCCGGCGGTCGCAGCGACAGGAACTCCAGAACCGTAGGCAGGTGGTCCGGCAGATCCACGGTGTTCGGCTCAAACCCGGCGCGGCGATAGGTTTCAAGCAGATCCAGCATGGCGCTCCCGCGCGCCCGGCTGTCGCCATGCACATGCTCAAACAGGTTCAGGCAGCAGGATCGGGATCGGTCGAAAATTTCGACAAACTGCTCCTGCAATTGCCAGATATCGCCTTGTTCCATTTCCTCAAGCAATCCGGCGAGACTGCGCTTGGTTTTGCTGTCGAGACGCCGGTCGGATTCGAATACCCGCCTGATCTCGCCGGTCGACTCCTTCAGTTCCGGCAACGGATAAGAAAGCAGCACCGACAGCGATTTGAGCGTCATATCCATACTCAAGCATCCGTCGGCAGCGACAGCGTCCTGACGCCACCGCCGAACAATGAGCCTTGGCTGATACCGGTGGAGCAGGCATTGCTGTCGGTGAAACCGCAGCCGCCACGCAGGAACTGGGCATCTTCGACATTCTCCCGGTGCGTTGTTGGAATGACGAAACGCTCCTCATACTCGGCAAGCGCCATGATCCGGTACATCTCGTCGATATCAGTGCTTTTCAGCCCGACTCTTTGGGCGATCGATTCATCGACAACGCCTTCCACCGTTTTCGCCCGCATATAGACGCGCATCGCCAGCATCCGCTCGAGGGCGGTCACAATGGGCGGCTCGTCGCCCGCTGTAAGCAGGTTGGCGAGGTAGCGCACCGGTATTCGCAACGAGCGCACATCGGGAAGCTCCCGGTCCATTTCAATCAGGCTGTTCTCGCTTGCATTCTGGATCGGGCTGAGAGGCGGCACATACCAGACCATCGGCAATGTGCGGTATTCGGGATGCAGCGGGAACGCCACCTTCCAATCCATGGCCATCTTCCACACCGGTGAACGGGTCGCAGCCTCCAGCCAATCTTCGGGCACACCGTCAGCCCGGGCCTGCCGACGGATATCCGGATCATTCGCATCCAGAAATATATCCAGCTGCGCCTGATACAAATCCTTCGGATCGGGCACATTCGCCGCTTCATGAATCCGATCGGCGTCATACAGGATCACCCCCAGATAGCGGATTCGGCCGACACAGGTCTCGGAACACACCGTGGGGCTGCCGGACTCGATCCGCGGGTAGCAGAATGTGCATTTCTCGGATTTCCCGGTTGACCAGTTGTAGTAGATTTTCTTGTACGGACAGCCGGAGACACACATGCGCCATCCGCGGCACTGATCCTGGTCGATGAGAACGATCCCATCCTCTTCCCGCTTATAGATGGCACCGGAAGGACAGCTCGCCGAGCAGGACGGATTCAGGCAATGTTCGCACAGCCTCGGGAGATACATCATGAAAGTGTTTTCGTATTCACCGTAGATTGCTTTCTGAACACCTTCGAAATTGCTGTCCTGTGACCGCTTTTCAAACTCGCCGCCGAGGATTTCCTCCCAATTCGGGCCCCACTCGATTTTCTCCATCCGCTCGCCGGTAATGCGGGAGCGTGGGCGCGCGGTCGGAAATGCCTCCATTTCCGGCGCCGATTTCAGATCCTCGTAATCGAAGTCGAAAGGCTCGTAATAATCATCGATTTCCGGCAGGTCCGGATTGCCGAATATCTTCGCCAGAATCCGCCATTTCGCCCCCTGTTTCGGCTGCAGCGTGCCTGCCTTCGTGCGCTCCCATCCACCATTCCATTTTGACTGGTCTTCCCAGTTCTTCGGATAGCCGATGCCGGGTTTGGTCTCGACATTGTTGAACCAGGCATATTCAACACCGTCGCGGCTGGTCCACACATTCTTGCATGTCACCGAACAGGTGTGGCAGCCGATGCATTTGTCGAGGTTGAGTACCTTGCCTATCTGCGCCCTGATTTTCATACCGAAACCTCCGCCTGCCGCATGGGTTTGTCCAGCCAGTCCACTTTCCGCATCCGCCGCAGGATAACGAATTCATCCCGGTTCGATCCGACCGTGCCGTAATAGTTGAAGCCATAGCTCTGCTGCGCATATCCACCGATCATATGGGTCGGTTTGAGCGTCGTGCGGGTGACCGAATTATGGATGCCGCCGCGTCGGCCGGTCTTCTGCGATCCCGGCGTATTCACGATTTTTTCCTGCGCATGATACATATAGAGCGTTCCGTTCTTGATCCGCTGCGACACCACCGCTCTGGCGGTCAGCGCACCATTGTCATTATACACCTCGACCCAGTCATTATCCTCGACCCCGGCTTCGGCGGCATCTGACTCCGACAGCCATACCACCGGCCCGCCGCGGTTCAGCGTCAGCATGAGCAGATTATCCGAATAGGTGGAGTGAATTCCCCATTTCTGGTGCGGGGTGATGAAATTCAGCACGATCTGAGGCGCCTCATCCGCCCCTGCCGGCTGCATCGCCGCGGCAACGGTTTTGAGATCAACCGGCGGCCGGTAAGCGCACAGCCCTTCCCCGAATGCCAGCATCCAGGCATGATCCTGATACAGCTGCTGCCTGCCGGTGAGGGTCCGCCACGGAATCAGTTCATGAACATTGGTGTATCCCGCATTGTAGCACACCGCTTCGCTCTCAATCCCGGACCATGTCGGCGATGAGATGATCTTGCGCGGCTGCGCGGCGATGTCGTGGAATGTGATCCGGTTATGCTGATTTGGCAGTGCCAGATGCGTATGCTGCCGACCGGTGGCGCGTTCCAGCGCCTGCCAGGCCTTGACCGCGACGCCGCCATTGGTTTCCGGTGCCAGAGTGAGCACGGTTTCGGCGGCATCGATATCGGATTCGATCCGGGCACAGCCCTTCGCCGGGCCGGAATCCCACTCCCCGTTCCACTGCCTGAGATGGCTGACCTCTTCGCCGGTCTGCCAGGCGATGCCTTTACCGCCATTGCCAAGCTTTTCCATGAGCGGGCCAAGCGCCGTGAAACGGTCATAGACTGCGCCGTAGTCGCGGGTCACCGGAATAATGTTCGGCCCGGTTTTCCCCGGAATCAACTCACATTCGCCGCGTTTCCAATCCGCGATTTCGGGCTGCGCCAGCTCACCCGGTGTATCGTGCAGAATGGGCGTCAGAACCACATCATGCTCAACGCCCAGAATCTCCGGTGCCACCTCGGAGAATTTCTTCGCCAGCTGTTTGAAAATCTCCCAGTCGGATTTCGATTCATAGGCCGGATTGACCGCCGCCTGCAGCGGGTGAATGAAAGGATGCATGTCGCTGGTATTGAGGTCATTCTTTTCGTACCAACTCGCGGTCGGCAAAACCACGTCCGAATACACCGCCGTCGTCGACATCCTGAAATCGATGCAGACCAGCAGATCCAGCTTCCCCTCCACCGGTTCGTCATTCCATTTGGCCTCGGTGGGTTTGGCGCGGCCGGATTCGGCAAGATCAGCCGCCATGGCGCTGCTTTCGGTGCCCAGCAGATGTTTGAGAAAATACTCGTGGCCCTTGCCGGAGGAACCGAGCAGGTTCGAGCGCCAGACAAACAGGTTGCGCGGCCAGTTTTCCGGCGCATCCGGATCCTGGCACGACATCTCATATTGCCCCGACATCAACCGCTCGGCGACAAACCCGGCGGTTTCCGCGCCGGCCTCTTTCGCCTCCCTGCCGATATCCAGCGGGTTCTGTTTCAGTTGCGGTGCGGAAGGCAGCCAACCCATCCGCTCGGCGCGGATATTGTAATCGATCAGACTCCCCGACCAATCGCCATCGGGCGCGGTCGGCGAGATGATATCCTTCACCTCCAGCGTCTCATAACGCCACTGATCGGAATGCGCATACCAGGCAGAGGTTGAATTCATCTGCCGCGGCGGCCGCGCCCAGTCCAGGGCAAAGGCAAGCGGTAGCCAGCCGGTCTGCGGGCGCAGTTTTTCCTGGCCGACATAGTGACTCCAACCGCCGCCCGACTTGCCGGTGCAGCCACACATCGCCAGCATATTGATAATGCCGCGGTAATTCATATCCATATGGTACCAGTGGTTCAGCCCGGCCCCGACAATGACCATCGAACGGCCCTCGGTGAGTTCGGCGTTGCGGGCGAATTCGCGCGCCACTTTTTCGATATGATTCCGGTCAACACCGGTGATCCGCTCCGCCCATGCCGGCGTGTATGGGCGGTCTTCCCCGTATTCCACGGCACCGCCGTCACCAAATCCCTGATCAACGCCGTAATTCGCGCATAAGAGATCAAATACCGTGGCGACCTGCACGGTCTGACCGTCAAGCGCGACAGAGCGGGTCGGAACGCGCGCGCGCAGGATTTCCGGATGGTCGCATTTTTCAAACGGCCCGCTCGCCTGCCCGCCGAAATAGGGGAATGCGACCTCCGCCACCGCATCATGATCGGCAGCTAATGATTTCTTCAGCGAGACCGGCCTGCCCTGTGCCCGCTCTTCCAGATTCCACACCCCCTCCTGTCCCCAGCGGAACCCGATGCTGCCATTGGGAATGACGAGGTCGCCGCTGTCCGCATCGACGCCGAGCACTTTCCATTCCGGATTATTGGCCTCACCGTGATTTCCCGGCAGATCGGATGCGCGCAGAAAACGCCCCGGAACCAGCCTGCCATCGCGTTCCTCCAGCCGGACCAGCATCGGCATGTCGGTGAATTGCCGGCAATAGGATTCGAAATACGGAACCTGCCGCTCGACATGGAATTCGCGCAGAATGACATGTCCGAACGCCATCGCCAACGCGCTGTCGGTTCCCTGTTTAGGCGCCAGCCAGATATCACCGAATTTCGCCGCTTCCGAGTAATCCGGGCAAATCACCACCGATTTCGTGCCCTTATAGCGTGCTTCGGTGTAGAAATGCGCGTCCGGTGTGCGCGTCTGCGGTACGTTTGATCCCCAGATCAGGAGAAAGCCGGAATTATACCAGTCGGCACTTTCCGGAACATCGGTCTGCTCGCCCCAGGTCATCGGTGACGCCGGCGGCAGGTCGCAATACCAGTCATAGAAACTCATGCAGACCCCGCCGATCAGGCTGAGATACCGGGTGCCGGCAGCATAGGATATCATCGACATGGCCGGTATCGGCGAGAAACCGAAAATCCGGTCAGGACCGTAACGCCGGGCTGTCCAGGCATTGGCGGCGGCAATGATTTCGCTTGCCTCCTCCCAATCGGCGCGGACAAATCCGCCCTTGCCCCGCAGCCGGGTATAGGCGTTCCGTTTGCCGGCATCCTGCTGCAGCGCCTCCCAGGCCCGCGCCGGGCTCATACCGGCACGTAGCCGCCGCCATTCCCGCAGCAGTGCCCCCCGCACCAGCGGATGGCGCACACGATTGGCGGAGTAAAGATACCAGCTGTAACTCGCGCCGCGCGAGCATCCCCGCGGCTCATGATTGGGCAGGTCAGCCCTGGTCTTCGGATAGTCGGTGGCCTGCGTCTCCCAGGTCACAATGCCTGACTTGACATAGATGTTCCAGGAACAGGAACCGGTGCAGTTCACACCATGCGTTGAACGGACAACCTTGTCGTGCCGCCATCGCTGCCGGTAGGTGTCTTCCCAGTCACGGCTCTCGCGGGTTACCTGCCCGTGCCCGCCGGCGAATTGTTCGATTTCCTTGCGTTGGAGAAAATTCAGACGGTCAAGCAGCAGGCTCATTTCAAACTCCCGGTATCATTGGACCGGCACCGGCGTCTCAGGCCGGAACCGGTGCGTTCCGCCGGCTGTAAAACCACCAGGTGGTCAGAAGGCAGAAAGCGTAGAAAAGGCAAAAGGCCCAAAGGGCGGCCTTCGGACCGCCGGTCAGGCTGATCGAGGTTCCATAGGCTTTCGGAATGAAGAATGCCCCATAGGCTGCGATGGCGGAGGTGAAAGCGATGATTGACGCGCTCTCCCTTTCGCTCTGCGCCAGTGCCGCCCCGGAATCGAGATCCGGCATCAGCCGCGGAACCTCCTGGCGCACGATTGTCGGTACCATCTGGAATGTTGATGCGTTGCCGACACCGGTCAACACGAACAGAAGCATGAAACAGATGAAGAAGCCGAGGAAATTTCCTCCACCAGACTGACCGGGCAGAAACAGCAACACACCGGCGACGGCGACAATCATGCCGGCGAAAGTCCAGAATGTGATTCGACCGCCGCCGAAACGGTCGGAAATCCAACCCGTCGAAGCCCGGCTGAGGGCACCGACCAACGGTCCCAGAAAAGCCAGTGACAGGGCATCGGTATCGGGAAACTGTGTCTTGATGAGCAGTGGAAAGCCAGCGGAATAGCCGATGAATGACCCGAATGTCCCGGTATAAAGAACGCACATAATCCAGTTATGGCGCCGCTGCAGAATGACCGACTGTTCGCGCAGCGAAGCCCGGGTGCCGTCGATATCATTCATACCGAACCAGGCTGCAACCGCACCGGCGAGGAGAAACGGCACCCAGATAAAGCCAGCATTCTGCAACCAGATCCCGGCGCCGTCCGACAGCGTCTGCGGCTTGCCGCCAAGCGCCCCGAACACGCCGGCGGTTATGACAAGGGGAACCGAGAACTGCATAACCGAAACCCCCAGATTGCCCAGACCGGCATTCAGCGCCAGAGCGTTTCCTTTCGAGGATTTGGGGTAAAAATAAGCAATATTGGCCATGGAGGAGGCGAAATTTCCGCCACCCAGACCGCAGAGCAGTGCCAACACCACGAATATCGCATAGGGTGTATCCGGATTCTGCACCGCGAAGCCGACACCGAGCGCCGGCAGCAGCAGCGAGGCGGTGGACAATGCGGTCCATCTGCGCCCGCCGAAAATCGGAATCATGAAGCTGTAAAAGACCCGCAAAGTCGCCCCGGACAGTCCCGGAAGCGCCGCCAGCCAAAACAGCTGATCGGTGCTGTAATCAAAACCCACCGCCGGCAGCTTGGCAACGACCACGGACCATACCAGCCAGACGGCAAAGGCGAGCAGCAGGCAGGGAATGGATATCCAAAGATTGCGGGTGGCGATTTTCCGACCGCTTTGCTGCCAGAACCCAACATCCTCCGGACGCCAGTCGCGCAGTAGATATTTTGAATGGCCGCTCACTTGTGCGCCTCCTTCAGATCAGCGGGGTCCCGGAAGCGGTTGTTCCGGAACGTCCGACAGATAAACCTCATCGCCGAGGCCTGGATGCCGGCGCAGCTCCATCCGCCTAATCGCCACATGCATCCACACCGCCGAAATGGCGACGATGGCGAAGAGCAGCATAAACGGGGCGGTCCAGATGCCGGTCAGGTCCAGCAGCGCACCGAAGGCGACCGGCAGCACAAAGCCGCCCAATCCGCCGATCATGCCTACCAGGCCTCCTACCGAACCCACATGATGCGGATAGTAGACCGGGATATGCTTATACACGGCCGCCTTGCCGAGACTCATGACAAATCCGAGCAGGAAAGTGAGGGCGACAAAGGCCGGCAGCGTCACGCCGATGGTAAATCGGATCGGCCCCTCAATGCCGGAAATCTCGTAACTGGTCTCAGGGTAGCTCAGCGCAAACAGGCACAGCAGCGACACGATGAAGGTCAGATACATGACGAAGCGGGCGCCCCATCTGTCCGACATCCATCCACCGAGCACGCGGAACACCGAACCCGGAAGCGAATACAGGCCAGCGAAAGCGCCCGCCATTGTCAGGCTGAGACCATATGCTCCGACATAGTAGCGCGGCAGAAACGAAGCCAATGCGACAAAAGCGCCGAACACGAAGAAATAATAGGTGGCGAAGCGCCAGACCCGGATATTTTTCAGCGGCGCAAGCTGTTCGGCGGAGGATACGACGCCGGATCCGGTCCGCTTGCGCCACTCGGCAACCGGATCATTTTTGGCCAACAGAAAAAACAGCACCGCGGCGATGGCGAGCGTCAAGGCATACAGCGTCGCGGCATTCTCCCAGCCGAAGGCAACGACCAGAATCGGCGCGACGAAATTGGTAATCGCGGCGCCGACATTTCCGGCACCGAAAATACCGAGCGCGGTTCCCTGCCGTTCCTTTGAATACCATCTCGAGACATAGGACACACCGATGATGAAAGAACCCCCGGCAAGCCCCAGACCAAGCGCCGCCAGCAGGATCATGAAATAGGACTGGGCCGAGGTCAGCAGCCAGGTCGCCAGCGCTGTCAGCAGCATCTGCAGCGGAAACATGATCCTCCCACCGAACTGTTCTGTCCACACGCCGAGAAATATGCGGCTGACGGAACCTGTGAGCACGGGTGTGGCGACCAGCAGGCCGAATTCCGTGTCGGAAAGACCCAACTCCTCCTTGATAGTCACACCGATTACCGAGAAGATCGTCCAGACGGCGAAGCAGGTGGTGAAAGCGGCCGTGCTCAGCGCCAGCGCGCGCCCACTGTCTTTTGATGTGACATTTTCCAGGACGTCCACTTCCCGGCTCCGGAATTGCTTGCGGCGGATGCCGGTTCTGTTTACGCCAAGCTGTGTATGGCTTCATTGATCTGAATCAATTTATGCGAAATCTCCGGGCCGAAATTCGTTTCCGACCCTTTGCGGGCGGCATTGACTGAAATGGATCTATCCACCGCGCCAGAAGCGATTTTCGACAGGCTCGAATGCCGGGGCTGCCCGGTGCGGGAACATGCGATCTGTTCCTATTGCAGTCCCGACGAGTTTCAACGGCTGAACAGGATCCGCCGCGTTAAGACCTACGCCCGCGGCAGCCACATCACCCGGCTCGGCGACAGGTTGACCGAAGTCGGCTCGCTGCTGCACGGCACCGCCTATCTCAGCCGGTCGCTGGAAGACGGGCGCCGGCAAATTGTCGGGCTCCTCATGCCGGGCGATTTCATCGGCCGGCCGGGACGGCGGAATGCCGGATTTGATATCATTGCCGGATCGCAGGTGGAGTTATGCCAGTTCAGGATGCATGATTTCGAGGCCATCCTCGAAACCAGCCCGACGGTGAACCGAAGGTTGCTGGAGATGACATTCGACGAGCTTGACGCCGCCAGATTGTGGATGATGGTGCTCGGAAGGGCCAATTCCCGCGAAAAACTGGCCAGCCTGATTGCCCTGCTGGTTCAGCACTCGGCGCGGCAAAAATGCCGCCCGATCAATGACGCGTTGGAAATTGAATTGCCCTTCGGGCGGACGGAAATCGCCGAATATCTGGGACTGACGATTGAAACCGTGTCCCGCCGTTTGTCGGAACTGCGCAATGACGGGCTGATCCGGATCAAGGGTCGGCGGCGTATCCATGTGCTCTCCTACCAGGCCCTCGCCAGGGAAACCGGGGACAGCGACAACTGGCTTCGTGAATTGCAGAGCGGATTCTGCCTGGGATTTCCGCCTCACTGACCGGTGCCGGGCGGATGCTGCGGCGGTTTGTGCGGCATGACAATGTCCCGTCTGCTCTGTGTCAGCCGGTCGAGCAACTCATGGCTTGGCCGGTAATTATGGCGGAAGAAGCCCCATGAGGGGCCATACCGATACACCGCCACGCGCCTTTGTCCCGGATTACGGCGCGCCGCTGATCCGTGCATGATTGCGTCGACGAACAGCAGCGCATCTCCCGCCTCGAGATGCACCTCGACCGCCCCGGTCACGCCGTCGACGGAGGTTGCGGTATCCGCCATCGCCGCGGCTTCAAACTCAGGATGTTCCAGATTGGATTTATGGCTGCCGGGAATCACCATGGTGGCACCGTCGCCCGCACCGATCCGGTTGAAAGCCACCAGGATATTGATCTGACCACAGTGAAACCGCCCGTCATGATAACGGAACTGGCAGCGGGTTACCCGCCTCGCGCCGCCCGAATGCAACCCGATGGCCTGACCGGGGCCGCGGATCGAGGCAAAATTCTCATCGATGAAGCAAGGACCGTGCAGCCCGTCGAAATTGGCCTCATCCGTGCCCAGGAAATGCAGCACCCTGCCGATCCATGAAGGGTGGTCGATCAGAGTTTCGAATGCCGGCCCGGCCTCATAGATCTGCTGTAGATTCAACCCCTCATGCGCGCCGATGAAATGATGCCCGTGGACACAGCCGCGCCACTCCCCCGGCTGCACATCCTGAAGCGTGTCCAGTATGGCGTTGCAGGCGGACACCTCGTCCGGCGAAAGAGCACCCCTGAGGATAATGTAACCATTCAGATCGAACAGGTAACGTTCCATCAAGGTGCAGGGATTCCCGAGTTCCAGTTTTCCGCTCCCAATGTCCCGGATGAGGTGACCCTGAAACCGAGATTTGAACTGAGTGCAAGCTGCGCCATACAATGTTGCGTCAAACAAACCGAAATTTGAACAACAGCCACGCCTGTTTACCTGATCACGAATGCATGAGATTCTGAGACCGTGGCCGGTGTGGGCGGGGAAGCAGCGTAGTTACCAATAGGAGCGGCTAATGCAGGATCGCTATGTCGGTGATATTGGCGACTTCGCCAAATACGGGCTCTTGCGCGCAATCAGCGTAGGGAGAAATTTGGGCATAGCGTGGTACCTGCACCCTGATTCAGGCCCACCCGGTGACGGTCGCCATACTCAGTACCTGAAACAGTGCAGGGAATGGCACCACCTCGATTGCGGGTTGTTCGATGAACTGAAACAAATTGTGTGCCGGAGACAGAGATCGGTCAAGGAAGTGCAGGAGCGCCGAATTTTGGGCGACGCCGTCTTCGCTGGCAAACGACTCGAACTGGAGAACGTGCCGGTTCGTTGCCGCAAGCACCGGCGCCGCAGGTGGTTCAAAGGTGTGAAGGAGTCACTTGCCGATTGCGACCTGGTTTTCGCCGATCCCGACAATGGCCTGGCCCCTGACAAGAACTTCAGCCCGACGCAAAAACGTAGCGCGAAGAGTATACCTTTGTGTGAGGCAAAGGCTCTTGCTGACGGGCGAACGGCTGTCATCTATCATCACAACACGCGCCGCAAGGGCGGGCACCGCAAGGAAATCAGCGACTGGATGAACGAATTGCCCGGCTGTACCCGGGCTTGGTACTGGCAACCCATTAGTAACCGGACCTTCTTCATCATCAACCCCGATGACCGAATGGAATGCCAACTCGAAGAATTTACGAAGCGTTGGAAAAAGTGCGGCAAGCTTTTTCGCCGATAACCACACCGCACGACGTCTTCGGGTATCGCAGCTCTACATGCCAAACCTCAAGCCCTCGTCAACCTCGATATCCATACGGTTACCTGTACCATTGCTTGAGCGCATCAAGACTGCCGCAAACAAGCGGGATACGCCCTACCAGTCTCTGATCAAGGCATGGCTTGCCGAAAAGGTTGACTCCCGCCCATCGGTGATCCCCTGTACCCAGCTTATCGCCCGACAGGGGTGTGAAAGGGGTAGGGTTGTATAATGTTTCGACGGCGGACGGATAACCTCAGTCGGCGGCACCCCTATGCTGAAAGAAGAGGATTCATCCCGGGCTCTGTATGGGTGGAGCTATTCCGGGGGCAGGAAAATGCAAAACAAAAAGGCGGATCGTCAATCGGGCCATCATGGCTTACCCCGATATCAGCCCAGGTGCGGTGCCGGGCCTCGAATTTGATAGTGGCTTCGGTTTTGCGCAGCAATTCAAACGCGTCGCAACCGGGATTCAGCGGCAGTCCCCGGAACACCGCGGTTGCACCCTACTCCCACGCTGACGGTTGGAATCCAGCCCAACTCGATGACCGTGAGGTCAACCGCCAGTAGCTGCCGCCGGACAGAGTCTCAAAGTATCAGTGCCGACGACGGTCATGATCTTTCCACTACCGTTCAGCTTGCCGGCGCGGTCCATGCGGGTAACCAGTCGCTGTGCGCCACCAGCAGGGCATCCACGAGCTTCCAGATCTGCTCAAGGTCAAGCTCGGCACCGGTATGCGGATCCATCATCGCCGCATGATAGATATGCTCCCGCTCTTCATTGAGCAGTGCGGCGACGATCAGTTCCTGGACATTGACGTTCGTGCGCATCATTGCCGCCAGCTGCGGCGGCAGCTCGCCGATATGCACCGGCTGAATGCCGTTACGGTCGACAAGACACGGAACCTCCACCGCACACCCTTCGGGCAGCGAAGCGATGAGGCCGGTGTTGCGGATATTTCCATAGACAACCGAGGGCGCACCGGTGTGAATGGAGTTCATGATATCGGCCGCATACTCATGACTCGGTTCGATTTCAAACTCCGCCTCATCCGCCTGCCGGCACCAGAGCTCAATCTGCTCGATGCAGCGCTGCGGATACTCGTCCAGCGGAATGCCGAATTTCTCGATCAGGTCCGGGCGATCCCGCTTGATGAACCACGGCACGTATTCAGAGAAATGCTCCGAGCTCTCGGTTACGAAATAGCCGAGCCGCATCAGCATTTCGTAGCGGACCCGGTTCGGGCAGCGCGGATTGTGGATGTTGGGGCCGGGCAGACGTCCCTCGGAATAGCCGCGCCGCAGCGCCGGATACAGATCCCGGAGCGAGCCGTCGGCCGCAAGTTCCTCGAAGCGGAGAAAGAACGACATATGGTTAATGCCGGCGCAGAAGTAACGGATCCGCTGCGGCGGGATATCCAGATCAGCGGCGAGTTCCGCCACTGTCCACTGAACCGAGTGGCACAGTCCAACCACATTGATGGATGGATATTTTGCGGCGATGGCCCAGACATTGATGGCCATGGGATTGACATATTGCAGCATCACCGCATCGGGGCACAGTTCGGTCATATCCTCGCAGATCCGCCACAGATGCGGCACCGTCCGAAGGCTGCGCATAATGCCGCCTATGCCGAGCGTGTCGCCGATCGTCTGCCTGAGACCGAATTGTTTCGGTATCTCAAAATCGGTCACCGTGCAGGGTTCGTAACCGCCGATCTGAAACGCGACGAGGACGAAATCGGCACCCGCCAATGCCTGCCTCTGGTCCCGATGCAGAGAAATCCGGACTCCCGCTCCCAAGCTGTCTTTGATCCGCCGCGCCACCGAACCGGCTTCTTCCAGCCTTGCCGGATCGATATCCATCAGAGCGATATCGGCTGAACTCAGCGCCTCTTTGCGCAGGACATCGCCGAGGATGTTGCGGAGAAACACGGTCGAACCGGCGCCTATGAATGTGAGTTTCGGTCTTGCGGCCATTCTGTCCCCGTCAATGACTGTCACGGCGCAAATGCAGCCGGACTGGTCGGACTCTGTTATTGATCCCGGGATCGGTTTTCCACCGACAATAGATGTGCGGATTTCGGCAATCGACTGAAAGTCGCAGAGGGCTGGAACAGTGCGCGCCGTTGCCTCATGATGCGGCCGGGGATTTGCCGGTGTTACGGCACCGCCTGTATCTTGAGGCATCCCGGCGGTTTGTGGCCGAGGATCACGCGCGGAATCTCGTCGAGCGGCACACCGTGGGTGACTATTCTTGTGGCCGCCTCGCCAATCTCGCGCAGGACACTCACCGCATGCGGAATATTGTGGTTCAGTGAATGGCTGCCGAACAGCGACAATTGGCGACGGAACATCTCGTGCGGTGAAATGGAAATCCGCGCGTCCGGCGGGCAGGCACCGAAGAACAGTGCGGCTCCCCCGTTCGCGACGGTCTCCACGAGCGCGGCGGCGACTGCGGGAACCCCCGTTGCATCCACCGCGAGGTCACACCCGCGGCGCAGCATGTCGTCAGTTTCCGGGCCCGGGTTAAGCGGTGTCAGGCCGTTTTCGCCCGCGAGCCGCAGCCGGCTTTCGTCGATATCAACCATGAACACCTCGCCTGTGCCCTGTGCCCTGAGTGTCAGACCCATCAAATGTCCCATCGGACCGGCACCGAAAATCACCGCCCGTTCAATCGTCCGGTCCTGCAGTTGAGTCAGGCCGTTCAGGATGCAGCCCATCGGCTCGGCCAGTGCCGCTAATGAAAAACCCATATCTCCAATCGGATGGACCGCCTCAGCGCGCACTGCGCACAGCTCCGCGAATCCACCATGTTCGGTGACACCATAAGCTCCGAGATTATCGCACAGATGCGCCCAGCCACGGCGGCATGAGCGGCATTTTCCGCATTCAAAATTCGGGTCTATGACGACCCGGTCATCCGGTTTGACCCCGCGGACCCGCGACCCGACGGCAACCACTTCGCCGGCGAATTCGTGACCGGGAACAACCGGAAAAGCTGACCTTCCATAGTCACCCTGCATCACATCGATGTCGGTATGGCAAAGGCCGCTGGCCCGCACGCGGACGACCACTTCCCGGCTTCGCGGTTCCGGGTGGTGCAGATCCGCCGTCTTGACCTGATCCCTGGCAGGAAAAATAACCGCCTTCATGGGGCGTTCAGGCTTTTTGCCGGGAACCGATATAGGCCTGCATCGCCGTCTCAGTACCGGACTCCCAGATCAGCTTCAGCCATTTCGAAAAGGCCGCTGCGAACGTCCTGTTCCCACCGAGATCGCCATAGAGATGCCCCTGATCGAGCCAGGCCAGCGGATCCAATCTTGCGGCGCAGGCGGCATTGTGAAGTTGGGGCCAGAATGGATCGTTCGGCTTGATCACGGTTCCATCTTCGCGGGTGCCGGCGCACATCCGGCACCAGAGCGCCTCCGCCAATGCAAGCCCGTCAGAAGGTGCCGCACAGCCGAGCGCCTCGCGCAGAACAGGCAGGATGAAACCCGTGTGCCGTGATGAACCGTCGAAAGCCACGCGGCGTGGCGTGTCCACGATCATCGGGTTGGAAAAGCGCCGGTCAACCAAATCGACATAAGCCTCCGGCGCCGTGTCCGGGACCGGGTTGACATGCGCGATGATCTCTTCGCGTGCGACTTTTCGAAACAGGGATCCAATCAGCGGGTGCGCCATGCAATCGGCAATTGTTTCCACTGCGAGAATCTCACCCGGGTTCGCCAAGATCTGGTGCCCGCCATTGAGGATACGGATCTTCATTTCCTCGTAATCGCGCACACGGTCGGAAAAAGTGACCCCCACCCTGTCCCAGGCGGGCCGTCCTGCGCAGTATTTGTCCTCGACCACCCATTGGCAGAAGCTCTCATGCGTGACCGGCACGGCGTCATCGATGCCGATTTCATGTGCCAGCGCCAATTCCCTGTCCCCGGTCGCGGGGACGATGCGGTCCACCATCGAGTTTGGAAAGGTGCATTCCGTGTCAATCCAGTCCGCGAGTTCCGGATCGGAAAGGCCAGCGAGAGTAACGACGGCCTCGCGAAGAATATCGCCATTGCCCTGCAGATTGTCGCAGCTTTGCAGGGTTAACGGCCCAACCCCAGTGGCGCGGCGGCGCTGGAGGGCGGCAATGATCGCACCGAATACGGTGTGCGGGGTCTCCGGGTTTTCGGCATCATGACGGATCTCGTCATTCCCGGCGTCAAAACTGTTGCTTGCCGGGTCGATGAAGTAACCCCCCTCGGTGACCGTCAACTGCACGATCCGGATTGCCGAGTCTGCCATCTGCCTGATCAGCGGGCCGTTTTCCTCTTCTACCGGAACGTAGCCGATGATGGAGCCGATGATCTCCGCCGATGTCGCACCCGGATCCAACTCGATCAGGGTGGTGAGAAAATCCTGCGCCTCAAGTTTCCGCCGCTGTTCCCGGTCGTAAACACGGACGCCGGCTCCAATAATTCCCCAGTCAAACGCATGTCCTTCCTGCATGAGCCGGTGCAGATACCATGCCTGGTGCGCCCGGTGGAAATTGCCGAGCCCAATATGGACGATTCCGGGCGTCAGCCGTGAACGGTCGTAAAGCGGAACCACAACTCCTTTGGACAGTTTTCCCAGAGCTGCGTTTGACAACCTCACCGGCATGCCGTCAGCTCATCCAATTTCCGCCATCCACATTCAGCGTCTGTGCCGTTATATACCGGGCCTCGTCGGAAGCCAGAAAAACGCATGGGCCGGCGACCTCCGCCGGTTCGCCCATATAACCGAGCGGCACCGCCAACCCGACTTCGCGTTTCTTCTGACCGATCGGCTTATTCTCATATTCGGCGAATTGAGAATCGACATGGTTCCACATTGGGGTGTTGATGACTCCGGGCGCAACTCCGTTGACCCGGATATTGAAGGGTGCCAGCTCCAGCGCCAGCGACTGTGTGATCGAGATGACTGCGGCCTTGGTCGAACAATAAACCGTTACATTCGCTTCTCCGCGGCGCCCGGCCTGGCTGGCAAAGTTTATGACGGCACCGCCGCCGCATTTTTTCATCCGTGGGACGACCGTCTGTGTCACGAATATCGTGCCACCGACATTGACATCATATTGACGGCGGTAATCCGCATGGGTGATCCTGTCGATCGAAGCCATGTTAAATATGCCGGCTCCGTTCACCAGTATGTCGATCCGGCCCCACATCTCTTCAACTGTGTTGACCGCATCGAAAATGGACTGCGGATCGGTCACATCCATCGCCACCGCAGTCGCAGTGCCGCTCAACCCCTCGGCAGTGCTGTGAGCCTGACTTTCCAGTATATCGGCTACCGCTACCTTCGCACCTTCACGCACATAGGCTTCACAAACGGCACGGCCTATCCCGCGGGCCCCGCCGGTGACGAGGGCAATCCTGCCATCCAGCCTCTTCATGCCAGTCTTGCGGAATCCCGGTCAAAACGATGCAATTGGTGAGGATCAGGAGTCAGATGGATTGTATCCCCGTAATGGAGGTCGACATCGCCATCCGCACGAACTGTCACCGGCTCAGCGAAACCTTCGACATTCACCCGGAAAAACGTGTCCGAGCCTAGATGTTCCGATACGCCGACAGTACCGGTCCAATCACCCGATGCTGCCGAGACTTCGATATGCTCGGGTCGGATACCGACTATGTGCGCATCGTATTTTTCGGCCACGGAACCTTCGAGTAAATTCATTCGCGGCGATCCGATGAAGCCTGCGACGAACAGGTTGCGCGGCTCACGGTACAATTCCAGCGGGCTGCCCACCTGCTCAATCACGCCTGCATTCAGCACAACGATCTTGTCGGCCATTGTCATCGCTTCAACCTGATCATGCGTGACGTAAATCATTGTGGTGGCGAGACGCTTGTGAAGTTCGGAGATTTCCAGTCGCATGCCGACGCGCAGTGCCGCATCAAGATTGGACAATGGTTCGTCAAACAGGAACGCCGCGGGTTCGCGGACAATGGCACGGCCGATGGCTACGCGTTGGCGCTGCCCGCCGGAAAGTTGCCCCGGCCGCCGGTCCAGATAATCGGTGAGATTCAGCACCCTTGCCGCTTCGGTTATCCGCTGCTCCTGCTCCTCCTGCGGGATACGGGCCATTTTCATCGGAAAGGCGATGTTTTTGCGAACTGACATATGCGGATAGAGGGCATAGGATTGAAACACCATGGCCAGTCGACGCTTAGCCGGCGGTAAGCCGGTGGCATCTTGCCCGTCAATTTCGACAACACCCTCGGTGACATCCTCCAGTCCGGCGATAAGACGCAGCAATGTCGACTTGCCGCAACCGGACGGGCCCACGAACACGACGAATTTCCCGTCTTCAATCTCCAGATCCAATGTCGGGATCACAGTGACATCGCCAAAATTCTTTTTGACTCCTTTAAGTTGGATGTGTCCCATATCGTGTTCCTTACTTCACCGCGCCAAAGGTCAGGCCGCGGACAAGTTGTTTCTGGCTGAACCAACCCATCATCAGAATCGGTGCGATCGCCATGACGGAAGCGGCGCTCAGCTTTGCGTAAAACAGCCCCTCCGGGCTGGAATAGGAAGCGATGAAGGCGGTGAGCGGAGCCGCTTTCGCGGCGGTCAGATTCAGCGTCCAGAAGGCCTCGTTCCATGCCAGAATGATGTTGAGGAGAACTGTTGACGCCATTCCGGGGATAGCCATCGGAATAAGAACATGGACGACCTCTTCGCGCAGGGTTGCTCCATCCATCCGCGCCGCTTCGAGGATCTCGCCCGGGATTTCACGGAAATAGGTGTAGAGCATCCAGATGATGATCGGCAGGTTAATCAACATCAGCACGATGACGAGGCCCGATCGAGTGTCGAGAATTCCGAGATCGCGGAAAATCAGATAGATCGGCACCAGCACACCCACCGGTGGCAGCATTTTTGTCGACAACATCCACATCAGCACATCTTTGGTGCGTTTGGCCGGCACAAAAGCCATCGACCAGGCCGCGGGAACTGCGATCAACAGGCCGAGAAAGGTCGATCCCAGAGAAATAATGAGAGAGTTCGAAAAATGCTTGAAATAATCTGATCTGGCTTGAACGGTCCCGTAACTCTCGGTCGTCCATCCGGTGCCGAACAATATCTCGAGCGGTGCCTTGATCGCATCACCTTCGGTCTTGAAGGACAGGATGACAATCCACAGCACCGGAAAGAACATAAGAAGTCCCAACACACCGGCAGCGATGGTGTTCACTGATTTTCGGGATATCGTGACGCCGCGTGCCATGAATTTGCCTAAGCGTCGAGATTCTTGCCGATCATCCGCATCAGGAAGATGGCAACGATATTCGCCAGTATAATTGCGAGTACACCGCCGGCGCTGCCCATTCCGACATCGAACTGGAGCAGCGAAGACACGTAAATCAGGTAAGTCAGGTTGGTGGTGGAAACACCCGGGCCGCCATTTGTGGTCACCAGAATTTCCGCGAAGATCGACAGCAGAAAGATCGTCTGGATCAGGATCACAACGGTTATCGCCCGCGCAAGATGCGGCAGCATAATGTGGAAGAAGCGGGAAAATGCCCCGGCGCCATCCATCTCCGCCGCCTCCAGCTGTTCCTGGTCAAGCGATTGCAGAGCCGTCAGCAGAATCAATGTCGCGAAGGGCAGCCATTGCCAGCTGACGATCAGAATGATCGACAACAGCGGTATCTGGCTGAAAAAATCGATCGGCTGCACATTCAACGCCTGTGCGAGATGGCCGAAAATTCCGTTCACCGGATTCATGAACATGTTTTTCCAGACCAGACCCGATACGGTCGGCATGACGAAGAAGGGCGAGATTGCCATAATCCGTATGATGCCCTGCCCCCACATCGGCTGGTCCAGCAGCAGCGCGAACAGGATGCCGCCGGCGACCGTGATCAGGAGAACGCCGCCGACCAACAGCAGCGTGTTGACCATAGCCGCTTTGAAGCTCGGGTCGGTCAGGAACCAATAGTAATTTTCCCAGCCGACAAACGGGTTGGCTCCGGGCGTGATGAGATTGTAGCGCAGGAAGGAAAAATAGATAGTGAGGCTGAGTGGCACCAGCATCCAGCCGAGCAGCAGCAGGACTGCCGGAGATATCATGAGCCTTGCGGCTGATCGGGATGCTTTGGTCGCCATTCGTTTCTACTTTAAGCGCTGCGACTGACTGGTTGCAACCGACGCCGAAATCACACGCAGAGTTGAAGAAACGGGCCGGCTCTACCGGAACCGGCCCGTTGGAAAGACCGTTACTTGATGTAACCGGCCTTGGTCATTTCGCGAACCGCGAATTGCTGACTGTTGGCAAGAGCCTGGTCAACGCTCTGCTGGCCGGCGAGAGCCGCCGAAACCTGCTGACCGACATAGTTGCCAATTCCCTGGAATTCAGGGATCGCCACGAACTGGACACCGGTATAGGGTACCGGATCCCGCGTCGCGTCAGCCGGGTTGGCTGCCAGAATCGAGTTCAGCACTGTCGCGGCGAAGGGAGCCGCTTCGCTGTATGCCGGGTTGGCATAGGTTGATTTGCGTGTGCCCGGAGGAGCCGCGACCCAACCCTTGGTTTCGCCCACGAGTTCGACATACTCCTTGGAAGTCGACCATGCGAGGAACGCCTTGGCAGCATCGACCTTCTGAGAACTCTTCGGAATGGCGAGCGCCCAAGCCCAGAACCAGCCGGTGCCCTTATCGGTTACCTGCTTCGGTGCCTGGAAGAAACCGGTCACATCATGGACCGAACTCTGATCCGGATTGAAGATGTAGCCGGCAGCCGAAGTCGCATCGACCCAGGTTGCACATTTTCCGTCGGCAAACAGCGCACGGTTTTCATTGTGTCCGTTCGCAGTGGCACCCGGAGGACCATAATTATTCATCAGATCCACATAATAGGTGAGTGCGGCCTTCCATTCGGGGCTGTCAATGGTCGGATTCCAGTCCAGATCGAACCATTTGCCGCCAAACGCATTCACCAGCGGGCCGACAAATGCCATGTTCTCACCCCAACCGGCTTTCCCACGCTGACAGGTGCCGAAAACACCATTGTCGGGATCATGCAGCTTGGCAACGATCGCGGCAAAATCATCATAGGTCATCTGCGCGCCCGGAACCGTGATGCCGGCATCGGCGAACAGATCGGTGCGATAGAAAGTGAACGAACTCTCCGCATAGAACGGAACCGCATACAGTGTGCCATTCGCCGAAAGGCCGTTACGCACCGGCTCGAAAATGTCGTCATAATCATAATCGGCGCCCAGATCCTCGAGACCGACGAGCCAGTCCTGTCCACCCCAGATCGGGGCCTCATAGGCGCCGATGGTGATGATGTCGAACGAGCCGCCATCGGTGGCGATGTCGGTTGTCACGCGCTGACGCAGCACGTTTTCTTCCAGAACCACCCACTCAACCGTGTTGCCGGTCGCGGCTTCCCACTGGGATGACAGTTCCTGCATGATAATCATGTCAGAGTTATTCACAGTGGCGATGGTGATCTCTTCAGCGAGGGCAGCGGTCGCGGCGACCGAAACCAATGCCGAAGCACCAATGAGGCCCCTGTTGAGCGTCATCAATGACTTCTTCATAGTTTTCTCCTTGTTGCAGGTCATTTGGTCTGCATGTTGATCAGAAGGCCCGGATGTGGAATGACATCGTGCCGCGCTTCCAGAGTGACGAAAACCGCACCCCGACAGCTGCGGGCCAGCACCACCCCAATCCCGTGTCTTCGGCCAAACAGGCAGGCTACCTGCACCATATCTTTCACGGGGGCAAGTTAAAAATTGACTTTACGCATGTAAAATATCGATTCTATGCCGAGGCCCGGAGCACCAGTTGCCCCTCGAACAGTTCTTCCGGGCGGTCCTGGCTGTCGATCTTCCCGTCAATAAGGTCATACAAAACTTCGACGCTGCGCCTGGCGATTGAGCGGTAATCCTGGGAAACCGTGGTCAGGGGCGGGCAGGTGAATTGCGACCAAGGGTGGTCATCATGGCCGGCGATGCGGATGGCGCAGTTCGGCCCGTGTCCCACCCGCAGGCCTTTCTGATACGCCGCCGCGAGCAGGCCGATGGCCAGGCGGTCATTGCTGCAGAGCACGGTGTCGGAGGGCAAGGCACGTTCCGAGAACAGGCGCAGCCCTTCATCGCGTCCGATTCTTTCAAAATCCCAGTCCTGACCCCGTACCCGGATGACTTTCGGCTCGTGGCCGAGGTGGTGCATGCACTGGATGTAAGCTTCGCGGCGTTTGTTGGCATTCGGATTCACCGGCGGCATTTCAAAGAAGCAGGGCGGCTCGCCGGTCCGACACAGATAATCCACGATCAGGGGAATGCTCTGAAAATTGTCTGAGCCGACGAATGCCCGGCCGACATTGACATTGCTGTCAAAGATGACCGTGGGGAACTCCTCCGTGAAGCGCTGCACCGCGGCGAAATCGGAATTGCGCCCGAGCGGTGCCAGCAGCGCCCCGGCGGGGCGCAGCGACTGCAGTGTCGTCAAGGCATCATTCTCCAGCTGCCGCATTCCATGCGCATTGAACAGCACCGGCCAGTATCCGGCGCCGATGCATAACCGCTCGATCATACGCGCAATTTCGGCGAAGAACGGGTCGGCGAGATACGGAACCAGAATGCCGATGATCCTGGTGAGCTTCCGGTGCTGGTTGATGGCAAAGATATTGGGCCGGTAATCGAACTTCTTCAATGCGTTCTCAATCCGGGACCGCGTCGATTTGCGCACGCTGTCGGGATCCTGGAAAAACTTGGACAGCGTCGGCCGCGAAATACCGCTGACCTCGGCAAGCTCCTCCATATTCTTAATTTTACGACCCGGCATTCAGCGGCCTCCGCGACATTGCTCCCACGCATAAGGGGCTGGAGCGCGTTTTACACGCGGTAGCTTTGCTCGATTCTTGTACAAATTTCTATGATTGGCGGTCAAGCAGGTGTCACCGGAGGCACCCCGGAAATTCATGGATTCGCAAGGACATTTCAATTCAAGGCGGCATGATTCGATACATGGCAGAATCCACACCGGGGATTCAGCGGGTCCGGCTCAGCCGTATCCTGCAACAGGTGACACCCGCACCAAGGCCTGGCAGATGCAGCGTCAAACACCTACGCATCATCCTGAATCTTTATGAGCGAATAACTCGTGCTGCGCCCGCCGGCAGCATCTTTCTTCAAAATGCCTCGTTCAACCAGGTCGACGACATCACGATAGGCCGTGTCCTGAGAAGTTTTGGTGAGTTTCGCCCATTTTGAAGAAGTGAGTTTGCCTTCAAATCCATCCAGCAACCTGTTGAGCACCAGCCTTTGACGTTTGCTGATTGACTCATTCTTGAACTTTTCCCAGAAGGCCGCTTTCTCCAAGATTCCCGTAAGCGTTCCTTCCGCACCTTCGATCGAACGCCCCAGGCATTCCAGGAACCATGTCAGCCACTCCGTGATGTCCAGATCGCCTTTTTGTGTGCGCTCCAGGATATCATAGTAGGTATTGCGCTCTTTCCGGATTTGCGCCGACATGGAGTAATTTCGCTGTGAGCTGTTCTCTGAGCGGGCAAGTGCCATATCAGCTATCGCGCGGGCAATCCGCCCATTGCCGTCATCAAACGGATGAATAGTGACGAACCATAGATGTGCAAGCGCTGCCTTGAATACGAGGTCGTCGGTTTCGTTTTCCTCAAACCATTTCAGGAAGGCAGACATCTCTGACTTGAGCAGATTGGCACTTGGCGCTTGATAGTGGACAATTTCTCTTCCAATCGGTCCGGAAACAACCTGCATGGGTCCGCCTTGATCTTCACGCCAATCTCCAACCTTGATTTTGGACATTCCGCTGTGCCCGGTCGGGAAGAGTGAGGCATGCCATGCGAAAAGACGCTCCTCGTTCAACGGCGCGTCGAATCGCTGCGTTGCGTTAAGTGTCATTTCCACAATGCCTTCGACCTTACGGTCCACCTGAGGCAGGGCAGCGATATCAATACCCAGCCGCCGCGCGACCGAAGAACGCACCTGTGCCTTGTTCAAAATCTCGCCTTCGATCTCACTGGATTTCTGTACATCTTCAGCCAGTGTTTCAAGAACCGCCTCATTACGCAGGTCAAAGCCCAGCGCTTCCATTCGACCGACCAGCCGCCCCTGACTCCGGCTGACCTTGGCCAGCAAAGCCGCAATGGCCGCATGGTCCCAGCGGAAATGTGGCCAGTTGCCAAGTTCATGAATATAGACAGGCATTCTCCGCACTCCTTGCGGAGATTATAGCGCTCAATCTCCGCAAATGCACTCACCCCCCTTCCAAGATCGAATCCGGCTACAGGCAAGTGAAATGCAGCCCGGCACTGTTTCCGCTCCCGGTTTTGGAAATCAAACTCCACGCATGCAACCTATTTTTCCCATTGCGACGTACCGGTGGACCACAAACCCGCTTGTCAAATTGCATCCAGTTATCGCCGCGTGTTTCATGCGATATAAGCTCAATTGTCAGAAACCGTGATACTGCACGGATTCTCAGCTAAACCGGTGCAGACATGAAGAAGATTTTGATCATCGGCGATATCCTGGCGGAGATCATGGCGGATTCAATCGGCGATGGTTTCCTGCAGCCGCAGCCATTGACAGGCCCGTTTCCATCCGGGGCTTCAGCCATCTATGCCGATCAGGCGGCCAGACTCGGTCAGCCCGTGGCCATCATCTCATCTGTCGGAGATGATGATTTCGGACGGTTGAACCTCAACCGGCTCGCCGAGGACGGAGTCGATATTTCCGGTGTGTTTGTCGACCCGGACCGGCCGACCGGCAGTGCTTTCGTGCGCTACCGCGAAGATGGCAGCCGCGATTTTGTCTACAATATCCGCCACAGCGCCTGTGGTTACCTGCATGTGAATCCCGCAGTCAGGGCACTTATCCATTCCGCGGATCATCTACACGTCACCGGCCCCTCCCTCGCCAGCCCGGAATTCGCGGCACTCAATCTTGAGGCAGCCGAAACCCTGCGCCGGCGCGGCGGAACGATATCCTTCGACCCGAATCTCAGGAAGGAAATTCTGCCGACGGAAGGGCTCGGCGATGCCCTGTCGCGCATGCTGGTGATGACCGATCTTTACCTGCCGAGCGACGACGAGTTAACCCTCCTCACCGATGCGGATGAGACGGTCGGCGCAGTTGCCGAGTTGCTGCAGCGTGGTGTCCGGGCTGTTGTGCACAAGCGCGGTGCCGAGGGTGCGGCCTATTTTGACGCCGGGCGGCAATTCGCGCAGCGCGCCTTTCCCGCCGATGAAATAGATCCGACAGGAGCCGGCGACTGTTTCGGCGCGGCTTTCACTTCGCTTTGGCTGCGCCGCATGGAGCCGGCGCGGGCTCTGCGATTGGCAGCCGCATGCGGTGCGCTCGCGGTGGCGAAGCGTGGTCCGATGGAAGGCGCGTCGGATCTACCCACACTGGAAGCGCTTGTGCGTTCGCAAGCCGCATGAGCGCGCACCCGCTGCTCGCAATACCCGCCGCGTATCACCGCGGCGAACATCTCGGCATCACCTCGGTCTGTTCGGCGCATCCGCTGGTCATTGAGGCGACACTCCTGCAGGCACGCGATTCCGGCGATATGGCTCTGATCGAGGCGACCTGCAATCAGGTCAATCAGGATGGTGGTTATACCGGCATGTCGCCGGCTCACTTCCGGGAATTTGTCGAAGGAATCTGCGCCAGGGTGGGATTCGATATCGCGAAGCTTGTGCTCGGCGGGGACCATCTCGGCCCCAACCCCTGGAAGCACCTGCCCGCCGAGGAAGCCATGACCAATGCAGAGGCCATGATCCGGGCCTATGCCGGTGCCGGGTTCACAAAACTGCACCTCGACACCTCGATGGGATGCCGGGGAGAACCGGCCGCACTTGCCGATCAGGCAACTGCCTGCAGGGCGGCGCGCCTCGCCGCCGCCGCTGAAACCCATAGCCCGGGCGCGGACCCGGTCTATGTCATCGGTACCGAAGTGCCAGTCCCCGGCGGTGCGACACATGCGCTCGGGGATCTGCAAATTACGGATCCGGAGTCCGTGTTTCAAACATATGAAGTGCATGAAAAAGCGTTTGAGTCGCTCCGACTGCAGCAAGCGTTTTCCCGTGTCATCGCCCTCGTTGTGCAGCCGGGCGTCGAATTCAGCCACACTGACATTGTCCATTTTGAAGCCGGAAAGGCGCAGGCGCTCCGCCGAACCCTCCAATCATTTCCCGGTATTGTGTTCGAAGCACACTCGACCGACTACCAGACCGGGGACGGGCTGCATAACCTGGTGGCCAACGGCTTCGCTATCCTCAAGGTCGGACCATCCCTGACCTTTGCCCTTCGAGAGGCATTTTACGCACTCGATGCGGTGGCTGACATTCTCGACGGGCACCCACCTTCCGGCACCTTGATGGCAACCATGGAAGAAGCCATGCTTTCCTCACCCCGGCATTGGCAGGACCATTATTCAGGCAATGCCACTGCGCTTTGGCTCCAGCGGCATTTCAGCTACTCGGACCGGATCCGTTACTGCTGGCCCATGGCACAGGTGGAACAGGCCGTCTCCCGACTCCGGCAAAGGCTGGCTGAACGGCGAATTCCGCATCCGGTCATGAAACAATTTCTGCCGGAACTCGCGGAATGTGAACCACAGGAGGATATTCCAATAAGAGCCATACAGAATGTTCTGCGCCGTTATCAGTACGCCTGCAGCCCTGAAGCCCGGCACTGAAACCATCTCCAACCGGCGAAAGGCACAAAAGGCGGCGGTGCAACGCCGTGCAGATCATCGGAATTGATTCCGGCTTGAGGACAAGCAGCTGCGATTGCCGAAAATCCGGCTAACAGGTTTGTCCGCCGAATGCCTTGCGTGCATCATTCAGTCCGGCTGAGCTGTATTCCGGCGGAGCGGCGGTTCTGTGTCCGGCACCGTCAAGCGCTGCGGGCCAAGGGTTCGGATTCGAGCGGATAGGGTAGGCGGGACACCATTTCCCTGGGGCAGGCCTGGAGAAACTTCCATCGCTCCGACTCCCAATTCTCCAGTAGGTTGCGCGCTGTTTCGCTGCCGGTCTCAGCCGCATGTCTTTCGATGACGGTCCGGCACTGCGCTTCCCAATGCGGAGAGGCAAGCCGTCCGACAACCAGCGTGTCCAGATTCATCAAGCCCGGTGCGGTGCCGTCCGGATCAAAAATATACGCCATGCCGCCTGTCATGCCGGCACCGAAATTGGTTCCGATCGGGCCCAAAATCACCGCCACACCACCGGTCATGTATTCACAGCCATTCGCTCCGCACCCCTCGACGGCGACTTCAGCGCCCGAGTTCCGCACGCAGAATCTCTCTCCGGCCCGCCCGGCGGCGAACAGCGACCCGCCGGTGGCACCGTAAAGCACCGTGTTGCCGATGATGACATTGTCGGAAGCTGACAGCCGGGAGTCGAGCGGCGGCCGCAATACGATCATCCCACCGGACAGACCCTTACCCACATAGTCATTCGCATCGCCCCAGATCTCAAGCTTGATCCCCTTGACCGCAAAGGCACCGAGCGACTGCCCGGCGGAGCCGGTCAATCTGACTGTCAAATGATCGGGCTGAAGCGAATTATTCATTCCGAATCTTTCAACAATCCGCGACGAGGTTCGTGCACCGATGGTGCGGTCGGTATTGCGCACGGTGTAGGACAGCTGCATTTTCTCACCATCCTTGAAGAATGCCTGCGCATCCTTGAAGATTTCCGAGTCCAGCGTATCGTCGACTTCGTTCCGCGGGCGCTTCAGACTGCTGCCGATTTTCTGCCGGTCGTCCACCGTGACCAGCAACGGATTGAGATCAAGATCATCAAGATGCGCCGCGCCCCTTGACACTTGGGCAAGCAGATCGGCACGCCCGACAATCTCCTGCAACGACCGGGCGCCGATGGAGGCAAGAATCTCACGTACCTCCTGGGCATAGAAGGTCATCAGATTGACCACCTTTTCGGCATTGCCGGTGAATTTCGCCCGCAGCCTTTCATCCTGGGTGCAGACGCCGACCGGGCAGGTATTGGAGTGGCACTGCCGGACCATGATGCAGCCCATCGACACCAGAGCGGCGGTACCGATGCCGTATTCCTCCGCCCCCATCATTGCGGCGATGACAATGTCGCGTCCGGTGCGCAGACCGCCATCGGTGCGCAATGTGACCCGGTCACGCAGATGGTTCAAAGTCAGCACCTGGTGAACTTCCGACAAGCCGATTTCCCAGGGCAGACCGGCGAATTTTATCGAAGTCGCCGGCGATGCCCCGGTGCCGCCATTATGGCCCGACACCAGGATCACATCCGCTTTCGCCTTCGCCACGCCGGCGGCGATGGTGCCGATTCCACTGGACGAGACCAGCTTCACAGTGACTTTCGCATGCGGGTTGATCTGCTTGAGATCGTAGATAAGCTGAGCCAGATCCTCGATCGAGTAGATGTCATGATGCGGCGGCGGAGAAATCAGCGTGACGCCGGCCGTGGAATGACGGAGTCTGGCAATCAGTTCGGTCACCTTGAGTCCGGGCAGCTGCCCGCCTTCGCCGGGTTTCGCCCCCTGTGCGATCTTGATTTCAAGCTCGTCGCAATGATTCAGATATTCGGCGGTGACGCCGAACCGGCCGCTGGCAACCTGCTTGATCCGCGCTGACGGATTGTCGCCATTCGGATCCGGCGTGAAATGCGCCGGATCCTCGCCGCCTTCGCCGGAATCGGATTTCGCGCCGATCCGGTTCATGGCCACATTCAATGTCCGGTGCGCCTCCGGGCTGAGGGCGCCGAGCGACATGCCGGGGGTGACGAATCTCTTGCGGATCGCGGTGATCGACTCAACCTTGTCCAGCGACACCGGTTTTTCCTCCGGGGAAATTTCCAAAAGGTCGCGCAGGTGGATCGGCGGGCGCGACTGCAGCTCGGCGGAGAATTTTTTCCAAAGGTCATAGCTGGATCGGTCGCAGGCCGTCTGCAGCATATGCATCGACCGGGCTTCCCAGGCATGCGCCTCGCCGGAATGCCGCGCCTTGTAAAATCCGCCGATCGGCAATGTCGTTTCGGGTCCACGGAGGCTGCGCTCATGCGCCGCAAGCAGATTCTGCTGCAATCCGGAAACCCCTATCCCGGACACCCGGCTGAGCATACCGGGGAAATACTCGGCGACCATGGCCCGCGACAGGCCCACCGCCTCGAAATTCAGCCCGCCGCGATAGGAGGAAATCACCGATATCCCCATCTTTGACATGATCTTGAGCAGACCCTGATCTATGGCCTCGCGATACTGGCTGACCGCCTGCTCCAAAGACATGTCAATAAGCCCGCGCTCGATCCGGTCGGCGATGGAATCCTGGGCCAGATAGGCATTCACCGTTGTCGCTCCGCAACCGATCAGGATTGCGAAATCATGTGGATCGACGCATTCGGCGGAGCGCACATTGAGCGACACGAAAGTGCGCAGCCCCCTTTGCGTCAGGCGGCTGTTAACGGCACTGGTGGCGAGAATCATCGGGATCGGAACCGATTCCGGCCCCTGCTCAATATCGGACAGGGAAAGATGGTGATACCCGGAGCGAACGGCATCTTCCGCTTCCGAGCGGATCCGGTCCAACGCTTCCTGAAGCGCATCGGGTCCATCATCGGCAGCGAAGGAACAATCGATCACGGCCACTGAATCACCGAAATAATCCATCACGGCGGCGAATTCCGCATTGCTGAGGAAGGGCGTTTCATGGATGGCGGCAGCCACCTGCGTACCGTCTTCATCAAGCAGATTCCGTAGATTGCCGAAGCGTGTCTTCAGGCTCATCACCCGGTGTTCACGCAGCGAGTCGATCGGCGGGTTCGTGACCTGGCTGAAATTCTGCCGGAAATAATGGCTGAGCGGACGGTAGCCGGCGGATAAAACCGCCGGAGGGGTATCATCGCCCATGGATGCGACCGCTTCCTTGCCGTCTTCCACCATCGGCGCCAGGACCATTTCCAATTCTTCCAGCGTGAAACCCGCCATCGCCTGTCGGCGGCGCAGTGCCGCACCGTTGAACAGAGGCGCCTCGGAAGGAGACCCGATGACACTGTCCAGCTCCTCGATATTCGCCACTCTTTCAGAGAAAGGACGCGAGGACGCCAACATGTGTTTGAGCTCCGCATCATGGTAGAGTTTCCGCTTCTGCAGATCGACGGCCACCATCTGCCCAGGGCCGAGGGCACCCTTTTCGAGTATCGAGGATTCGTCGAGCGTAACCATTCCGGTTTCAGAACCGGCGAAGAGAAGCCGGTCACTGGTCACCGAATAGCGCATCGGCCTGAGCCCGTTCCTGTCCATGCCGGCGCAGACCCAACGGCCATCGGTCATGGTAACCGAAGCGGGTCCATCCCAGGGTTCCATGATGGCGTTGCAGTAATTGTACATATCCTGCCATTCCCGGGGCATTTCCTCGCCTTTCTTCGACCAGGCTTCGGGAATGAGCACAGTTTTCGCCATCGGGGCATTGCGTCCGGCCCGGACCATGACCTCGAACACAGAATCCAATGACGCCGAATCCGAGGATCCCTTCAAGACAACGGGCTTGATGTCGTCGGCCAGCCTGCCGAAACTCGCCGAGGCCATTCGGATCTCATGGCTCCGCAGCCAGTTCAGATTGCCCTTGATGGTGTTGATTTCACCATTATGGGCGAGCGCACGGAACGGCTGTGCCAACCACCATTGCGGAAAGGTGTTCGTGGAATAGCGCTGGTGATACAGGGCAAAGGCGGAGATCAAACGCTGGTCCTTCAGATCCGGGTAGAATTCCGCAACCTGTTCAGCCAGCATCATTCCTTTGTAGACGATGGTCAGGCAGGACAGGGAACAGATATAGAAATCGTTGAACTGCCCCTGGGTCACGGATTTCTCGATACGCCTGCGGATCAGATAAAGTTCGCGCTCAAACTCATCCTCGCTGATCCCTTTGCCTTCGGCGATCATGATCTGCTCGATTTCCGGCCGCGTAGCCTTGGCCTTCTCGCCGAGAACAGATGTCTCCACCGGCACATGGCGCCAACCATAGATGGTGTGACCCATTCTCAGAATCTCGGCTTCAACGATCGAGCGGCAGTTTTCCTGTGCGGCAAAATCCGTGCGCGGCAGAAAAACCATTCCAACCGCGATCTGCCGCATTTCATCCGGTTCGTGCCCGGTGCGGCGCACCTGGTCGTAGAAAAACTGTTTCGGCATCTGCAGCAAAAGGCCGGCCCCATCCCCGGTCTTTCCGTCGGCATCGACCGCGCCCCGGTGCCAGACGGCCTTGAGTGCCTCAACGCCGGATTCAACCACCCGCCGGGACTGAATTCCGTCGATTGAAACCACCATCCCGACGCCGCATGAATCATGTTCCTGTCCGGGCAGATACAGGCCCGACTCCCCAGCCCGACGCCGCTGTTCCTGTTCCCGCTGAATTTCAAACCCTTGATTCATAGCTGCGTCCTTTCAGGCGGCCGTCCTGATTGCCGCCGAGGCATGCCGAAGAATTGAGTCCGCCGCCTCGCGTCCATCGCGGATGGCCCAGACAACAAGGCTCGCGCCACGCACGATATCGCCACCAGCCCACACATCCGGAAGATTGGTTGAATGCGTGCGAAACTCCGTCTTCACAGTTCCCCAGCCGGTGACTTCCGGCGAGTCCGCGCCCCATCCGGCCGCCAGATCCTCCGGTTCAAATCCCAGCGCCTTGATGACCAGATCCGCATCCTCGCGGAAGTCCGACTCCGGAACCGGCTCCGGCGATCGCCGCCCGGTCGCGTCCGGCGGCCCGAGACGCATACGCGCCGCCAGAGCGTGCGTCACATCCCTGTCGCCGAGAAACGCCCTCGGCCGCGTCAGCCACACGAATTCAACGCCTTCTTCCTGCGCATTGGAAACTTCGCGGCGGGATCCCGGCATGTTCTTCCAGTCCCGCCGGTACAGGCATTTCACCGACTGTGCGCCCTGGCGGACCGCGGTGCGCACACAATCCATCGCGGTGTCGCCTCCGCCGATGACAACAACGCGCTTGCCGCTTGCATTGAGTTGTCCGCTGTCAAACTCCGGCACCGCATCGCCGAAACTCTTGCGGTTTGAAGCGGTAAGATATTCCAGCGCCGGTACGATATTGCCGAGGCCGGTGCCTGGACAGTCAAGTTCACGCGCTCGGTAAACTCCGGTGGCAACGAACAGCGCGTCATGTCGCCGGCGGATTTCATCAAACGCGATATCGATGCCGATTTCGCAATTCAGCCGGATTTCAACCCCGCCTTCCTCGAGCAATTCAACCCGCCGCATCACCGCATGTTTTTCAAGTTTGAAGCCGGGAATGCCGTAGGTCAGCAAACCGCCGGCGCGGTCACTCCGTTCATAGACGCTCACCCGCGCTCCCTGCCGGCGCAACCGGTCGGCGGCGGCAAGCCCGGCCGGTCCGCTGCCGATGACGCCGACAGACAGACCGGTTTCCTGATGCGGCCGCACAGGCCGCACCCAACCCTCATTCCAGGCCAGTTCCGTCAGGTATTTCTCCACCGACCCGATGGTGACGGTGCCATGCCCCGACTGCTCGATGACACAATTGCCCTCGCACAGCCTGTCCTGCGGACAGATGCGGCCACAGATTTCAGGAAAAGTATTGGTTGCCTGGCTGAGTTCATAGGCTTCCCGCAATCTTCCACCCGCGGTCAGGCGCAGCCAATCCGGGATATTATTGTGCAGTGGGCAGTGAGTCTGACAATAAGGAACGCCGCATTGCGAACAGCGGGCAGCCTGGGCAGCCGCCCTTTCCGGAGCGTATTCATCGTAAATCTCGCGGAAGTCCGAAACCCTTGACCCGGCCTCGCGTTTCACCGGCATTTCCTTGCCAAGTTCGACAAAAGCGAGCATCTTGTTACTGGCCATGGATTCAGGCTCCGGGTTCAAAAGGGACAGGTTGATTACATCATTCATCTCAGAAATAAAAGTCAGCAATTATGATATTTTTGGCGGATGTTCATTCTTCCCCGGGAATTGGTCGATTCAAATGCCATTATTTATATCATAAACTATTACCTATTATGCTGATGGCACAAATAATCCGGGTGTCTGCCCCGTGATGCTGTTGCATCTTTGCCTGCTGGCGGCAGTCCAGGGAATCACCGAGTTTCTCCCGATATCCTCATCTGGGCATCTGGCGCTGATTCCGCTCCTGACCGGCCTCCGGGATCAGGGATTGACGGTCGATGTCGCTGCCCATGCGGGTTCGCTGGGAGCGGTGATTTTCTATTTCCGCAACGAAGTCGGAAAGATCTGCCGCGGCTTCATTGATCTCGTTCGAGGCAGGCATGCCTCAGCCGATGCGCGGCTGGCACTCTGCCTGATCGCAGCGACTGTCCCGGTTGTCATCGCCGGGGCACTCATCAGAATTGCGGGATTTGATCAGGAATTGCGGAACCTGAGCGTTATCGGGTTGGCGACGATGGGATTTGGGGTGCTGCTTTACTGGAGCGACAATACCCGCCCGACGACCCGGACCGCGGAAGGCTGGACGCTCCGCCACGCGGTGATCTTCGGTCTGTGGCAGATGGCGGCGCTCATTCCGGGCGCCTCGCGTTCCGGTGTGACGATCACAGCGGCGCGGCTCTGTGGATACGGGCGGAAAGATGCGGTCCGGCTGGCAATGCTGATGGCAATACCGGTCATCGGAGCCGCCTGCGTGCTGTCACTCCTGGAGGTCATTGCGGCGGGCGACGGCATTGCCCTCAGGGAGGCGGCTCTGGTCGCAGCGCTCTCCTTCGCGTTCGCCCTTGCAGCGCTGGCGCTGATGATTGGAATGCTGCGGCGCTTCAGCTTCGCGCCCTTTGTCTATTATCGGGTTCTATTGGGTTGTGTCCTGCTGGCCATCGCCTGGCTGCAATGATCCGCCCCGCCCAGTGCCCCCAGGGCAATCGCGTTTGAAAATATTTCCTATTGGTTTCTGTCTGGTTGTATGATTCCCTGTTGAGAAACAACAAGCTGAGGCGGGGATGACGCAGGTAAGTGTGGGACTTCGCACGGATATTCGACGGGGTGGAAGACCCCGGATTGGTAACGCGGCCGGTCACAATCTCCAAGAAATGCTGATGACCGCGCTTCTGTGTGTGATTTGCGGAGGTCAGACTTGAAACTGCATGGCGCATTTCCGGCGCTCGAGAGAAGAATTCCTCCGCCACCGGTGCGCGCCTGACGCTCGGACAGATCAGGGTTGACGGCAGGTCCAACAGGAACACGGCCGTGACGGGCTTCACTGCCGCAGCCGGATCTCACTCGCCGAAAGACTGCGACCCATTCCATTGCCCGATGCCGCCAGGGACCGCCCGGTGTTTGAAACGGCGGGATTCCTATAAGCTTCCGGCGGCTTCGTCTCCGCGACCGGCAAGCCGCTGAAACGCCGCCGTCCGCTGTAGAACCAGCGGCACCATGCCTTCGGAAAGCTGGGATTCTGGGACTGAAGATCCTGAGTCACATTCACAGTACATTTCGCACTACGGTGAATGTGCTGCTCCGATAGCCGAACCGCAGGGCTATCGCGTTTGGATTTTCCCGGGTTTGGCGTCCTTTGCGGGGTTTGATGCTGAGCTGATGAGTTTCAACAGGAAGTCATTGTCCCGTCCGGCCCTCATCAGCCTGCCGCGCATTGATTCCATTTCCGCTGTCGGCGTGACCCGCGCCGGGTTGAGCGCCGGCTTCCGCATCAGCGCCGGGTTCTCCGGACCGTTATCCTTACGGTTGCGCAGGCTGTCCTCTCCCATGGCCACGTCCAGTACCCGGCGGAGGGAGTTTTCCACAACCCGATGCGCCGTACAGTCCTGAGGAACCGCTCCGGACCGGGCCTTCCGCCGAGAAGAAAGTAACGGGTCTCCACACTCTGTTCCTCCCTGCTCTCCCGTGCCGCGGTGACATTCCCGACGGCCTGCGGGCCGGTGATGCCGGTCCCGGCATGTCGACACCGTGGCAGACGGCCGCCTCATGGATCCCGGTGCGGCCTTGATCCTTGTCCACGTCATTGAGACATACAATCTTTTCCGCGCTCTCCGGGTCCGCCATATGGATCCGGACATCACCGTGAAACGTCTCCTGGTTGCCCTTGAGCGCCAAGGCACAGGTGCCACCCCGTCGTGACCGCCTCCGCCGTCGCCCGTATCGTGCGCATGGCATCGACGGTCACAACACTGCCTTCAATGCCGGGAAGCGCCGGCATCGCCGTGATCCCGTTGGACCTGCCGTCAACCCTGACCTGTCCGGGCGTCATGAAGCGGCGGAGGAATTCCTCTCCCAAACGCCCGGAAAGCGCCATGCCGGTGCATGTCCGGCCTCCGCAAATCCTGCATTGCCTTGCCAGTGCCCCGGCATCTCCTTGCTTCAATCCGGGTAAATGCATTATGGTTTCACGGCCAAACGGGGTGGATGCCATGTGCCGCATAATCTTCTCTTCGGTCATCATCGCCGCATGTGCACATGCGGCTTCCGCTGATCCCGGCCAGACCGTTGGCCTGGAATTCGGTCAAGAGGCACCGCCACTGCAGGAATGCGCCTTGCGGATTGATCTGCAGCATCTCTGCAATGCCCGGAACCAGATTATCGAGCCAGACACCAATAGCCCCATCCGCATCAGCGGCCGGGCAAAAATGGGCGTCGCCTATGACGGTGACCAAGTCAACCCGGTCAGCGGCTTTTCCATCACATTTGATTTTGGCAGCGAAACGGATAGCGGGCTGAACCTCGGCGCCGTAACCACTGTCGAAAGCGAGTAGAAGCCGCTTGCCACACCGTCCGGGCTACCGCCTTTGACGACACCACGTGCAGCGGGCCTCAATGCCGCTCACCGCCTTTCCGGATTACCGCTGAAGATTCATGGATGGCGGTGAACTGCCCGGACGGACGGAATCGGTACAGATATGAATCAAACACCGCATCCATCGCTGTCGGGTCAATGCCGAGATCGCTGAATACGCCTTCATTGCCGCTGACGGTATTGTCATGACCAAGCTGTCTTGTCTGGTCGAGGGTGATGAACCGATTGACGAAAAGCCCCGCTGACACAAACTGCAGGATATCAAGCGAGCCGGCTTTCATCCGGGCAAGGGGCAGCGGAATCTCCAAAACCAGCCTGCGGCGGCGAATGCAGAACAGCATCCGCTGCAGCAGAGAACGGAAAGATTCCACCTCCGGGCCGCCAAGCTCGAATATCCCTGAACAACCGTTGTTTTCCACGGCCGACATCGCCGCGGCGGCGATATCGCCCACATAAACCGGCTGGAAGCGGGTGTTGCCGCAAATCACCGGAACCACCGGTGACAAACGCGCAATCGCCGCGAATTTATTGAAAAACCGATCTTCGGGGCCGAATACCACCGATGGCCGCAGGATGACCGCCTCGCCGAAAGCGTCGAGGATCGCCGCCTCGCCGAGGCCTTTGCTACGCGCATAGCGGCTTTCGCTTTCCGGATCTGCCCCGATCGAGGAGATATGGATCAGCCGCCTGGCCCCCGCCGCCGCCGCGAGCCTCGCCACCCGACCGGCAGCCTCGCCATGAACAGCGCTGAATTTCTGACTTCTTGTCTCAACCAGAATACCAACACAATTGATAACCACATCGGCACCCTTGACGGCTCTCGCGACAGATTGCTCATTACGGATATTGGTGCCGACCACCTCCACCTGCCCGGGGGTGCCGTATGGTCGGACAAACAACGCCTCATTCGGTCGCCGCACCGCGACACGCACCCGCCATTTCGCCCGCGCCAGGCGTTGAACAATATAGCGCCCGACAAATCCAGACCCACCGAAAACGGTTGCGATTCCCGACAATAGTATATCCTCACGCTGCCTCGCCGCATGCTAGCGTCGGCCAGAGCAGCCTTCAAGCCAATCCCAACATGGACAACGACACCCGACGGCAAAAGCTGCTCTTTCAGCGACAAGTGCAGTGAGCTTGAAATCGGGAGGGTCCCGAATCTCAATTGAACGGGCCAGCAGTCCGATCGGCTTTTGCCGCGCACGGTTGATTAATCTTTATGCGCCCGGGGTTGAGGCAACTCTCGTGCCGGTGAGACGTTAACCGGATTTATCTCTCTATCTTCGCTTCGTGCCTATGAGATCAGCCAGCGTAAGCTGTCTCAACAACATGCGACCAGTCGCCGGAAATTCACCGGATGGCGATGACACCAATTGTCAGTGTTGTCATGGCAATCGCCAAACGATGTTCCACAGGAAGTTGGATTTGCCACGCCCGAACTGCTCAGAATCGAGCCATGCCTTGTCTGCCTGTGTTCAGCCTCGAGCGTTTCCATGTCCTCCCTCAGCACGGCGAGCGTGCGGGGAAACTGGTGACAATCCGGCGCCTCGCTTATGGTCATCATCACAGGCAACCAGCTTCGCCGGTCGGGTCAATTCACTGCGTCACCGGTGTAAACCTTATTGGCAATTCGTTGGTTTCAATCGAAGTGTCCGAGAGACCGGGGCAGGTGTCCCGAATACCCGCATTGATGTATTGGTATTCTATTGCATTTTGGCGGGCTTATCGAACGGTCCAGCGAGTTGCGCTCCCGGATCATTTACTGATAGATGCTGTGGTCGCTTGCACCTGCTTAGACTATATCTGCGCATTTGATACCACTTCCCGGATTGTGAAAGTTAGATTTAGTCGATGTCGGTGGACTGTCTGCTCAAGCGCTGCGTAGCAATTGATCTTGAGGTTAATCCGAGCAGGCGGCAAATCTTCAGCTTCGCTGCCATCCGCAAAACTACCGGAAGTCTGAAACGTACGGGTGACAATTGCAGCGACGCGCTGCCCGAGCTTGATGATTATGCCGCCAGTGTGGAATTCGTGCTCGGCCATAATGTGATCAAACATGACCTATGTTACCTGCGGAAAGCACGGGCCAACCTGAGCATCCTGACGAAACCCCCGATCGACACGCTTTGGCTCAATCCGCTCGCCTTTCCGAGGAATCCGTATCACAAACTGGTGAAACACGATAAGGACGCACGGTTGCAGGACGGCAGTGCCAGCGACCCGGAACATGATGCCAGGCTTGTGTTCGAGGTGCTCCGAAAGCAGCACAGCAAATTCAAGACACTTGCCCGGGACAACCCTGATTTGCTGGCGGCCTACCATTGGCTCACAACCATGGCCGGTAACTCTCTTGACTTCAGACATTTTCCCCGGGTTTCTGTTTTGTGTTTCCACTCTCCACCGGGTTTCGTGTGGTCTGCTCCGGAAATCGCCGATGTAGTGCCCTAAAGATATTTTTCTGTTGACTCCGGCGGCGGAAACGCTTACAGCGGGCTTATGTTCATAAGACGCAAAAAAGCCGGTGAGGACAGGACCAAGGTCCAGATCGTCAAGTCCGTGCGGACGGGTGACAAGGTGCGCCAGAGAGTGCTGCGCCATGTCGGAACAGCGCACGGGGAGGAGGAGCTGGAGAGGCTCGAGGGGGTGGCGGAGTTCATCCTCGAGGAGCTGAAGGCGGAGGACAGCGGCACCGCGCCGCTGTTCACGCCGAAGGAGCTGGCGGATCTGACCCTCCGCTCACGCCGTGCGGCGGAGAACCCGGAGCCCTTCGGGGTGGATGTCTCCGAATGCCGTCACGGCGGCCGGGTGGATGCCGGCATCCGGGAGGTGTTCGGCGGGGTTTACGCCTCCATGGGCTGGGACCGGCTGTTCGGCGCCCGTCGCATGAGCGCCAACCGGATCATCAAGGAGCTGACCCTGGCGCGGCTGGCGCAGC
>JAPOXR010000058.1 GCA_026706985.1 Paracoccaceae bacterium | reverse complement strand
AACCGCCGGAAACCCCGCCCATGGAAGCTTCAATCCATGGTTTGAGAAATGCAGGCTATGATCGGGGCGCTGAAGGATATCCACCCGGTCCCGGTCGGGCTTCACGAAAGCAATGACGGCCGTAACCTTCATCTCGTCGAAGATCGCCGGCGGTTCGTTGGTTAACCATCGATTTTCTTGTTTTATCCTACAAGGCGGTAAGCGCCGTAGAAACGTTTCCGCTTCACCGACTCCCGGCTATGCCGCGTCAATCCGATACTGCAGACTTGGCTTGATATAACAATGCAAATGCATTACATATCTGATATTTCAAACGACACTCCCGTTCGGAAACCTGCTTTGACCGTACTCATTCAGAATGTCTCGAAACTCACTGATCGCTACCAGACGACGGTGCCGAGTGGCGTGCGTAAGCAGCTGAAGCTCAGCAAGGGCGATCAAATTCGCTACTGCACTGAGCCGAGTGGCCGGGTCTATATTGAACCCGTACGCGCGGAGGAAGCCGATCCCGCGCTGAGTGCGTTCCTCGACTTCGTCGAAGCCGATATCAAGGCGTCTCCCGAACGCCTCCGTGCGTTCGACAGTGCCTTGCATGACCACCTTAAAGCACTCGTTGGCGATGTGCGCATCGATCTCGAAGAGCCGCTGTCACCCGACGATGAATGACAGATAGCGCTGCGTCCGATCAAGCACCGCTCATCATCAACGGTTGGTCGATCTATGCGCACCCGATCTTTCTCTATCAGCTTGAACAGCTGATAGAGGAGGTTGAAGCGCGTAAAGTGCGTGACCCGGGGACTTGGCAAAAGAAGAACTGCACGAAGCGGTTGGCAGCGATCTTGAAGCTGACAAGCGGGAACATACCGGCTGATCCCGGTGCTTCGGTATTTCGGCAGGGAAACACTCTCGGAAAGCACAGAAAGCACTGGTTCCGGGCGAAGTTCCTGCAGCAGTATCGATTGTTCTTCCGCTTTGACAGTTCTGCCAAAGTGATCGTGCTCGCTTGGGTAAACGACAAGCAGACGTTGCGAGCCTATGGCCGTAAGACCGATGCCTATGCGACTTTCAAAGGCATGCTGGAAGACGGCAACCCACCGGACAATTATGACGCGCTATTGAAAGAAGCCGAGAGCGCGACGGCGCGGTTCGGGAAAAGCCTCAAGGCTGCACCTGAAGCGTTTCCATCATAGGGTCAGCATCATCACAACATCGCCGGGGAGGAGTTGACTGACCGAGAGTTGCGGAACGCGGTTTATGCCGGAACGTGGGTGTCAGACGCAAAACGGTATTTCAGCAGGTCGCAAGGTCCGGCCTACGTGGTTGGAAACAAGTACGTGAGGGAATCACCGATCCGCCAAGAGTATCTTGAAGCTGCGATCCAATGGCTCAAGGATAAGGGGCAGGCGGTCGAGGGCTACATGGGGACGCACCAGCACGACCCGCCCGCAACCGCCTTGTGGAATCACTTCCAGTCGGTAATCAACCGGGTGAAAGCGGTGTTCCCTGAGTACTGCAACCCCATGAAGGGTGTGGAATGGGGCGGGCTTTACAGCTGCCTCCGAGACGAAAGCCTGAATTCTGCAAAACTTGAAGCCGAGGTTGCCCGCCCGATGATCGACAACGACGTGACCAAGCAGGCTGGCATCTACCCATATCTCCTCACCGGCGAGGAAAGGCATCTCAACATCCGGGCTTTCACCGAAGCCATGAAGCAGAAAGCGTTTGAGATTCAAAAGGGCATCTGCAAGGTATGAGCGAAGGCATTTGAAATCGTGGACATGGAGGCTGACCACATCACCCCTTGGGCGGAGAGCGGCAAGACAAACGAACGGAACTGTCAAATGCTGTGCAAGCCGTGCAATTGCGGGAAATCCGACAAGTGAGAGTTGAACAATTTGCTGCTCAGGTCCAATCGGCTTTCGCAAGTCGCTCACCGATGCGGGATAGCGGTACACGTTCAAGATTCATCGCTTCGGCAAGAGGGTTCCCGACCTTTTCCGCTGGAGCCGGAAGCTGGAGGATCTCGTCGAGGCTTGGAATAGAGGCAACCAGAAGCTTACCAGAACGGCATCAAACCAATGAGTCAGACCACTAGCAGATGCCACACGCTTCGAGTAAGGTAATGGGTGGGTCGATGATGTGGGAGATAGTCTGTGCCGAGTGAACGTGGGCCAGTTTGTGTGTCAGTGATCAACATGAAGGGCGGCGTCGGCAAGACTACGATAGCCGCTCTCTTGGGACGACACGCCGCAATCAATAATCATCGCGTCCTCGTCGTCGACCTTGACCCTCAGGCAAATCTGAGCCAAGCGTACATGGGGAATGCCTACGCGCAGTTTCTCGAGAGTGAGGAACCGTCTATCGTAGAAGTCTTCAATGGCTACCGTCCCCCTACTGCGGATCGCGAATCGCCCACACGGCTAAATCCCGAAGAAACCGTTCGAGAGGTTTTCACGGATGGTACGCTCTCCTACATTCCGTCGCGATTTGACTTTTCTGACAATCTTGTGCGTGCGCTAAAACCCGACCCTCAGGTGCTCGCACGCTACATTGCGGATCACTTTCAATCAAAAGACCTCGTTCTGATCGATTGCCCGCCGACCGAGTCCGTGTTCACACGGGCTGCATACCATGCTTCCAGATATGTCTTGGTTCCGGTGCGGCCCGAGTATTTCGCGACCGTGGGATTCCCGTTACTGGCGAAGTCGCTTGAATCATTTAGAATAGAGAATCCGTCCCACAACATTGAGGTCATCGGCGTCGTCATAAACAATGGGTTTTATGATGGAGGTAACGACGGAGGCCCCGAAAAACGTCGTGCAATGCAGGAGATACTTGAAGAAGCGAATAAGAACGGATGGCATATATTCGACAATCAGATTCCCCATTCGCGCGGATTTCCCAAGCGCATGCGCGGAGACAGGAGCCACGGTGGTAACTCTTGGCGCTTTCCTGTGTTTGCCGGAGAATTTCTCCGTAGTCTCGCCTTGGAAGTAGACGACTAATGCCACAGCGCGACTTAACCGAAACTTTGCAAGGGCTGGTGCGTCGTCATGGTCTAAGTTCAGTATTACATAGTCTTGCCGAAGTCCAAGCTGCACCAGTCCAGGACACCTCTTCTATGTCGCGGAAGCGTTCCTGCAATACAGGGAGCAAGCCCTCAGCGGTCAACTACGTTGAAAAGATGACACTGCCTCAAGAGAAGGCTGAAGTCATGAAGTGTGCTGCTAAGCGTTTCGAAGATGGAGGATTTCTCCCCAATATCGCAGATATCCGCGAATTTTGTCGCATTCATGATGTTGAACTAAGCAAATCAGCCTCGCGGATAAGTTCTATCCCGCGTGTGTTCATGTTTCTTGCGGCCATGGATACCGCGAGAATAGCCAAGTTGCTTGATGAAGGTGCGTTTTCCGGGCCGACTCGCCTGGCGCCAATCGCCGATGCAATCCGTAGCCGTTCTGCTGAGCGTGGCCGTGATCATGCTGTCCATTTGACGCAGGTGGTAGCCGATACGTCGCCCTCGGATCATTCGAAAAATCGCTAACCTGAATCCCCATCCGATTTTTTCATGTTGTGCTCTGGTCCCGGCACTCATGAGAATTCGTGCCTTGGCGGGCGGTTGTTAAACCAGGAGATGGGTGTCTGTCCGTCGCAGAATCCGGCGTTGATCATCAGCGGGTTTTGGCCAGACGACTGAAGCGGACGCTGATGCCGGTTTCCGAGACGGTCAGCGTTCGGGTATCAGCCCCCTCGGGTTGAAGCGCAGCACAAGAAGCAGGATGACACCCATCGTCAGATGCCGCATATGCGCGGCGCTCTTGATGAGATGCTCTTTCAACCAATGGCCGTCTTCCAGTTGCGCTGTCACCGCTTCGATCAGGAACAGGCCGCCGGGTTCGGCCATGACCCAGAGATACCAGATCAGGAAACCGCCAAGCACCGAGCCGAAATTATTGCCCGATCCGCCGACTATCACCATCACCCAAATCAGAAACGTAAAGCGCAGCGGCTGGTAACTCCCCGGGGTCAGCTGACCGTCAAGCGTTGTCATCATGGCACCCGCCATGCCGCAGACCGCCGCGCCGAGGATAAAGATCTGCAGATGCCGGGCGGTCACATCTTTGCCCATCGCTTCCGCCGCAACCTCATTGTCGCGGATAGCGCGCATCATGCGGCCCCAGGGTGACGAGAGTGCCGCCTGGGCAAGCCAGAGAAGCAGCGCGAGGACCGTAAGGAACAGTCCGGCATAGGCCAGCTTTACGGTGATCGTGGATACCGGGACCGGATCCAACCCCCATCCTGAAACCAGTGACACAAAGCTGTCCGAATTCTGCAGGTCGATCTCGTAGGGAACCGGCCGTGGAATGCCGACAACATTCTTGACACCACGGGACAGCCAATCCTCGTTTTTTAGGACGGCAATGATGATCTCGGAAATACCGAGGGTGGCGATCGCGAGATAGTCCGAACGCAGTCCGAGTGCGGTTTTTCCGACCAGCCAGGCCGCACCGGCTGCAAGAGCGGCACCGACCGGCCATGCGAGGAGCACAGGCAGGCCAAGGCCACCGAGATAGCCGGTGGCAGCAGGGGAAATCGCCTCGATCGCGATGACCGCCGGATCAAAGAGCTGGCGATAGACAAAGAACCCGACAACCAGCAATGCGACCAGGAACAGGATACGGACTCTCCCCTTCGCCATCCGGCTCCAGCCGAACACCGCGGCGGCTATGGTCGCGCCGCCTACCAGCAGGGCGGTGATGACACGAATTCCGCCGGCCGCCCAGGCTTCATGCACCGGCGGCATCGAAATGATGACCACGCCGAGACCGCCGAGCGCGACAAACCCCATGATCCCGACATTGAACAGCCCGGCATAACCCCATTGCATGTTCACGCCGAGTGCCATGATGGCGGAAATCAATCCCATATTGAAAATGCCCAGAGCGACATTCCAGCTCTGCAGGAAACCGGTGAGCACAATCAGGCCGATGACCGACAGAAACAGAATGATATCGCGGCGGCTGAGTGTCATAATGCCTTTCCCCGGAATAAACCGGTTGGCCGGAACAGCAGCACGACCACCAGAATCGCAAAACTCACGGCGAATTTATACTCGGTTGAAAGCAATTGAATGAGGCCCTCAACCTCCCATACCGGGAACAGGTACAGGGCGGTTTTTTTGAACGCATAGGTGATCGTGATCTCGGAAAATGCGATCACGAACCCTCCGGCTATGGCACCGATCGGGTTGCCGAGGCCGCCGACAATCGCGCTGGCGAAAATCGGCAGCAACAGCTGGAAATAAGTGAATGGTTTGAAGCTCTTGTCGAGCCCGTAAAGCACGCCGGCGACCGTGGCGAGGCAGGCGACGATGATCCAGGTTATCCTCACAACCCGTTCCGGATCAATGCCGGACAGCAGTGCGAGATCCTCGTTATCGGAAAAGGCGCGCATTGATTTTCCGGTGCGCGTCCGGTTGAGAAACCAGAACAGAACCGCGACTACGATGATGGCAACCACAACCGTGAGCAGCGCCGTGGATTTTATCGCCAAGCCTTCACGCAGGCCGGTCATTTCCTTGAAATCGCGCGCCGAGATGATGAATCGTGCGCCGTCGGCAAACCGTTGATCGTCGACGCCAATGATGAAACGCACCAGACCATTCATCACGAACATCACGCCCATGGAGACAATGACAAGAATGACCGGCTGCGCCCGTTTTCTGCGATAGAAACGGTATACCAGCCTGTCGGTGGCCAAAACCAGGAGAGCGGTGGCCAGCGCCCCCGCGGGCAGCGCCAGCAATGCGGTCGGCAGTGGTCCGAATGAAATCCCGAGCGATTGCAGCCACCAGGTCACGATGATCGTGGCCATTGCGCCGAAAGCCATGGTGTCGCCATGTGCGAAATTGGAAAATCTGAGAATGCCGTAGATCAGCGTGACCCCGAGCGCTCCGAGGGCCAATTGGCTGCCATAGGCGATCGAGGGCACAAGCACGAAATTCGCCAATGCAACCAAGGCATTCAGCGTATCCATGCGGGCCTCTCCGAGTATGCATGGGGTGCCGCCACATGCAGGCGGTGGCAGGCGGTGCCCGCTGATTTGGGCCTCCCATAGCTCATCCGCCGAGGAAACTCCGGCGCACTTCCGGGTCGGCCAACAGGGATTTTCCGCTGCCGGTATAGGCATTCCGCCCCTGCACCAACACATAGCCTTTGTCGGCGATCGCCAGTGCCTGGCGCGCATTTTGCTCCACCATCAGTATTGAGATCCCGGAACGGGACACTTCGATGATCCTGTCGAACAGCTCATCCATCACGATCGGGCTGACACCCGCGGTCGGTTCGTCAAGAAGCAGCAGCCGGGGCTGCGTCATCAATGCCCGACCGACTGCCACCTGTTGACGCTGGCCACCGGACAGTTCGCCGGCCGCCTGGCGGCGTTTTTCCTTCAGGACCGGAAACAGCGCATAGACCTGCTCCATGGTGCGCGAAATATCGTCGCGGCGCAGAAAGGCACCCATTTCCAAATTCTCCTCCACCGTCAGCGAGGTGAAAATATTGGCGGTCTGCGGCACAAATGCCATTCCCTCGGCCACCCGATCCTGCGGCGAAAGCGAAGTGATATCATCACCGTCCAGACGCACCTCTCCCTCGCTGAGGTTGAGCATGCCGAAGACCGCCCGCATTGCCGTTGATTTGCCGGCACCGTTGGGGCCGACGATTACGGTGATTTCACCTTTATCGACCGCAATCGTGCAATCGAAAATGATGTTCACACCATGCCCGTAACCGCCGGTCATGCCGGCGCCGACGAGAAAAGGAGCACCTGTTGTCCCGGTCATGAATGATCAACCGGGGCCGCGCCCGGCGGGGGCGGCTCGCGGGGGCCGGCAGATAAGGGACTCCGCCGCGGATTTCGCCGCCCCGGTCATGTATCCGCCATCAATTTGTTTTTCAGACCGGTGCCGAGATAGGCTTCGATCACCTGCTCATTCGCCTTGATTTCATCGATTGTCCCGGTGGCCAGCACCCGGCCTTCGGCCATGCAGATTACCGGATCACAAAGACGGGCGATAAAGTCCATATCATGCTCAATGACGACGAAGACATAGCCCCGCTCCCTGTTGAGGCGCAGGATCGCATCGGCGATGGTGTTGAGAAGTGTGCGGTTCACACCGGCTCCGACTTCATCGAGAAAAACGATTTTGGCCTCGACCATCATCGTGCGGCCCAGTTCAAGCAGCTTTTTCTGCCCACCGGAAAGCCGGCCCGCCTTTTCATGTTTCAGGTGATCAATGGTGAGAAACTCGAGCACCTCGTCGGCCTTGACCTCCAATGCGCGTTCATCTTCGGCGATGCGCCGACGGTTGAACCATGTCGACCAGATCGCCTCACCGCGCTGGCTGCCCGGCACCATCATCAGATTTTCGCGCACACTCAGCGAGGAAAATTCCTGCGCGATCTGAAACGTCCGGAGCAGACCCTTATGAAACAAATCATGTGGCGGCATCCCGGTAATGTCCTCACCATCCATGAAAACCCGACCCCGGGTCGGCGGCAGATTTCCGGCGATGACATTGAAAAGTGTGGTTTTGCCGGCACCGTTCGGGCCGATCAGCCCGGTGATTGAACCTTCGCGGATTTCCAGTGTTGTGCCGTCGACAGCACGAAATCCACCAAAATGCTTATGCAAATCCTCGACGCGGATCATGCAGGGCTTCCACTATGGCGGGCGGCCCGGACAGAATGTCCGGGCCGTTTGTATTCATTTACCGGTATTTCACAGTTGTGACTTCGCCGCCTGCAACGACAATCTGGCGGTAGTTGCCGGCGGATTCGCCGGGACCGATCAGTTCAACCGCGGAGGCACCGACATAGTCGATCTCACCGCCATCGGCGAGAATTTGCAGCGCCTTCGCCAGCTCGCCCGGAAAGATCTGCTCTCCCGGTGCGTTTGCGACATCCATGACCTTGTGCTTGAAGTCCGCCGAATCGGCTGAGCCGGCCGCCTGCATTGCGAGCACGATCAACGCCGCCGCATCATAGGATTCCGCGGTGAACGGAGATGATGCGTCAAACGCGCCGCCGACGAGTTCGTGGAACATCGAGGCACCTTCACTGTCGGTTCCCGGATGCTGTCCGGTGGAGCCGTCAATCTCGCTGCCGAAATTAGCCGTGAGGGCCTCTGAAATCATACCGTCCGGCAGGTGGAAGGTGTCAAAGGCTCCGGTATCGAGGGCTGCGCGGATAATGCCTGAACCACCCTGATCGACATATCCGGCAACGACCAGCCGCTCACCACCCGCCGAAGCGAGAGCTCCGACTTCCGCCGAGTAGTCGGCCTTTCCGTCCTCATGCGCGGCATTGATCGTAACCTTGCCGCCGGCGGCCTCAAATGCCATTTGGAAACTGTCTGCCAACCCTTTGCCATAATCGTTATTGGTATAGGTCACCGCGACTTCGTCAATGCCCTGCTCCATCAGCACTTCGGTCATCACCACACCCTGGCGCGCATCCGAAGGAGCGGTACGGAAAAACAATCCATTGTCTTCGTTGTTGACATGGCTGAGTCCCGGCGATGTGGCTGAAGGTGAGATCATCACAACGCCGTTCGGGAGTGCGACATTCTGAAGAATTGCACCGGTTACGCCGGAACAATCGCCTCCGACAATGGCATGCACCCCGTCGCCGGTGATCTGTTGTTCAGCCGCCGATACCGCTGCCGCCGCATCGATACATGTGGAATCGCCGCGTATCGCGGTGACCGTCGCACCATTCAGCAGAAGACCCGAATCGGAGGTCTCCGCCAGCGCGAGTTCAGCCCCGCTTGCCATCTGTGGAGTCAGCGATTCAATCGGGCCGGTCAAACCCAGAATAATCCCGATTTTAACTTCCCCGACATCCATCGCCGACGCCGCATGTGCGGCCAATACGCCAGCGGCAGTCGCCAAAAGCATTTTTTTCATATTGTTCACCACCAGTTAATTCTGTGTCGAGCGTGCAGACATAGGTTAACCTCACGACAAAGGAAAGACATCGATTCACAGCAATCCCCGGCATCAACCGGACCATTATTTTACCATTTGATAAAATTTATCGGCCGTGGCAGAATAGGTTCGAATTCACAATCTCGTCTCCGGGAGGTTGCCTTGACAAACAGCACTTCCACACCGGGAGTTGTCGGCGGGCGGCTACCGAAATCAGAGTTTGAAAAGCGTTTTTCCTCCGAGCTTCGTCCTCCCCTGACCGTTCAGGAAGCAGCCGTTGCCGCGGACCGGTGTTACTTCTGCCATGATGCGCCCTGCGTGACCGGATGCCCGACCGGGATCGACATTCCGATGTTCATCCGTCAGATCTCGTCCGGCATGCCGGAAGCGGCGGCGCGCACAATCTTTGACAGCAATATACTCGGTGGCAGTTGTGCCCGGGTCTGCCCGACCGAAGTGCTTTGTGAACAGGTCTGTGTGCGTGAGCCTTCCGGAGGCGGCCCTGTGGAGATCGGCAGACTGCAGCGCTTCGCAACCGACAGGCTGATGGAACAACCCGCACACCCGTATGATCGGGCAACCGCAACCGGCAGATCCATCGCCATTGTGGGTGCCGGGCCGGCCGGCCTCGCCTGTGCCCACAGGCTGGCGATGAAAGGTCATGAAGTTGTGATTCTTGAAGCCCGCCGGAAGGGCGGCGGGCTCAATGAATACGGCATTGCGCCTTACAAGGTGGTTGAGGATTTTGCCGCCCGCGAAATTAACTGGCTGCTCGGAATCGGCGGCATCCGCCTGGAAAAAGATGTCGACCCGGTTGATGCGGCGGGTCTGGAGCAGCTGCGGGAGGAGTTCGACGCGGTTTTCATCGGCGTCGGCCTGAATGGCGTGAATCATTTCGCGCTTGACGGCGGGAACTTGGGCAATGTCGTCAATGCGGTCGATTTTATTGCAGACATCCGCCAGTCGGATGATCTGGCGGAGATCCCGGTCGGCCGCGATGTGGTTGTCATCGGTGGCGGCATGACCGCCATTGATGCGGCTGTGCAATGCAGGTTGCTCGGAGGCCTGAATGTGACGATATTATACCGCCGCTCAAGGGACGAGATGGGTGCTTCCGTGCACGAACAGGCGATCGCCGCCGCATTGGGTGTGAATTTTGTCACCGACGCCCGCCTCATTCGCATTCTTGGAGGCGGAGCGGCGGAGAGCATCGAGTATGAAGTCACAGAAAGAGCCGGGAAGGATCGCATCGGAAGCGGCCAGATCTATACGCTGAAGGCGGATCTGGTGCTTTCCGCCATCGGTCAGAGACTTCAGGATGCGCCGGACCGGCTGGCGCTGAAAAATGGCAGGATCAAGGTGTCCGGCAATGGTCGGACAAGTCTGAGCGGCGTCTGGGCCGGCGGCGATTGTGTCGCCGGCGGTCAGGATATCACGGTTGCCGCTGTCGCTCAGGGCCGGGACGCCGCCGAGGATATGCATGCGGCGCTCAGCCGGCCGGCGGAAGAATCAGGGAGATGAGGATGCCTTCGCTGCAATCGGAATTCATCGGCATTCGCTCGCCGAACCCGTTCTGGCTCGCCTCGGCACCGCCGACCGACAAGGAGTACAATGTATGCCGGGCATTCGAGGCCGGATGGGGAGGCGTGGTCTGGAAAACCCTCGGCCTTGATCCGCATATCGTCAATGTCAGCGGCCCCCGCTACGGCGCTGTCTGGGGCGCTGACCGCTGGCTCCTCGGCATGAATAATATCGAGTTGATCACGGATCGGCCACTGGATGTGAATCTGCGGGAAATCAAGCGGGTGAAACGTGAGTTTCCGGACCGAGCGGTTGTTGTCAGCCTTATGGTGCCCTGCGAGGAGGCGCCTTGGAAGGAAATCCTGCCAAAGGTGGAGGACACCGGTGCCGATGGGGTCGAATTGAATTTCGGCTGCCCGCACGGGATGAGCGAACGCGGAATGGGCTCGGCGGTCGGACAGGTCCCCGACTATATCGAAATGGTCACCGGCTGGGTCAAAGCGAACACGAAGCTCCCGGTAATCGTCAAGCTGACACCGAATATCACCGATATCCGGTATCCGGCACGGGCCGCTCATGCCGGCGGTGCCGATGCGGTTTCGCTGATCAATACGGTGTCCTCCATCACCGGTGTGGATCTTGACACTTTTTCGCCCGAACCGTCGATTGACGGAAAGGGCTCGCATGGCGGCTATTGCGGACCGGCGGTCAAACCGATCGCGCTGAATATGGTGGCCGAAATCGCCCGCGACGAGGAAACCGGTGATCTGCCGATTTCCGGCATCGGTGGGATCTCCACATGGCGCGATGCGGCGGAATTCATCGCCCTCGGAGCCGCCAATGTCCAGGTCTGCACCGCTGCCATGGTTTACGGTTTCCGAATTATCGGCGAGCTTACTTCGGGGCTGGAACAGTGGATGCGGGAAAAGGGAATCAACTCCATTGAAGGGTTCCGGGGCCGCGCAGTCGCCAACGTCACCGATTGGCAGTATCTGAATCTGAATTATGTGACCAAGGCGCAGATTGATCAGGATCTCTGCATCAAATGCGGACGCTGCTTCGCCGCCTGTGAAGACACATCACACCAGGCAATCGTGATCGGTGAGGGGCGGCGGTTTGAAGTCATTGATGAGGAATGTGTCGCCTGCAATCTCTGTGTGAATGTCTGTCCGGTGGAAAACTGCATCACCATGCGCAGACTCGAGGTGGGAGAAACCGATACCCGCACCGGGGTGACGGTGGATGGAAGCAGCCGCAACTGGACGCAGCATCCCAACAATGTCGCCGCCTGCGGATGAGTCGATCGGAACCTTTGCGCCGATAGGCTTCATCCCGGTTCGAGCATCCGCCGGAACAGGAATTCGAGATGTTCCGCGGCATCGTCGAATCCGATACCGTCGCTGCCGAGTACCAGCCGTATCTGCACCTCAAAATCCGCGTAATGCTGCGTTGCGGCCCAGATTGAGAAAATCAGATGCCGGCCATTGACCGGAGCGATTTTGCCTGATTCCGACCAACCGGCCAGTATCCGGGCGGCTTCATCCACAAGCTGTTTCAATTCGCCGCCGAGGAACTCTCCGATCACCGGCGCGCCTTGAATGATTTCGTTGGCGAACAGCCGGCTTTCGCGCGGATAATCGCGGGCCATCTCCAGTTTCCGGCGCACATAGAGCGTGATCTCGGCGACCGGATCGCCGTTTGGATCAATAGCTTTGAGCGGTGCCAGCCAGGCATCCAGCTGCCGTGTCAACAGGGTGCGGTGAATCTCCTCCTTGCCGGAAAAATAATAAAGCAGATTGGGCTTCGACATGCCCGCGCCGGAGGCGATCTGGTCGAGGGTTGCGCCACGGTAACCATAGCGCGAAAACACATCCAGAGCCGAATCCAGAATTGCCTCTCTCTTTCCGGCTTTCGCCGCAGTGCGGGGCGTTGCCCGGATGGATTTTCCGGCACGGATCATTCTGGCTCCCGAGTGTTTCTCCGCCGGGTCGTCAATGACAGATTTGAGCTTGTTGGTACTGCCCAATCCTGCTTGTATAGACGCTCCTGTTAGCTTGCTGTTGACCTTTTGGTCAAATTTATTCTACTCCGCCGTCAGAGACGGCTTCATTGCCAATATGGAGGTGTGAGGCGATGCCCCTTGATCAGCAACAATGGCCCAACGATCTGCGTGCCTTCTGGATGCCGTTCACGGCAAACCGACAGTTCAAGAAAGCTCCGCGCCTGTTTGTGTCCGCGGACCGGATGCATTACCGCACTGCCGATGGCCGCGAGGTTCTGGACGGAACCGCCGGTCTCTGGTGCTGCAATGCCGGCCATAACCGGCCGAAAATCGTGGAGGCGATCCAGAAGCAGGTCGCTGAGTTGGACTATGCGCCGGCTTTCCAGCTGAGCCATCCGAAAGCATTCGAGCTGGCCAACCGAATCATCGACATCGCTCCGGAAGGCATTGAGCATGTGTTCTACACCAATTCCGGCTCCGAATCGGTCGACAGCGCGCTGAAGATCGCACTCGCCTATCACCGGGCGCGCGGTGAAGGACAGAGAACCCGCCTGATCGGGCGCGAACGCGGTTATCACGGTGTGAATTTCGGCGGCATCTCGGTCGGCGGAATCGTCAATAACCGCCGCGTCTTCGGATCACTGCTGAATGGCGTCGATCATCTCCGCCATACCCATCTTCCGGAGAAAAACGCCTTCACCAAGGGACGCCCGCAGCATGGGATGGAATTGGCCGATGACCTTGAACGCATGGTCGCGCTGCACGGCCCGGACACCATCGCCGCGGTGATCGTTGAACCTGTTGCCGGCTCTACCGGCGTCTTGATCCCGCCCATCGGCTATCTGGAACGTCTGCGCAAGATCTGCACAAAGCATGGCATCCTGCTGATTTTTGACGAGGTGATCACCGGCTTCGGCAGACTCGGCGATGCTTTCGCCGCCATCCATTTCGACGTCCGCCCGGACATGATCACCTGTGCCAAGGGATTGACCAATGGCATCATACCCATGGGCGCGGTGTTAACCAGCGCCGAGGTGCATGACGCATTCATGAGCGGACCCGAGCATCTCATCGAACTTTTCCACGGCTACACCTATTCGGGTAACCCGGTGGCCTGCGCCGCCGGTATCGCGACGCTGGAAACATACCGTGAGGAAGGGCTTTTCGCCCGCGCCAGGGAACTGGCACCGTATTGGGAGGCGGCCATTCATTCGCTCAAGGATTGCCCGAATGTGATCGATATCAGAAATACCGGATTGGTCGGTGCGGTTGAATTGGAACCGCTTCCGGATGCGCCTGCGAAGCGCGCTTTCGACGCATTTCTGATGGCGTATGAAAACGGCCTGCTGACCCGTGTGACAGGCGATGTCATCGCCCTTTCACCGCCACTGATCGCTGAAAGGTCGCATATCGACCGGATCACCGAAATCCTCGGCGATACGTTGCGCAGACTCGGCTGAAAGGGACTCAGATTCAGGGAGAGCGACGTGCCGTCCTTAACTGATAATCTTAAAATCAACGGCGAAAGACTGTGGGATTCGCTGATGCGGATGGCCCGCATCGGCCCGGGTGTCGCCGGGGGCAACAACCGCCAGACCCTGACCGATGAGGATGCCGAAGGTCGCGCATTATTCAGGAGTTGGTGCGATGCCGCCGGGCTGGAAACCGGTGTTGACCGTATGGGGTCGATGTTTGCAATGCGGCCCGGCAGCGATCCCGATGCCCTCCCCGTCTATGTCGGTTCGCATCTCGATACACAGCCGACGGGCGGCAAGTTTGACGGCGTGCTCGGTGTGCTCGGCGGCCTTGAGATTATCCGCACCCTGGATGATCTGGGGATTCGGACCAGGCATCCCATCGTCGTCACCAATTGGACAAATGAGGAAGGAACCCGCTTTGCACCGGCGATGCTTGCCTCCGGTGTTTTTGCCGGAGTCCACAGCGAGGATTGGGCTTATTCAAGAGTTGATGCGGATGGAAAACGCTTCGGCGACGAGTTGAGCCGCATCGGTTGGCAGGGAAGCGAGATCACCGGCAGCCGAAGAATGCATGCCTTTTTCGAACTGCATATCGAGCAGGGTCCGATTCTGGAAGCCGAAGGCAAGGACATCGGCGTGGTCACGCATGGGCAGGGCCTTTCCTGGACACAGGTGACTGTCACCGGAAAAGACAGCCATACCGGCTCGACACCGATGCCGATGCGACGCAATGCCGGCCTTGGGATGGCGCGGATACTTGATCTGGTCGATCAAATCGCATTCGACCATGCACCCGATGCGGTCGGTGCGGCGGGGCATATCGATGTGTATCCGAACAGCCGCAATGTGATACCGGGCAAGGCGGTATTCACCATCGATTTCCGCAGCCCGGACAAAAAAGTGATCACCGGAATGGAAGAGCGGCTGCGCTCCGAAGGGACACGCATCTGTTCTGAAATGGGGCTGGAGATCGAGTTTGAAAAAACCGGTGGTTTCGATCCGGTTAAGTTTGATGAAAACTGCGTCGCCGCCATCCGCAGCGCCGCCGAGCGACTCGGCCATTCGCACCGGGATTTGATTTCAGGTGCCGGACATGACGCCTGCTGGATCAATCAGGTAGCACCGACGGCAATGGTGATGTGCCCCTGCGTGGACGGGCTGTCACATAACGAGGCCGAGGAGATCAGCTTCGAGTGGGCCGAAGCCGGTGCCAATGTGCTTTTTCACGCCGTCGTGGAGATGGCGGAAATCGTCCCTTGATGCAGCAAGGGTGGATTCACTGCCGCAGAGGAGAACATGGCCGATACCGTCATCAAGGCAACAGACCTGAATCTTGCCTTCTCCACCGATGACGGGCAGGTCGAAGCGCTCCGTGATGTCAATCTCGATATCAGGAAAGGAGAGTTTGTCTCCTTAATCGGCCCTTCAGGCTGCGGAAAAACCTCCTTTCTGCGTGTTGTCGCGGCGCTCGAATCCCCGACCGGCGGAGCCTTGACAGTCAACGGAATGAGACCCGATGAGGCGCGAAGGGCGCGTGCCTATGGTTATGTGTTCCAGGCGGCAGGCCTGTATCCCTGGCGCACGATCGCGGCGAATGTCCGCCTGCCCCTCGAAATCATGCGCTATGATCGCGAAGAGCGGAATGAACGGGTGCGGCGTGTCATCGATCTTGTCGGCCTCAGCGGATTCGAGAACCGTTTCCCGTGGCAATTGTCCGGAGGCATGCAGCAGCGCGCATCCATTGCCCGGGCATTGGCGTTCGACGCCGATATACTGCTTATGGATGAGCCTTTCGGCGCACTTGATGAAATCGTCCGCGACCACCTCAATGAGCAGTTGCTTTCGCTCTGGCGCCGGACCGGAAAAACCATCGGCTTTGTCACTCATTCAATCCCGGAGGCGGTGTATCTTTCCAATCGAATTGTCGTGATGAGCCCGCGCCCGGGCCGCATTACCGCGATCATCGAGAGCGACCTGCCGGATGAGCGGCCGCTGGAAATCCGCGACAGTCCGGAATTTATCGCCATCGCCAGGCGTGTGCGCCAGGAACTCCGGGCAGGCGGGTTTGATGATTAACCGCCTTGTCGCCGCGGCGCTGCCTGTCACCCTCGTCACCGCCGCCATCATTGCGGCATGGTATGTGGCCGCGGTTTCACTCAATTCCGAATGGGCGGAAAAGCAGGCCGAGCGTGCCGGCACCGAGCTCACTTGGCGGGAATTGATAGCTGAAACCATGTCGCAGGAACGGCCGAGGCTGGCGGCACCGCATCAGGTCATGACCGAACTCTGGGACACGGTTGTGAACAAAAAGATCACCTCCAAACGAAGCCTGGTTTTTCATGGACGTATCACCCTGTCGGCGACGATTCTCGGATTCGTCATTGGAACCGCCCTGGGAATTCTGCTTGCCGTCGGCATCGTCCATAACCGGGCCATGGATCTCGGCGTGATGCCATGGGCAATTGCAAGTCAAGCCATTCCGATACTGGCTCTGGCCCCGATGATCATCGTTGTCCTCTATTCCATCGGCCTCAGCGGATTACTGCCTAAGGCCGTCATCTCCGCCTATCTGAGTTTCTTCCCCGTTGTGGTCGGAATGGTCGCCGGGCTGCGCAGTCCCGAATCGATGGATATGGACCTGCTGGACACCTATGCGGCGAACCGCTGGCAGATCTTCTGGAAGCTGCGCCTGCCGGCTTCAATGCCTTTTCTTTTCGCTTCGCTGAAAGTCGGTGTGGCGGCGTCACTTGTCGGGGCAATCGTCGGCGAATTACCGACCGGGGCCGTCGCCGGTCTCGGAGCCCGGCTGCTTGCCGGAAGCTATTACGGCCAAACCATTCAGATCTGGTCGGCTCTCCTCGCGGCCGCCGCTCTCGCCGCCATGCTTGTCGGGCTGATCGGGTTGGCACAGAAGATCACGCTCAGCAGGATGGGGTTGGCGGGATGATTCTGACTATTTTCGCTTTCGTGATCTGGGTTTCCGCCTGGAGGTTCAATTCCGTGCTCGCCGCTTCGCCGAACCGTCGGATTGCCCGTGTCGCCGTTCCGGTCCTGTTCGGTGTCACAATTCTGGCCGTTTGGGAGTGTCTGGTCCGGGGGCTGGAAGTGCCGAGCGTGATTCTGCCGGCACCGTCGGCAATTTCCGACGCTTTCCTGCGCAGTCTTGACATCCTGTGGGCGGACTTTGTCCAGACGGTGATCAAAGGGGCGTTGTCGGGATATGCGATCGGCTGCAGCGCGGCGTTTGCCATCGCGATTCTCATTGATCGCTCACCCTTCTTCCAGCGCGGTTTGCTGCCGGTCGGCAATTTTCTGGCGGCACTGCCGATCGTCGGCACGGCGCCGATTTTTGTCATGTGGTTCGGATTTGGATGGCAGTCGAAGGCCGCTGTCGTCGTGGCGATGATTTTTTTCCCGATGCTGGTCAATCTGGTGCAGGGGCTTGCGGCGACGGATCCGATGCAGCGCGACCTCATGAAAACCTACGGCGCCTCCTATTGGCAGACCATGCTCAAGCTGAAACTGCCCGCCGCCATGCCATTCGCATTCAACGGCTTGAAGATATGCGCCACGCTGTCGCTGATCGGGGCGATCGTGGCCGAGTTCTTCGGCTCTCCCACTTTGGGTATGGGATTCAGAATATCCACCGAGGTCGGACGTCTCGCTCTCGATGTGGTGTGGGCCGAAATTGTCGTTGCAGCCGTGACCGGTTCGGTTTTCTTCGGTCTGATTGCAATGATAGAACAGGGGGTGACTTTCTGGCACCCCTCAAGACGCAGCCGGCAGACCGCCTGATGCGTCGAACCTGTCCGACCGCCCATGAGGATGTTACAGGGCGGTGTTGTGATATGTCGACTGAACAGATTTGGAGAGAATCATGAAAAAACTAACCTTGATTGCCGCCTCGGCTGCGCTCGCAGCGGGTGCGGCCACAGCTGCTGACGATGTCACGCTGCAGCTCAAATGGGTCACACAGGCCCAGTTCGCAGGCTATTACGTGGCTTTGGACAAGGGTTACTACGAGGATGAAGGTCTCAATGTCACCATCAATGCCGGTGGACCGGATATTTCTCCACCGCAGGTGCTCGCCGGTGGCGGTGCCGATGTCGTTATCGACTGGATGCCTTCGGCCCTCGCCACGCGTGAACGCGGCCTGCCGCTGGTCAATATCGCGCAGCCATTCAAATCCTCCGGCCTGATGCTGACCTGCCTCAAGAGTTCGGGCGTGACCTCGGCTGCCGACTTTCCCGGCAAGACTCTCGGCGTCTGGTTTTTCGGCAATGAATATCCCTTCCTCAGCTGGATGAGCCAACTCGGTATCGCAACCGACGGCAGTGACGGCGGTGTCACCGTGCTCAAGCAGGGCTTCAATGTCGACCCGCTGCTGCAGGGTCAGGCTGACTGCATCTCAACCATGACTTATAATGAATACTGGCAGGTGATTGACGCCGGACTTACCGAATCGGAACTGGTGACCTTCAGATATGAGGATCAAGGCGTGGCGACGCTGGAAGACGGGCTGTATGTGCATGAAGACCGCCTGTCGGATGACGCATTCGTCGATTCAATGGTCCGGTTTGTCAGGGCTTCCATGCGTGGCTGGAAATATGCCGAGGAAAATCCGGACGAAGCGGCCGAAATCGTGCTCGATAATGATGCCACCGGTGCACAGACCGAGGTGCATCAGAAACGCATGATGGGTGAAATCGCCAAGCTGACGGCGGGCTCGAATGGGGCTCTGGATCCGGCGGATTACGAGCGCACAGTGGCAACATTGCTCGCCGGCGGTTCAGACCCGGTGATCACCATGGAACCCGAGGGTGCCTGGACACATATGATTACCGACCAGGCATTGAACTGACGCAATCACCAGCGCGGGCCGGACTGCTCCGGCCCGCATGACCTCATCCCGCGGACCCCGCCGCGAACGGGTCCGGATCGTAGTCAACCCGTTCCAGATACAGGCCGCGCGCCGGGGCAACCGGGCCGCAGCGGCTGCGGTCGCGCGCCTCCAACGCCTCCCGCACCCCCTCGGGTGGCATCATTCCGGCTCCGACACGCTCAAGCGTGCCGACAAAGCTCCGGACCTGCCGATGCAGAAAGCTCCTGGCGGTAACCCGCACCCGCAGCTCCAGCCCACCGCTCCTCTCAAAGGTCTCTATCTTGATCCCGTCAAGCGTTTTGACCGGCGAGTCGGCTTGGCAATGCGCCGACCTGAACGTCGTGAAATCATGGCGACCGATCAGGAACTCCGCCGCTTCACGCATCCGCCCGACATCGAGTTGCCGCGACAATTGCCATAGGAATTGCCGCTCAAGCACCATCGGAGCACGGCGAATCATCAGCCGGTAAAGATAGCTCCGCCTGACAGCGGAGAAGCGCGCACTGAAACCGGCATCGGTGCGCACTGCCGTCACGGCGGCGACAGCATGCGGGCGCAGCTGCGCATTCAGCGCATCGCACAGCTTACCGCCCTCCCATCCCTTGTCCAGATCACAGTGAATGACCTGGCACAAAGCATGCACCCCGCTATCCGTACGCCCGGCGGCAACAACACTGCCGGCCAAATCATCCAGCCTGCGAAGCGCGGCCTCGACACATTCCTGCACAGTCAGGCTGTTCGCCTGTTTCTGCCAACCGGCAAATCCGCTGCCATCATATTCCAGTTGGAAAGCATACCGCGGCATTGTTCACTATCCGATAACCCGGTGAGACCGATTCAAAGCTTCATTTCTCATACTAAGGATTGAAAGCTGCCGCGAAAGGAATTTCCGGCGGCTTTTACGACGGCGCGGCCCGCTGCCGCCGCAGGTGATCGGCAAAGAGCGGCACCGTGAAATCCAGGACACCGTGGCCGGAGCTGTAAATCATCCCCTTGCGATGATCTTTGCGCGCGCAGGCCCCAGCGACCTTAAAGGCTTGCCCAGCGCCGCAGCGACTTCCGCGATTGGATACGGGCCGTCGCCCAGATCGGCCATCGCGCGCACAAACATCATCTCGGCCGGCGTCAGGCGATCCGTCCGCACCTTGAAGAAGCCGTCGTCGAGCGCTTCAAGCGCGCGCCGCTTGGCGTTCAACGCGTCGTCCAGTTCCATGGACGGGCCATCTACCTGATCCCAAATCTCGAACCCCCAGGCCTGAAGGTAGAATGGGTACCCTTGTGTGCCTCTCGCGACCGCATCCAGTGCCGCGGCGCCAATGGAGGCGCCTTCGTCTTCGATGGGTTTGCGGATGGCCAGACGCGCGGCGTCCGGGTCCAGGGCGCCGATTTCAGGGTAAGCGAACAGGCGCTCCGCGTTGGACTTTGCGTCGCCCGCCAATTTGGCCGCCTGCGGCAGACCCGCACCCACAAACACGACCGGGGCCTGGATTTGGTTCATCCGGTGCAGCGCGGCGATCAACGCCGACAGGTCCGTCTCTTCCAAATACTGAACTTCGTCAACCAGGAGTGCCCACCCTTTGCCAGCGGCCGCGGCGCACGCCCGACGGCGGCGAAGGCGTCGGGCAGGTCTTTCTCAAGGTCCCCGCTGTCGGCTTCGCCGGGGACCGCGTCCACCTCAATCGACGCGCCGAAGGCCGACAGTTTTTTGACCGTGGACGCCAGGCTTTTCAACACTCCAAGGCCTTGGGCGGCCAGGTCTTTGGCGGCCTCCGCCGTTGGGAGGCTGCGCAGAACCTTGCGGATGTCGGTCGCCAGCATTTCGGCCAAAGGCTTTCCTTCCCGGGCTTCCAGACACGTAACCAAATGCATTTCTTCGAGCGCGACGCGCTCGATCGCGTTGAGAAGCGCCGTTTTTCCCGTGCCCCGTAACCCCAGCATCATCATGTGCCGTGCGCCTTTCCCGGCCACGGCGCGGCGCAACGACACGCGTGCGTTGTCCATTACGTCCTGGCGTCCAGCCAACTCCGGGGGCGTGGTACCCGTACCGGGGGTAAAGGGATTTGCGAAGGGATCCATGGAGCCTCTGCCAAAATGTAACGATATATAGCGGATTTCGCTATACTGCGTTAGATTTTGATAGACAAAGCCACAGAGCCGATCATGGGCTTTCGTCGTGTTGCCATCGCAGTTGCACTTAGTATCAGACCTCCTAAATCCAGTTCCGGAGTCGCCGACGCATGACCAGGTTTCGGAAAGAATATGCTTCACTTGACCGGTCGTGAAACAGCTACAGCAGCTACACGCACTTGCGATCGCCACAATTTCCGGTAATATATCTGGAAAGGAAAAAGCCATGCCCAACCCTGATCCGTCTCCAGTCACCCGGTGGCGTGTGCGCCAGCGGCGGCTGGGGTTCGTGCGTATCGAGATCCAGGTCCGAAAGGACGATGTTGCGCTCGTACGAAACGTCGCCAGAGCACTGGTCGATCCCCAACGGGAAGCCAATACGCGGGCAACTCTGCGCGAGAAGATTGCGGGGCCGCGTCCCGGTGGGATCAAGGAACTGCTGGCCTCGGCACCTCTCGAAGGAATCCCGCTCGAACGTCCGCGCGATCTCGGGCGTGACGAAAACCAATGGCATTCCTGATCGACACAAACATCATCTCAGAAGTTCGCAAAGGTAAACACTGCGACCCGTCCGTGGCTGCGTGGTGGAACAAGGTCGCCGAGAGTGATTTGTGGCTCAGTTCATTGGTGCTGGGCGAGATTCGTAAAGGCGTGGAATTGGTGCGTCGTCGCGACCCCAAAAGAGCTGAAGCGCTCGAAAGCTGGCTTGCGGACTTGATGTCGGGTTTCAGCGACAGGGTTCTGCCCGTCGATACTGCCGTTGCCGGGGAATGGGGCAGGATGAATGCAACTCGCCCGCTACCGGTCGTCGATGCGCTCCTTGCCGCTACGGCAAAGGTTCACGGTCTGACTCTCGTGACCCGCAACACAACTGACGTTGCGGGATTGGACGTGGACCTGCTGAACCCGTTCGAGCCTTGATAACGGGCTGTTCGACTGCAGACAAAGTCAGGATAACTTAGAGTCCCTGACAGTACTCAGCTTTTTCATGAATTTCTTTGCTTGAAGAACCAACCGGACCTCTGCCCTATCTGGAATGTCGTGCGGCACCTGTGTGAAATCCGACATGTGTCTCAGACAGAATTCACCAACCGGGCTAAGGGCAATCCCCTTTCTGACAGGATATTGAGTTTTACCCCTGTGTTTTGCAGGCATTCTGGAACACCCCGCCCATATGGGGCAATAGATTACTCCGGAACCACGCATGTTCGCTATTCCCCGGTACAGAGAGCGCCTTCGTTTTGAACATACCACGATCCGTGTCAGATTGGCACAAACTGGAAGGCCAATCGAACTGCCGCGCACTTTACCGTCCGGAATTGACAGCTTTTGCTGTCTGAATTATCGACAGCCCTCCGTGGCGGAGTAGCTCAGTTGGTTAGAGCAGCGGAATCATAATCCGCGTGTCGGGGGTTCAAGTCCCTCCTCCGCTACCATAATTCCCAAAGTGACAATATTATGCACATTGCCGGGCGAACGCCTGTTCCGTTGAAGCCGGAATCCGGAAAACCTCGCTGAAGCCTGTAGGAGAGGGCACCAGAAACCCGGTGAAACAGCATCAAATGAGTGAATCAAACTATTTGTGATGCAGATTGGTGCGTCCATTGTGTCGCAGCCGGGTGACGACGCGGCAGACGATCATCCTGAAGCTGCCTTATATTCGGCTACGTATTGCGCCACGAGATCCCTGTAGAGTGCACGGATCTGCAAGGTAATCGGGCCCGCGCCTTCTTGGCTGCCAATCTTTTTCCCGTCAATCTGCGCCACGGGTGTTTGCGCCCCGAACGTTCCGGTCAGAAACGCTTCATCCGCGCCATAGGCTTCGTAAAGTGAGAAGTTCTTCTCAGACACCGGGATGTCGTTGTCCTCGCACAGCTCGATCACCTTCCGCCTGGTCACCCCATTCATGCAATAATCACCGGTTGAGGTCCAAACCTCTCCCCGCCGTATGATGAAGAAATTGCAGGCGTTGGTCGTGTTCACGAACCCATGCGGGTCGAGCATCAGCGCCTCATCGGCGCCGGCCTGCTGCGCCTGCAGGCAGGCAATCACGCAGTTGAGCTTCGAATGGCTGTTCAACTTCGGGTCCTGGCTGGTCGGCATGCCACGGATTTGGGGAACAGTGGCCAGGCGGACGCCCTTGCCTTGCACAGATGCAGCGGGCCGCGAATGTTCGATTATTGCTACCACGGTCGGACCAAAGCGGCTGAGACCCGGATGCTGAAACGGCTTGGCTTTCCGCCCCCGGGTGATCATCAGCCGGCAATGCGCATTCGTTGTGATATTGTTCGCGGCGGCGGTCTGGTCAAGAATGTCGCGGACGCCCCGGGGTGTCAGGCCGGAATCCAGCGAGACTGTTTTCAGCGAGTTGAACAAGCGGTCCATATGTTCGTCAAAGAACGCCCAGACACCATCGTAGAGGCGAAGCCCCTCCCACATCCCGTCACCCAGCATGAAACCGCTGTCATAGACCGAGACCCTGGCCTCGTCCTTCCTGGCCAATTCGCCATTGACCCAGATCAGCAAATCCTCATTGCGCGGATCGTGTTCAGCGTCGTGGGTGGTGTGGTTGTCGGACATTAATTCAGCCCAGGCGCGCCGGTGGTCTGCGGCAGTGGTTTGATTACGGTTGTCAGCACTTTGGTCACTTTCCGGGAAGATGCTGGGGCGGATTGCTCCGCCCCAAAATCAGGTCAGCGCATGAAGATCAATTCACGCTGGATCGGCGGACTGGCCGCAGGGTCGACGCCGAATTCCACCAGGAATTCATCATACCACCCTTGTATACGCCCGGTTTCGTACCAGTAGAGGCTGGCGGTATCCAGCCAGTCACGCCAGGTTTTGTCGTCCTCGCGGCGCACACCGATGTTAACCGGAGCGGTGAAGGCCGGAGTCGGGACCGAGATTATGCCGGCACCCAGCTTCTGCCGTGCCGACAGGAGCGGCGGCAGCATCAGAGACACCGCATCGACGCGGCCCGACTGGAAGGCGGCGATTGAGGCCGCATTGTCCGGAAAACGCTGGATATCCGCATCGGGTGCCATGCGGGTCAGGAACTGGTCCATTGAGGTCGCCTGCGGCACGGACATCGAGACATCGCCGTTGTTGAGCCCGGCCCAAGTCGACGTATCGAGATCATCAGCCGCCAGGACAGCCTGTGAAATATACCCCAGCGGATTCTGGGTGAAGTCGATGACCTTGGCGCGTGCTGCGGTCGGCGACAGGAAATACATCAAGTCGATCTTGTTGGACTGAAGCGCCGCGATTGATGTTCCCCATGTCACTTCAACGGTTTCGAGTTCAACCTCCAGCGCCTCGGCCATTTTCTTTCCGAGCGTTATGCCCAGCCCGCCGGTCCATTCACCGGTCCGGATGTCCTTTGTGAACCAGGGCGGGGCCTGGGTCACGCCGATACGCAGCGTACCGCGCTCCTGGATCGCGTCCCAGGTGGATTGGGCCTGCACTGCGCCGGTTGTAAGCGCCAGCGCAGCCATCGCGGCGATGGCTCCGGCCAGTCGTTTGAGCATTACAGACATGATAGTTCCTCCTTGTTGATTGCTCAGTCGGGTAATTTGAACAGCGAATGCCCTTCCAGGAATTCGCTGACTCGAGTGGAATCGGGCGATTTCAGGATTTTCTGTGGTTCGCCCTGTTCGAGTATCCGGCCCTCATGCAGGAAGCAGACCTTGTTGGCAACGTGATAGGCAAAACCGATCTCGTGGGTGACACAGACCATGGTCATGCCTTCTTCCGCCAACTGGCGCATCGTTTTAAGGACCTCACCGACAAGCTCGGGGTCGAGTGCCGAGGTCACTTCGTCAAACAGCATCACCTCGGGATCCATCGCCAAGGCCCGGGCAATGGCAACCCGCTGTTTCTGCCCGCCGGAAAGGCGCGCCGGGTATTCGGGTGCCTTGTCTTCGAGACCCACCCGTGAAAGTTGCTGCATCGCCTTGGATTTTGCTTCCTCTTTCGACCTTCCGAGAACAATGACCTGACCTTCCATGACGTTCTCCAGGGTCGTCATATGGGGGAAAAGGTTGAAGTGCTGGAAGACCATGCCGACGCGGGTGCGTAACCTGCACAATTCAGCCTCCCGGTACTGCATCCGCCCTCCCCGTTCAGTGCCCACCAGATCGCCGTTGATCCTGACCCGTCCGTCGGTCGGTTCCTCCATGAAATTGATACAGCGCAGCAATGTGCTTTTGCCGGAGCCGCTGGAGCCGAGCAGCACGACAGCTTCGCCCTGCATGACATCCAGATCGATGCCACGCAGGACCTCGAGATCGCCGAAACTCTTATGCAGATTCCGGATTTCCACCACAGGTGTCATTGGCGGTATCTAATCGCTTTTGCCGAACCGACGTTCAAGAACATAAGTCAATTGCACCAACGGCAGCAGCACCAGGAAAAACATGATGGCAACGACTGTGTAGGCTTCGATCGGGTTGAATTCATAGGATGCGATCAGTTTGGCCTGGTGCAGTGTTTCGCTGTAGGCGACCACCGATGCGAGAGTTGACATTTTGAAGACCTCGATCCCCCGACTTGTCAGTGGCGGCAGCATCCGTTTCAGGGCTTGATACAGAATTATCCGGCGCATGGTCTGGGCGTAATTCATCCCGATCGCCTTGCCTGCCTCCCATTGCTCGCGTTCAATGGACTGGATGCCGCCGCGGAAAACCTCTGCCGAAAAGGCGATGGTGTTAAGAGTGATCCCGAGGGCTGCCGCAGTGAAGGCACTGACCTCGACGCCGGTCACGACCGGCAGGGCGAAGAAAAACCAGATAATCTGCACCAGCACCGGCGTGTTGCGGAAGACTTCGACAAATACCCGCGCCGGATAACTGATCCACCAGGCTTTCGAATAACGCATCATCCCGACAACCAGCCCGAAGCCGAGACCGAGAACGCATGTGATCGCGAAAATGTAGACTGTGCCCCAAAGGCCGATCAGCAAAACGTCCCAATAGGCGAAGACAGAGGCGAAGTTCCAGTTATGCTGCATGGGACCGCCTCATCTCAGGGTGCCTTCGCCGGACTTGGCCAGGCGGTATTCAAGCAGGATGGTGAGCTGTGAGAATACGAGGATCAGGAAGAAATACATGACCGCCACGACCGTGTAGACTTCCAGCGGGCGGAAGGTCTTGGAAGCCAGCTCGTTGGCCTGGAACATCAAATCCGCATAGGACACGGTCGAGATCAGCGTCGTCGTCTTCAGTAACTCGATGGACCGCTCGGCAAAGGCCGGTATCATCCGCTTGACCGCCTGAGGCAGGATAATCCGGCGCAGCGAGTCGCGCCGGCTCATTCCAATGGCCTTGGCGGCTTCCCACTGCCCCTTGTCGATGGAATTGATCCCACCCCGGAAAATCTCGGCGAAAAAGGCCGATGACTGGATCGAGAACGTGATGACCGAGGCCACGAAGGGAGTCATCTGCACGCTGATCAATATCGGAAGCGCAAAGAAAAACCAGAAGAGCTGCACCAGCGGCGGCGTGGTCCGGAAAAATTCGATAACAAGCGAACTCACCTGACTCAGCACCGGAATCCGCGACATTCGACCGAGTGCGATGCAAAGGCCAAGCGGAATACCGAACAGCAACGCCAGCGCAAACACCCGCATGGTGTTCCAAAGACCCAACAGCAGAAAATCCATGTCTGCCAGGGTTGCGGCGAAATCCCACTCGTGCACCCAATCCTCCCTGCGTTACGCGGACCCGGACTATTGACTAATGAATGTCGATTTTCAACAATCCGCAAGGTTTTGGCGGAGGACAAAATGAACAGGCCGAACATTTTATTCGTCATGGCCGATCAGATGTCAGCCAAAGCGCTGCCGTTCTACGGGCACCGCGTTGTGAAGGCCCCCGCCCTTTCCCGATTGGCTGAAGAAGGAGCTGTTTTCGAGAACGCCTACTGCAATTCGCCGCTTTGCGGGCCTTCACGCACTTCAATGATGACCGGGTTACTGCCGTCAAAGGCCGGCGGTTTCGACAATGCACACGAGTTTTCCGCTGCGCTGCCGACCTTCGCGCATTACCTGCGGCTCGCCGGATACCGCACCTGCCTGTCGGGCAAGATGCATTTCACCGGGCCCGATCAGCTGCACGGGTTCGAGGAAAGGCTGACTACGGATATCTACCCGTCGGATTTCGGCTGGACCCCGAATTGGGCGGAACCCGATGCCAATGTGACCTTTCAGGACATGCGGAATGTGATGGAAACAGGGCCTTGCCTGCGGTCCATGCAGATCGACTATGACGATGAAGTCCATGCCGGGGCGGTTCGTTGGCTCTACGACCGGGCGAGAGACACGGATGATCAACCATTTGCACTGACCATCTCTTTTTCCTCACCGCACGACCCCTATGTTGCCCGACCGGAGTTCTGGGACATCTACAGCGCGGATGAAATCGATCTGCCCAAGGTGCCGCCAATCCCGCCGCAGGAGATGGACGCGCATAGCCGGCGAATTTGCGCACATTATTCCGTTGGAGAGGCGGAAGTATCGGATGACATCATCCGGCGTACACGCCATGGGTATTATGCCTCGATCGAATACATCGACAGCAAGATCGCCGCATTGATGAAGATCCTGGACGAGACCGGGCTGGCTGACAATACGCTCATCATCTTCGCGTCAGACCATGGCGACATGATGGGAGAGCGGGGCATGTATTACAAAAAATGCTTCTTTGAATGGTCCGTCCGCGTGCCGCTGATCTTCCGGGCCCCGTGCAGGATTCCGAGCGGGCGGATCGAAGACACGGTGTCCCTGCTTGATATTCTGCCGACCTTCGCGGATCTCGCCGGTGTCAGCGACGAAATCCTGGAAGCCGACGGCGAGTCGCTGCTTCCGACTCTGACCGGCAGCCGGCTGGATACGCGCCACATCCCGGGCGAATTCCTGTCAGAAGGTGTGTTTGAGCCGACCTTCATGCTGCTCAAGGACCGAATGAAGCTGTTCCACAGCGAGGTCGATCCGCCGCTGCTGTTCAACCTCGCCGATGATCCGGATGAGCAAACCAACCTCGCCGATGACCCGGAGTATACGGAAACCCTGGCAGAGATGATCGGAACCGCACGATCCACATGGAATGCCGAGGCACTGAAAGCACGGATCATACAGGATCAGAACCGTCGGAGGTTGATCCAGAGAAGTCACCGCATAGGCAAACCTCCGGTCTGGGACTATCAGCCGGCGACGGATGCCTCACAGCAATATGTGCGGGCGGGCAAGTGGACAGTTGAGGTCGAGGCCGGAGCACATTTGGCCGGACCGGGTACAAAGCCGGTGCAGCGAGCAGGTTGACAGGGATTTAACGTATGGCTGGCCAGGAGTCAGCCCTAACCGAAAGATTCTATTCATTCCCGAAGCGTGACAATGCCATCCCCGTACGGTCCAATGCGCAGAACCTGCAGGTGGGTCAGTTTTGCACGCCGTTCAACAATCATCGCGGTCGTCGCCGATAGGCGTATCGCCGGTGTGCGACACGAACCATCAGGACAACAAACTCCTCTTCGCGGACTTCGTACACGACACGGCATTTTCCAACCCGGAGTCGCCTTAGCCCCGGAGGTCGCCCGTCAGTGCGGCACCGGGACGAGGGGCCTCCGCCAGCCGGTCGATGCCGGCGGGGCAGCGTGTGCCCGCCATTCTGCCCGGATACGAGGATCAGCGGTGTCCGTCGAAACAGGATCGTCGCCGGTTTCTGTTGAGCCTCGGCGGCGGATTCCGGATTGTCCGGCGGCGTGCGGAATGCGCGTGTTCAGCGAGGAAAAACAGACGGCCTCCGGCCTGCCGAAAAGGCTTCCGGGACAATGGTCCCGGCAAATTCACCGCAATTTGTCCACCACCGACTCAATTCGAAACTGCTGGGGCACAACAAGGAATTGCAATTGCAAAGATGCAGTCAAATTTATATAATGCATGCATGAAGATCGGAGGAATGATCCACCATGCCAATGCTGACCGTTCGAAACATACCTGACGAAGTGCATCGTGCCCTGCGTGCGCGGGCGTCCTTGCGCGGCCGCAGTACCGAGGCCGAGGTGCGCACTATCCTGAAGGAAGCGGTGTTACCGGAAGGCCGAATGGCTCTGGGCACTCTGCTGGTTGCCATCGGGCGGCGCGCCGGGCTGACGGAAGAAGAGTTCACGAATTTCGTGCAACGCGATGGATCTGCGGCTAAGCCGGTCGATCTGGAATGATTCTGGTTGATACGAACGTGGTGTCCGAGCCGGTGCGCGCCTTCCCGGAACCACGCGTCACCGAATGGCTCAACATGCAGGCTCTGGAAACTCTCTATCTATCCGCCATCACGGTTGCGGACTTGCGTTTTGGGGTACATGCGCTGCCGGTGGGGCGTCGTCGTGACCGGCTGCATGAGGATTTGGAAGGGCAGTTGTTGCCGATGTTCACGGGGCGGGTGCTGGCCTTCAATCTTGCGGCCTCGCTGGCCTATGCGGAGCTGATGGCGAAGGCGCGGTCAGCAGGAATTGCGATCTCGGTGTCAGATGGCTACATCGCCGCCACGGCGGCGGCCAACGGCATGATGGTGGCGACCCGGGACACCGGCCCATTCCAAGCGGCCGGGCTGAAAACCGTCGATCCGTGGGCGGCTTAAGCGTATAAACACCAGGAATTTGGTGTGAGAGCTGCTGCGGAAAGCCCGCCCATATGTAGTGAGCAGCGAAAAGACCGGCCCGCGCTGATATCAGTTTTTCGCATGTTGAGCGTCACAATCTGACTATACGGTCGGGGGTGCGCCGTATCACCCTCCTGACAAGTGCATTCAGCTGGAAACCATAACCACGTGCTGGACCTGGTTTTCGTGCATTGCGATTTCGCCCGCATCCACAGGACGCTGCGAGCAGTGCCGGCGGTGGAAGCGGGCATGACCGGTACCCTGCACGATATGAAATGGATCACTGGCCTGACCAACGCCTGCGCACCGAAGCCGAAACGCCTGAAAACCTACAGAAAACGAATTTCAAACCGAGATTATTCTGGAATTGAAGATCTGACAGGCCGGCCTCCAATTGGGTATGCCCTTGTCCGGAGGAAAGGGATCCGTCACGACTGCGGTCTGTTCCGACAATTCTTGTTTGACTTGTCCGACCGCTATCAAATGCGGATAATTTTGAGCCTGGTTTTCAGGTCGGTCCGGCAGAATGCGTGCAGGAAGCAGGTCTGCTCGGAAATATCCAGCATTTCTCTCGCGGTATCGTCATTCTCTGCGGTCTGTAGAAAGACATGCGTTTCAATGGGGTCGGCTTCGCCGGGTTTGCCGGTGGCACCCGAAGCCCCGCCGAGACTGAAATGGGTGTCCTGAAGAATCCGGTAGTCCGGCAGGTCAAGCTTCAGCATCGAGACAAACCGCCCAAACTGGGTCATGAAACAGAACCCGATTCCGGCGCTGATCAGGGTGTTGGCGTCCGGTGCGCGGCCATCCTCGGAGGAAAGGAAGCGGAACGATGTGCCATAGGGCGAATACTGCATCTGCTGGATTTCCTTGATGCCGTCGCCGCGCAGTTCGGCAACTGCCCCGATATTCAGCCGCCGGTCCTGTTCGTCCGTCAGCGATGATCCTCCCGTGGATGTGCCTTTCGCCACCGCTTTTCTCGGCGTCGGGCCAACCGGCTCCATCAGCAAGGGTTCGTCCTCAACCGGTCGCGGTATCTCGAATTGATCGCCGGGGTCGGGCAGTAACGGCGCATTGATTTCAGCAACTTTTCCGGTCGGTATCCCCTCCCCGTTCCTGCTGAGCTTGAAAAGGCTCTCCAGCCTTCCCTGCATCAGCCCGTTGAGCGGTGAGGCGGCAATGGCGTTGATCAGGAACTCACTCAACGCCTGGTCTTCAAAGTCACAGTCGATCTCGACCTGCAGTTCGATATTTTCCGCCCCGCCGACCATGGTGCGTTTCGGCATTGAGCCTTTCATCGTGTAGAAATTGTCCTGGATCAATTTCAGCCTGCGGAAGGTGACTTTCTGCCGGGCCGCCAGGGCCAGGATCTCATTCATGAAACCTGCGGCCATGCCGGTGGAGAGGAATGCCAGCGGACAGGGCGCCGCATCATGACCGTTCAGATAGGGTCCCTCATCCGAGACCAGGCGCCAGACATCACCGGTCCCGGCGGATCGTATCAAGGCCTCTTTCTGGAATCCCGACAATGCGCGGACGCAGGTGCGAAGCGCATCGCCCCGGCGATTCTCCGGCGCGTCAATGGCAACCTCTTCCGCATTCGCCACCCTGAAAAAAGGCGGCAGACCGCTGCTGCCGATGATGTCATTTCCCTGTGCCGCCATTTCCGTCTCTCAGGTCGATTTTCAGATCTTAAGGAATTCAAGCCGTCCTACCGGTCAAAGATTGACTTTGCCGCCGTCAACATTGAGCGTCTGGCCGGTCACGAAGTCGCTGTCCGCGGTGATGAGATACATCAGTGATCCGAGTAGATCCTCGGGATACATCTCGCGTTTGATTGATCGTGACTGGACAGTCGGTCCGCGGGCAGGATCAAAGCCGGCATGGCCGCGTATGGATTCGCTCTCCGTCAACCCCGGTGCGATTGCATTCACCTGAATGTTCTTTTCGCCGAGTTCCCTGCCGTGCCCCCGGGTGAGAGCGATCACCGCACCTTTGGACGCGGTGTAGTGCGACAGTCCCGGGGGGCCGTAATAAAAGGTGCCGGACGCAATATTGACTATCTTACCGCCACCGGCGCGCAGCATAGCCGGCACAACCGCTTTGGTTGCCTGGTGGACGCCGCGGACATTGACGGTCATGACCTTGTCAAATTCATCATTGTCGATCTGCAGAAACGGCTTCGGCTGCAGCGCCGCGAAAATCGAGGCATTGTTGACCAGGATATTGAGGCTGCCGAATTGTTTTTCGGTTGCCTCGACCATCGCGCTCAGATCATCATCCGACGTCACATTCACGCTGACGCCGATTGCCGCGCCACCAGCCTGTTTGATCCGCGCAACCGTATCCGCGGTGTCCAGAACATCGGTGACCACCACATTCGCGCCTTCCTTGGCCATATGCCTGGCCAATACCGCCCCAATGCCGCGGCCCGCACCCGTGATAACCGCTGTTTTTCCGTTCAGTCGGCCCATCTCCGCCTCCCTTTCATTAAATTTCGATCTGTAGAATTTTCGCGACTTCCGGCCAGCTCTTCGCCCCGTTTTCGCGGAGATCACGGGTCAGGTCTTCCGGAATCCAGTCAAGAAAACAACGCCTGAAGTTTGGACGGGTCTCGATCACATTGAACCAGCGCTCGACATTCGGCAAGCGCCCACCTTCCCACATGCCACGCATCGACATCATGGCAAGACGGTTGACATAAGGCGCCAAGGCGATGTCGGCGACCGAGAAACCGTTACCGACGAGCCACTCGCGGCCATCCAGCGCGGCATCCATTTTGTGCAGGTAACTGTCATACAGCCTGACCTTCTCAACCGCACCCGGCGCATCAAAACCTAGGCGCACGAAACTGTCTTTCTGTTCCTTCCAGTTGGATGTGACGCTGTGTTCCGGTGTGGAATCGAGGAATTTCCGTGCCCCTTCGGGTCCGAGATTTTTCAATACCGTGTGCCGATGCGAGCAGACAAAGGTCATGGTTCCGCAGGCCGGGTGAAGATCCTCGTCCACCGCCTTGGTCCAATACCGGGCCTGTGCGCGTTCCCAGGGATCGGCGGGATGAACGCTTGTATCGGGCGCTATCTGGTCCAGATACTCGATGATCACCGTACTGTCAGGAATCACCAGATCATTGTGCAGAAGGGTCGGCACCACCGCCTTCGGGTTCAGCTTCAGATAGCCGGGCTCGAACTGTTCGCCTTTCAAAATGTCGATATACACGCCGTCCCACTCAAGGCCCTTTTCATCCATCGCGAATCGCACCTTGGCTGCACAGACGGATGATCCGTGATGGTAGAGTGTGAATGTCATAGCTGCACCGTGACCCATTTCAGCTTTGTCATCGCTTCCATGTCAGCGTCGGTCCCTTCCCGGCCGACACCGCTTTCGCCGTTTCCGCCAAAGGGAATATGCGCCTCGTCATGAATTGTCGGCCCATTTATGTGGCACATTCCGGCCCCGGTGTTGCGGGCGAAATGAAAAGCCTTGTCGATGTCATTCGTGAAGATGGCGGATGATAACCCGTATTCGCTGTCATTGGCTTTCTCCAACCCCTCTTCATAGCTGTCGATCGGATAGATCGATGTCACCGGGCCGAAGGTTTCGGTCCTGCATACGGTCATATTCTCGGAGACGCCGGTCAAAAGCGTTGGCTGGCAGCGGTTTCCTTCCCATTCGCCTCCGGCAACCACAGTCGCGCCTTTGGCCACGGCGTCCGCAATGTGGCTCTTGATGCGGGCGCGCTGGCGTGGCGATATGACCGGCGCGATGACCGTGGACGGATCACGCAGGTCACCCATTCCCAGCTTTCCGACAATCATCGAAAACCGCTTGACGAACTCGTCGTAAATCGGCCGTTCGACATAGAAACGGCTGGAGGCAATGCAGGCCTGGCCGGCGAACATGAACACCGACCGGGCTGCCAACGGCATGGTTTTGGCCAAATCCGTATCCGCCAGCACGATAGTCGGGCTTTTGCCGCCGAGTTCCAGCGTGTTCGGTGTTTTGTTTTTGGCACAGATCTCGTTGATATGCTGGCCGACGACCGTGGATCCGGTGAAAGTCACGAAATCAACATCCCTGCTGCCGGTCAGCTCGTCGCCGATATCGGCTCCCATACCTGTTACGACATTGTATGCTCCGGCGGGAACACCGGCGGCTGCGGTGATTTCAGCAAAAATCAGGCTCAGATGCGGCGCCATTTCGGAAGGAAGATGCACCACCGTATTGCCGACTGCCAACGCATTGGTGACCAGCCGCGTGGTTTTGATCAAAGGCACGTTGAAAGGTGTGATCACAGCTACAACGCCAAGCGGTTCCCGGACAGACATGGAAAAAGTGCCGGGCCGGTCAGACGGAATCGTTTCGCCGCGCACATTGCGGCAGATTCCAGCCGCCGCCCGAACCATGGTCAGGCCCTTATTGAATTCAAACAGGGCCTTTTGCACCGGCGACCCGATTTCGTCGATCAGGCAGTCGACAAGATCCCTCTGCCGGTCCTCCATCAGTTCGGCTATCCGCAGGAGCATCCGCTCGCGTTCCGTCGGCGTGGATTCCCTGAATTCCGGAAACGCCGATTTTGCCGCGGCGATCGCCCGGCGCATATCGCCGCCGGTTCCCCTGGCAGCATAGGCATACAGACTGTCGTCCAGCGGGTTGATATCCTCAAAGGTTGCGCCGCCTTCGGCATCCACCCATTCGCCGCCGATGAAATGCTGATTGATCTTTATCTCGGTATCCAATTTTCGGCTCCTGTTTTAGTTACCCGCCGGCAATGGTCTGCGGCAGGAAAAGCGCAATCTCCGGGAATAGAATAAGCAGGCCGATCATCGCTGCCATGGCGAACCAGAACGGCACGATGCCGCGGAAAATCCGTCCCATCGGCACCTCCGGAACGATCGATTTCACGACAAACACATTGATACCGACCGGTGGGCTTATCATGCCCATCTCGAGCACAATGACCAGAATGATTCCAAACCAGATCAAATCCCAGTTGAGGCCGAGGGCTATCGGAATCACAACCGGGATCGTCAAAACCATCATGGCGATGCTTTCGAGAAACATCCCCAGAATCATATAAGCGGCGATAATCACCAACAGCACGCCGAGATCACCGATCGGCAATGAGGTCAGGATGGTGACAAGCTGCGCCGGCAGTTCGGTAAGTGCCATGAACGGAATGAATACAAAGGCGGCGATGATGATCAGGAACACTGTCGCTGTCGCGCTCATGGTCTGCAGGATGACCTCGCGGATGGCTGCCCGGGAAAGCGAGCGGCGGGCGGCGGCAATGACGAATGTGAGGAAAGCCCCGACCGAGGAAGCCTCAACCGGCGTGAAAAATCCGGTATACATACCACCTATGGTGATCAGAACCACACCGAGAATCGGCGCGGCGTGAATGAAGGAAAGCATACGTTCCCTGGTACCCGAACGCTCTCCGCGCGGGCCGGTTTCCGGACAACGTGCGACAACAAGGTGGATCGCCGCAATAAATAGAAGCGTCAGAATGATACCCGGGAAGATTCCCGCCATGAATAACCGGCCGATACTCTGATCCGTCAGGATGGCGTATATGATCATGCCCGCGGATGGCGGAATGAGGAAGCCGAGCGTGCCTCCGGCGGCAACGGACCCGGTCGCAAGGCCGTCCGCATATCCGTAGCGCTTCATTTCGGGAAGCGCGACACGGCCCATGGTGACCGCCGAGGCAAGGGATGACCCGGAAAGCGCCGCGAAGCCCGCGCAGGCCGCAATCGTGGCCGAAGCCAGCCCGCCGCGCAAATGGCCCATCCAACGGTATGCGGCTTTGAACAGATCGTTTGACATGCCCGACGCGCCGGCGAGATTGCCCATCAGCACGAACATCGGAATGACCAGCAGGTTAAAATTTGACGCCGCCTCAAAGGTTTCGCCCGCCAAATTCGAATAAGCGATTTTCCAGCCGCGTCCCCAGGCCTGATCCGAAGCCATCCCGGCCGCGATCAGCTTGTTGGCGTTGGCTATGGCCGTGCCGACAAAGCCTACGCCCAGCATGGACAGGGCCACAGGCATGCGCAGTGCCAATAGGATGAACAGGATCATCAGTCCCAGCAACCCGAGCAGCGTCATGGAGATCATGCTGTGCCGCCATCGATCTTGAGATTGACCACCTTGTCCGAGCGCAGAAGCTGCCAGATGTCGAGTGCGATGACCAGCGCATACAGCGCCACGGAAATGGCAAGCAGGTAATAGAATGGCTCGTAAGATATCAGCAGTTGCTGCGTGGTTTCACCGAACCGTTCGGCATTCTGCCCGGCATGCCAGAGTCGCCATGTCATGGCGGTCAGGAGCGCGATTCCGAGTAGCTTCATCAGGATCATCGACCATTTGGCGAAACCGGGTGACATCCGTGACGCCAGCACCTCAATTTCGATATGCGAACCGGCGCGGGCACCGAGCGGAATCGACAGCGCCACAATCACCACGAGCAATAGGATCATGATATCCTCGGCTCCCTGGATAGGTGCGTTCAGCGCCTTGCGCATGATCAGAACATTGATGACGGAAAGGCCTATCATGACAATCAGGGTGGCTCCGCCACAGACCAGCGCAACCGGTGCCAGGACCCTGTCGAGCAGCCCGATCACCGGTGGAACTGAACCGGTCTCCTTCATCCCGGCGCTTTCCTGCGTCAAACCCTGGAAAAGTCCGGGCACCATCGCAGGATGCCCTCCCGGTAACTTTCCCGATCTTCGAATGCCGCTGCCCACGCCTTGATATTGGGGAATTTATCGAAACTGAAACCGCAGCCTGAGATCACAAAATAAAGCGGCACCCAGGAAATATCAGCCAGCGAGAACCGGTCCCCCATGATCCAGTCCTGATTTTCCAGCGTCACTTCAAGTTTGGTGAAACATGCATCCAGAACCGCTGTCGCCTTCTCAAGGTCGCTGGTGCTGAATTCCTTATCGCCGGCGTGTTTGGAGTGAAATCTCTTCAACTCCTCGTTTTTCTGCAACGAATCGTATTTCACCTGCTCAGCTGCGGATTTCCTGATCTTTTTGGCGATCTTGGTCGCGTAGACATAGGGTTTGCAGGCGGGAATATGGATGGCGGCGGCGAGGTGCAGCCACCGCATCATCGCATCATTATCCGTCACCCGGAGCGAAGGTTCCGGATAGGTGGCGTCAAGATAATCGATGATGTCGTTTGACTCGATGTGAACCACCCCATCATCGATCAGGGTCGGTACCAAACCGTTCGGATTGATGCCGAAATATTCATCGGTGATGTTTTCCTTTTTCTTCAGATCAATGTGGTGACTGGTCCATTCCAGACCCTTTTCGACCAGTGTCATCCGCACACGCATTGAGCAGTTGGAAATCGCGCCGTGATACAGGTGCAGCCCCTGAAGGGACTCAACCGACTTGTTGGAAGGAACAATGACGACCATATCTGCAACTCCTGAGTTTTATACGACGCGATATCCTTGAGTGGCACCGCCCGGGTCCGGGATGCGCCACTCACTCTGGTCAGTCTCAGCGATTCAGCGCTTCGTAAATCTCCTGGGCATTCGATATGCCTCTGGCCGCATAATCAGCATAGATCGCATCCATGCCGTTTATCACCGCGGCATCCATCTTCATCCGCTCGCCGTCGGAAACAAATACCCATTGGTAATTCAACTCGGTGGTCTCGAGCATTTCCCTGGCGATGTCATCGGCCCGGTCAAATGACTTGGCCAGTTCCAGCGACATCGGCAATCCCGCCAATTCGTCAATGATCGCCTTATGCGCGTCGGACAGCCCCTCATAGCGTTCGTTGTTCATGATGACATAGGTGACCTGGAAGCTGACCGGCACGTTTTCGACCGCATACTCGGCCACGTCGGCCAGGTTCCACGGTGGCATAAGGCTGTTCAACGAGGTTGTCACAACATCAATGGTTCCCGTGCTCAGACCCGTGTGCATTTCGGTGATGGGCATCTGCACCGGAACCGCGCCCAAACCCTCGATCACGGGAGTGGTCATCGCCGCGAAAGGCACAAGCTTAGCACCCTCCAGCCCTTCCAGAGTCGAAACATCCTTGGTGCCGACGAAAATGCTGCCGGCAACGGTGCCCACCGCGAGGACTTTCACTTCAGAAAACTCATCTGCCAGATTCTCATCAAACACTCCCCAGATGCGGCGGGTCGACTCGACTGAAGTATTGGCTTTACCCGGCAGAATCGCCAACATCGTTTTCGGAAAGATAGTCGGGGTGTAGGCGGCGACACCGAAAGTGATATCGGCGACGCCCTCGATTGTGCGTTTGTATTGCTGCACCGGGCCAGCCCCCAGCTGCCCGGCCGGATAGAGCTTCATTGTCAAGCTGCCGCCGGAGCGCTTCTCGATCTCATCACTGAACCAAGCGAACATGCCGGTAACGGTTTCGTGATTCGGCGGAACAAATGTCGCCACACTGAGCTCCTCCGCCGATGCGGTCTGCGTGGCGAGACTGAACATACCAGCCGTTGCCGCCGACAGAACAAACCTGGTGATCCTCATAGTTACCTCCCTGAGTTGGTTTCCCGGTTGCCGTGAAGTTGGGATCCCAAACAGAATCTTTTTGGCACCGGTAAGTGGAAAATAACAGCAAAAATTCCATTAATGGGATCCCATTTCAAGTGAAAATTGCATTTTCTGCCATATTTCATGTCGCTTTCTTGACTTTGGGATCCCATTAATTGTCTATGGATCCATGGATTCCATTGACACAGAGCTTGCCGCACGCATCCGCGAAGACATTATCCGGGGGGTTTACTGTAAAGGCGAAAGGCTTTCGGAAGCACAGCTCTGCGAAACCCACAGCGTTTCCCGCACGCCGGTCCGTCTGGCTTTGCGCCTGCTTGAACGCGAGGGCGTCATTCGCCGCGGCGAAGGGCGTGGCTACATGGTTCAAAGCCCGACTGTCGATGACATCCTGCAGGCGGTGGAAGTGCGCGGACATCTCGAAAGCCTCGCGGCGCGCCTCATGGCCCAGAATCCGGAGCGCACGGATCACCTGGATGAAATGATGCGGGCCATCGAATCGATTGAAACCGCAATCAGAGAATTGACCCGGTTGGGCAGGCTGGATGATTCCGTGACGCGGCAGGCACAGGCGGCGAACAAGGATTTTCACCTGACCGTGCTCTCTTCATGCGGCAACGGGTATGTCGGTTATGTCTGTCAGCAGATCAGCCACCTGCCCATGCTGGCTGTGGGATCGATGGTTTTCGACCGGACCGTCGGAGACACGCCTGAGCATTTCGAGCGCGGCCTGTTCCGCCTTCGCCTGGGCAACGCCCAGCACAAGGTCATCTACGAGGCGATCGAAAAGGGCGATCCGGTGCGTGCAGAGGGCATGATGCGCGAACATTCCCACACAATGATTGAATATATTCAGACCTTTGAAAAGCGTGATGGCAATCTCACAGTTGCCGATCTTGTCGCCTATACCGCCGCGTAGAAATTACCGCCCGAGGGAGAGCAAGGCATTCATCCCGGGTTCAATGGATCCCGTTTCGGCAGAATGGCCGGGTCTTTGCCTTCGGCATCCGCCTCGTCCCAATAGCCGATTAACACACCCAGCTGTTCCTCCATACCGGTCATCCGGACATTGTGCTCTTCCGACCAGGTTCCGCGCTGGCGGTATTGCATTGACCAGTCAGCAAGCAGGTTGAGCATGGCTTGGCAGGTTCCGGCATAGTCCGGATCGCGGCCGAGATCGACCAATTCACCGGGATCGTTGACCAGGTCGAACAGTACCGGCGGGTAACCCGGCGCATGCACGAATTTCCACTTCCGGGTCGCAACCATGTAGGACCGGCAGTCAAGCGGCATTTTGCCGGTTTCGGGGCGAAACACCTGGCATGAATAATCATACTCGCTGATCACATATTCGCGCCCGCGGGTTTTTCCACCCCTGATATTGGGCAGAAGCGACCTGCCGTCCAGGATATGTCCGGGGATGTCGCCTCCGAAATGTTCGATGAATGTCGGCATCAGATCAATCAACTCCACCAGGGAATCATCGACTGAACCACGCGTGGCGTCGGCGGCCGTGCAGGGATCCAGGATGATCAGGGGAACCTTCACCGACGGGTCGTGGAAATAATCCTTATCCCCCATCCAATGATCCCCGAGATAATCGCCATGATCGGAAGTGAAGACGATCATCGTGTCATCCAGCAGATTGCGCCGGCGCATAAATTCGAAGAGGATTCCGAGCTGATCATCAATCTGCGTGATCAACCCCATATAGACCGGAATGACAGTGTTCCTTGCCTGTTCCCTGCCGAAAGTCTTTCCAGCCACCCGGTCCATGAAATGCCGCACCAGCGGATTCGGATCGGTCAATTCCGCCTCCGACCGGACAGGTGGGATCACATCCCCGGGCGAGTACATGTCATTGTAGGGGTGCGGTGCGACATATGGCCAATGCGGCTTGATATAGGAAAGATGCAGCAGCCAAGGTGTTTCGCCGTCATCCTCTGACAGAAACTCCATGGCGCGCCTGGTCATATAAGGTGTCTCGGAATCCTCATCACCGACTCTTGCCGGCAGCCGGACGCGGTCATTGAAAAATCCCGAGCGCACTTCATCCCCGGTGTCAACCGCGTTGGCCGCCCAATGCCATGGATTGTTATCTTCAGCATAACCTTTTGATTTCAGATAATCATTATAGGCTAAATCCGGACTCACCATCGAATCCGGATGAACACCGTCATCACGTTCAAAAACCTCAAACCCGGCCTGCGAATGATGCACCCCGATTTCGCTTTCCGCATCGATCCCCAGCCTGTGCATCCCTTCCGTATCAGCCTTCATATGGGTTTTGCCCACCAGGACGGTGCGCACGCCAAGCGGGTTCAGATGATGCCCTATATTCTTCTCACCGATCCGGAGGGGCGCAAAGTTCGAAGAGGAACCGTGCGAGGATACGTAGCGGCCCGTATAAACGCTCATGCGTGACGGGCCGCAAATCGGCGACTGGCAATAAGCGTTGGCAAAGGAGACACCTTCGGCGGCCAACGCATCAATGTTGGGTGTTCTGATCGTCGGGTGACCGGCGCATCCCAGATAGTCATATCTGAGTTGGTCGCACATGATGAAAAGGATATTTTTGCGTGCCATTCCGTGTCTGCGGACTTCGAACTGCCAAAATGGGATCCCAAACTGGTTACTGGCGGCACAACAGCGGGATTTCAAGCATAATCATTGAGTTAAGGATCCCAAAAAGCTAATCATGAAGCCAGCGGCCAACACACCTAAGGATACCATTCAATGCATCCGGAACTAAAGGCACATCCCGATTACTTCCAGAGTGAAGTGGTCCGGCTGGCCGATAATGTCTATCAGGCTTTCGGCTTCGCCGCCTCAAACGTCTATATGATTGTCGGCGATGACGGCGTCATCATCGTGGATACAACCGAAACCACGACAGCGGCCGAAAACATCCTGAAGGAATTCCGCCGCGTCACGGATTTGCCGGTCAGAACCATCATTCTGACCCACTCGCACCGCGATCACGTATCCGGTGCGACGGTGTTTGCCGAAGGCGGCGACCCTGGGATTCTGGCAAGCGATAAATCCTCTGAGGACTCCCTCATTGTGGCAACCAGGCATCCGCGGCCTTCCAAGGCCATGCAGGCCCGGACCAAACGCCAATTCGGGATCGGTCTTTCCTATCCGGATGAAATCATCGGCATCGGCGTCGGTCCGGGCAACCGGCCATTGCGGGGTATGGGCGCCGGTGCGCTTCCACCTACCCGGAAAATCGGTGATGCCGGCGCACGGGTCACACTCTCCGGAGTGGAGCTTGAGCTGGTCATGGCTCCCGGGGAAACACCGGATCACATGGTTGTCTGGTATCCCGACAAAAAGCTGTTGATCTGCGGCGACAATTACTACCGGTCATTTCCCAATCTCTACGCCATCCGCGGAACCGAATACCGCGATTTCGACAGCTGGGCCGATACACTCGATCAGCTTATCGGCTTCGAAGCGGAAGTGCTGGCACCGGGACATACCAAGGCACTCACCGGTGCCGCATTGATCCGTGAAACTCTCACCGATTACCGCGACGCCATCCGCCACGTCATCGACGAAACCCGCAACGGCATGGATGCCGGCCTGACCATTGATGAATTGGCGCATTCCGTGAAACTGCCCCCGGAACTCGCCGAAAAACCTTATCTGCGTGAGTTTTACGGCCGCGTGGATTTCGCCGTCCGCGCCTATTTCGTCGGCACAATGGGCTGGTTCGACGGCAATCCGACTTCGCTCGGTGCCCTTTCGCCGCAGGATGAAGCGGAGCGTTTCATCACGATCGCCGGCGGTGCGGAAGCGATCAAAGATGAAGTGAACAAAGCCAGGCGCGATGGCGACCACCAATGGGCACTGCAACTCATCGACCGACTGATCCACGCCGGACAGGATGCCGGCAACATGCGTAAACTCAAGGCCGCGGTCCTGCGGGAGCACGCGGTCAGGCAGATCAACTGCCCGACCAGACACTACTATATTCAATGCGCGAAAGAACTCGAGGCGGCAGGATAGCGCCCCGCGCTGTCTGCACCCGATCGGCCTGTTCCTTATATGGATTACAGGAACCGCTCCGGTGAATGCATCGGCCCGATCGTGCCTGAGGACCCCGTCACCAAGACTGGCCTCACCTCGTCGCCAGCCACCGGAGACCAAACCCCGACTTCCTTCCCATCAAACAAACTCCCGAAAACCAAGCCCGCTGAGCAGCCGGCCGGAGAAAGGCTACCGGGAAAGAAAACCGGAACAAGGTGGGTCAATTTTGTAAGCCGATTGACAGGCATCTGCCCAAGTACGATGACGAGAGCGCAAAGGCATGGCTCTACGGAAAGCTCCCGGTGGCTCTCCTGGTGGAAAGGCTCATTC
>JAPOXR010000064.1 GCA_026706985.1 Paracoccaceae bacterium | reverse complement strand
GCGGCCGGCGACCGGCGGAATGAACGGGCATCGGAGGGATTGTCAAGAGCCGGTCGGGAATGTCACGGATGTCTCCGCCGGCAGCCGCCGGCGCGGCCCGCGTTCCTCCAGGAATGCCCATGACCGCCCCTCCTTCCGGACTGATAGGCCATGCGCGCGCGGCGCATGACCGAATTCACCGGGGCCTGTAACCGGAAACCCCGCACGGACGCAACCCCTTAAGCACCTGCCCGGGCAGGGCGATCGCGTTTGAAAATATTGCTCTTGGCTTTCTTCCTGGATTCTGTGTTGCCGCATGATTTCCTGTTGAGAAACAACAGGCTGAGGCAGTGTGGTGCGGGATCCGGCATGGATATCCGCGGGGATTGAAGACCCCCGTGCCGGCAACGCGGCCCGTCATGATCTCCATGAGATGCTCATGATTGCGGTTTGTGTCGCAGTTTCCGCATATGGCGGTTAATGAATCGGCGAATCGGAATCCGGCCGGTGCAGGCGCCGCGCCAATGTCGGCGTTCCGGTGAAAAGGGTTACGGTCTTCCGGGGAAGTGATGAATGCCTGTTGTTGTTGTTGAATCTCCGGCCAAGGCAAAAACGGTCGGTAAGTATCTGGGCCGGGGTTACAAGGTCGTCGCCTCATTCGGCCATGTGCGTGACCTGCCGCAGAAAGACGGTTCGGTCGATCCGGATAACGGTTTTGAGATGACATGGCAGGTTCCCGCCGAGTCGCAGAAGCGGATCAAGGAGATATGCGATGCGCTGAAATCCGATGCCGACCTGATTCTCGCCACCGACCCGGATCGGGAGGGAGAAGCCATCAGTTGGCATATCCGGGAGCTTGTTCAGCGCCGCCGCGGTTTGCGGCTGAACGGGGAACCGAAACGGGTCGTGTTCAACGCTGTCACTGAATCCGCAGTCACACAGGCGATGAAAGAGCCGCGCGGCATCGATATGGAACTGGTCGACGCCTATCTGGCCCGCCGGGCGCTGGACTATCTGGTCGGATACAGACTTTCGCCGGTGCTATGGCGCAAATTGCCGGGGGCCAAATCCGCAGGCCGGGTTCAATCGGTATGTGTGCGCATTATTTCGGAACGGGAAAGCGAAATCGAGCGGTTCGAATCCAAGGAATATTGGAATGTCACTGCGCTTTTCAGCACCGGTGACGGCGGTCAATTCGAAGCGCGGCTCAACTTTCTGGACGGCAGGAAACTCGGCGCGCACGATATCACCGGTCAGGAGATGGCCGAACACGCCGCGGCCCGTATCCGCGAAAGCGAATTCATTGTCGGCCGGGTCGAGGAAAAACCGGTCTCAGGCAGACCGCCGCTTCCCTTTACCACCGCCACGCTGCAGCAGGAGGCAAGCCGTCAGCTTAAATTGTCGCCGCGCATGACCATGCAGACTGCTCAGAAGCTTTATGAGACCGGGTTGATCACCTATATGCGGACCGACGGTGTCGATATGGCGGCGGAAGCGGTCACCGCCGTGCGGCGGCAGATCAGGAAACAATTCGGCGCCGACGCCGTGCCGGCTTCACCCAATCGCCACAAGACCAGGGCCAAGAACGCCCAGGAAGCGCATGAATGCATCCGCCCGACCGATCCAGCATGCGGCGCGGATTCGCTTGGCAGGCTCGATGCAGCCCAGCGCAATCTCTACCGGTTGATTCTGCAGCGGACGATGGCCTGCCAGATGAAGCCGGCGCGTTTTCTGCAGACAAGAGTCGACATCCATTCGGCGGATCGCGGAATCGGCTTGCGGGCAACCGGGCGGGTGATGCGGTTTGCGGGCCATACAGCTGTCTACAACGAGGGAAAGGACGAAGCCGAGGCACCGGGCGACACCAGCCAGTCGGCCCGGCTGCCGGTGCTGAAGGAAGGCGACCCGGTGATTACCCGGAAGGTCTCACCAAGTCAGCATCACACACTTCCGCCGCCCCGTTTCACCGAAGCCTCGCTGATCAAGAAAATGGTGGAACTCGGCATCGGCCGGCCGTCAACCTATTCGACCGTGGTGACGACGATCCAGGAACGCGGATATGTGGAGCGCGACAAAATGTATCTGCGCCCGGTTCCTATCGGCCGGCTGCTGACAATCTTCCTGCAGACTTATTTCGGCCAATATGTGGAGTATGAATTCACTGCCAGAATGGAAGAGGAACTCGACGAAATCTCCGGCGGCCGCAAGAGCAGAAACGATGTGCTTGACCGCTTCTGGTCGGGTTTTTCGCAATCGGTTGCGGCGGCGAGTGAATTGCGGATCGGCGACGTCATTGAAAGCCTGTCCGATACCGTCATCCCGGCAATCCGGCACCTTGAGGGAAGCCGCAGTTGCCCGCAATGCGGCGATGGCAGGTTGAGATTGCGGATTTCACGAAACGGCAATGCGCATGTCGGATGTTCAAACAATCCCGAATGTGCTTTCGCCCTGACTTTCGACGGCACGGCTATGCACATCGGCCCGAAATTACTGGGCAGCGATCCGGACAGCGGGCAGGATGTCTCCTCGCATTCGGGCCGCTACGGGCCCTATGTCCAGGTCGCAGACGGAGATGGGCCGAAACGGGCCTCGGTGCCGAAGGATATGGATGCGGACGGAATCAATCTGGAAACCGCCTTGAAACTGCTTGCGCTGCCACGCCTCATCGGACCACATCCGGATGACGGTAAGCCGGTGCAGGCCGGAATCGGTCGTTACGGGCCCTATGTGCGTCATGATGGAAGTTACGCAAAGCTGGCAGGCTCGGAGGAGGCGTTTTCGGTCGGCATGAACCGTGCCGTGGACCTGTTGTCGGCGGCGCCGCGTCGCAGCGCGGCAACTTCCCGATCGGCAAAACAGCTCGGAGAACATCCGCAGGGCGGTGCGGTGACATTGAGGAATGGCCGCTACGGGCCCTATGTGAACTGGAAACGGGTAAATGCCTCTGTCAACCGCGGACAGGAATACGACTCCGTCACATTGGAGGATGCGCTGCGCCTGCTGGAAGCGAAACAGAAGGACAGGAATTCATGATCGGACGGTTGAACCATGTGGCCATTGCCGTGCCCGATCTGGATGCGGCCGCTTCATGCTACCGTGACGGTCTCGGGGCCAAGGTTTCAGCGCCTGAGGACTTCCCTGAATTCGGTGTCACAGTAGTGTTTGTTGAACTCGAGAATACCAAGGTTGAGCTGCTTGCCCCGCTCGGTGACTCCAGTCCGATCGCCGGGTTTCTGCAGCGCCGGGGCGGCGGATTGCATCATCTCTGTTATGAAGTTGCCGATATCGAAACCGCACGGGCGCAGTTGCTGAAACAGGGATTCCGAATTCTCGGTGACGGGCCGGCACGACCCGGCGCACACGGAAAACCGGTCCTGTTTCTGCATCCCGACGGGTTTGACGGAACTCTGATCGAGCTGGAAGAGGCATGAGCCTCGCCGCCGCATTGGTTCTCTACGCCGTGATCTGGTTTCTGTGCCTGTTCATCATGCTGCCGATCCGGATCAAGACCCAGAATGAGAGCGGCAGAATCACCCCCGGCACGCCGCCTTCCGCCCCGACCGATCCGATGCTTAAGGCCAAGCTGAAATGGACCACGCTTATGGCGGCGGTGATTTGGTTGCCGATCGTCATCATCATTGCCTCCGGTATTATTTCGGTGGCCGATATTGATATCTTCGGCCGCTGGGGCGATGGTCAGTACGGGTGACCCACGCTTGTCAGTTTCGCATCCGGCGGGAATTCTCTGTCGAGAAATTCTTAACGGCACGGAATCAGTGCCGGGTGGGCGAGGCAGCTGCATTTGTCTGAAAAATGTTGACGAGATTCAGATTTCTTTACCAATAGATGACCGGCATCTTGTATATGTGAAATCTGGAATACCCCGGGGTTGCCGCAGGACTTGAGGAAACACGTCTTGTCTTCGCGGGTTGCTCAGCGGTAAGCCAGTAACATCAGCACATGTCCGATATTGTTTTCCAGCTGTGCATCATACAGTGAATTATGTGCCAGACATGTTTAAGGAACCCCACCTCATTCTTGGCTCTTCAATGCGGGTATCGTGTTGGCGGAGTTGTTTGCATTTTCATGCCGCTTCCCCGCGGAACGCGTACGCAATAATTGGTATTATTCGCTTTTAATTTTCATGTGTCAGATTCACACTTCTTCCAGGATCGTCTTCACTATTCAGCCGGTGGGGAACGGGTTCACTGAATGATGGGAGTGGCTTTGAGAAACTGGAGTGGCGAATGGTCAATTTCCTGAAACTTCTGAAATTCATCGACAGTTCGGAGGGGGCGTATCCGCCCGTGTTCGCCGGGCGGCAGGCTGAACTGGAAGCACTTTCCTACGCCGCTGGGAACACCTGGGAGATCTTTCGGACAATGGACGGAAGCCAACTGAGCAAGCGCACCCGTATTATCCACGGCGCCCCGGGTGCCGGCAAAAGCACAATTCTACGGGAGCTGGCCCGCAGACTGCATGCAGCTCCGGCGGAACCGGGTCAGCCACGGCTGTTCTACACGACCAGTTCCGCATTCAGCGAGGACACAAGCGATATACTGGCAGAGCTCGAAAATCTGGCGCGGTTTGATTCTGACGACTGGAAACAGTGGCTGACAATCGCCGCTTCCCGCATCAACCTTTCGGCGGGGGTAGGGCCGGTCGGTGCCGGAATCAACCCCACGAGTGCAACACATGACAGACCCCGGACCGTCAGCGAACTGAAAACACGTCTTCCGGCAGACCGCTGGCAGGCTCCCGTGGTGCTGGCAATTGACGAATTCCAGAACATCACCGATTCACCGCATAAACCGGAGGTGAAGCTGACGCTTCAGTCCCTGCATGAGGCTGTTCACGGGCTGCCGATTCTGCTGGTGCTTGCCGGTCTCGGCAACACACCCGCAGTGGCACGGAAGACCGGGCTGACCCGTGGCCTGACAAAAATCGGCATCGGGTGTCTGCAAGAGGAAGAGGCACGAGATCTGGTGCATGGCTGGTGTCGGCATTTTGGAATTGATCCAGCGGGTCACGAAGCGCCCCTCGACATGCTTGCCGCGGGCACCGAGGGCTGGCCGCGGCACCTGCATTTCGCATTTCAGGCCCTCGCGGGAGAACTGGTCCGCCCAGGTGTGGACGGCCAGCTGTCTGAGGTTCACTGGAGCACCGTAACGGACAGAAACCGGGAGTTGCGGCTGAACTACAACCGCAGCCAGCAGAGTCCAGAGATGGAAGATTCTGCATATCTGGTTGCCGCTGTGCTGGATTCTCTGGAGAAAGACAATTCCAAGGGCGGTGTAATAGACAGCATCGAATGCCGGGCCGGATCGGGGCCAGGCAGCAGATGGCGCCTGCCGACCGGTATGGATGCAGGCGCGTTCGCCAGCCATCTAACCCACCAGGGTGTACTGCAACAGAATGATCTTGGTGAAATCGTCTGTCCGATTCCGAGTTTCCGGAGCTTCCTGACCAAACAAGGGGATCCGGTTCCGGAGTTCGAACATAAACCGTCGGTCCTCGAGCCCTGTCCGGAAGACAGGAGTGACCCGCTCTGTGACGATCCGTCTGGTTCGCCGTCACCCGATGGCTGGTGACATCGCGTTTTGTCTGGCGGGCGGCGTAGAAGAAATCAACCGTTGCCAGAAAGAATGTCTCTAGAGCAGAATGACATAACATTGAATCGAAAGGGGATTCCATTTTCTGCCGTGATTTGATTCAAGCCGGTCAGGGCAGCAATGGAGGCACATGCGATGGCCAGACCGATTTCGATGGACCTGCGGGAGCGCGCAATGGAGCGCCTTG
>JAPOXR010000027.1 GCA_026706985.1 Paracoccaceae bacterium | reverse complement strand
GCAAGGCGTCGGCCAGCGTGCGGGCGTCGCGGCGATCGTCCTTGGCGCCGGCCGGAGAGAAGCGGTCGCGGAACCGGTCGAGCTGCTTCGGATTGACGGAGTGGACCGCGAAGCCCCGCTCCATCAGGGTCTCGACCACCGGTCCGTGCGGCACCTCGGTGGCGGCCCCGACCGCCGCCGCCGCCGCGCCGGTTCTGGCCAGGATCCAGTCTGCCATCTCCGCCAGGCCGGCTCCGCCGTGCCAGAAGGACCGTTCGGCCGATACCTCGCCATCGCGCTCGACGATGCAGACCTGGTGGGTCTCCGAACCCCAATCAACCCCCGCAAAACATGTCAACCTGTCCATGGCATTCCTTTCGGGATCTGGTCCCAACGGACCGCCACGATGCCCTCCGGTCCCTGTACTGGCGCTCGAGGCGCACACTCCCCACTGGGCGTCCATCGTGGCCAGAGACCGAGGCACAGGTCCCCCCCAGGTGCTCACAGCACAGGGGGCGCTTGGTTGCTCCCGGCCCCTTGGCTCGCCCCGTCCGTGATGGACGGAAACTCACAATGGCAGGAAGCTTCGGTGCACTGCACCCGTCCACTGGCTCCCCCTCCGCGCTACGCGCTCCGGTGGAGCCAGTGGACGGTACGCTCCAAAACCGCCAAGCCGCCGAAAGAGGTACAGGGGGGAATGGACGGTCCGAGGCTCCCAACAATCCGGCCGACTAACCGCCGAACTGCCTCAGATATGCGATGACATCGGCGCGATCATCAGGGTCGTTCAGGCTAGGGAAAATCATCCTGGAGCGGGCAACAACCTGCCTCGGATTGGCAATAAAGGCGTCCATTAGCTCGTTGGTCCAAGTCTTGCCTTCCTCGCCAAGTGCCTTCAGGCCCCTAGAATACCTGTAGTCCGGGCGGTTGGTCCCCAGTACCGATTCGAACACGCCCCAGAGGTTGGGACCAATCCCGTCATTCTCTCCTTCTCCGACGGAGTGACACGCCTTGCACCTCTGGAAGAGCTGCTCCCCCTTCGCGGCATCGCCAGCCGAGGCCACGCCGGAAATGACCAAAGCGCCAAGAACGGACGCGACCGTGAGAAGCCGGAGCATGGGCGAAAACCCTCCATCAAATGATCGAACAGAAAGTGTCGGACTCTCAGGGCACCGCCAGCGAACTGCGGGGAGGACAGTTTTCGAATGCGGCAACGACAACACTGAATCCGAAGAGTTGAGGAGGCCGTCAGATCGCTCGCAAACCGCGGGCTCCCGCGTAACGTGGCCAAAGGGGCGCACCAGGGGGTCGGGGTCTCCTCGGTCGAGGGTGCGCTTCTAGCGACCGCGGCCGCTCAAGGGTATGCCGGTATCACGACGAACGCATCGTCGATGCTCCCCGACTTCAGATCAGCGATGCAAGAAGACGCTAAATTCCTGTTTGTTTACAACAAGTTCCGAGCAAGCAGATCCGCATCGTCATCGAAGGACTCGCCGGGCATGTCCCGACCGCGCTGATCGCGCTCGATCTCGACAACGCTCTCGCCATCTGCGACAAGCTGAACCGAAAACTTGGATACGACCGGGAGGCTTGGACCGCCATGGCGGCCGCTTCCATGCGCGCCAAGGACAACGAGCCGGAGAGCGACCCCTGGCACCGAGGGGACTCGCCGCGCAGCTGGCTCGCGGCCGCGGGATGGGTTATCATCGGTGCCGTCGCTTCGGGTTCCATCGTGTCCGGTGTATGCGAGATGGGCTCACCGGTTTGCGCGTCGCTCGTTCTTGTTACCTCCGCCGCCTGAAGGCGATGCGGAACGTGCTCGGAGACTGCAGCCCGGTCGTTTCGTTCAAACGCCACGAGGGCTCCAATCCTTCAAGGCAGTAGCGTGGCAAACAGGAAACGGAGTGCTGCGCACAAGGTCATGCCCGCTTCCTTCGGAAGCGGCTTTCTCACATCACACGCACCGGCACGGTCGCCGGGAACGGTTCGACGCTGGACGCTTCGCCGCCGCATCCGTGATGATCGACCGCAGCCGGGCACCGTGCTTGTCACTCGCGTCCGGCGACTGCATGGTGATTTGAACGGGACGGAAACAGGAAGCATTGCCGGATGATCCGTTCAGCATCGCACGAACGATTGAAGCGTCGACATCGCCGACCGCGTGCGGGTTCGACGCCGTGACGCCGGGCGCGTTCATCGGCAAGTGGCGGGCGTCGGAGTTGAAAGAGCGGTCGGCGTCGCAGGAGCACTTCATCGACCTGTGCCGTCTGCTCGGCGAGCCGACGCCGGCCGAGGCGGACCCGGCGGGGGAGTGGTATTGCTTCGAGCGCGGCGCGCGGAAGGACGGCGGCGGCGACGGCTGGGCTGACGTGTGGAAGCGCGGCTGCTTCGCCTGGGAGTACAAGGGGCCCCGCGCTGATCTCGGCGCGGCGTTCAACCAGCTGCGGCAGTACGCGCTTGCGCTGGAGAACCCGCCGCTGCTGATCGTCTCCGACATGGCGCGGTTCCGCATCCGCACCAACTGGACGAACAGCGTCAGCGAGACGCACGAGTTCACGCTCGGCGAGCTCGCCGACGGGGCGGTCCGCGACAAACTGAAATGGGCCATGTCGGACCCGGAGCGGCTGCGGCCGGGGGAGACGCGGCAGGCCGTAACAGAGCGCGCGGCGGCTACCTTCTCGGAGCTTGCCCAGGGCTTGCGGGATCAAGGCCACGATCCGCAGACGGTGGCGCAATTCGTCAACCGGCTGGTGTTCTGCATGTTCGCCGAGGATGTGGGCCTGCTTCCCGACAGCATGTTCACGCGGATGCTCAAACAAGCCCGCCTGCAGCCGGCGGATTTCGCCGGCTTGGCGAGCGACCTGTTCGGCGCGATGTCCACCGGCGGGAGGATCGGATTCGAGCCGGTGGCGTGGTTCAACGGCGGGCTGTTCAAGGAAGGCGACGACACGGCGCTGCCGCTCGGCCAAGAGGGGATTGACACAGCGCTGAAGGCGGCGGCGCTCGACTGGTCGGAGATCGACCCCTCGATCCTCGGCACGCTGTTCGAGCGCGGCCTCGATCCGGACAAGCGTTCGCAGCTGGGGGCGCACTACACGGACCGCGACAAGATCATGCGGATTATCGAGCCGGTCGTCGTCCGTCCGCTGCTGGCGGAATGGGAGGCGGTGAAGGCCGAAATCTCGGCCGCGGTCGAGCGTGCTGACGCGGCGGGCTCGCCGTCGGCGCGGACCCGGCTCCGGCGGCAGGCGAACCGGACGTTGCACGTCTTCCTCGAACGGCTGCGCAAATTCACCGTGCTCGATCCGGCCTGCGGGTCCGGGAACTTCCTCTATCTCGCGCTGCGCGCGCTCAAGGACATCGAGCACCGGGTCCAGTTGGAAGCGGAAGCGCTTGACCTTCCCCGCAGCTTCCCGGCGGTCGGTCCGGCGAACGTGAAAGGCATCGAGATCAACGCCTACGCGGCGGAGCTTGCGCGCGTGTCGGTGTGGATCGGCGAAATCCAGTGGATGCGGCGCAACGGATTCGGCAATTCGACGAATCCTGTTCTCAAGCCGCTCGACACCATCGAATGCCGGGATGCCATCCTCGCGCCCGATGGAAGAGAACCGGACTGGCCGGAGGCCGATGCCGTGATCGGCAACCCGCCGTTTCTAGGCGGCAAGCTGCTGATCGGCGAGCTCGGCGAGGACTACGTCTCGCGGATGTTCGCGGCGTGGCAGGGCCGCGTGCCTCGCGAGGCGGATCTCGTCTGCTACTGGTTCGTGAAGGCGGGCGCGCAAGTCAAGGCAGGTCAGGCGACGCGGGTCGGCCTGGTTGCCACGAACTCGATACGCGGCGGCGCCAACCGCCGGGCCCTGCAAGCGGCGACCGAAGGACGCCCGATCTTCAACGCTTGGTCAGATGAGCCGTGGGTGATCGACGGCGCGGCCGTGCGGGTGTCACTGGTCTGTTTCTCGGGCGCGGACGACGCGCACAGGCCGGCCGCGCACCTGGACGGCGAGCCCGCCGATGAAATCCATGCCGACCTCACGGCCAGGCGCGGCGAAGCCGGGATCGACCTGACCGGGACAAAGCGCATCCCGAAGAACACCGGCGCTGCATTCATGGGCGACACCAAGGGCGGCCCGTTCGACATACCGGGCGATCTCGCTCGGAAGTGGCTCGGCCTTCCGGCCAATCCGAACGGCCGGCCGAATTCCGATGTTCTGAAACCCTGGGTCAACGGTATGGATCTGACCCGCCGCCCTGCGGGAAAATGGATCGTCGATTTCGGGCTTGAGATGCCGGTTGAAGCTGCGGCTCTATACGAAGAACCCTTCCTCTGGGTTCATGAGAAGGTCAGGCCAACATGGAAATTGCAACGTGACACTGAAAGACGCCGTGAGTGGTGGTTGCACCATCGCCCGCGACCGAATTTGCGGCGCGCCCTCGACGGCCTGCCTCGCTTCATCGCCACGCCCCGTGTCGCCAAGCATCGCTTGTTCGTATGGTGCGATGCTGGCGTTTGTCCGGACAGCGCGACAATTGCCATCGCCCGCGACGACGACACAATGTTCGGCATCCTGCACAGCCGCTTTCACGAGGCATGGTCGCTGCGGCTCGGGACGTGGCTCGGCAAGGGCAACGATCCGCGCTACACGCCGACCACGACCTTCGAGACCTTCCCCTTCCCGGAAGGCCTGACTCCGGACATCCCGGCCGCCGCCTATGCCGGCGACCCGCGCGCCGCTGCCATCGCCGAAGCGGCCCGCCGCCTGGTCGAGCGGCGCGACCGCTGGCTCAACCCGCCGGAGTGGGTGGCGTGGGAAGACGAACCGGCGCCGGGCTATCCGAAGAGGCCGGTTCCCCGGGATGAGGCCGCCTCGGCGGCACTCAAGGCGCGCACGCTGACCAATCTCTACAATGCCCGCCCGCGTTGGCTTGCTGATGCCCATGCCGGACTCGACGCCGCCGTTGCCGCGGCATACGGGTGGGACGCGGAGATTTCCGGGGAGGACGCATTGCGGAATCTGCTGGCGCTTAACCTGGACAGTTGAGCGCGCCAAGCTCTCCCGGACTTTGGCACACGGCCCGGATTTCCGAAACAGGCCCAGCCGCCCCTGACTCATGCCACCGCCTGCATTCCCTGGAAGACAAAGGTCTTGACAACCTCAGCCGTCCAGCGGCCGCCAGTCACCGGGCTGGCCAGCGGCATGCGCGCCTTTTTGAATTCAAGTGCGGCACCCTGCCAGAGCTAACCCGTAAATTGCACCACAGGGTTGTACATGGGGTAGAATTCTGTTATATTTGTAAATGGTTACAAAGACATACACAAATGCAGAAGCCCGATCCCATAAAGACAAAGTGTAACCCGGAACAGTGTGAGTTTGAACCCCTTGTACCGGCGCATTCCTCAATTCAAACCAAGCCTGGTTAATGCCGGCAGTCCGGTTTTCCGAACCTGCGGGAGGATGTTTTCAGCCATACGCATGCACGGCAGACAACTTCATTTGGCCGCCCGCGCGGTAGACTTCGGCCAAGGTGGCGGCTGCAGGATACCAGAATTGACTTTCAATAGACCGGAATATCGCTAGACTCCGCGCCAACCCGCCGATGACACGGTGTGATTGGGGATTGGCAATGGTAGTGCATGAGAGACCACTTTCTCCGCATGCCACGATTTACCGCTGGCCACTGAACGCAATCATGTCAATTCTGCACCGTGTGACCGGTATCGGTCTCACTGTCGGGGCAGTGCTTGCCGTCTGGTGGCTGCTCGCCGCATCCATTTCCGCTGAATATTTTCATACTGTCGATGGCATCCTGACTTCCTTCCTCGGCGATCTGGTTCTCACCGGATCGCTGGCTGCCCTGTGGTATCACTGTTGCAACGGAATCCGTCACCTTGTCTGGGATTCGGGACATGGATTTGAGGACTCCAATGTGCGGATTTCCGGATGGGCCGGACTTGCAGCCGCCTTTATTCTCACCGCCGGCACATTGGTTGTCCTGTGAGTCGGAACGGAATGAATTACCGGACTGATTTCAGCCGCGTCGCAGGTCTCGGCTCGGCCAAGGACGGTGTCCGTCACTGGTGGTTTCAGCGCCTGACCTCGGTGGCTCTGATTCCACTCACCTTTATTTTCGTGTTCGCGATGGGTTCGTCGCTCGGTGGCGGCCACCAGAGCGTCACCGCAACATTCGCCAACCCGTTCATCGCGGTATCGACTCTGCTGTTCCTGATTGCCGGGTTTCATCATCTGCAACAGGGGCTGCAGGTGGTCATCGAAGACTATGTGCACTCCAAAAGGCTGGCAACCGGCTGCTTCGTGTTGAACATCCTGCTGTGCTGGACATTCGCCGTAATCGGTATTTTCGCCGTTGTTCGGCTGTCACTCGGCATAATCGGATAGTCCCGGACTCCCGCATGGGCAGTTATGAGTTCACCGATCACATCTACGATGTCGTTGTCGTCGGTGCCGGCGGCGCCGGGCTGCGGGCGACACTTGGTATGGCGGAACAGGGGTTGAGAACGGCCTGCGTCACCAAGCTGTTTCCGACACGGTCGCACACGGTCGCGGCACAGGGGGGCATCGCCGCCTCGCTGGCGAATATGGGACCCGACAATTGGCATTGGCACCTCTATGACACGGTGAAGGGTTCAGACTATCTCGGCGATGTCGATGCGATGGAATATCTTGTCCGTGAAGCCCCGCAATCGGTGTATGAGTTGGAGCATTACGGTGTTCCCTTCAGCCGCACTGAAGACGGAAAGATCTACCAGCGCCCCTTCGGCGGCCATACGACTGAATTCGGCGAAGGGGCCCCGGTACAGCGGACCTGTGCCGCCGCCGACCGGACCGGTCATGCCATTCTGCACACTCTTTATGGTCAGTCACTCAAGCAGAAGGCGGAATTCTTCATCGAGTATTTCGCGCTAGATCTGATCATGTCGGAAGACGGCGTCTGCCAAGGGTTGATCGCCTGGAAGCTCGATGACGGCACGCTGCACCGTTTCAATGCGAAAATGGTGGTTCTGGCCACGGGCGGTTACGGCCGCGCCTATTTTTCCGCCACCTCCGCACATGCCTGTACCGGTGACGGAGCCGGTATGGCTCTGCGTGCCGGTGTACCGGTCCAGGATATGGAATTCGTGCAGTTTCACCCCACCGGCGTGTATGGCGCAGGTGTGCTCATCACCGAGGGGGCACGGGGCGAGGGCGGTTATCTCACCAACTCCGAGGGTGAGCGTTTCATGGAGCGCTATGCACCGACCTACAAAGACCTTGCCAGCCGCGATGTCGTGTCGCGCTGCATGACGCTCGAAATCCGTGAAGGACGTGGCGTCGGTGAGCGCGCCGATCACCTGCATCTGCATCTCAATCATCTGCCGCCGGAAGTTCTGGCGGAAAGATTGCCCGGAATTTCAGAATCGGCACGGATTTTCGCCGGTGTCGATGTCACACGGAGCCCGATTCCCGTTCTGCCGACCGTGCATTTCAATATGGGTGGCGTACCCACCAATTACTGGGGCGAGGCTCTGTGTCCGACAGAGGAAGATCCGGATGCGGTGCAGCCGGGGCTGATGGCGGTCGGGGAAGCCGGTTGCTCTTCCGTCCATGGAGCCAACCGGCTGGGATCAAACTCACTCACGGATCTGGTGGTATTTGGCCGCGCCGCGGCAATCCGGGCTGGCCGGATCATCAATCCTGAGGAGCCGAACCGGGAACTGAACCCGGCCTCTGTCGAGGGCGCGATCGAACGGTTTGACCGCTTGAGACATGCTTCCGGCCAAACACCCACGTCCGAATTGCGGCTGCGGATGCAGCGGACGATGCAGGAATATGCCGCAGTGTTCCGCAGCAGTGAATCGCTTGCCGAAGGTGTCCGCCAAATGCGGACAGTAGCCGATGCGGAGGCGGACCTGTCGGTCATGGACCGTTCGATGATCTGGAATTCCGATCTCATGGAAACGCTGGAATTGACGAATTTGCTGGCTAATGCGCTGACCACCATGGTTTCCGCCGAAGCCCGCAAAGAAAGCCGGGGGGCGCATGCGCATGAGGATTATCCGGACCGCGACGATGCCGGATGGAGAATGCACAGCCTGGCATGGATGCAGGCTGGCGAGGTCAGCCTCACCTACCGGCCGGTGCACACGAAACCGCTGACCGACAGCGATGCCGGTGGAATCGACCCGGGCCTGATTGAGCCCAAAGCGAGGGTCTACTGACCACCGCCGTTTGCAATCTCAGCGGGCAGGAAGGATAAGTCGATATGGTTGATCTCGCATTACCGAAGAATTCCAGGATCAAGGTCGGCAAGACCTGGCCTAAGCCGGATAATGCGGGCGATCTTCGTGAGTTCCGAATTTATCGCTGGGATCCCGACAACGGCGACAATCCGCGAATCGACACCTATTTCATTGACGCCGAAGACACCGGACCCATGGTGCTCGACGCCCTGATCAAGATCAAGAATGAAATCGATCCAACGCTGACATTCCGCCGTTCCTGCCGTGAGGGAATCTGTGGCTCCTGTGCCATGAATATCGACGGCGGCAATGGGCTCGCCTGCATCAAGGGCATTGACGAAGTCAAACGGGCGGTGCGCATTTTCCCATTGCCGCATCTGCCGGTGGTGAAGGATCTGGTTCCCGATCTGACCCATTTCTATGCCCAGCATGCCGCCATCATGCCTTGGCTGGAATCACGGACCAATGCACCAAAATCCGAATGGCGGCAGTCGATTGACGACAGGCGCAAACTCGACGGGCTGTATGAATGCGTGATGTGCGCTTCCTGTTCAGCCTCCTGTCCGAGTTACTGGTGGAACGGTGACCGCTATCTCGGTCCGGCGGCGCTTCTGCATGCCTATCGCTGGCTCATTGACAGCCGCGACGAGGCCACCGGTTCCCGACTTGATGATCTGGAGGATCCATTCAAACTCTATCGCTGCCATACAATTCTGAATTGTTCGCAAACCTGCCCGAAAGGGCTGAATCCCGCCCTGGCGATTGCGGAAATCAAAAAGATGATGATCGAACGGAAGATGTGACCGGCGATCGCTGTAACAACTAAGCGCAATATTGTCGCTTAAAGCAACAGTATTGCGGCTAAAGCCTGATTTCAGCCAGGTCACAGGGAACTGTCAACTCTCCACCCCATGTCTGCCGGACCAGGCGCTGAAACGCCTCGGCATCGATTTCCGGTTCGTCACTCGGGGTGAAGTGATTCAAAACCAGATGCCCGACGCCGGCCCCTTCTGCAATCCGGCCGACATCATCGCCGAATGTGTGGCTGGCGATCATATGCTGAAGCAGATTGGGTTTGACCTCGGAAAGCCGCGCGCACATCCGCTCGACTCCTTCCCGATGCATGACCTCATGCACGAGGATATCGGCACCGCGTGCGAACTCCATGAGCGGCGGGAAATATCGCGTGTCCGATGAAATCACCACGGTTTTCCCGGAAAAGCGGAATTTCAGGGCATAGCAATGCTCAACCGGCGGGTGCCGGACCCGCAGTGATGTGACTTCAACCAGATCATCCGCGAACACCCTGCCCTCGGTATACTCACAGGGTTTGATCATCTCGGCGATATCCGCGAGTTTTTCGTCGCTGATCCGGATACCGATATCGAAACTCTGTGAGGCAAGAAATTTCTCCACAAGATTGAACAGACCCGGCGGTCCATACACGCGGATTTCACGGAACCGGCTGCTCACCCAAACCGTGTGAAGCAGCGGGCCGAGCTCAAGATTGTGGTCCGAATGATGATGCGTGAGAATGATTGTATGAACCTGCTGAAGCGTGTAGCCGGCCTCGACAAATTGCCGGGTGACGCCCATCCCGGCATCGATAATGTATGGCCGTCCGGCAACCTCCAGCACCATCGAGGTCGGCCAGGAGGAACCGGTGGTCAGGCGCGGACCACCCTTGGTACCGAGCATGATGAGTCTGTCACCAGCCATATCAACGCCTAACGCATCTACTCCGCTGATCCAACCGACCGCCGCAGCCAGGTCCCGATAGAATCAGGCGGCCGCTTACTGGCGAATGCCACAAAGTGATCGGGACGCACCAATATCACGGATGCGTTCCAGCGCCCGGTTGATTCCGACGCCTCCAATTCGAGCCCGGCCATGGGAATTCCCGCCGCTTCCGCTTCGCGCCCATAATTCAGCATGTGTTCCCCTGAGATACCGATCCCGATCAGCGTGAACCCGTCGCCCAGACGCTCACTCGACATTCCACCGTCTGCGAGGCGCTGCGGTGATAAATGCGCGCCGGCAATGGCGTCGTGGCGGTGCCTGCCTTTTGCCCCCGGGCCGGGGCCGGAATTCGCAGCCACAATCGGTGATCCCGAATAATGTGGGCAGTACTCGACCACATCCGCATCGCCGCCATCGGCCCGCCGCTGCCATGCGGCTGCAAACTCAGCCGAATCCCTGTCCGGGCTGAATCTCCGCAGAAATTCCGCATCGTCCTGAATCATACGCAGAATGAAGTCATCCGCAGTGGAAACAAACACGCCGCGCCTTTCGGCATTGTATGACTGGAGTAAATCCGCTCCGGCCCATCCGGCGAGCTCCGCCGCCAGTTTCCAGCCGAGATTCCTCGCATCCTCGAACCCCAGATTGATTCCAAAACCACCGTATGGCGGGTGGCTGTGCGCGGCGTCACCGGCGACAAAAACCCGGCCCCGGCGAAAATTATCCACGACCGCGAAGCGCAGATCCCAGAATCCCGAATACAGGAGATCGACATCGAATTCGCCGCCCACCGCATCCTGCAGATGTGCCTTATGGTCGATTTTGCCGGTCTCCACCGGCGAGTGGTAGAACCATGTCCCATCCAGATCCACGCGCCCGAGAAACTGCCAGTAACCCTGCAGATGCGGGCGCATGATATGAAAGAATGACTTGCCGGGATAGCGGTCCAGAATCCGGTCCAGCCGCTCGGATCTGAAAACCATTAACCCCATGCGTTTCGAATGATCATCGACGCTCTGGGTGATACCGGCCAACCGCCGAACGCTCGAGTGACTCCCGTCACAACCGACCGCAAACCGGGCCCGCAACTTACGTCTGGCACCCCTTGGATCGGAAAACCCAAGCTCCACTTCCTCTTCGGACTGACGCAACGACACCACTTCACAGCCAAGCAGCAAATCGCCGCCCAAACCGGTTAACCTACGGCGCAACACGCGCTCGGTCACATATTGAGGCAGTCTTTCATTGTCGGCTGCATAGAATTCGCGCACACCTGACCGGTTGAACCAGTCATAGCAGATTCCGCTGGTCAGCGATCCGTAGGATGTCAATCCGAAACTGCCGAATTCACGCGGAATGACCGACGCCTCCCGTATTTGTCCGGATACGCCCCAAGCCTGAAAATGCTCGCCCGTCCGCTGCGTCAAATTCTGCCCCTTGGGGACGGAATGGATGGTTTCGTGCTTTTCGATCACCACCGCTCTGATGCCGCGCCGTACCAACTCGATTCCCAGACCGAGGCCCACCGGACCACCACCGACAATCAGAACATCCGTTTGGGGAAGCAATTCACCCACCGGTCACAGCGGCAAACAAACCGGTTGATCAGGAGCGGACGGATACAAATCCCTGCCGCCGGTTTCTCCTTCCATGGAAACCGGTCATGGCAACAAGCCCAACAGGTCGAGCGTCGCCCGATCCGGAACACCGGTTTCCGGCAGGCCTGCGGACCGCTGATACTGACCGATTGCCCGGCTTGACTGCGGCCCCCAAATCCCATCCGCCTTGCCGGCATTGTGACCGGCGATATTCAGGAGCGTCTGAATGAGCTTATAGTCGCTTTGGTTCAGCGTGATCACGGTCTGTGAACAGGCCAGATCAACGGCATCGGAGACATCGTCAAATCCCGCTAATGTGAATTCCGCGCGGTGCCGGTTCTCCGGCCCGTCAATGAGTTCAACTTCCAGATGCCGCGCCCATCTCAATTCATCGATGAAAGTCAGGGCGGCATTGCCGTCAATCGAGGCTCCATTGCCACTCGTTGAGCCGTACCATTCTTCCCGCCCAAGCGCGCCGGCATCGATGCGGTAATTGACATCAAACAGTCCAGCGCCTGAACCGTCATCATAACCGACCAGATATCTACCGGGCTGGCTGACCGTTACCTCCAATTGATTGTCGCGGCAGCTGACCTGCAACAGCATGCCACGGTCCTTCAGCACCGCATCGGGATCGTAGGCGGAAAGGTTCTGTGCAAAAACCGTGGCACTGCCCCGCCTTCCCGCGATTGTCCACCAGCCGGAAATCCGGGCACCGGACTCATAGGCCATTTCAAAAAGCTGATGCGAATAGTCGATTTCCGGATAACGCCTGTCCGCCCAATCCGATGCGGATGCAGCGCGCCTTCCATCCCCGGTGCCGGAAGTCACTGGAGCAACGCCGTAACGCGCTCTCACATAGGCAACCCGGAGCTGTGCGAGAGCGATTTTTTCCGATTCAAGCCGGGCTTCCGCGATTGCCTTTTCAGCACCGGTCGAGGTGCGGACGGCCTCCTCGGCCTCTTCAATCGCAGCCTCAGTGATCGCCATTTCCGCCGCAATAGTCGCGACCTCCGCCATATCCGGCTTTGTGACAGCGATCTGGACTTCCGAAACACCGTCCGCACCGAGAGCGGCGATCCGGTTTTTCAAAATCGCCTGAGTCAGAAGCAGCGTCGCCAGCCTCTCTTCCGCCAGAAGCCTGACCGCCGGTTCTTCATGGGTTTCAGCGACATCCCGGGCCTCGGCAATCTGCTGGTTGACCGCATCAAGCTCCAACTGCAGCTCATCGCCGGTCCCGGCATATGCCATTGTCGCAATGAATATTGCCAATAGCGGCAACAGCAATCTGCGCATGGTTTCCTTCATCCTGGCTGTATCCCCGACCGTCACGGCGAGAACCGCAACCGGCCTTGCCGTAGTGTCATTCTTGATTAGCTGAACGCGGCAACAGTTTCAATCAACGGCACCGGTGCGATCGGCAATTCCTACCCGGCATGAACTGCGCAAGACACTTGCCCGGCCGTGCGATGCACTCTCGGGTAGTCAATCACCACTCCTTGATTGGACTGCGGACACGATCCCGATAAATACGCAGGCTGCCCGGCGGGGTTCAAAATTGACGACAGGAGGTTGGGTTGCCCTCAGACAAGAGTGTTGATCTTCGAAGTGACACGGTCACGAAACCGGGTGCCGCGATGCGCAGCGAGATGGCAGAGGCGGAAGTCGGCGATGATGTGTTCGGTGAAGACCCGACCGTGAATGCGCTGGAGGCACGCGCGGCGGAATTGCTCGGCAAGGAGATGGCGGTGTTTTTTCCGTCCGGAACTCAAAGCAATCTCTCGGCCATCCTGACTCATTGCCAGCGCGGCGATGAAATGCTTGTCGGTGACCACTACCACAGTTTTCACGATGAGGCCGGCGGCGCGTCCGCCCTCGGCGGCGTTGCCTATTCGACTTTGCCGGTACAGGAAGATGGCAGCCTCGACCGGGACCACATCACCGCCGCCGTGCGCAGCGATGATCCGCATTACCCGCGCACACGCCTGCTGTGCCTGGAAAACACTACATCCGGCAGGGCCGTGCCGACGGCACAGCTGTCCGCAGCCGCGGAAACCGCGCGTGAATTCGGTCTGCGCGTGCATCTCGACGGTGCACGTCTCTTCAATGCCGCTGCCGAACTTAAGGAAACCGCAGCCTGCATTGCCTCCGTGGCGGACACGGTTTCCGTCTGCCTTTCGAAAGGCCTCGGTGCCCCTGCCGGCACGATTCTGGCCGGCAGAGGGGAGTTCGAATATGCGGTCCGGCGCAACAGAAAGATCCTCGGCGGCGGCATGCGCCAGGCCGGTGTGATCGCCGCCGCCGGACTGTATGCGCTGAATAACAATATCACCCGGCTCGCCGAGGATCACGGCAGGGCCGCCCGCCTCGCCGATGAACTCAGCGCCCTCCCCCAAGGCAGTCTGGCCGAGTTGTCGCAAGCCACCAACATGGTCTTTGTGACACCGCATGAATCCGACCTCGAACCGCTGCACCGGTTTCTGGCCAGGCGAGGCGTCATGATCGGCAACCGCAGACCGACAATGAGAATAGTCTTCCATCTCGGCATCACCGATGAAGGGGTGACAGAAGCGGCGAACGCATTCCGGGAATTCTTCGAAAACGACCACTCGACATCGGCGCAGTGACCGTCAGAAACTCAATTGCCGTCCCTGCCACCCTGTTTGTCGCTGACTTCTCACTGTGATTGTCGCCGGATATCGGGCGGCGGTCAGCAGCACATGCTGGGCGGCGATATCATGGTCCGCAGTCGAGACAATTGAATAGCCGAGCATGCTGCCCGTCCGGTCGTCATGCCACAGCCCTTCTGTGGAGACCGGCGTCCACCTTTATTCCTCGAACGCTGACCGGGGCACACCTGACTGACGCAGGATCGAAAAGAGTGTGCCGATGCGCAATTCCCGGTGATCGGGCACAGGGACCGTCACAGTGCCGTCGGCATCGGTTCTTTGCATCGCGACATGACTGCTGCGTCTGCGCACTTCAACAAAACCATGCTGCGCAAGAATGCGGCAGACCTCGCGTCCTGACAGGACACGCAGCCTAGCCAACCACTACCTCTACCCGGGTCACATAGACCTCGCCGCGCAGACGACGGCCGACCTCCTCGACAGGGGCGGTCTCAAAGAACAGCGAGAGTGCCTCGATCAGGTTTTCGCGCGCCTCCGTTACACTTCCACCCTGGCTGGCGATGTCGACTTCCGGGCAAAGTGCCACATAACCGTCATCTTCCCGTTCAACGATCGCCGTCAATTGCCTGTTCATCCCAATTCTCCAACACCGTCAACCGAGCAACAAAACCCGGGAATGTCAAACAGGAACCACAATTTTTGCTGCCAAGGTATTCCCAGGTCCGGTTAACGATCGGTTTAAGGCACATTTTTCCCGATACTATCCCAGGCTCTGGAATTGTCTCTGTATCCGTCTCCGATTAAACCGCTGCCCTTTAATTCGCAACTGCGGTTTCAGGACAGTTCCTGCCGGAAGATTGCGTTCTCTCGTTGCACTCAGCGCGAAATGCATGGGCAATTGTCCAAGTTCCTGCGCCGTATCGAAATCTTGTATGTGTTGATCAATGATCAGTTGGGCAGACCCTGTCCATCATAGAGCATGTCGCCATACTCCACAGCGGATGTTCCCGGCCCCATGAGCCTGGTACAACGCCCGATGATGGCGCGCAGTGCCACGGTAATCGCGGCGGTCTCGGTATCACCTGTCAGATTTGCCTGTTCGCACGCCGGGCGGCATGCCTCGTCACTCTTGATATTCAGGCCCATTACCTTTCCCGGCGTACAAAACAATTGACTTCCAACTATCCACTTCAGGGGATGGAGACAATACTGTGCATCACAACAAAATATGGGAAATCGGTGCATATTCCGCCCGAAAGAGTGCGGCGACGGAAACGACCCAGCTGTAGGATTTCGACTTCTCCACACAGTTGTTGGAGAAAGACGAGAAGACCGTGCGCTTTGCACCGCTGCAACTTCGTCCGGATCATCGACACGAACCGGAATTTGATCTGGTTGTGCCGTGGTGGCGGATATGAATCGGGAGTTCGCTTTCATTCAGCGACACTTCCACCGCTGCGACTCGCATTGGGCTGCAGTTGTCTTCGGTGCTATTCAGAATTTTGATTTAAGCCGATCCATGCGGTCCGCCGTCCAGGCCTTGGTCCGGACCCAGAGCCGCCAGATGATGACGGCGGCGAGGAGAAGGAGGATGGCTGCGACAATGCGCACCCAGGGAATGAGTGACACGGACGGGCCGGTGACCGGAGAAATACTGGTGGCATTCGGGTAGATGGAAAACAGCGTCGAGCGCCAGCCATAATGCTTGACGGCGACCCAATCCCCGCTGCCGGCGAGCTGTTGCGCTTCCGCCTGTAGATTGCCGCTGTTGAATTTCAGGTAAAACGGCCATCCCCAGCCGGTATCCTCATTTCTGTAGACGCGTGGACTGCCATCATCGCGGGCGGTGTTGATGAAACGGACATCGCGGTTCTGCTGTGACAGATCTGTTCCGGTGCCGGAATCCTGCTGCGCCCAGAACAGTGAATTCGAACCGATATCGGTGCGCACAACCTCGGTTCCGACAATCTGCACGATATCGCGCGAGGGAAGATTGTAATCGAACAGGGCCACAATGATGATGAGGGCCAATACTCTGAGAACGATTTTCAGATACCGCATATTTCAGCCTTTTGCCCTGATTGGGCTTTGCCTCTGACGTAATGGCGATGGGCGGCGCTTTCAATTGCCGGTCCCGGCTTGCCGCTGGGTTTGGCGAAAGTTAGTCTGTCGCCGAATTGCGGAGGGTGATCAACCATATGGAACCGGCCGAACGCATGCTGCGTGAGATCGATCAGCTTCGGGACAGCCTTGTCGAACTGACGCAGGAATTGATCAGAATTCCGACATTGAACCCGCCGGGTGCCAACTATCTGCAAATCTGTGAATTTCTGCGCCGGCGGCTGCTGCAATCCGGATTTGAGGTTGAGTTGATGCGCGCCGTTGGCGCACCGGCCGACAGTGACAGATATCCGCGATACAATCTGCTTGCGCGCAGGAAGGGTGCTCTCCCTGGTGACTGTGTGCATTTCAACTCGCATACCGATGTCGTCCAGGTCGGTGAAGGATGGACGGTTGATCCGTTCGCCGGACAGGTTCGGGGTGAGCGGCTGTTCGGCCGCGGAGCCTGTGACATGAAGGGCGGTCTCGCCGCTTCAATCATTGCGGTTGAGGCCTTTACCGCCTGCTGTCCCAACTTTGCCGGCGCAATCGAGGTCTCCGCAACCGCTGACGAGGAAAGCGGTGGTTTCGGCGGCGTCGCCTGGCTCGCGGAACGGGGCTGGTTTTCGCCGCAGAGAGTTCAGCATGTGATTATTCCTGAGCCCCTGAACAAGGATCGGATCTGCCTCGGGCACCGTGGTGTCTGGTGGGCCGAAATTGAAACCAAAGGCAGGATCGCACATGGTTCGATGCCGTTTCTCGGTGACTGCGCGGTCCGCCATATGGGCGCTGTGATTGCTGAGATGGAACAGAGCCTGTTTCCGGCTCTTGCTCAGACCCGAACCGGGATGCCGGTGGTGCCGCCCGAGGCGAAGCAGCCTTCCCTGAATATCAATTCAATTCATGGCGGCGAGCCGGAACAGGATTGCGATTTTTCCGGATTTCCCGCCCCCTGTGTTCCCGACCGGTGCAGAATGATTGTCGATCGCCGTTTCGTCGCCGAGGAATCGCTTGCCGAGGTCAGATCCGAATTGTCGGATCTTCTGCAAAGGGTGAAAGAGAGCCGGCCGGGGATGGGTGTGGAGTTGCGGGAGTTGTTTTCCGTCCTCCCGGTGCTGACCGAAAAGGATGCCCCCGTGGTCAGGAGTGTGGGTAAGGCGATCCGGTCGGTGTTCGACAAAGCCCCCGATTATGTGGTCTCACCAGGAACTTATGACCAGAAGCATATCGACCGTATCGGACGGTTGAAAAACTGCATCGCATACGGTCCAGGCCGGATTGACCTCGCGCATCAGCCCGATGAGTGGATCGGTATCGGTGACATGCTCGACAGCGCCAAGGTGATGGCGTTAACGCTGGTGGACCTGCTCAAGCCCGGTTGAGCATGCCGGCCTCAACTCTCCGGCCACAGGGGATGCGGCACCGGATCTTTCGGCTTCAGCAGAAAGTTGGCGAACACGGTCCGGTATGAATCGTACATATATCCGTCATTCACCTGGAGAATTCTCTCGCGCTCGCTGTCGAAAAGTTTTGGCAATTCATACCAGGGAAGCGTTGGATTCATATGGTGCACGATATGGAAGTTATTGTTCAGAAACAACAATGCCAGCCAGCCTCGGTCATTAATCACCACCGTTCTGCCAGTCGGACGCGTGTGCGCCCGATGCTCCAGGAAGGTGCGGATCTTGAGCAGTGACAATCCGGCATAGGCGGCCAGCAGATAGGCGGGAACCGAAAGCTGACTCAGGGAATATATCCATAGAATGACGGGCGCGGCACCGGCGGCATGCAAGAGCCAATGGTGCAGAATCTCAGCTTCGCCGGATCTGATGCGCCGCCAGTCATCCGCCATGAAAGTGAATTGCGAAATAAGCGGCCCGATCAGCATACGGCCGAACAGGCTATTGTTGAAGCGTAGGATCAGGCGAAGGAATTCCGGCAGCCGGTCCCAGACCGCCGGATCGAGATAATTGGTTTCCGGATCCTCGTAGGGATCGGTCAGTTTCGGGTCCCAATGATGCTGGAGATGAAGATCGCGGAAGCGGCAATAGGGGATGAACAGGCCAAGGGCCGGAAAAACCAGCCATTCACTCGCCTTTCGATCCGGCAAGGGGTGGCCGTGGATCACCTCGTGCTGAAGCGATGAATGAAAGGCGATCAGCAGTGCGAGGCAGGCAAGGGCAAGGGCAGGCGAAAGTGCGGCGAGCCACAGCGTCACCTGCGCCCACAATGCGTAGCATGCCGCAATGAGGGAAAGCGTCAGCCATTCAACCCGGCGCGGTCGCCCGGGGTTGATTTTTGCCGCAGCCGTCACTGCGGACGCTCCTGCATGATCGCATCCATGGCCCGATTATAGTCGGCGAGCCTACCCTGTGCCAGTTTTGCCGCCTCCGGCGGAGCCCCGCGGGCCATGACAATATCCGGATGGTATTGGCGGACAAGCTGCTTCCAGCGCTTTCGCATTTGTTCCGTCGACCACTCCCGGTCGACACCGAGAATTCGATACGGATCCTCAACTGCCCCGGCCGTGAACCGGCTGAGGCGCAGTCTGAACCGCCTTTCGGGCAGACCGAAGATTTCATTGACGCGCCAAAGATAATTTGCCTCCTCTTCGGTGATCCGGCCGTCGGCGGCGGCGATCATGAACAGACCTTCCAACACATCATCGCGGATGCGTTCCTCATTCGCATAGAGGCGCGCGACAGCAGAGGCATAAACCTCAAATCCAACCACTTTCTCCTTTGCCAGATTGAATACCCTGCCGGCGTGTTTTTCCTCCTTAGGGGCAATCCGGAACACCGACTTCAGCGCCCTGATTTCGTCAACCGTCACCCGCCCGTCAACCTTGGCCAGTTTAGCGCCGAGCGAAATCACCGCGATTGTGAAAGTCACTTCGCGGTTTTCCGCCCGCAACCGCTCCACCAGTTCGGAAACTTCGCGGCCCTTGCGAACGATCGCCTGCAGGGTTTCGGCAACGAGTGACCAGAGGGACATGATGTCAGCTCCCGCCGGTGAGGAATTTCTGCATCAGAACCAAATCGAACCAGCGGTCGAATTTCTGCCCAACCTGCCGCAGCCGGACAATTTCACGATAGCCTATGGCGGCATGGAACCGAATGGCCTCCCTATTCTCGCCACTGATTCCCGCCCACATCGAATGCACCGAATTCTCCCTTGCAATGGCTTCGAGTGCCCGCATCAATGCCCGCCCATGACCCTGACCTCTGGCTCCGGAAGCGAGATGAATCGTGTGCTCCATGGTCCGCGAATATCCGATGCCGCCCCGGAACTGCCCATAAGTCGCAAAACCGGTAACCTGTCCTTGCCCGATAACCAGAAACGGATGCCCCTGCCGCTCCTTGTCGTGCAAGAGCCGCAAAATCTCCGCCGGCTCCTTCGTGACGCTGTTGAAGGTTGCGATGGAGTCACGAATGACCGAATTCCAGACGGCGGCAATCGCTTCCGCATCTTCCGGGCCTGCATTGCGGATCATCGAATGGCGGCCGATCCGTTATTCCATATTCCGCCGGCAAGGATATGTGACTCTTTTCGGGCGGGCAATTGCATTCAATCGGGTTCCGGTGGAGAGGTGTCTCTGCGTTCATTCTTCCTCGGAGGTCATCATGGGAAAGACATTATATCTCGCCAACCCGTACGGGTTTTCGGCTCAGCAGATGGCAGGCCCGCTGCAGGAAATCAAATCCGCCCTGGAAGCCGCCGGAGCCACCGTCTGGGAACCGTTCGAGCGCAACAACCAGATCGATTTCAGCAAAGCGGGCTGGGCGTATCAGGTCGGACAGGCGGATCTGCGTGATGTCCGCGACTCGGACGGGACCTTTGCCATTGTGAATGGTTGTCCGCCGGATGAGGGTGTCATGGTTGAACTCGGAATGGCGATTGCCTGGAACAAGCCGGTATTCCTGTTCCGTGATGATTTCCGCCGCTGCACCGACAGTGAAACCTACCCGTTGAACCTGATGCTCTTTTCCGGTCTGCCGGAAAATGGCTGGGAGGGTTTCTGGTATTCGTCAGTTGACGGGATCGCTGATCCCGACAAGGCGCTGGCGCGCTGGCTCGCCGGTGGGGAATTGCAGCACCTTGGCGGGTGATCCCTGTTGGGAGATGTGCCCCGCCCCGGAGCAGGTCAGGCGTCCTTTGTTGCGTGTCAGGATCCAGGCCCTTGGCGGTGTCGAGCGCGCATGCCGGCACTCAAGATGCCAACGGATGACATCGCCGGCATGATACGGCGATAAATGCCAGCGGCTTTCAATTCCCTGTGCACCGCCCGCACCCTGTGTCAGGATAATGCCTGTCGGTGCCATCCCGTCGACAGCACCCGCCTCAGCTGCCAAATGCAGCCGCCGCACCGGCACAAGGGCCGGTATTTCCGATAAATCAGCCACGACAAGCGCCACTGCACCGCTGCGCAGCGCTTCCTCCATTGACCAGAGAACATCCTGCCCGCGTGATGGAGAAACCAGCAAAAGCCGGCCTGGATTCATATACGCCAGCGCTCCCTCGGCGTTCAGACGGGTTTTGCGCCATCCGGATGTTATCCAGATCACCGGCCCGGCAAGCTGTCCGGCAAGCATCAGGGCAAGAATACGCCGCGACGGGCCGCAGAATTCATGCGCACGGCCTGCGGCAAGCGTAAGCCCGCCGACAAAATCGATCTCCGTGCCCGGTGGAGATAATTGCTGCCTATGAAGATTCGCCATCATGGCTTAACTATACATGTTCATTTTATGTTCTCAATATAAATGAACAGAAAAAGAACATAGTTTGACTCGAATCGGATATGACCGACGGTATTCAACGCTGCCACAAGCCGGTGAACCAACAGAGCGCAGGCAAATCTCCATACCGGCGGATGGCACATCGGCATCTTGCCACAGCCCGGGAATCGAGTTCCGTCGAGGCAATGGAACAAACAGACTTCACAGTTTCTGTCTTGACATCTTCAAGGCGGGTGGATGGGATTGCGTGGTCGGCGGGTTTCCCGACAAAGCCTGCAAAGATCAGTGTCCCGGGGACTGATGGTGGAGAAAATATACGGCAGTTATTCGCAGGCCGAACTGGATCACGAATATGATATGCGTGCCCGGTGTCCGCATTTCGCCGAAACCTTCGCTGCCATGGAGGTCCATAACAGGCGCGTGGCCGAGCTTTACGAAGCCCGCCTGGACGTGCCGTACGGAGATCGGGAGCTGGAGAGGCTCGACATCTGGCCGGGGAACGGAGGAGCTCCGGTCCTGCTGTTCATACATGGCGGTTACTGGCGATCATTCGACAAGAAGGCGTTCCGGTTCGTTGCCGAGCGATTCGTCGAAGCGGGTGCGTCAGTGGTGCTGAGCAACTATGATTTATGCCCGCATGTCAGCATGGATGTGATCATTGAACAGAACCGGCAGGCGCTGAAATGGATCTATCAAAACGCAGACGGTTTCGGTGGCGATCCCGGGCGGATCCACGTCACAGGCCACTCCGCCGGCGGTCACCTTACAGCCATGCTGCTTGCGACAAACTGGGCGGAATACGGGTTGCCGCTTGACGTGATCAGCAGCGCCGCGCCGCTCAGCGGCCTGTTTGATCTTGAGCCGCTGCGGCGTTCCTACCTCAATGCCGATCTGCGGATGAGCGCCAAGACGGCGCGGCGCAACAGCCCAATCCAAAACCTGCCTGATCGGATGCCGCCGACGGTCGTTGCTGTCGGTGGGGGCGAGACCGCCGAATTCCGCCGACAGTCGCGGATTTACACGACTGCGTGCCGCGATACGGGCCTGCAGGTCAGCTACCTCGAGATCGGCTGCCATGATCATATGAATGTCGTCCTGGAATTCCGTAATCGCCGGAGCCCGCTCACCGCGATGCTCTTCGCCGAGATGGGCCTGTGAAGCGATGCGGACCGGACCGGCACCAGGCCGGGAATTCCTGATGAGACCGCCGGCCGAAGCTGTAACCTATGCGGTTCAGACTGCCGAAGCAAATTAGGCGATCCCGTCTCTTTGCCGGGGATCCGCGCCATCATGTGCAAAGCAACCGGGAGAGTTAAGGACAGCTAAATTCGCAATTGTGTGTGTCATACGCTGGTCGGCGCACAGAAATACGGTATTACAAGCCAGTCAAAAGGGAGACCCTGGATGCAGAAAATACTGTTAACCGCGGCAATCGCAGCAATGCTCGCGACGCCTGCCCTGCCCGAGACCAAGGTCGGCATGATCACCACCCTGTCCGGTGGTGGCGCCGGGCTGGGGATCGATGTCCGCGACGGCTTTATGCTGGCCATCAAGCAGTCGGGCCGTGATGATATCGAGGTTGTGATCGAGGATGACCAGCGCAAACCCGATATTGCCGTGCAGCTTGCCGACAAGATGATCCAATCCGAAAAGGTTGATGTTCTGACGGGTATCATCTGGTCAAACCTCGCCATGGCGGTCGTGCCTTCGGTGACGGCGCAGGGCAAGTTCTACCTGTCGCCGAATGCCGGCCCGTCGCAGCTGGCGGGGAAAGGCTGTCACGAAAACTATTTCAACGTGGCATGGCAGAATGACAACCTGCATGAAGCGGCTGGTGCTTATGCAAACACGGCGGGCTATGCCAACAGCTTTATCATGGCACCCAATTATCCCGCCGGGACGGATGCGTTGAACGGATATAAGCGCTTTTTCAAAGGCGAAGTCGCGAATGAAGTCTACACTCAACTGGGCCAGACAGACTATGCGGCGGAAATCTCGCAGATCCGGGCCTCCGGCGCGGACAGCGTCTTTTTCTTCCTCCCGGGCGGCATGGGGATATCCTTCCTCAAGCAATATGCCGATAGCGGTGTTGACATACCTGTTGTCGGCCCGGCATTCAGCTTCGACCAGGGCATTTTGCAGGCGGTGGGCGAGGCGGCGCTCGGTGTCGTCAACACCTCACAGTGGAACAAGGATATCGACAATCCTGCCAATGCGGGTTTTGTCGAGAGTTTCCAGGCGGAATATGGAAGGTTGCCGTCACTGTATGCCAGCCAGGGATTCGACACGGCGAACCTCCTGATCTCGGCCGTCGAGGCTGCGGATGTCATGAATGCCGCTGCCTTCCGCGATGCCCTGCGCGCTGCGGATTTTGACAGCACACGCGGTGCTTTCGCGTTTGGCACGAATCACCATCCCGTGCAGACAATCTATGTCCGGGAGGTGATCCGGGAAGGAGATGTATTCACCAACAGGATCATCGGCGCGGCACTCGAAAACCATTCGGACGCCTACGCGGTCGATTGCAGCATGTAGCCACGATTGCGCACGCATCGGGAATTTCCCGATGCGTGCGTCCCGGGCGGAGCCCGGAACCGGAAAGCGTTTGATGCCTTCCATCCTTATCATCGAGCAAATCCTGAACGGGCTTCAGTTCGGCGTGATGCTGTTTCTGATGGCGGCCGGGCTGACCTTGATATTCGGGGTTATGGGGCTGATCAATCTGGCACATGGTTCGCTTTATATGGTGGGAGCGTTCGCCGCCGCCTGGGTGGCCGGAGCGACGGACTCTTTCATCCTGGCCATGGCGGCGGCACTGGCGGCGGCGGCCGCCGCCGGAGCACTGACCGAAATCCTGGTTATCCGCAGGCTGTACAGCGCCGCGCATCTCGACCAGGTCCTGGCAACCTTCGCGCTGATCCTGATCTTCTCGGAAGGCACCCGCTTTGTTTTCGGTTCCTTCCCACTCTTTCTCGACGTCCCGCAGCAACTTTCCGGATCCATCCTTCTACCCGGCGGCATCCAATACCCGCTCTACCGCTTGACTCTCATAGGCATCGGCCTGCTCGTGGCGCTCGGTCTGTGGTTGCTGACCGCGCGGACACGCATCGGCATCCAGATCCGTGCAGGCGAGAATGACCGCGAGATGATTGCCGCCTTGGGAGTTGATATCACAAGGCTGTACACGCTGGTATTTGCACTCGGCGCGGGTTTGGCAGGGTTGGCAGGCGCACTTGTCGGGGCGATCCAATCCGTGCAGGTAGGCATGGGCGAGCCGGTGCTGATCCTCGCATTTGTGGTTATTGTCATCGGTGGAATCGGCTCGATCAGGGGTGCTTTCATCGGTTCCATCCTGGTAGGGCTTACGGACACGCTCGGCGGGGTTTTCCTGCCTGAGTTTTTCAAGCTTTTCATGCAAAGCGACGCGGCAACCCAGACCGGCTCAGCCCTGGCTTCAATGGCGGTCTACATCCTGATGGGCATCGTACTCATCCGGTGCCCCACCGGCTTGTTTGGAGCGCGGGCATGATCGGGGAACGCTATGTCAACGGAGCGGTCCTGATAGGCTTGATCGCACTGCCGCTCTGGGCACTCAGCGCCGATGAAGTCTTTACTATCACGCTGACCACGCGTGCCGCGATCCTGGCACTTGCCGCGGTCGGCCTCAACATCGCGCTCGGTATCGGCGGCATGGTGTCCTTCGGACATGCGGTATTCTTCGGGCTTGGCGGCTACGCCATGGGGATCCTTGCCTTTCATGCACAGACATTTTCGCCGCTTGACTTCGGCCTCTTCGCTTTGCCGGGCACGAAATCCATGCCGGTCATCTGGTTGGTGGCGACAGTCGTTTCGGCATTCGCCGCATGGATAATCGGCCTCCTGAGCCTGCGGACGGCAGGTGTGTATTTCATCATGATCACTCTCGCTTTCGGGCAGATGTTTTTCTACTTCGCCATCTCCTGGGGCGCATATGGCGGAGAAGACGGTTTATCGATCTATGTGCGCAACAGTTTTGTCGGGCTGGACACCCTGATGCCGATCCAGTTTTTCGGCCTTTGTTTCGCTTTGCTTTGCCTGGCACTCCTGCTGCAGTGGCGGCTGCGCAGGTCCCCGTTCGGCCTTGCTCTGAACGCCGCCCGGCAATCGACAGAACGTGTTCAGAGCGTCGGGCTGAACCCGAGACAACTCAAACTGCTGGCATTTGTGATTTCCGGGGCGATCACGGGGGTCGCGGGTGCGCTCTTTGCCGACCTGAACCGCTTTGTCTCACCCACGATGTTCAGCTGGCAGCTTTCGGGTGAGTTGATAATTCTGACAATCATCGGCGGTGTCGGGCGCCTTATGGGGCCTGTCATCGGGGCGGCGATTTTCATCACCCTGGAACACTGGCTGGGCGGGTTGACCGATTTCTGGCATGTCTGGCTCGGCACGATCCTATTGGCCATCGTCCTTTTCTGGCGTGGTGGAGTCATCGGACTTCTGACCGGAAAGGAAGGGCCACATGTCTGAACCCGTCCTTTCCACGCATGGGCTGAGGAAATCCTTCGGTGCACTGACGGCAACCGATAATGTATCGATCGACCTCCGCCGAGGTGAAATCCATGCCATCATTGGGCCGAACGGCGCCGGAAAAACGACCTTGATCGCTCAGATCAGCGGCAGCCTGGCCTCGGATGCCGGTCGGGTTGAGTTGGAGGGGCGCGACGTCACATCCCTGGGGACCGAGGCGCGGGCGCGGGCCGGGCTGGGCCGTACGTTCCAGATTTCGGCCCTGGCGATGGAAGACACTGTATTTGAGAATGTCCTGTTGGGCGCAGTCGGGGCCACATCGGGTGCCTGGGCACTCTTTCGGTCCGTTATCCACGACAGGAACCTGACCGACCACGCCATGCAGGCCCTGGAACGGGTCGGGCTCGCCGGGGCGCACCGGACCCGCTGTGCTGACCTCTCGCACGGGCAACGCCGGCAACTGGAGGTTGCGGTCGCTTTGACTCTCCGACCCAGGTTATTCGTGATGGATGAACCGACGGCAGGGTTAGGCGCGGAAGGTTCAAGGGCGATGACCGCGTTCCTCGACGGGCTCCGGGTCGAGGCACCTATCCTGCTTGTTGAGCATGACATGGACGCCGTTTTTGCCCTTGCTGACCGGATCAGCGTGCTGGTTTATGGCCGGATTATCGCGACCGGCACAATCGACGATATCCGCGCGTCTGAGGAGGTCAGGGAAGCCTATCTGGGAGAGCCTGCATGAATCTTCTCACCGTGGAAGACATGGCCGCGTCCTATGGTGCGTCGCAAGCCCTGTTCGAGGTGAAACTGTCGCTCGCGCCGGGCGAGGTTCTTGCCCTGATGGGGCGCAACGGCATGGGCAAGACTACCACCGTCCGGGCTATCTGCCGCCTGATAAATTCCACCGGTCGACTGGAACTGGCGGGCAGGAACCTGCACAAATTGCCCAGTCACCGTGTCGCAAGGCTGGGGCTGGGGCTGGTGCCCGAGGGGAGACGCTGCTTCAACAACCTGACAGTGCGCGAAAACCTGGTTGCGGCGGCGCGGCCCGGCGATTGGACGCTCAGGAAAGTCGGCGCCTTGTTTCCCTGGCTCCTGGAACGCCCGGGCCAGCGCGCGGACTCGCTTTCCGGCGGCGAGCAGCAAATGCTCGCTATCGGGCGGGCGCTGATGACCAATCCACGGCTTCTGATCCTGGATGAAGCGACCGAAGGACTCGCCCCTCTCATCCGGCAGGAGATTTGGTCCGCCATCGCCCGGCTGAAGCGCGAATCCGGAATGGCAATCATAGTGATCGACAAGTCCCTGCATGAACTCGGTGGGATTTCCGACCATGCGGTCATACTTGAACGCGGCAAAACGGTCTGGCAGGGCAGAATGGCTGAGCTGAGTCCGGAGATTTCACATAAATATCTGGGTGTCTGACCGATGCGAAGGCAGTTCGGTTCAAGCCGCGACGCCCGGTTGGGCTGGAATGCGGCATTGCACGGGTCGGGCCCGAGGGTAACGCATGCCCCGCGACGGGATATTCAGGATCAAGCTGCAACGGACACGGAAACCGGCCATTGAAGCGGCGGTGGAATTCACACATAGCGCATCCGGGATAAGCCGCAGAGGAGAAAAACCATGGGCCGGAAAATCGCTGCAATCATAGGCGGCGGTGTCATCGGCGGCGGCTGGGCAGCACGGTTCATCCTGTCCGGATGGCAGGTGCGGCTGTATGATCCGGATCCCGCTTCCCGCGAGACGGTGCTGGCCACATGTGAGCGGGCACGGCAATCCTACCCGGCGCTTTACGATGTGATGTTGCCCCCTGAGGGTGAGATGAGTTTTCATTCCGATCCAGCTGAAGCGGTCCGTGATGCGGAATGGATTCAGGAAAGCGTGCCGGAGCGACTGTCACTCAAACATTCTGTATATGCCGAAATCCAGAAACACTGCCCCGATGACGCAATCATCGCCTCCTCCACATCCGGTTTCAAACCTTCCGACCTGCAGGCGGGTACGCGCCGGCCCGGGCAATTGATTGTCGCCCACCCCTACAACCCGGTTTACCTGCTGCCTGTGGTTGAACTTGTGCCATCGGCGGCGAACTCAGCGCAATTCTCCGAGCGCGCCGCCGATATTCTTCGCCGGGCCGGCATGTATCCGGCCCTTTTGCGGGCGGAAATCGACGCCCATATCGGCGACCGGTTGCTGGAGGCGGTATGGCGTGAAGCATTATGGCTGCTGCATGATGACACCGCCACAACCGAGGAAATCGACACAATCATAACGCATGGTTTCGGGCTGCGCTGGGCTCAGATGGGCCTGTTCGAAACCTACCGCATCGCCGGCGGCAAGGCCGGCATGACGCATTTCATCGAACAGTTCGGGCCGTGCCTGAAATTCCCATGGACCAGACTCATGGACACGCCGGAATTGGATTCGGCACTGGCAGCGAAGATTGGCCGGCAATCGGACCGGCAGTCAGGCAGGCATTCGATTGATGAACTGGAGAGGATACGCGACGCCAATCTGGTCACGATGCTGCGCGGCCTCAAGCAGCGCCGATGGGGCGCCGGTCAGCATCTCCTCGACGTTGAGACCCAGTTGAACGAACCGACCACCGAATTTACGGCACCGATGATCACGATTCGCCGCATCATTCCCGTGGACTGGATCGACTATAACGGGCATGTCAATGAAGCCCGGTATCTGGAAATCTTCAGCCTTGCGACCGACGCATTTCTGGCCGCAGTGGGATGCGATCAATCCTATGTCGCTTCGGGGAAAAGCTATTTCACTCTGGAGACGCATATCCGGCACCGGGCCGAGGCCTATGCGGGTGACGCCGTACTGACCGAAACTCTCTGCCTGTCAGCGATGGGCAGGAAACTCCACCTGATGCACATCCTGCGCAACAGTGCAGGCACGGAACTCGCATCCGGCGAGCATCTGTTGCTGCATATCGATCTCAAAAGGCGCAAGTCCAGCACACCGGATAAGGAACTCGAGGCAAAGCTCAGCCACGCCGCAGCACGTCATTCGAGGGATATGCTGCCCGCCTGGGCTCAGCCGATACTGGGTTTTTCCAGCTGACTGTGGTCAGGCCGGAACGACACCACGGTCGCGGGCCAGTTCCAGAACCCGGTCCCTGATCTTGCTGTAGGCTTTTTCCTCAATCTGGCGGATGCGCTCGCGGCTCACATTATATTTGTGCGACAGGGTCTCCAGAGTGCTCGGCTCGTCACTCAAACGGCGGTTGGTGAAGATATCCGCCTCGCGTTCATTCAGCACATCCATCGCCGAGGTCAGCAGTTCACCGCGCATTTCCGATTCCTGCCGGTCGGCGAATTGGGAGGCATGGTCGGTGGATTCATCCGCCAGCATATCCTGCCACTCGGTGGAATCCTCGCTGTCCTGCCTGACCCGCTGATTCAGTGAGCTGTCCTTGCCGGACAGCCGCTGTTCCATGCTCAGCACGTCCGCAGTTGATACATTCAGGTTTTCCGCAACCCGCTCCGCCTGCTGATCCGTCAACTGGCCATCAATCACCCCGATGCGTTGTTTCGCCTTCCGCAGATTGAAAAACAGCTTCTTCTGCGACCGGGTTGTGCCCATCTTGACCAGGCTCCATGAGCGCAGAATATATTCCTGCACATTGGCCCGGATCCACCACATGGCATAAGTGGCAAGGCGGAAACCGCGCTCGGGATCAAAGCGTTTCACAGCCTGCATCAGCCCGACATTCGCCTCTGAAATCACATCCGAGATTGGCAGCCCGTAACCGCGGTACCCCATGGCGATCTTGGCGGCGAGACGGAGATGTGACGTGACAAGATTATGCGCAGCTTCTGAATCATTATGCTCGACCCAGCGCTTCGCAAGCATGTATTCCTGTTCCTTCTCAAGGATTGGGAATTTACGAATCTCCGCCAGATACGTGCTCAAACCGGTATCCGCCGACAGGATCGGCAAATTGCTGTGGCCGCTCAATCTATAACTCCTCAATGTCTGTGCTGAAAAGGTAGGGGCCGCATAGCGGTTTTTCAAGTGTGCGCGCCTGATCTCAGTATCGTCACAAGCCGTCGCATATCGTCGGGAAGCGGCGACTCAAAGCGCATTCTCTCGCCGCTCGCCGGGTGGTTGAAGTGCAGCGATACCGCATGCAGGGCCTGGCGCGGGAATTGCGCTGCCGCCTCCCGCGCGGCTTCGCCCGCCGCTTCCGGCAGCATCCTGGCCCCGGCTCCGTAAAGACTGTCACCGATCAATGGGTGCCCGACCCGTTCCATATGCACCCGGATCTGGTGCGTGCGGCCGGTTTCAAGACGGCATTCGATCAGCGACACCGATGCGCCGGCCAGCTTCTCCAGGATACGGATACGGGTCACGGCGCTGCGTCCGCCCGTCGCCACGACCGCCATCCGCAACCGGTTCTTCCGGCTTCTGGCGATGTTGCCCTCTATACGCACCCACCCTTCGGCTTCGGGGCCAATCTGCGGATAGCCGGCGAAGGTGGAGCCGGCGGTCGGCGTGCCGCGCACCACCGCCTGGTAACACCGCCCGGCGCTGCGCTCACTGAACTGCCCGGAGATCCTGAACAGCGCCTGCTCGGTTTTCGCCACCACCATCAACCCGGTGGTGTCCCGGTCCAGCCGGTGGACAATGCCAGGACGGCTCGGCTCGCCGGTCCCCTTGAAATTCTCACCGAATCTGTGCAGCAAGGCATTGACCAATGTTCCCCCCGGGTGGCCGTTGCCGGGATGCACAACCATGCCGGCGGCCTTATCAACCACAATGAGTTCGGCATCCTCAAATATGATTTTGAGCGGCAAATCCTCCGCTTCGGGCTGCCCGCCATAGGTGGGTTTCATGGAGATCCGCCATGTGTCACCCGGCCGTGCCGATGCGTCAGGGTCAAAGACCGCTTCGCCGTCACGCGACACACAGCCTTCGCGGATCAGGCGCGCGATCCGTGAACGGCTGACGCCCGCATTTTCTGGAAGTTGCCGCGCCAAGGCCTTATCAAGGCGCTCAGGCGCATCGCCGCCGATTTGAACGGTCAGGATTGTGGATTCGGAATTCATGGACGACACACCAGTCTCCGCTCCCGATCAATCTACGCTGAAATGGTTGAAAGCGCTCGTCATGACGCTCACAATCACAATGATCGTCGGATTTGTCATCATTGTCGGCCTGTTCATTGCCAAATTCAACGCCTTTACCGCGCCTGCGCCGCCGGCACTCCCCGATGAGCTGTTACTGCCGGACGGCACGGAGGCGGAAGCATTCACCATGACCGCCGACTGGTACGCGGTTGTGACCGCAAATGGAGAAATCCTGGTATTTGACCGTCTCGACGGCAGCCTGAAGAAACGGATTGCGATCAACGGGGAATGAAATTCGTTGACAGGCGGCGAGGTTGTTATTGCCAGGCATGGAAAAACCCGACATTCTGCGGATATGCACGACTCTTCCGGATTTACCGACGAATTGCTGTCGCGGGTTTCGCTCGCCGCCATTATCGGACGGAGACTGACCTGGGACGCATCGAAAACCCGGACCGCAAAGGGCGATTATTGGGCATGTTGCCCATTTCATTCGGAAAAAACCCCGTCATTTCATGTTGATGACCATAAGGGGGTTTATCACTGCTTCGGCTGCCAGGAATCCGGTAACGCCATCACCTTCGTCCGGAAGATCGATAATCTCGATTACCGGGATGCCCTCGCTTATCTCGCCGATATTGTCGGTATGCGGCTGCCGACGCAGAGCAAGGCCGATATCGCCGCTGCCGATGACCGCAAGAAACTCTATGAAATCTGCGAGCAGGCGGCACGGTTCTTCAGTATCGCCCTCTCGTCACACTCCGGAACCGGTGCGCGGCGCTATCTCGAATCGCGGGAGGTCTCGGAGACCACCAGGAACGCCTTTGAAATCGGTTTTGCCCCGGACAGCTGGAGCGATCTCACCGACCAGTTTCTGAACCGGGGCGTTTCTCTCGAGTTACTGGTCGAGGCCGGACTGACAGCAAAGTCCGATTCCGGGCGCGCACCCTACGACCGATTCCGTAACCGCATCATCTTTCCGATCCGCGATCTGCGCGGCCGCATGGTTGGCTTCGGCGGCAGGGCTTTGAGTTCGACCGACCGGGCGAAATATCTGAACTCTCCCGAGACCCCGATCTTTTCCAAGGGCGCGATTCTTTACAACCATCTGCCGGCACGCAACGCGCTGAAGAATAGTGGTCCGCTGGTTGTGGCCGAGGGTTACATGGATGTTATCAGGCTCAGCCAGGCGGGAATGGAGACATCTGTGGCACCGCTCGGCACCGCGGTCACGGAAAGTCAGCTGCGCCATCTCTGGCGCCTGGACCAGGAGCCGGTGCTGGCACTGGATGGCGACAATGCCGGCAGGATGGCAGCGGATCGGGCCATGCGAAAGGCATTTCCGCTGCTGGAGCCGGGGAACTCGCTGCGATTCTGTTTTCTCCCGGAGGATACCGACCCGGATGATTTTGTCCGCCGGTTCGGCATTGACGCTTTGCGTGAACAACTGGGAAAGGCGACGCCGCTGGCAGAATTTCTGTGGGGTACGACGCAGTCACAGTTCCAACGCAATACCCCGGAGAGCCGCGCGGCCTTTCAGACCGAGCTGCGCAGGATCGTGTCAACAATCGAAAACCGGGAAGTGCAGTTCCAGTATCAACAGTATTTCCGCGAGTTGCAGCGGGACACTCAGCGTTCGCCAGGCCGGGCCCGGCGGCGGCTCGGAACGCCTTTGCCGGAAACCATGGCATCACCCATCGCCGCGGCGCGGAAAAATGACACGGTCGGTGAAAAAATCCGGGAGAGCGTGATACTCGGCGTCTGCGTAACCGTTCCAGAGGCGGCGCGGGATGTGATCGACAGGCTGGAACTCCTTGAATTCTCCGACAGCCGGCATCGCCGCATGCTTGATCTCGTGGTGACAGCATTGTCGGTTGCGGAACTGGACAGGGATGCGTTCAGAGCCCGTATCCGCCGTGAGATCGGGGATGACACTCTCGACAAACTGCTATCCTCACATCATCTGAAGCGGCTGCATGGAGGTAGTCCACTGCAATCGGACGAAAACACTGTCGAAAAAGCGAAATTCATGCTTTTGGAGGAAATCAGCAAGATTGAATCCACCGCCGCCGCCCGCCGTGAACATGGCGAAACCGTCTGCGACGCCAAGGAGGGAAGCGGCGGGCAGTTGATCGGGAAGAACAGCCTGCTGGCACGCTATGGTGAAGTGGTGCGCGGCAAGCGCCGGGCGCAGCGCGGGATCGAAGTTGAGAAGGCGCAGGATAGCGTCACGGCCGCGAATGGTGTGGTGCTGGATAGGAGTGAATTGGACGAATTCAACAGGTTGACTGAATTTCCCTGATGCATTTGTCCGCTACGGCACTTGGGAAAACCTGCCCGACACCTATATAATGGCGCAGGCTATTTCGGCAAAGCTGCCAGGGTTGTGACATTCCCCCGGGCAGGATCGGATGGATATGGACAAACCCGCAGCACAGGAAAATACCGAAGCCGCGTCCCAGAGTGATCTGCAGGCTGCCAAGGAATTGATTGAAAAGGCCCGCCAGCGGGGCTGGATTTCGCATAATGAGATCGACACCCTGCGGCACCTGATACCGGCGAACCAGGTTGAAGGCGCGATGGCCCGGCTCAATAAGCATGGAATCACCATCGTTGAAACCGAAAGCGAGGCGGAAGCGGCACAGTCCGAAGCAACCGATCTGGTGAAGGTCGCCAACAGTACCGAAATAGCGGTTCCTGAAGCCGCCGCGGTTCCGGTTGGTCTGACCGACGATCCGACGCAACTCTATATGCGCGAAATGCACGGCGTCGAATTGCTCTCGCGCGAAGGTGAAATCGCCATTGCCAAACGCATCGAGGCCGGCCGCAGAACCATGATCGAAGGGCTGTGCGAAAGCCCGCTGACATTTCATGCGATCTCCGACTGGCATGCGGAATTGTTGGACTGCAGGGCCAATCTGCGTGAACTTATCGACATGGAAGCCACTTATGGCGGCACCCCGGGGGCGGTTGCGGATGACAGTGAGCCGGGTGAAGACAAATCCCAGGACGGGGAGCAGTCGGAAATGGGATCCGACGAAGAAGTGGCGAACATGTCGGTGACGAAACTGGAAGCGGCTCTGAAGCCACGCATTTTCGGCGAATTGGCAATCATCGACGAACAGCTGCTGGAATTCAAAAAGCTCCAGCTACGACGTGTGCGGGCAATCACCGGAAAGTCGCGCCGCCTGGCCGCGGCACAGGAGGAGAAATTTCAGCAATTGCGTTCGGAGCTTGTGGCCCGGGTCACCGGTCTGCATCTGCATAATTCACGGATTGATTCGCTGGTGGCGCAGACAAAACACTACAACAACCGGCTTCTGGAAATCGATTCGGAAATGGCGCGGCTGGCGAGCCGGGCGAAGATTGACCGCAGCGAATTCATCGAATCCTGGCGCAATAACGAACTGAACCGGAAATGGATCGATCAGATCAAGAAGAAACCGGGAGCCAGCTGGGCTTCGCTGTTGGCAAATTCAACCGACAGAATCAAAGACAACCGCAAAGCGGCATCGGATCTGGTCGAACAGATCGGCATCGAAATACCGGAGTTTCGCAGGATCGCGGCTCAGGTCCGCAAGGGTGAGAAAGAAGCACGCTTGGCAAAAGAGGAAATGGTCGAAGCGAATCTTCGTCTGGTGATGTCGATTGCCAAAAAATACACCAATCGCGGCCTGCAGTTCCTTGACCTGATCCAGGAAGGCAATATTGGCCTCATGAAGGCGGTGGACAAATTTGAATACCGGCGTGGCTACAAATTCTCAACCTATGCCACGTGGTGGATCCGGCAGGCGATCACGCGCTCCATCGCCGATCAGGCACGCACGATCCGAATACCGGTGCACATGATCGAAACCATCAACAAGATGAACCGGACCAGCCGGCAGATGCTGCATGAGATCGGCCGCGAGCCGACACCGGAGGAACTCGCGCAAAAGCTCCAGATGCCGCTCGATAAAGTCCGCAAGGTGATGAAAATCGCCAAGGAACCGATCAGCCTGGAAACGCCGGTCGGTGAGGAAGAGGACAGCCAACTCGGTGACTTCATCGAGGATAAGAATGCGATCCTGCCCCTCGACAGCGCCATTCAGGGAAATCTCAAGGAAACCACTTCCCGCGCGCTCGGCGGTTTGACCGGGCGCGAGGAACGGGTGCTGCGCATGCGTTTCGGCATCGGCATGAACACCGACCACACGCTGGAGGAGGTCGGGCAGCAATTCGGGGTCACACGCGAGCGTATCCGGCAGATTGAAGCCAAGGCTTTGCGCAAGCTCAAACATCCGAAGCGCGGAAAACCCTCGTTGCGGCCCTATCTCGAGTGAGAGCCGGCCATTCAAGGTACAATTCGCTCTATATGCAATATAAGGGCTTGCCTTTCCCCACTTACCGCTAATAGTTGTGTCCATACCCATGGCTGGTGATGAGGCTGTGCATGCGTTGCCCATTTTGCGGAAGCACGGATACACAGGTTAAGGATTCCCGACCAACGGAGGATCATTCGGCAATTCGAAGGCGTCGCCTATGTTCCGCCTGTGCCGGTCGTTTCACCAGCTATGAAAGAGTGCAGTTGCGCGATCTGGTGGTCAGAAAGACATCCGGCCGACGGGAAGATTTCGATCGCGACAAGCTCGAACGCTCGATCAAGATTGCCCTGCGCAAACGGCCGATTGAGCCGGATCGGGTGAATATGATGATCTCCGGAATCGTGCGCCGCCTCGAGTCAGCGGGAGAGACCGATATTCCCTCGGCATTGATCGGTGAGTTCGTGATTGAGGCTCTGGCCCGGATTGACACCGTCGCATATATCCGCTTTGCCAGCGTCTACAAGAATTTCCAGGAAGCCGACGATTTCGAATCCTTTGTCGCCCAACTGCGTCCGAAGGAAGAAGCCGGAATCTGACCATGCCCACAGCGGGCGATGACGAACGCTGGATGCGCATGGCCCTGTGCATCGGCGAGCGGGGCCGCGGGCAAAGCTGGCCTAACCCATCCGTCGGTTGCCTGCTGGTCAAACATGGCCGGGTTCTGGCACGCGGTGTCACCGGCCCCGGTGGCCGCCCGCATGCGGAGGCAATTGCTCTAGAGCGCGCCGGCAGCGCCGCTGAAGGCAGCACCGCCTACGTGACACTTGAACCCTGTGCCCATACCGGCAACACCCCGGCCTGCGCGCAGCTTCTTGCCACAGCCCGGGTGAAACGCGTGGTGGTCGCCGTCGAGGATCCGGACCCCAGGGTTTCCGGCCGCGGCTGCCAGATGTTGCGGGAAGCCGGAATCACGGTGCGGACCAAACTGCTCGGGGCACAGGCCCGGCGGGCGCATCAGGGCTTTTTCCTACGCGTCAGTGAGAACCGCCCGATGCTTACGCTGAAACTTGCCATGTCCTTTGATGGTGGCATCGCGACCGCCGACGGCGAAAGCAAATGGATCACCGGAGAGGCAGCGCGGCGACGGGTTCACCTCATGCGCTTTCAGCATGATGCGGTGATGGTCGGAAGCGGAACCGCTGCCCACGATAACCCTGACCTGGCACCGCGAGCGCTCGGCTCGACCCCACCGAAGCTGCGGATCGTCATTGACAGTCGCCTGACAACATCCTGCGACAGCCAGCTAGGCCGCACGGCACATCACAATCCGGTCTGGCTCTGCCACACGCCGGCTGCCGCTGCATCCGCCATCGAAGCCTGGAACTCCCGTGGCGCCGAAACAATTCAGTGCCGCGCCCAGGGGGAAGTTGTGGACCTGCATGACTGTATGCGGGCGCTGGCGCAGAGAGGCTTGACGCGCATTTTCTGCGAGGGTGGCGGTCGGCTGGCGGCTTCGCTGCTCCAGAACCGGTTGGTTGATGATCTGGTCGGGTTTTATGCCGGTCTCGCCCTTGGTTCCGACTCGCATCCGGCGATTGCCGATCTCGGAATACAAATGGTTGCGGATGCGCACAGGTTCAAATTGGTTTCGACCACCCACCTCGGCAATGATGTCATGACTCACTGGAGATCGGACGGCAAAATCAATTGTGACCCGTGAGTATTGCCGCAATGCCGGCAGCGTTATAGGTGAGTCGGTGATTGGACGCCGGAGCAAGGCCATGTTTACCGGAATAGTGACCCAAACCGGACGGGTGCTGGAAATCCTCCGGGACGGGGATCTCTCTGTGCGCATCGGGACCGACCAGCCGTTGACTGGATTGGCCGCCGGTGCCTCAATCGCCGTCGATGGTATTTGTCTCACCGCCGCCCGGCTTGATCCTGAACGCCTCTGGTTCGAAGCCGATGTCTCGCTGGAAACCCGGAACAGAACCACCGCAGGCGATTGGCAAGTGGGCGCTGAGGTCAATCTGGAGCGCCCGATGCGGGTCGGCGATGAGCTGGGCGGCCATATCGTGACCGGCCATGTCGATGATGTCGCCGAAGTTACCACTATAGAAGAGGCCGGCGACAGCCGCAGAGTCAGGCTGCAGGTAAGACCGGAATTCGCGGGTTTCATCGCGGAAAAAGGCTCGGTTGCGCTGAATGGGGTGTCACTGACTGTGAATGACGTGGAGGGGGATGAATTTTCTGTCAACCTTATTCCGCATACGCTGAATGTCACCACTTGGAAGACTGTTTCAGCGGGCGGGCGGGTCAATCTCGAAATTGATATCCTGGCCAGGTATATCGCCCGGTCGCGGGAGGTGGGTCCATGACAGGCTTTGATTACAGTGAGGCGGTCTCGCCGATCGAAGAGATCATTGAAGACGCCCGTAACGGCCGCATGTTCGTGCTGGTCGACCATGAGGATCGGGAAAATGAGGGTGATCTGATCATTCCGGCGCAGATGGCAACGCCGGATGCGATCAATTTCATGGCCAAACACGCGCGTGGGCTGATTTGCCTTGCCTTGACAGAGGCGCGGACCGATTCGCTTGGACTTCCGCTCATGGCCGCTTCCAATTCCTCGCGGCACGAAACCGCATTCACCATCTCAATCGAGGCTAAGCAGGGAGTCTCCACCGGGATTTCCGCCCATGACCGGGCGCATACCGTGCTGGTGGCCATCAACCCGGAAACAACCGCCGACGAGCTCGCGACCCCAGGTCACGTGTTTCCGGTTCGTGCCCGCAATGGCGGCGTGCTCGTGCGGGCCGGCCATACCGAAGCCGCGGTCGATATCGCCCGATTGGCGGGACTGAATCCATCCGGGGTTATCTGCGAGATCATGAAAGATGACGGCACCATGGCCCGCCTGCCCGACCTGATCGGATTCGCACAATTGCACGGGCTCAAGGTCGGTACGATTTCCGACCTGATCGCTTACCGCCTGAAATACGACAATCTTGTCCGCCAGATGCAGTCGCGCGCCGTCAATTCAGCCTTCGGCGGCGAGTGGATGCTGCAGATCTTTGAAGATGAGATCCAAGGCTCAGAGCATATCGTTCTTTCCAAAGGCGAGATTTCGGATGGCAGGCCGGTGCTGGTGCGCATGCATGCGATCAATCCACTGACTGATCTGCTCGCCTTGACGCCGGGAAACCCGAATCAGCTTGCCGATGCCATGCGGGTCATTGCTGGGGAAGGGCGCGGTGTGGTCGTGCTGCTGCGTGACACCCATATGAAGCTTGATCTCGGCCGTGGCCGGTCGCCGCAGACGCTGCGCCAATACGGACTCGGCGCCCAGATCCTCGCCACCCTCGGCGTTCGGTCGCTGGAATTGCTGACCAATTCACCGAGTCCGAAAATCATCGGCCTTGACGGTTACGGGCTTTCCGTTGCCGGCACCCGGCCAATCGAAGCTGCAGGTTGAGAATGGCAGCGCGGACACAGGAGCAACAATTCGAGCTGCCGGAATTTGAGACCCGGCCGCGCCTGCTGATTGTCGCCGCGCCTTACCAGCGCCGTATCGTTGATCTGCTGAGCCAAGGGGCACGGGCGAAGCTCGAGCCGGTTGCCGATGTCGAATGCGCCGAGATTCCCGGCGCGCTGGAAATTCCGCCCGCCATCGCACTCGCCGCGGCAACGGAGAAATTCCACGGATTCGTGGCCCTCGGCTGCGTCATGCGGGGCGCAACCACGCATTATGAGACTGTATGCACGGAAAGCGCACGCGGGCTGACGCTCCTCGGCCTGTCGGGCATCTGTATCGGCAACGGGATCCTGACAGTTGACACAGAGACCCAGGCGCTGGAACGCGCCGATCCCGCGCGCATGGACAAGGGCGGCGAGGCGGCGGCGGCGGCGCTTTCCCTGATTGCACTCAGACAGCGTTTCGGCCGGGGAGCCGGTAAGCTCGGATTTCAACTGCCTGATGCCGGGTCTCACGGCTGAGAGCGCATATGGGCAGCGGCAAGAAAACTGTGCCGGCGCGGCGCATCTCCAGGCTGCGCGCGGTGCAGGCACTGTTCCAGATGGAGGCATCAGGCGCCGGGCTGGAACAGGTCGTCGAGGATTTCAATTCCGGACTTCTGGATGACGGAGACGACGGACCTGAGTTCGCCAGGTCTGATCTCGCCTTTTTCCGCAGCCTGCTGGAATTCACCCTCAGTCATCAGCGGCAGATCGACCGGTTGACCAGCGATCAGCTGAAAGATGGCTGGAAAATTGACCGGATTGATCCGACATTGCGCGCATTATTCCGCGCCGCCGGCGCTGAGTTGCTGCTCAAGCGCACACCGTTGCGGGTCACAATCAGCGAATTCGTTGAGATCGCGAAAGCCTTCTTTCCCGATGGTAAAGCCGCCGGTTTTGTGAATGGCGTGCTCGACGGTATGGCAAGGTCGGCGCGTCCGGGTGATTTCGCGCATCCTTCAGAAGAACAATCAAGCGGACCGACAGAAATCAGTTGACAGCCAACACCATATTGATGTGTTGGCACCACCTCCACGCGAGAGGCTGCGTCGCTGCAGGTCGGCATGTTTGTCATCACATTCTTCCCGCTCTTTCTCTCTGTCATTCTGCTGCAGCTGAGTTCGGGAGGCATCGGGCCGCTTGACGCCCTGTCGGGTGCCGAGTTGGGATTCACAACGCAGCAGATCGGTCTCCTCGGCTCGTCGCATTTTATCGGCTTCTTCATCGGCTGCTGGTATTCGCCGCGCCTGATCGGCATCATCGGCCATTCCCGCGCATTCGCCGTCTTCGCCGCTGCCGGCACCATCGGCATTCTTGCCCATATGATCTATACCAACCCTTATGCGTGGTCGGTTATGCGCATCCTGTCAGGCATGTGTATCGCCGGCTGTTTCACCGTTATCGAGGCCTGGCTTCAAGCCAAAACGACGAATGCGACGCGCGGGCGGAATATCGGCATGTACCGCCTCTTCGATATGGTCGGCGGCATTTTCGGCCAGCTTCTGATCGCCGTTCTTAGTCCGGCATCCTATATTTCATACAACATACTTGCGATCATCTGCTGTGCATCGCTGCTGCCGCTTGCGCTCACCCGGATCAAACAGCCCGATACCGCAGTCGGATTGAAATTGAAGCCGATGCTGGCGTTCCGTATTTCGCCTATGGCGACAACCGGTGTTGTCGCCGCCGGTCTGACCACTGCATCATTCCGCATGATCGGACCGGTCTATGGGCAGGAAATCGGCCTCGCAGCCAACCAGATCGGATTTTTCCTCGCTATTTTCCTGCTCGGCGGCGCCTTGGCGCAATATCCGGCCGGCTGGCTCGCCGACCGTTTTGACCGCCGCAAGGTAATGCTTATCTTCTCAGCCATTGCGGTGCTCGCCTGCGGCGCCACTGTCGCTGCCTCGACATCAACACCGGCGGCGGTATTCGCAGCCTCGATGTTTTTCGGCTTTGCGACATTTCCGATCTATTCGATTGCGGCGGCACACGCGAATGACTTCGTTGACGCCGAGCATATGGCCGAGTTGAGTTCGTCGCTGATCTTCTTCTACGCCGTCGGTGCGATTGTCAGCCCGTATCTCGCATCCACCGTCATTACTCTGTTCGGACCGCCGGCAATGTTCGCCCTGATTGCCGCCGTGCATGTGGCGCTGGCTGCAACCGGCCTGTTCCGAATGACGATACGGCCGGCGAAATCGCAGACCGCCTTCACCACTATTCCGCGCACGACTTTTGTCATCGGCCGCCTGTTCAAACACCGGTCGATAAAGAAATAACCGTCCCCGGCAACGATGCCCGGGGCTGTGGCAAGACGTGCGGGCATGTTGTAGTGGAAAATCAGATCCAAGGTCAGGCCTTATGTCGCGAACACTCATCACATCGGCAATTCCTTATATCAACGGCATCAAGCATCTGGGCAATCTCGTCGGAAGCCAGTTGCCGGCCGATTTATACGCGCGGTATCTCCGTCAGCGCGGCCGGGAGGTGATGTTCATCTGCGCCACCGATGAACATGGCACGCCGGCGGAACTGGCGGCGAAGGATGCCGGGATGCCAGTGGCTGAATATTGCGACGAGATGTATGCGACGCAAAAGCGCCTCAGCGAGGGTTTCAGACTGTCCTTCGACCATTTCGGCCGCTCATCGAGTGAACGCAACCACCGTCTGACACAGCATTTTGCCGGAAAACTCGCCGAAAACGGTTTCATCCGCGAGGTTGAGGAGGATCAGATCTACTCCCTCGCTGACAACCGGTTCCTGCCTGACCGCTATGTCCGGGGCGAATGTCCGGATTGCGGTTACGAACGCGCCCGGGGTGATCAGTGCGAGAACTGCACCAAGCAGCTGGATCCAAAAGACCTGATCAATCCGCGTTCCGAAATCTCCGGCTCCACCGAACTCGAAATGCGACGGACAAAACACCTCTATCTGCGCCAATCCGAATTCCGTGACCGGCTGGAGGAGTGGATCGATTCGCAGGCCGGCTGGCCGGTCCTGACCACATCCATCGCCAGAAAGTGGCTGCGGGACGGCGAAGGGCTTCAGGATCGCGGCATCACCCGGGACCTGGAGTGGGGCGTGCCGGTCCGGCGCGGCGGCGAAGCCTGGCCGGGCATGGAAAACAAAGTCTTCTATGTCTGGTTTGATGCACCGATCGAATACATTGCCGCAACCGCGGAATGGGCCGATGCGAATGGCCGCGGTGAGGCTGACTGGCTCAGCTGGTGGCGAACCGACCAGGGTGCCGAAGATGTGCGCTATGTGCAGTTCATGGGCAAGGACAATGTGCCCTTTCACACCCTGTCATTCCCGGTGACAATCATGGGTTCCGGTGAACCCTGGAAGCTGGTCGATTTCATCAAATCCTTCAACTTCCTGAATTACGATGGCGGCCAGTTCTCCACCAGTCTGGGGCGGGGCATTTTCATGGATCAGGCGCTCGCGATCCTGCCTCCGGATTACTGGCGCTGGTGGCTGCTTTCGCACGCTCCGGAATACTCCGACAGCGAATTCACCTGGGGTGAATTCGTCACCTCGGTGAATAAGGATCTGGCGGATGTGTTGGGGAATTTTGTCCGACGGATCACGAAATTCGCCCATTCCCGGTTTGACGGTGAAATCCCCGATGCCGAGTGGGGGCCGGCGGAGGCGCAGTTCGCCGCCCGGCTGACGGAACAGATCCGGAATTATGAGCGGCAGATGGACGCGGTCGAGGTGCGCAAAGCGGCGCGCGAACTGCGCGCCATCTGGGCTTCAGGCAATGAGTTTCTGCAGTCGGCTGCGCCATGGAGCACGATCAAATCCGATCGCCCCGCGGCGGCGGCCACGGTATCGCTGTGTCTGAACCTGATCCGTATCTATGCCGTGCTCTCGGCGCCCTTCATTCCGGATTTCTCGACCGCGGCGCTGTCTGCAATGAAATCTGAGGATAAGTGCTGGCCTGACGATGTCGAAGCGGCGCTCCGCCGCCTCCCCGCCGGGCATCAATTCGCAGTCCCGGAAGTGGCATTCCAGAAGATAACCGACGCTCAACGCGACGAATGGAGCGCAATGTTCGCCGGCGACGGTTAGCCCCTGGCCGTGGCACAGCTGCGTTTCGACCAATCGGCAGAGCATGCGCTGGAGCGCATGCGGCAAGGAGTCGGTAACCTGTTCATCACCGGCAGGGCCGGCACCGGCAAATCCACCCTCCTCCTGCATTATCTCAAGGAAAGACCGCGGAATGCCGCCGTGGTGGCGCCGACCGGCGTTGCCGCCCTCAGGGTTGGCGGTCAGACCATTCACAGTTTCTTCGGCTTTTCCGTGGATGTGACGCCGGACTCGATTGAGCGGATCCGGCCCCGCCGACGGCAACTCTACCGCAGCCTGCTGATGCTGATCATCGATGAGGTGTCGATGCTGCGGGCTGATCTGCATGATTGCATCGATCTTTTCCTGCGGAAATTCGGCCCCGAGCCCGGCACCGCATTCGGCGGCGTGCAGATGGTCTATTTTGGTGATCTGTACCAGCTTCCGCCGGTCGTAACTGACGCCGAATCGAGCATTTTCAGCGAATTCTATGCAACTCCGTATTTTTTCAGCGCCATGGCTCTGCATGACACCGGGCTGGAGACCATTGAGCTGGAAACGGTGCATCGGCAGCGCGACGATGAGTTTATCGGAATTCTCAACAATATCCGCGACAACAGCGTGACTGACTGCGATCTGTCCGCACTTAATAAGCGCCTGGATCCCGGTTTTGAATCCCCGGAGGGGAGCCATTATGTGACGCTGACTTCGACCAACGCCCGCGCTGACGCGATCAATGAAAGGCAACTCGCTAAGCTTCCGGGCAACCCTCACCAATCACCGGCCGAGATCACCGGTGACTTCACGCGCAATTACTTTCCCGCACCGCCAATGCTCGACTACAAGATCGGCGCGCAGATCATGATGCTGACAAATGACCCGCAGCAGCGCTGGCTCAACGGCACCGCCGGCGTCATTACCGGCATCCATACCGATTCAGACAGCGAAGTGGTTGTCGGCATATCGCTTCCCGGCCAGGACAGCCCTATCCGCATTGGCCGACACTCCTGGGATCTGTTCAAATTCGAACTCAATGGCAGCCGCATTGATGCGGTGCCGGTCGGTCAATTCCGTCAACTGCCTTTCCGCCTCGCCTGGGCCCTGACAATTCACAAATGTCAGGGGTTGACCCTTGAGAATGCCATCATTGATCTCACCTCCGTTTTCAGTCCCGGACAGACCTATGTCGCCCTAAGCCGCTGCCGGACACTCGATGATATCGTTCTGACAAGGCGGATTGAACACCGGCACATCTTCACCGACAGGCGGTTGCGATGTCTGCCATAGACAGGCTGGTCAATCAGTCGCTCCAGCTCTGGCCACTGCCCGCCCCGGCAACCGCGCGGCTGATCAATGTCTCGGAAAACCGAACCTACCTCGTGCAAACCCCCGGCATACGCCGGGTGCTGCGTCTGCACCGGCCGGGTTACAATTCCATTCAGGAAATCGAGAGTGAACTCGACTGGATGCAGGCTCTTGCCAATTTCGGAGCCGTCAATCTGCCCGCAATCTATCCAGGCCGAGACGGCAAACGCGTCCAGTCATTGCCCGGCAACCACCATGCCATGGTGCTCTTCGAATTCATCGACGGAACTCCACCCTCTCCTTCCGGTCCCATTGAGCCGCTCTTCAAGCAGCTGGGCGAACTGTCAGCGCGCATGCACAATCACACGCTCCAATGGCAGCCGCCGCCCGGATTTCAACGATTTCACTGGGACCTGGACGCTGTCTTCGGGCCAAGCCCGCGTTGGGGCGACTGGCAATCCGCACCCGGCATCACCAATGCCATCAAGCCAATATTGGAACGGCTGACGAATACCCTGTGTCAGCGACTCACCAGCTACGGGCAAGCCAATGACCGCTACGGGCTCATTCATGCCGATATGCGCCTCGCCAACCTCATTCTCAATAACGAAAAACCCTCAGTGATCGATTTTGACGATTGCGGCTATAGCTGGTTCACCTACGATTTCGCCGCCGCCATCTCCTTCATGGAGGATGACCCGAGAATTCCCGCCCTGAAACATGCCTGGCTGAGCGGCTACGGCAGCGAAAGATCACTGTCTCCCGCCGATATTCAGGAAATGGACACACTCATCATGCTGCGCCGCATGGCACTCCTCGCCTGGCTCGGCAGCCACCCGGACACCAGCGAAGCCGCCGCACTGGCAACCGCATTCGCTCCCACCACTGCCAAACTCGCCGAAACCTATCTCGGCAAATTCGCCTGAACCCCCAATAGGATTCAGCATACAATCATTCTCATGGCACGCCAGCCGCTGGACAAGCCGGTTCAAAACATGCCCGCTGACCTGCTCCAGCTTCACATCGGAAACTCTGCCGCCGCTTCGGCGGCAGCCTGCGCTGCTGCGCAGCGGTTCCTCAGCGGCCGGTGACACTGCCGACTCGGTTTCGATTCCGGCGGCGGTTACATTGTTGATTCACAGTGGTTCGAACCGAAACGCAGACCCCGTCTCCAGAGTCCGCGCACATGTCATCCGCGCGAGCGTTGTTTTCTTGACTTCATACTTTTTGAGCCGGAACTTGTTGTAAAATAATAATTCATGTTCG
>JAPOXR010000071.1 GCA_026706985.1 Paracoccaceae bacterium | reverse complement strand
AGCACGGTATCCCGGGCCATGACGCCTTCTCCGCGCTGTTCAGGATTATCGATCCTGACAGCCTGGGAGGGGTGCTCACCCGTCTGGCGGAGGACTGGTCCCGGCGGCTCGGTCCGGACGTGATCGCCATCGACGGCAAGACGCTGAGGCGGTCCTTTGAGGACGCATCGGAGCGTGTGCCGCTGCACGTGGTCAGCGCCTTCGCCGCCGGTGCCCGTCTGACACTCGGACAGGTGAAGGTTGAGGGCAGATCGAACGAGATCACGGCGATGCCGGCGCTTCTGGATCTTCTGGATATCAGGGGCGGCACGGTGACCGTAGACGCCATGCACACGCTGCGTCCGACCGCGGAGGAGATCATTGCCAAAGACGGCGACTACGCACTGGCGCTCAAGGGTAACCAGGGGGCGCTCCGTGATGATGTGCGGTACCATATGGCGGACCCGGAATACGCGGAAAAGATGTTGTGTCTCAAAGACGCGGGCAGGGATCACGGCCGCACCGGGATCCGTGAGGCGGTTGTCTGCCATGACATCGACATGCTGCAGGACCGGCATCACTGGCCCGGTCTTCAGGCTGTCGGGAAAGTCACCGCGGTGAGGGAGAGCAGGGGGAGACAGAGCACGGACACCCGTTACTTCCTTCTCAGCGAAAAACTTGATCCGGAGCGCTTCCTGAAAACGGTGCGCTCGCACTGGGCCGTGGAGAATTCCCTCCACTGGGTACTGGATGTGACCATGGGGGAGGACAGCCTGCGCAACCGGAAGGACAACGGTCCGGAGAACCTGGCGCTGATGCGGAAGCTGGCGCTCAACCTGGCGCGGGTCACGCCGACAGCGAAAAAGGAATCAATGCGTGGCAAGCTGATGAGGGCCGGATGGGACAATGACTTCCTGCTGAGACTCATCAGCTCCGCATCGAGCCTCGCAAAGGAAGTCAAATCCGGAAAAATCCAAACGCGATAGCCCTGGCGGATGGGCAGGGCTATCGCGTTTGAAAATATTCTTCTTGGCTTTCTTCCTGGCTTTTGTACGGCTGCATGATTTCCTGTTGAAAAACAACAGGCTGAGGCAGTGTGATGCAGGATCTGGCATGGATTTTCGAGGGGGTTGAAGACCCCCGGACCAGCAACGCGACCCGTCATGATCTCCATGAGATGCTCATGATTGCGCTTTTATGCGTGATCCGCGGGGGTCGGACATGCACCGGTATGGCTCTTTCCGGGCGTTCAAAGGAGGAGTTTCTCCGCCGTTTCATGAAGCTTGAGCACGGTATCCCGGGCCATGACGCCTTCTCCGCGCTGTTCAGGATTATCGATCCCGGAGGTCTGGGCAGGGTGCTCACCCGTCTGGCGGAGGACTGGTCCCGGCGGCTCGGTCCGGATGTGATCGCCATAGACGGCAAGACGCTGAGGCGGTCCTTTGAGGACGCATCGGAGCGTGTGCCGCTGCACGTGGTCAGCGCCTTCGCCGCCGGTGCCCGTCTGACACCCGGACAGGTGAAGGTTAAGGGCAGATCGAACGAGATCACGGCGATGCCGGCGCTTCTGGATCTTCTGGATATCAGGGGCGGCACTGTGACCGCCGATGCCATGCACACGCTGCGTCCGACCGCGGAGGAGATCATTGCCAAAGGCGGTGACTACGCACTGGCGCTCAAGGGTAACCAGGGGGCGCTCCACGATGATGTGCGGTACCACATGGCGGACCCGGAATACGCTGAAAAGATGTTTCGTTTCAAAGACGCGGGCAGGGATCACGGCCGCATTGAGATCCGTGAGGCGGTTGTCTGCCATGACATCGACATGCTGCAGGACCGGCATCACTGGCCCGGTCTTCAGGCTGTCGGGAAAGTCACCGCGGTGAGGGAGAACAAGAGGGGACAGAACACGGACACCCGTTACTTCCTTCTCAGTGGAAAGCCTGATCCGGAGCGCTTCCTGAAAACGGTGCGCTCGCACTGGGCCGTGGAGAACTCCCTCCACTGGGTGCTGGACGTGACCATGGGGGAGGACAGCCTGCGCAACCGGAAAGACAACGGTCCCGAGAACCTGGCGCTGATGCGGAAGCTGGCGCTCAACCTGGCGCGGGTCACGCCGACAGCGAAAAAGGAATCAATGCGCGGCAAGCTGATGAGGGCCGGATGGGACAATGACTTCCTGCTGAAACTGATCAGCTCCGCATCGAACCTCGTAAAGGATGTCAAACCAGGAAAAATCCAAACGCGATAGCCCTGCCCCGCCAGCGGCGGCACGGCGTGAATTCAGGGTCCGGAACAGACGCATAGCTGTTCCGGACCAAAGGGCTGTCAAATTCAGGCAGTTGCCTTGGCAAGAGCCTGATCAAGATCCGCGATCAGGTCGTCGGGGTCTTCAATACCGATTGAAAGCCGGACAACATTCGGGTCGGCGCCGGCCGCTTTTTGCTGTTCGGGTGTCAATTGCCGGTGGGTTGTGGATGCCGAATGGATCACCAGCGATCTGGCATCGCCCAGATTGGCGACATGGCTGAATATCTCGAGGCTGTCGACGAATTTCACGCATGCATCGAAACCTCCCTTCAACGCGAAGGTGAACAATGCACCGGCGCCGTTGGGGCAGATTTTCTCGATACGCGGGTAATATGGCGAAGAGGGAAGGCCGGCATAAGTGACATATTCGACACGCGGGTCCTTTTCCAGCCAGGCCGCCACCCGTTCCGCATTCTCGACATGTTTCTCCATGCGCAGCGACAGGGTTTCAATCCCCAGCAAGGTGTAATGGGCTCCCTGCGGGTTCATTGTCATTCCAAGATCCCGTAAGCCGATGGCGATTCCGTGGAAAGTGAATGCCAGAGCGCCGAAAGTCTCGTGGAACTTCAACCCGTGATATGCGGGTTCGGGTTCGGAGAGCGATGGAAATTTGTCGCTTGCAGACCAGTCAAACTTGCCGGAATCGACAATCGCGCCGCCGGTGACGGTACCGTTTCCGGTCAGATATTTGGTGGTGGAATGCACGACGAGCGTCGCGCCATGCTCGATCGGGCGGCATAGATAGGGTGTCGCCGAAGTATTATCGACGATCAGGGGAATACCATTCCGGTCGGCGATTTCAGCAAGCGCATCCAAATCGGTGATGTAACCCCCGGGATTGGCAATTGACTCGCAGAAGATCGCCCGGGTGTCACCGTCGATGGCCGCCTCAACCGCCGCCAGATCCTCTGTGTCAACGAATCGGGCGGACCAGCCGAACCGGTGTATCGTCCGGCTGAACTGTGTCACGGTTCCGCCATAGAGTCGGTTCGATGTCACCAGGTTGCGGCCGGGCTGCATCAGTGGAAACAGCGCCATTATCTGCGCGCCATGGCCGGAAGCGCAACCGACCGCACCGGCACCGCCTTCAAGCGCCGCAAGGCGTTCCTGGAGGACCGCGACGGTGGGATTGGTAAGGCGCGAATAGATGTATCCGACCTCCTGCAGATTGAAGAGTTTGGCCGCATGTTCCGAATCTCTGAACACATAGGCCGTGGTCTGGTAAATCGGCGTCTGCCGGGCTCCGGTTGCCGGGTCAGGCCGGCTGCCGGCATGAATTTGAAGCGTGTCAAATCCGTAAGTGGGTCCGTCGGACATTTTCTGTTCCTCGCAAATAACCGGCGGCTGTTTAGCAGATGCGCCGGTAACGGCAACGGCGGAGTCTCAAATTAGGGAAACTGTTCCGTTCAACGAATTGCCGGAAAACTTCAATGCCGATCCATCCTTGAATTCAAAACCAATTGACCGAACGGTGCTGCCGGACCGGGATTTCAATTGTCGATTGAGGTCGCATACAGCGCCACCGAAGCCGCATTCGAAAGATTGAGGGAACCGTCACAAAGCCGGCAGATGAAATCACATTTTTCGCGCGTCAGACGCCGCAGCCCTTCGCCTTCCGACCCCAGGACGAGTGCCTGCCTCCCGGATCGGACGATTTTCGGCAGACTGTCGACAGTGACGTTTCCATCAGCGGCGAATCCAAGAAGGCTGAACGATTCCCGGCGCAACTGTCCGAGTGCCGCCGCAAGATTGCTGACCCTGACATAGGGCAATGTTTCCAGAGCACCGGATGCGGATTTCGCCATTGTACCGGTTTCAGGCGGTGAATGCCTGAGAGGCGCAAGCATTGCAATCGCGCCGAATGCGGCTGCACTCCTGATGACAGCACCGGCATTATGCGGATCCGAGACCCGGTCCAGTACCACGATGCGGGCAGTCTCTCCCTGCCCGGCGCAGAGATCGCCGAGTGCCGGCCAACTCAAGGGCAACACTTCAAGTGCCGCCCCCTGATGCACCGAACCCGGGTCAAGCGGGGCAGGTAATCTGCGCGTATCCGCGATTTCGGCCTCAATACCTGCCTGCCGCACCGCCGACACAAGCTTGACGGCGGAATTCGGTGTGAGAACGAGACGGAATTTCTCACGCGCCGGATTCAGCAGCGCCGCGCGCACAGCATGCAGGCCGAAAATCCAGTATCGGCCACCTGGGAGCGAGTGTTTCCGACGTGTATGTTTCAATTCAAGACCATTGCTTCAAATGACTGCCGGCACCGCTTCAATATTCCGCATCCGGGAATTCCTCAAACCGACGCTTTCATGCCTATCCCGGATTTTCGAAACAGACCCGATAGAAAAAACTTCCCATGCGGCAACTCCCGGCAGGCTGTAGCTGCTCACACACATATGGGATTCTGAGACGGTGCCCGCGGGGCCCGGGGACAAAGTTTCCTGCCGGATCAGGCGGGGTTCTCCATAGGTTCGTCAACTCGAAACGACAGAACGGGAGAACCCCATGCAGGTTTTCGGCTTGCCCGCCTCTTTTACGGGCAAACACAGTGTGTCGTCACGCGCTTTGTCGTCCGATCCCGGAGTGAGGCGGCGTGTGGATCCGGTCCGCCGCCGGCGCCGTGCCATGAGTGACGGCCTGGGTTCGGAGGCGGCGGCGCGGGCGGTGGGTGTGCCGCGCGCCACGCTGTACCGCTGGATGAAGTCCCCGGAGCTTCTTCCGACCCGTCTCCGCCGCGCTCAGCCGCGTGAGGCGGTGCGGCAGCGGATCAGGGACCCGCGGCGTGGGTTTCCGGCCCGGGGAAAGATCTCCGCCATTCTCCGGCGGGAGGGGCACGGGATCTCCGGTGCCACGGTGGGACGGCTGATCCGCGCCATGGTCCGGAGCGGAAGCATCGCGCCGGTCAGTGCCTTCACCGGTCACAGCGGCAGGAGGAGGCGTGTCCGCAGGCCGCACGCCGTGCGTGTCAACGCTCCGCTCAGGGCCGGCGTGCCGGGCGGGGCCGTGCAGACCGACACGCTCCACGCATACATCTGTCCGGGAAAGAGGGTCAGGCACTTCACCGCCATCGACCGGATCTCACGCTGGAGCACCGCCATGGCGGCGTCCAGCGCCACCGCATCCAGCGCCGCCCGCTTCCCCGGCAAGCTGATCCGTGACGCCCCCTTCGAGGTGACGGCCGTGCAGGTTGACGGAGGATCGGAGTTCATGGCCGGATCCGGGGCCGCCTGCCGTGACAGGGGCATAAAACCCGCCGTGCTGCCGCCGAAAAGCCCGGAAATGAACGGACGCGTCGAAAGGATGCAGGCCACATGGCGAAACGAATTCCACAACGTCCAGGACACGGCCGTGAACATCACGGAACTCAACCCCATGATCGAAAGACACCTCAGGATCCACAACAGCTGGAGACCACACGATGCGCTTGATGGATTGACCCCCAACCAATATCCCGGACCACAGCGAATCAAAGAGGACCGCCGGTCTCATATGTAGTGAGCAGCACAGGCTATTGACAGCTCCTGCACAGGCAAAGTATCGGCAGACCGAACGATGAGTTGTGAGGGCGACGCGCTGCAAGGTGCGGCAGCGGACTGTAACTCCGCCGGGGGAGACCCCATGCCTGGTTCGATTCCAGGGTCGCCCACCAGTCCCTCAAAGCTATTCAAGTATCTCGGTTCGAGCCAAAAGAAGCGGCTCTGGAGCTTGATTTTCGATACAAATGACAGGGCACGGGAAAGTCAGATAGGGTGTGATTTCCGTATGGCGGAGTTCGTTTTTCACAGCGCGTTGAAATCACATG
>JAPOXR010000068.1 GCA_026706985.1 Paracoccaceae bacterium | reverse complement strand
CAACGCCATGAAAACAAATAATATAATTAAATCAATGACTTATGATTCAAGCTCTTACTGCAGGAAATACGGCACCAGGCGGACTATGACCCCTTCAGCAAATTCACGCGGCACGATGTCCTCAATCTGGTCGCCGCCGCAGTTGGAGCGATTAAGAAACTGGAAGCATCAGATATCAAGGACAAGAGAGCATTTGCCGCATGGACCGCGATGAAAAACCGGCCTGAATAGCTCTGTCGTGCTGCCCGATCCTCCGGTACGGCCTCTGATTGATCTGACAGATACGAGGTTCAGTAACCGATCAATTGCGGCGGGGTATTTCCACCAGTGAGGATCACCCCGGTCTTGATGTCGGAGAACTGTTCCCGGTGCCGGATAACTGCCGCCAGCGCAACGGCGGAACTCGGTTCGACCGAGCGCCCCGAATGGCGTGCGAACAGCGCCATCGCGTCCAGTATCCCGGCTTCACTCACCGTGAGCATGGTCGGCGAATGCGCTGCGATCACCTCCCAGGTCTTCTCCAGCAGAGGTGTCCGCAGCCCATCGGCAATCGTCTGCGGCGAATCATATGCGATGATGCGGCCGCATTCGACGCTGCGGGCGGCATCACCGGCCTGCTCGGGTTCGGCTCCGAACACCCGGATGCCGCGCCCGGCTGCGGCGAGACAGGTTCCGGACAGTAATCCACCGCCGCCGACAGGAACGATGATTGCATCAAGGTCGCTGACCTGGTGGAGGAATTCGATGGCGCAGCTTGCCTGTCCGGCAATCACCCTCCAATCATTATAGGGATGTATGAACTCAGCTCCCGACCGACGCCTGAGGCTTTCGGTGACACTCGCGCGCTCTGCCGCTGAATTCCCGCACTCGATCACTTGGCCACCGAATCTGGCGACGGCTTGGCGCTTGGTCTCAAGGGCGCCTTCCGGCATGACGATGACGGCGGGAAACCCTCGCATCCCGGCGGCATAGGCCAATGCGGCGCCATGATTGCCCGAAGAATGCGTGATCACGCCGGCATCCTGCCGGCCGAGACTCAATACCGCATTGAGCGCGCCGCGCACCTTGAACGAACCCGGCGGCTGACTGTCTTCGCATTTGAAGACCAATTCGGTGCCGGCGATGGTGTCAATGATGGCACTCCGGCACACCGGTGTCGGCCTGAGATACCCGGCGATCCGGTCCGCGGCCGCCTGGATATCCGCTGCGCTCAAGCCCAACGGAATAATTCCGGCGGCATCACCTGGTGCCGATCGTGGAAATCCTCCTGCAATACCACAGTCGACTCGGCGTCAGACCAGACCACCGCATACTGGCCCGGCCCTTCCCGGCGCGGGGCACGGTATTCCGGATCCTGTCGCCGCGGCTCGATATTATAGTGGCAGCCGGCGCAAGTGGAGAAGGGTATGCCGTGCAGCATTCCGGATGATGCCAGATGGACATGGCCGGAGAGCACGCTGCGGATATCGGCATGTGTCCGCAGGACATCGGTCAGCCGGCGGTTGCCGCGCAGCCGGATCACATCCGTCGACACCTGCAGATCGGCGATATTATGATGCATCACCACGATCACCGGCAGGCGCTCCGCCTCGGCGAGGCGCTCCGACAACCAGCTCAGCTGCTCATCCTCAAGCCAACCGGGATGCTGTCCGCTGTGCAGCGTATCCAGCAGAATGACGCGGTGGCCGGCGCAATCGATGACAGTGTCGAGAAACCCTGTGACGGAGGGGGCGGCCTGGTCGAATACGGCGAGGAAATTCGCACGGTCATCATGGTTTCCGAGCGTGATATGGACCGGCAGATTCAATCCCTGCAGCTGCGGCTGCAGGCGGCGGAAAGACTCAATGTCACCCTTGTCGGTCAGATCACCGGCTACGATGCAGAAATCCGCGTCGTCGTGAAACGAATTGATATGCTGTATCGCGGTGGCAAGCCGCTTGGATGTATCAATGGCATTGGAAAGACATCCTTCGGGCACGATATGCAGGTCCGAAATGACGATGAATTTGAGCATGCTCCCTACCTGTCTCAATCAGCTTCAATGCGCTGCCAATCCTGCCAAACGGCTTCGCCGTCAAGCCTTCGGTTCAGCTGATCACGCACATCGTTCCAGCGGAAACGGACCGAATTCATGACAATTTCACGGTCCAGTTCCTTGAATTCCTCAGAAACCGGCGAACTGTCCGCCAGCGCGGCCGGACTTTTTGTGAAGACCTGCGCAGCGATACCGGCATTGGCCCAGAGCATGCGTTCCGAGCGCGACGCGAATTCATCGAGTGACACCGGCGCCAGATCTTCCGCTACCTCGCCGACAAAGGTCTGTTGAACGCAGCTCCGGTGACAATGCACCGCCAGTTTCTCCGCCTCACCGGCCGGTTTCGATTGCGCCGTCCGGGCAATTGCATAGACAGTCAGGTCGGACAGGCAGGCACTGTAGACAATCCATTTCGCCCGGTTCAGCGAAGGGGCAAAACGTTCGTCCTTGAATATCGACACGTAATTCCTGCCCATACGGGTCTTCAGATAGCCGTAAAGCGATGTCTGGGCCACATAGGCGGAGCGGGTCTGGAGGAATTCCGTCAGCGTTTCAACGCTGTTTATCGGGGATTTGTCAAAACGTATGCGGAAAATCCGCATCAACACTACAAAAAGTGTTTTCAACCTATCAAACATACCGCATTTGCCCACAGTTGATTCAAAAAATCAAACCTTGTTGCAACTGATTGCGGTAATATTTATGATGACATGTACATTTGAAGCAGCGGCAGCGTCCTGTCTGGTGCTGTATCTGCTAAATGGCACAGCCACATGAAACAGGAGACAAAATGGCTGATAAATCTGAGCAGAGAGCGGAGCATTGGCGCAAGACCCGAAACCTGACAATCTGGGTTCTGGTCCTGTGGTTCATTTTCGCTTTCGTCGTGCACTGGTTCGCCATAGGGTTGAACGGTGCTTCGTTCCTGGGCTTTCCCCTAGGCTACTATTTTGCTGTCCAGGGATCATTGGCGATCTTTGTGCTTCTCATTTTCGGTCAGAACTGGCTTCAGGATATGATTGATGATGAAGCCGGGCTGAGTGAATAAGGGAGCAGAATCATGGCATCTTATTCAAAAGACGACTTTCTGAATAATCTCCCCAAAGTGTACGGAATGTACACGGGTGGATTCATCTTATTCATCATCCTGATGGCGATCCTTGAGCAGTTCGGTGTTCCGGCTGCGACAATCGGCATCCTGTTTGTCGCCTTCACGGTGTTCATTTATGCGGCGATCGGCTACCTCTCGAGGACCATGCAGGTCGACGCCTATTATGTGGCCGGTCGGGAAGTGCCTCCTGTTTTCAATGGAATGGCAACTGCGGCGGACTGGATGTCCGGTGCATCATTCGTTGCGTTGGCTGGCGGTATTTATTTCGGTGGTCACGGTTATCTCGCCTTCGTTGTCGGCTGGACCGGCGGATATGTTCTCGTCAATTCCCTGATGGCACCCTATCTGCGTAAATTCGGATGCTACACGGTTCCGGATTTCATCGGCACACGTTACGGAGGCAACCTGGCACGGTTCATTGCCACCATTGTGCTCGTTGTCGCATCCTTCACCTATGTGACGGCACAGATCAACGCCACCGGAACCATTGCCTCACGGGCGCTCTTGATTCCGTTTGAAGTCGGTGTCTGGTTCGGGCTTCTCGGTATCCTGCTCTGCTCCATGCTCGGCGGGATGCGGGCGGTGACCTGGACGCAGGTGGCACAGTATATCGTGCTGATTATCGCCTACCTCGTTCCGGTTATCTGGATGTCCAACGTCCAGGGTTTTGGCATCATTCCGCATTTCAGCTACGGCGACGCAGTTGAAAGGATCGGCGAGCTCGAAGCCCTCTGGGAAGTTGGTACCGCGGCAGGTGGGCCGGCACCGGTGGGCGGAGTGCGTATCCTGACCTCGCTGCATAATGATCCCGGGACCGGCATGGCGAGCTGGAAATTCGTGACCCTCGCTTTCTGCATGATGGCGGGCACGGCGTCGCTGCCGCATATCCTGATGCGGTATTTCACGACTCCGTCGGTCCGCGATGCGCGGAAGTCGGTATCCTGGTCACTGCTGTTCATCTTCCTGCTTTATTTCACAGCGCCTGCCTTGGCGACGCTGACGAAACTGCAGGTGCTGGATCCGGAGCTTGCCACAGGCATCATCGGTAAGAGCATTGAGGAAGTGCAGTCACTAGCCTGGGTCCAGAACTGGGCCACGGTCAACTTCCTGGCGATTTCCGACTTCAATGGGGATGGATTGCTGCAGATCAACGAGTTCTTCATGCGGCCTGACATCGTGGTCCTGGCGACACCGGAGATTGCCGGATTGCCTTATGTGATCTCGGGTCTGGTTGCCGCCGGCGGCATGGCAGCGGCCATGTCAACCGCCGACGGTCTGCTGTTGGCGATCGCCAATGCGCTCAGCCATGACCTGTATTACAAGATCATCGATCCGAAAGCCGATACCCGCACACGCCTGATCGTTGCCCGTGTCCTCCTGATCGTGATTGGTGCGCTCGCCGCATTTGTCGCCAGTTTCAGGTTGACCGGGATTCTCGGGGCGGTTGCCTGGGCCTTCGACTTCGCGGCATCCGGTCTGTTCTTCCCACTTGTGTTGGGAGTCTGGTGGAAACGGGCGAACCGGGCCGGTGCAATTGCCGGCATGGTCTTCGGATTCCTCGCTGGAACGCTTTACCTGTATTATGTCCGCTTCGCCGGTGGCGACCCGTGGCTTGGCATTGACCATCTGCGGTTCGCAATCATCGGCATGCCGGTCAGCCTGGTGGCCATGGTTGTTGTCAGCCTTGCCACAGCCGAACCGGACGCCGAGACGCAGGCGATGGTGGATGAGGTCCGTGATCCTTCCGGAAAGGCCATCCTCGACCGGACACAATAGCGATCCGGTCTGACTGAATTCATGCGGGGGCGGATTTTCCGCCCCCCATTTTGTCGGGAGCGTATCAATGCAGGGTGGTTACGAAGTCTTTCCCTGGTGGCTCCTTGCCTTCGATTACGTGCTCGGCATGGTGATGTGGACGCTGATCGGCCGCGCCGCCATGAACCTGTTTCTGTCGATTAACAGCGATTTCTTCTTCATGAAGGTTTTTGTCAGAATGACAAATCCGGTTTTAAGGCTGTTCCGGCCAGTCACACCGAGCTTTCTCGCCGAACCGCTGATTCCCCTCTTCGTGGCCTGGTTCTTCTATATGATCCGATTCTACCTGATGCCCTATCTGCTCGGTTACTCCGTCATGGGCATGCTGTCTTTCCCGCTGGAGAGCGAATTCGCCGCCGGCCTCTATCAGCTTTTCGGCAATTAGCACGACAACAGGCGCAGGCGGCTGTTTCGCTTACCTTGTCTGTCTTCCCCGCATGCCACCGACTGCACAGAATCCACAAAGCTGAGCGTGCGTCCACGCAAATCCGGCGCTGTCATTTCCCGCAGGAGCATGGGCAGACTCCTGATGCCGACCGTTTGACCGGTTCTATGTTCCCGCGCCGGAAAGATACGGCATTGCCTTTCGCCCCGGTTGCCGTGCCCGCTGAAATGACTATCCTGAAATCGTTGAACCGGCGGCAACCGGTGGAGATTGCCTGATGGAAGATTTCATTCAGGGATTGGGTCTGCCCGGGCTTCGGGAAAATCTCGAAATCTGGGTCAAAACCCATTTTCTGGTGCTCGACAACGCGATTCAGGCCGGTCTTATCATTCTGGCTTTCCTGTTCGGCCTCTATCCCGGCTCACTGCTTCGCAGTGTGCTGCAGGGAGAGGAGGATTCCGGGAACCGGCACGGTCGACTGCACAGTCTGCGTGGCCATGTCGCCGCGCTGACGGTGCCGATCATCGCCTTTCTCCTGCTTTGGTTGATTGTGGGTTTTGGCCAATGGAGTGATTTGCTTGGCCATGGTCTGACACGCATCGCCATGAGCCTGACCGGCGCCTGGATTGTCATCCGTCTCGCCTCCAACCTGATCCGTAACGCGTTACTGGCCCAATCGCTGGCAACAATGGCTTGGTTGATTGCGGCACTCGTTTCACTTGGCTTGTATGATGCGGCGCTGGCGGTTCTCGACAGCGTCGGCATGACATTCGGCGAGGCGCGGATCACGCTTCTGTCGGTGGCGAGAGCCCTCTTGGTTTTCGCCGCCCTGCTTTGGTTGGCGCAGCTTCTCAGCAGCGCGATTGAGCGCAATATACATCGTGCCACCAGCCTCACCCCTTCAGCGCAGCTGCTGTTTGCTAAAATCACGAAAATCGCACTCATCAGCCTGGCCGTGTTGATTGCCATCGGTGGCCTCGGCATCGACCTCACGGCACTCACGATATTCAGCGGCGCATTGGGAATTGGCGTCGGTTTCGGACTGCAGAAGGTTGCATCAAATTTATTCAGCGGCCTGCTGCTGCTGATGGACCGGTCCATCAAGCCGAATGATGTCATAGCGGTCGGCGCCACCTACGGATCGGTTGCCTCGCTCGGTGCCCGCTATACGGCGGTTCGCACCCGCGATGGTATCGAATATCTGATTCCAAACGAAGAACTGATCACGCAGCGGGTCGAGAACTGGTCCCACAGCGACACCGCTCTGCGTCTGCGTGTGCCGGTAGGAATTTCCTACAATTCGGATGTCCGGCAGGCCATGGAGCTGTGCCATAGGGCCGCTGCCGGCGTGGACAGGGTATTGGATGATCCACCACCGCGGGTTCTCCTGCAGGCATTCGGCGAAAGCTCGATTGACCTCGAAATCCGACTCTGGATCGACGATCCGGCCAAGGGAAGCGCAAATGTCAAAAGCGCGGTACTGCTCCGGGTATGGGATCTGCTGAGGGAAAATGGCATCGAAATCCCATTCCCGCAGCGCGAACTGCATCTGAAATCGTCCGACATTCCGCTGTCACCGGCATCCTGATGTCGCGGTAGCCGGCGGCGACACTGCTCATCTGGTGATGATTTCCGGTCCCATGAGCCATGTCGGCAGAAGGGTCGATAGCGGCGGGATGTAGGTCACCAGGATCAGAAACAGAAACAGGACCGCGAGGAAGGGAAGCGCCGCCCGGACCACCTGAAGCACCGACATGTCAGCAATCCCCGAGGTAACGAAGAGATTCAACCCGACCGGCGGCGTGATCATTCCGATTTCCATATTCACAACCATGATGATCCCCAGATGTATCGGGTCAATCCCCAGTTCGATCGCGATCGGAAACACCAGGGGCGCAACGATAACCAGAAGTCCCGAAGGCTCCATGAATTGACCGCCGATGAGCAGAATGACATTGACGGCGATGAGAAACAGGACCGGTCCGAAGCCCGCGGACAGCATGGCATCCGCGACCTGCTGCGGAATCTGCTCGTCGGTGAGCACATGTTTCAGAATCAGAGCGTTGGCGATCACGAACAGCAAAGTGGTGGTCAGCCTGCCGGCATCAAGCAGAGTGGCTTTGGTATCAGCGTGCAGAAAAACTGTGATCAATGATTGTGGGCGGGTCCACAGGCGGGCGGATCCGGAGGCCAGCGGCCCCATATCCTGATAAACGAAGTTTGCGATCAGGAACGCATACACCGCTGCGACCGCGGCCGCCTCCGTTGGCGTGAAAACTCCACCATAAATGCCACCGAGAATAATGATGATCAGGAACAGGCCCCAGCCGGCGTCGCGGCCGGACGCCCAGATCTCCTGCCACCCCTGCCATTCCCCTTTGGGCAGACCACGGATCCTGGCGATCAGGTAAATCGCCGCCATCAGCATGAAACCAGCCAGCAATCCGGGAATCACGCCGGCCAGAAACATGCGCCCGACCGAGACATCAACCGCCGCGGCATACACAACCATGACGATGGAAGGCGGGATCAGGATGCCGAGAGTGCCGGCATTGCAGATGACCCCGGCGGCAAATTCCTTTGTGTAGCCGACCATGCGCATGCCGGCGATGACAATGGACCCGATCGCAACCACCGTGGCCGGTGATGAGCCGGACAGAGCCGCAAACAGCATGCAGGCGAATACCCCGGCGATGGCCAATCCCCCGGGCAAATGGCCAACGCAGGCGATGGAAAAACGGATGATCCGTCTGGCAACGCCTCCCGTAGTCATGAATTTCGACGCGAGGATGAAAAACGGAATGGCGAGGAGCGTGAAATGACCTTCAAAAGCGGAGAAAAGTGTCAGTGCGACCGATGCGAGTGAACTGTCGGAAAACCAGAGCAGAAACAGCACCGAGGACATGCCCAAAGTCACCGCGATCGGCACGCCGATCACCAACAGGCCGATCACCATGGCAAACAGAAGCACGGCTTCCATCAGCCACCCTCTTCGACCGGCGAACGGACATTCGCAACTGCATCCTCGGCTTCGTGACCGGCGACGATTCTATCAATTCTTCCGTGCCACAGCGCCCACCCCGCCTGCAAAAACCGCAGCATCAGCAGCGCCATCGAAACCGGCAGGACGAAATAAGGCAGGAGCCGTGGGATTTTTTCATAAGCCTCGCCTTCATTAAAAACACCGGCAAGCCAGGCGAGCATGGATGGCATGGGGATATCGTCAACCTCATACCAGCCCTTGGCGCGGTAACTGTCCTGGAATCCGAGGGGAAACCACCGCCCTTCGGTTGCCGGCAGATTGGCGAAATTCGCCCAGTAATCCCATGCCCCCTTGAGCATGAGGAAGCTGAAGGAGAGACAGACGGCAACGGCACCCAGTCCAAGCACACGGCGATAACCCGGGGAAACTGCGCTTACCAGCATGTCGACGCCGAGATGGGTGTTGCGTTTCACCTCATAGGAGGCACCAAGTAGAACAAGCCAGCCAAACAAGAAAACCGTGAGTTCCAGCGACCAGAGAATGTTGGAATTGAAGACATAACGGGCGATCACATTAGCGAAAGTCAGCACAGCCATGATCCCGAGCAGACCGGCGATCAGAGTTTCCTCAATCGTGTCTGTCCAGGATTTCTTCCGCACTTGCATGAATACCGGACCGAAAGCTGGCTATGCAGGGGCGGCAACAGGCCGCCGCCCCTGGTGTGCGCCTGATTACAGGCTTGCGTTGATTTCCTGTGCCGCGGTGATGTTTTCGGCGCCGACATCATCAAGGAACTGGTCCCAAACCGGTTTCATCGCATCAACCCATGCCTGGCGTTGTCCGTCCGTCAACATCCGGATCACACCGCCCGCGTCGATGACTGCCTGACGCGCGGCTTCATTCACGGCAAAGGCTTCCGCATTGCGTGTTTCGGTCACCTGCATAAGAATGCTCAGGAATTGATCCCGTATGCCGGCATCCAACCCATCAAGCCAATCCACCGAGGCGACGACGAGATAGTCGATAATACCGTGATTGGTTTCAGTCGTTCCGTCCTGAACCTCGAAGAATTTGCGGCCGTAAATATTCGACCACGTGTTTTCCTGGCCATCGACAACGCCCTGCTGCAATGCGCCATAAACTTCAGCGAACGCCATTTTCTGCGGCGAACCGCCAATCGCTTCCATCTGCGCAACCAGAACATCCGACTGCTGGACCCGGAATTTCAGCCCGTCGGCGTCAGATGGCAGGATCAATGGCCGGTTTGCGGACATTTGCTTCAGCCCGTTATGCCAGAATGCCAATCCCTGTAGACCGCGCCGCTGCATGCTGTCCTTCATCGCCTGCCCGGCCTCTGATGCCTGGAACGCGTCAACCGCTTCAATATTCTTGAACATGAAGGGCAGATCAAAGATCCGGAACTGCTTGGTGAATTTCTCGAATTTCGACAGCGAAGGCGCCGCCAGTTGAACATCACCGTTCAACAATGCTTCCAGCACCTTGTCGTCATTGTAGAGCGATGAGTTGGGAAACACTTCCATACAGGCCTTACCGTTCATCTCGGCATTCACACGCTCCGCCAACAGGGTGGCGGCGATGCCCTTCGGATGTTTGTCGGTGTTTGTCACGTGGCTGAATTTGATGACGATTTCGCCGTCATCACAGGCTGCGGATGCACCACCGGCGCCAAGCGCGGCAATCAACGCGGCGGCTGAGAAGAGTTTGAGTTTCATTGGCTTGGGTCCCCTTTTCGTTACATATCTTCGGCCGGGTCATCCCGGCGGAATTTCCGCATTACATGAAACCGGCGGTAATCACACTTGTTTCCGGAATGCCTGCTTACAGCCCGAGCACATCCACCATGTCATAACCGCCAAACGCCCGGCCCTGACCCCAGATGGCCGCCTTCACCGCGCCCCTTGCGTAGATCACCCGGTCCGTGGCGACATGTCGGAGGGTAATTCTCTCGCCATCAGCGGCAAAGATGACATCGTGCTCGCCGACCACATCACCGCCCCGCACCGCCGCATAACCGATTTCCCCGCGCCGCCTTGGTCCCGTGCCGCTGACGTGGAATTGCGGTTTCAGTTCCGGGCCGGGGTCTCCACGTCCCAGGCGGGCGGCGCGGCCAAGCATCAGCGCCGTGCCCGAAGGCGCGTCAACCTTGTAACGGTGGTGCGTTTCGAGCACTTCAATATCGAATTCCTCGTCGAGTGAAGCGGCAACGCGCTCAGTCAGACGGGTCAGGAGATTCACTCCGAGGCTCATATTTCCGGCGCGCACGATCACGGCACTTTCAGCCGCCCGCGATATCTCCGCCAGATCTTCCGCCGTCAGCCCGGTAGTTCCGATCACATGCACGATACCGAACTCACCGGCCACCGCCGCATTGGCGACTGTCGCCGAGGGTGTGGTGAAATCAATGACGGCTTCAACACCCTGGAACGCTTCCCCGGCATCCGACAGAACACGGACCTCACTCTTCAAACCATTCAAGCATTCTGAAACAGGAGTTCCTATCCAAGGGTGCCCCTGATGTTCCGTGGCTCCTGCCAACTCAACATTCCCGTGATCCTGAATGAATGCCGCGAGCGTCCTGCCCATTCTGCCGGATAGTCCACTGACGCCGATTTTCAGTCTTGCCATAGCCTCACTCCCAAATCGCTGTCATGAATATTCCGAAGTTTCACAGCAGACAAACGGATGCGCATTGCCGCAATCACCCAAATCCTGCCGGACTGGCATATGCCTCACAGCGCCTCCAGTTCCAGGCATCGGTGATTATGGTTTCAAGCTGTGATGATTGCGCCGACCATCCGAGTTCGGCACGCGCCCTTGCGCAGTCACTGACGATTCGGGCGACATCGCCGGGCCGCCTCGCCGCCTCCCGGACCGGAAACCCGATCCCGGTCACGAGCCTGCTCCGCTCAACAACCTCACGCACCGAGTTTCCCTTGCCTGTTCCGAGATTGAATAGCCCGCCGACCTTGCCGTCGAGCACCGCCCGCAGACCGAGAATATGCGCGTCCGCCACATCATTGGCATGCACGAAATCGCGGATGCAGGTTCCATCCGGCGTCGCCAGGTCGGTACCGAAGATTTCGAACACAGCCTGTGTTCCGGCGGCGCATTCGAGAACAGCTGGGATGAGATTTGACGGTATCCGCCGGCGCTCGCCGATTTCCTGCTCCGGGTCAGAGCCGGCCACATTGAAGTACCGGAATATCATAGATCCGATCCCACCGCCTGCGCTCACATCGAAAATCAGCTCTTCGGCCGCAAGTTTTGTCTCCGCATAGGGGCTCTCGGGATTTGTGGATGACTGTTCCGTGACCAAGCCAGACGCAGCATTGCCATAGACCGCGCAGGTCGATGAGAAAACGATAGCTCTGCAACCATGCTCCCGCATCGCATCCAGAACATTACGTGTGCCCTCGACATTGCATTGCCGGTAGGCTTCAGGCCTGCTGACCGATTCCTCTACGCTTGTCAGTGCCGCCAGATGAATAACCGCCACCGGATTCCATTCCGCAAATGCCGCCCCGACCGCGGCGCGGTTCAGGATGTCGCCATTCAGGAGGGGTCCGAATTTGACTGCGTCCTGCCAACCGGTTGCCAAATTGTCGAATGTTACCGGGGTCCAACCGGCCCGCCGCAGCCCTTTGCAGACATGCGAGCCGACAAATCCGGCACCGCCGGTCACCAATATACGGTCCATACCAACACCTGACTGCTCCGCCTGACCTTGCGTAATCCTGTCAAATCAACCGGGCAACAGGCAAATTGCCATCCGGCTACATTGCGCCCTGACTGACATACAGGCGTGAAAACGCATTTCGGACGGCAGCCAGCGCCTCCTCCCGGCGGCGTGTGATATGCTGCCGCATCCGCTCAGTCGCCGCAGCCGGGTCACGAATCGACAAGGCCCGGACAATCGCCAAGTGATCCGCCGGTGTGATCGCCCGCCGCTTCTCCATGTCAATCCGGCGCACAAAACGTGACCGCGCATTGAGATTGACGAGCATCCTCTCAAGTTCGGAATTGGCCGACAGACGGATGATCTTCAGGTGAAATTCCTCATCGAGTTCGACCAGCTTTTCGGGTCCGGCGTCGCCTCGATAAATCGGTTCAATCCAGTGCAGATAGCTCCGGAGGGCGGTGATTTCAACATCCTCGGCGCGCTCCGACGCCAATCGAATGCCTTCACATTCCACAGCGATGCGTGCTTCATAGAGATTCATAATTCCACCGGGCTCAAGCGAACGGCAAAAGAAGCCCTGACCATTCCTGTAAGTCAGGAACCCTTCCGCAACCAGCCTGTTCAGCGCTTCGCGCAACGGTGTCCGGCTCGTTCCGACAAATTTCGCCAGGCGCAGTTCATTGATACGTTCGTCGGGTTTGAACTCGAAAGCCGCTGCCATGGCCCGGACTTCGCTGTAAACCCGGTCGACGCTGCTCATTTCAGCAGTCCAGCTGAACGGCCGGAGGGGCGGATTTCGTAGATTCTGACGCTGGCTGACAAGATGCGGTCCCTGTTCAAAATCGCCGCTGAGACATCGCTTGAAATTGTATACAGCTCTGTGTAACTGAGTCAATCAGCAGCCGCAGTGGCTTCAGGAGACTGGCTTTGGGCGATGCGGTCAGACGTAATGCGATAAGCGGTGCGGACGCGCTCGTGCGGATGCTCGAGGCGCATGAAGTGCATCACATTTTCGGCTTGTGCGGCGACACGACGCTGCCTTTCTACGATTCGCTCTACCGGCTTGACCACAGGATTCAACATATCCTGACGCGCGATGAGCGCTGCGCCGCCTATATGGCTGACGGCTATGCGCGGGTGACTGGAAGGGTCGGCGTCTGCGAAGGCCCGTCAGGCGGCGGCGCAACCTACATTCTACCCGGGCTGGTGGAGGCAAATGAGAGTTCAGTGCCGATTCTGGCGATTACTTCGGATGTCGGCACCGGATCAAAGGGCCACTACCCGCTTACAGAGCTTGATCAGGAAGGGCTGATGCGCCCGCTGACCAAATTCAGTACTGTCGTTCAGCACGCAACCTCAATCCCCGGCATGGTGCGGTGTGCTTTCCGCAAAATGACCACTGGCCGACCGGGTTCCGCACATCTGGGAATGCCGATTGATGTGCAGCGGGGACAAACCGACCCCGGAGACATCTGGGCGGATCCGGCACATGCGACCTTTCCAGCCTATCCCTCCGGTCCGGATCCGGATGCGCTGGAAGCGGCGCTTGACGCCATTTTCTCGGCGTCTTTCCCCTTGGTGATCTGTGGCGGCGGCATCTTGTCCTCGGGTGCGGTCTCCGCTTTCAGAAAATTCGTTGAAACGCTGGACATTGCGGTTGCGACCACGATTTCCGGGCAAGGATCCATTGCCGAGACGCATCCCAATTGCCTCGGCGTTGTCGGCTCGAATGGCGGCGTGCCGGCAACCCGTGAACTGGTGCAGGCGGCGGATCTCGTGGTCTTTATCGGCTGCCGTGCCGGGTCGGTCACAACCGAGCTTTGGCGAACACCCGCCAAGGGAACCCGTATCGTCCATCTCGACAGCGACCCGGAGGTCATCGGCGCATCTTATCCGACCGAAGTGGCAGTCGTCTCTGATGCACGGCTTGCACTCGACGGGATCAACCGGATGCTTGAGGAACGCCATCAGCGTTTCGGTGGCGCCGCCGCCGTCGCACCGTTCAAGGCGCGGAAGTGGAAAGCATTTCGTGACCTATCGATCAGCGGAGATCGCCCCATCCTGCCGGAGCGGATCATCGCCGCGCTTCGCGCTGTCCTCGATGAGGAAGCAATCATCATCGCCGACCCCGGAACCCCCTGCCCCTATGTTTCGGCCTTTTACGAGTTGCGGCGGTCCGGGCGCAATCTGATCTCCAACCGCGCCCACGGGGCCCTCGGCTACGCGCTCCCGGCAGCGATCGGCGCCGCATTCGGCGCACCGGACAAAAAGATCGTGTCATTGATGGGTGATGGCAGTTTCGGTTTTGCCTGCGGCGAATTTGAGACCGTGACACGCAAAAACCTGCCGATTACCTTTATCGTATTCTCGAATGCGGTTTATGGATGGATCAAGGCAGGGCAGCGGACCGGCTTTGATGCGCGGTATTTCTCGGTTGATTTCAGCCGCACCGATCACCGATCCGTAGCCGAAGCCTTCGGATTGAAGGCGTGGCGCGTGGAGGATCCGGAAAAATTGCAGGATGTGTTGAAATCGGCGGTGGAACATCCGGGACCCACCCTTGTCGATGTGATCAGTCAACCGCTGCATGAAGCTGCGGCGCCGGTGAGCGAGTGGATCGCCTGAATGTCAGCGCACCGGATATCTGAATTCGCCGTTCACCTTGTCAGCATCCCGGCGCGTGAAACCCATTCACATGGTTCGGGCGATGTCTCCCGTATCAATTCTGTTCTGCTGCAATTAACCACTGACACCGGGTTGACCGGTTGGGGCGAGGCTTCACCCTGGCCGGTTTTCACCGGCACAGCGGAAGCCAGCGCCGCCGCGCTCCACATTCATATCCGCCCGCATGTGATTGGCGCGGATCCGGTCCAGGTCGAACCTGCCATGAACCGGATCGAGTGCATACTCAGAGGCCATCCTGAAGCCAAATGCGCAGTCGAGACGGCTTTACTGGATTTAGCCGGCCAGATAGCCGGCCTCTCGATCGCCGAGATGGTCGGTGGAAGGCAGCGGGAGACGGTGCCGCTCAGTTTTTCGGTGGCCAATCGCGATTTTGCCAGAGACAGGCACCTTATTGAGAGTTTATGGGAAGATGGGGTCCGTCTCTACAAACTGAAAGCCGGATTCGATCAGCATCATTTCGACCTTATGCGGCTGGAGTCGCTGCGCAAGCTCTATGGCGACGAGATAGACCTGCGGGTCGATTATAATCAGGGTCTGCCGGCATATGATGCGATCCGCCGGATACGCGATCTCGAGCAGTTTCGACCAACCTTTGTTGAACAACCCGTCAAAAGGGAGGAATGGGCGGCACTGGCGGAAATCACCCGTGCGGTCGATACTCCAATCATGGCTGACGAGTCGGTTTTCAATCCGGAAGAGGCTTTTCGCGCCGCCACCGACCGTATCGCCGATATTTTTTCGCTGAAGATCAACAAGGCCGGCGGTATCCGCCGTTGCCTGGAAGTCGCCGCAATTGCCAAATCCGCGGGGATTGAGGTTTATGGTGGCTGCATGTTTGAAACCTCCATCGCCCACGCCGCCGGTGCGCATCTGATGGCTGCTCTGCCGGCAATCGATCTCGGCTGCGAATTCTATATGTCTTCCTACTATGCGGAGATCGATCTCGCCGACTTCGCTTTCCCGGCAAAGGGGGGATTCGTCCATGTGCCGGGAGCACCGGGACTGGGCATCCGGCCGGACCCCGATAAGCTCGCCTTCCACCGCTCCGACTTACTGACCTGAAAGGCAGCGCTCCGGTGCTCTGCCCCTGGCACCAGCGTCACCGCACTCCATCAGCGGTCGTTGAGCATTGGTCAAGGTTTGACAATGGGAACAAATCGTGTGATTTTAAATGGCAATATTGAGTAATTCTGGTGAAAATCATGGAATGGCAATCTTTTGCGGCCACACCGCTGGAATCTGCTGATGAAATGCGTCGCCGGGTCACTGATAAAGCGATTGTCGATCCTGACTTTCGTAGCATGCTTGTTTCAAATCCGAGACAGGCGATTTCGGAAGAGTTAGGTGTCGACTTACCCGATGATGTCGAAATCAAAGTGCATGAAAGCAGTGCGGATACGCTCCATCTGGCCTTGCCGACTACCGAAATCAGCGAAGAACAGCTTGAGGCGATCGCTGCCGGTCGTTGTTGCTGCTAACAGTTACTGACCAAGCTTACCCTGCCTTCGGTTCTCGAAGGCAGGGGTTTGGAATGAAGTCAAGAATTTTGTTGCCGGCCCTGCCGACAGGAATTTCGGTCGGCAATTTCCCGGTCGGCAGCCATGTCGTCTTGCGGGCCCCGGTAAGTGTCAGAGCGGTTCAGACGAGCTTATGACGAACGGTCCTGGCGTATGTTACGGGGTCTTCAGACAGAATTTTCGGATTGGATTGTCGCCCATCGATGGGTCGTCATTCTATTCGCCCATCTGCTGGTCGCAGCGGCAGCCGGCGGCTTACTCTTTCTGAAATCCGAGACTGACTACCGGACCTTTTTCAGCGAGGACAATCCTGAGCTTCTGGCATTCAATGCCTTGGAGAACACCTTCGAGAAGAGCGACAATGTCCTCTTTTTGATAGCACCTGACGATAGGGATGCGACATCCGAGGCCGCGCTGGCCGCTGCCGCATGGCTGGTCGAACGCGCATGGCAGACTCCCTACTCGACACGCGTCGACTCGATCGTGAATTTCCCGCATTTGTCGGCGGATGGGAATAGCCTGTCTGTCGCCGACCTCGCCGACCCCGAGACGATCAGCGATGCTGATGAACGCTCCCGAATCCGGGAAATTGCTTTGACGGATCCGAGGATTGTGGGAAATCTCGTGGCAAGGGACGGCAGTGTCAGCGCTGTCAATGTCACTGTGAAGCTGCCCGATGGAAACAGCGAAGCCGCGACGGCCGAAGTCGCCTTATTCGCGCGCGGAACCATGGCTGAAGCTGCCGAACGGTTTCCCGGTATCGATTTCCGCTTGGTCGGGACAGTAGCAATCAACCAGGTTTTCACCGAATCAACGATTGCCACCATGGGGACGGTGTTGCCGGCTTCCCTCGCCGTAATGGCACTTATTCTGGCGGTTCTGACCCGCGGCTTATCCGGTGTGGCGGCAACCGGAAGTGTTGTCATCCTTTCCGTGCTCGCAGCGATGGGCGTGAGTGGCTGGGTAGGAATTCCATTCTCCACATCCACCGCCGCAACGCCGATCATTGTGCTGACACTGGCTACTGCCAATTGTCTGCATATCCTGGTCTCGGCGCAACAGCGGATCGGTGAGGGAGTGCCCCGGCCCAGGGCGGTTGTCGATTCGCTGACAGTCAACCTGCATCCGGTCTTTCTCGCCAGCGCGACGACGGCAATCGGGTTCTTGACGATGAATTTTTCCGAGGTTCCCCCCTATCGCCATCTCGGAAATCTGGTCGCCATCGGCACAATGGTTTCCTTCCTGCTTTCAGTCACCTTGCTTCCGGTGCTTCTCACATTACTGCCGATCAAGGGATATACGCAGCGGTGGAACTTTCTGGATATGTCCGCGTTGGCGGAATTGACGATCCGCCACCGGACCACCCTGTTGTGGGGATCGGCGGCCGTCGTGCTGGCCCTGTCAATTGCAGTCCCGCGTAATGAGGCAAATGACATTGTGACACGTTTCTTTGATGAGAGCGTGCAAATCCGTAAGGATCTGGATTTCGTTGACGAACGGTTGAGTGGAAACACCGTCATCGAATACTCGATCACTTCGAAAGCGCCGGGCGGCATCACTGACCCCGAATTCCTCAAAAGTTTGTCGGCTTTTTCGGAATGGTACAGGGCGCAGCCGGAAACCCGCCATGTTCTGGTCATCAGCGATACCTTCAAACAGATCAATCTGAGCATGCATGGCGACGACCCGGCTGAACTCCGGCTGCCCGACAACGGTGCTCTTGCCTCGCAATATCTGCTCCTCTACGAGCTTTCCCTCCCCTTCGGACTCGACATCAACAATCGAATTGATGTGTCCAAATCAGCGACACGTATGACCGTCACGACACAAACTCTCTCTTCGCGGGAATTGTTGGAACTGGTCAGGCGGGCAGAGATCTGGCTCGAGGCAAATGGAACGTCGAATTTCACCCGCATTGACAGTTCCGGTGCTTCGCTGATGTTCGCACATATCGGCGCACGCAACTTTAGGGCAATGTTGATCGGAACAAGCATCGCTTTTCTGGGCGTTTCCATCCTGCTGATCGCCGCACTTCGCTCGCCGCGCATCGGTATGGTAAGCCTCGTGCCGAATTTTGTTCCCGGATTGATGGCGTTCGGTGTCTGGGGCATGACTGTGGGAGAAGTCGGCATCGCACTCGCTGTCATCATGGCCATGACCATTGGAATAGTCGTCGATGACACCGTGCATTTTCTCAGCAAGTATCAGGAGGCAAGAAAAGAACTTGGTTTCGGACCGGAGGATGCTGTCCGCCACGCGTTTCAGACTGTCGGACGGGCGTTATTCGCGACCACCCTGATACTGGTTGCAGGCTTTTTTGTCCTGGCCCAGTCAAGCTTTCTGCCAACCTCACAGATGGGCCAGTTGACAGCGATGGTGATCGCATTGGCCCTAATCTGCGATTTCCTGTTTCTGCCACCGCTTTTGATAACGTTGGATCGGTGGCAGGACCGCAAAGCATGAAAACGGACGCAGATGTGGCGGTGTGCCCGACTGAAGCGGAGCGGATAGTTTACACGGTAACCCTCATACCCGCCCCGCCATGTCCCGGCACGCAATGGCGGCTTTCCGCTCAGCAATATGTTCGGGGCTGATGAATTGCCGGATGAAAGCTTCGACTTAGCTATCATCGGTGCGGGCCCTGCCGGCAGTGTCTGCGCCAACAGCGCGCTGGCGGAATTCCCGGATATGCGGGTAGCGATTGTGGATCGGGAAACCTTCCCGCGCGACAAGGCATGCGGCGATGCCATCCGGTATGACGCCGTGAGCAAGCTGAAAGATCTGGGCCTGGATGCTGTTTTTGAGGGAAGACGCCTGATCGACAACATCCAACCGGCATTCCCGCCGCGGTTCCAATTTCTGGATCAGCTCTTTGCCCACAATGCGCAATCAAGAGCCGGCTGCAACAGCTTCCACATCGTGGAACGCCGGGTGTTTGACAATTATCTGTGCAAGGCGGCTCTCCGTGCCGGGGCGGAGGATTTCACCGGATTCAGTCTCACCGATGCAAGAAGCAGCCAGTCTGGACAAGGTTGGATTCTCACTCTGAAGCATAATTCCGGGCGGACCCGGGAAGTTGTCTGCGGCGTCCTGGTCGGCGCGGACGGGGCCGGGTCACGCGTCCGGAGGATAGCGGGGCTGAAACGCAACCAGGACAAACATACGGCGCTCGGATTGCGGGCATATGCGAATGCGCCCGGTATAGCGGAGAATTGTATGCGCTTCGACTATCTCGAGAACTTCTTTCCGGGATATGGATGGGTTTTCCCGCTGACAGGTGATCGGGTCAATGTCGGCGTTGGCATCCACAAGATCGAGCTGAAGTCCTGTAAGCGGAGTCTGAAATCGTTGCTGGGCGAGTATTTCGCGTATCTGCGCCAGACCGGCATACAAGTGGCAGACCCCCTCCCATCCGATATCAAGTCCTTTCCCCTGCCCCTGGCCTCACAGACACTGGAACTGGTGCCGAAACCCAGGTTGGCTCTGGTAGGAGACGCAGCTGCCATGATCGACCCCTTCACCGGCGAAGGCATCCAGTTCGGAATTTGGGCAGGTGACATGCTGGGTTGCAGTGTTGCCCGTTCACTGCGTGATGGAGGTGATCCGCAGGTTGGCCTTGAATCCTACGCAGAGGCATATGCGGCGCACTTCGGAGAGGTCATCGCTTTCAGCAAGAATCTATCCGCACGGCTCAGGCTGATCAATATATTCAGTTGAAACTCATCTGCCCGCCCTCAGGACCGATCCGGATTTCCGGACGGATCCGGCTCCGGTAGATGTGACAACAACATGAACAAGTGCGCTTTCACCTTTACCATCCGGGAACCTTCGATCGTGATCGAGAAGTGGTGAATTCGCTTCAGCAGGAGCAGTGGTCCGGACCTGCCGAACAACAATTGCGCTCCGGAAGACCAGTCAACCAGCCGTGAAAGCCTGGCTGGTACAGCGATACCTTCATCGCCGAGTGTATCTACGAGTATTGCCCAGCAATTCCTGTCCTTGAACCAACCGCCGCGGTCATGGATTGTATCGGCGGAGAAGATCTGCATTTCAATTGACGGTCCGGCCCCGCTGGAATTGATGTCAATTCGAATTCCAATCTGCAGACCGTTCAGAGCACCGCGTTTCCGGAAACGCGAAATCAGCGAACTCACCAATGGACGGCCCGCCGAGAAGCCGGAATTTTCAAGGAATGCTCCGGTATCATGCACACCGGTAAAGCCCATAGCAATCAGACGAAGCGTCCGATCTCTCTCCGGAAAGGCACCAATCGCCCCCAAGCGGGCATCTTCATTCAATGCCATATAGGCCCGCTCCGCGTGACCCTGGCCTGCTGCGTCCGGCTCCCAGCCTGCCGCCTGATCAACCGCTTCGAGTGCCCGCCTGAAATCCTGTTGTTGCCGCCCGCCGGGCAATGCCGATCGGACCGGATAAAGGAAACATCCCGGCTGCAACTGCTCCGGGTGGATTGAATCGATGTCATAGTGCAGCAAAACCCTGTTTCCCGACAGCCGCTGGACAGAAGATTGTCGTGAAGCCACTGCGTCCAGCAGCCGGGCAATCGCCGTGGCTGACTTTCCGCCGGTTTCTCCGCCTTTGGCAAATTGCGCCGCCGTCCGGGTGCCACACGGCAATGAGAGATTGAGGCAGATATCCTGATGCGCATCGTCAACCGGAATACCTAGCCAAAACGGAAAACCCGCCAAAGCCGGTGGCAGATCAACGGTGGTTTGCAACAATGTCTCCCATTCCCAGGCACCGACCCGGAGCGGTGACAGTTGGATTTTCATCCGCGCAAGCAATTCACCCAATGAACCGGCCTCAAGGGCCAGGCGCTTCTCGTCGGTTGCCCAAACCGCATCAAACGACATCGCGCGGTCTCACCCTTCCAGTGCTTGCCGCAGCCGCATCGGAATCAACTCCACCTCGGGCAAACGACGGCAGAGATCGCCAACCGATGCCGCCCTGAGCAGATGTATGAAAGGGTTACAATGAAGAGGCCCGGCCACCGCACTCGTGGCGCGGCCGGCTTTCGGCAGAGGAAATCCGTATTGATCCGCAAGCTCGTCACCGAGCAATGCGCGCGACAGAAGATAGGTCTTCTCCACCATACCGCGTTTGGCTCCGGCTTCTGTCAGTTTCGCGACCTCCGGCAAAGCATGTACGGTTGCATTCGTGATTACCGCTGAGATTCCATCGGGTGGCGGTTCGCAAAGATGTCCTATCCGGGCCAACTCAACCGTCTGCGCCTCATTGCCGCCGAACAGCAGCTTTTCGGGTGTTCCCATAACCCAGGATGCGTAACGCCATATCTGCATCAGAGCCGCACGCGACTCGTCATTCAATTCAGCGCCCAGAGACTGCACGTCACGGATCATCGCGGCGGAGAAATTGGCCGATGCGAGCGCCATATTGGCGGCACTGACCGGTGTTCCATAGGCCGATTCGTCCCATTTGCCCGACTTTCGCAACTGGCGCCTGATCCGTGCATGCACAAGCCGGATCCTGACAGCGAATTTCCAGCCTTCCCGTCCAGGCTCCAGGCCGCCGGGAAACATCATCATCTCAACCAGAAACCGGGTATTGCTGCGGATCAACAGCAGCCCTTTCCGGGTCGTGAACTGCCCCGTCATGTAGAATATCCGGCTCATCAGGCTGTTGAAGTTGCGCAGAGTAACGGTAACCAGTCCGGCAGCAAATAAGTCCAAATGCGCACAGAACGCTGCCTGCCCGGGAACGACCACATTCCGGTCATACCAGACCGGCACCTGGCGGAGGGTTTCAAAGAAGTCACGCAACTCCTGCGGTGCCCCGCTCAGAGTCGCTCTGTCACCTGCCATTCCGGCATTCATGAAGCGTTCAACTTCGCTGCCGTCAAGCGATGCCAGCAGCGCAACAACCGCATCGGCAGGGGGATCATCGGTGCGGGTGAGTTCAATATAGGCTTGCGCGAATTCAGGATTGACCGCGGATGCCTTCCTGTAACCGTCACGATATACGATTGGTATGTCAGTGTCGGTCATTGCATCCGATTCTTTGCCATTCGGCAAGTGACCTTATCGAAAATGCGGAAGGCTTGCATCGGGCACGCCCATTGAACCGGCTTCAGTCCGCGGGCGTTTGCTGAAATTCGCCGCGGTTCCTGTTGCGGGCAGACATCATCAGAAAAAACACATAGCCCTTAACCTGCTCGACCCGGTCTCCGGTTATCGCGAATTTGATATGGTGAATTCCCCGCACCAGCATGATCGGACCTGATGGCGCCAATAGGGTTGCCGAACCGGTGGACCAGCGCGCCAGTTCCGCGAGTTTTTCCGGGAGAGCATAACCCCGCTCACCGATACCATCAATGAGAACGCTCCAGTGCCGGATATCCTTCAGCCACTCTTTCTCCTGGGCGAAAAAGCTCAGCCCCAGTTTCGGCCCCACACTGTCCGCGGTGATATCAAGGTGAATCCCCAGATAGGCGAAAGCGTTGCGCCTCGCGAAAAATGAAACCGTATCGCCGACGGCTTCAGCCTGTCCCGGCCAGCCCACCTGCCGCAGGAACGCCGTCACTTGCCCGGCCTTTCTGAACCCGGTCGCGGCAACGCGGACTACTCTTTGCCTCGCCGGAAATGTTCCGACTGCTTTGATGCAGCACGCCGCCTCAAGCTCCCCGTAAACATGTTCAAAATGCCGCCGCTCCACCATGTCCGGTTGCCAGCCGCCAGCCGATAGAACGGCGTCATGCACCGCACCCAATTCCCGAATTCTCTGCCCGCCGCCTGCCAACACATCATCGATCGGGTATAGAAACACGCCCGGGTCCGGACATGTTTTGCGGGTTCCAGGATCAATGTCATACTCCAGCAGCAATTTCTGACCGACCACATGGCGCAGCAGCGAGTCTTCCCGATCGGTTTCGTCCAGGAACCGGGCAAGCCTTGACACCGTGTTCCGCGACTTTTCCGGCCAGGTTCCTTTCTGGACAAATGCGGCAGTCCTGCTGTCTCCGACCAAAGTCACACCGAAATCCGCCCGCAGTGCCGGATCCTGCAGCGGAATCTCGAAACCGAACGGGAAAGCAGCGAAAGTCGCCGGCACCTCACCCGCGCGTTCGAGCAAATTCTCCCAAGCCCGACCGTCAATGAGCCGGGATGAAACATGTGGCCTGAGCTGATTGAGCAACTGTCCCATGGAACCCGAAATACGCAGAAGCTGCTCTTCAGTGTATGCCCAGCCTTCCCTAACGCTCACCTTTCCACCTTCCTGCAGTCCGGGCGGGTGGATAAGCCGGTCTTCTTCATCTCCATACCGGATTACCTCTCAACCGATGACCGGTGCCGGGTTCAATTCCGATTCCGTGCACGCACGATCACGCCAACCCATAGCCACCGGAACATCATACAGGCGCCCCGGTGCAAACCTTGCCCAATAGTGGCGCAGTCCCGGCACTATCACCCGCACAACCGGCATACCGATGTCCGGACGGGTCTGATCAAGCACCAGGAATTCCATTCCCTTAGCTTCCACAAGTGCCCGGCAGGCCTGCAGATCCTCAAGCACATCGCCGCTGTCAAGGATGGGATAATCGGACATCCGGCGCGGCGTGGCGGCCGAATCCGGGGCCAGGTACTGGTGCTGGGCAATCGTCGCACCGCTCCACCACGACAGGCATTGCGGATCATCGACCTTGAATCCTGCGCCGCCCGGCCCTGCAGCCTGGGCCCAATTCAGGAACTGGTTCAGCTCACATACGGCGCGCAGAACAGCGATGTGCGGATCCAGATGTGCGCCAGCACCGTAAATGATGACTTCGTCATCGCCGTCGGCTCGGCGCGAAAGCGCCACGAATGTCGGAATTCCAAGATCGCCGGTAATATCCAGAACCCAAAGTTCACGTTTGATGCGCTGATAGTAACTCTCGGCGGAGGATAGGAATTCGTCCTGAAAACTGCTCAGATCGACACCGGGAAAGCGTAGCCGATTGTACCACCACACCGCAAATGCATCGCGCTCGACCAACTCAAAAAACCCCTGGAGTATGGCCTCTTCAAGCGTGTTGCCGGCAGCGCAGCCATTTGAATCCGCCACGAAATCCGTGACCCCGCGATGATCGCTGGATTTTCCGTAAAAGAGCAGCGATGTCGGCAGGTAGCGGTGCCGTCCCCGGGTGAGTGACCATACAGGTGTCCAGTCAATTTCCGCGTCCGGGTCAAATCGCGGGGGTACCACATTGTAGGGATGCCCCTCGGCATTAATTTTTGCCGCATTGCGCAATTGCCGGTCGCTGAAGAGCTGCACATCGTTCGGATGAACAGCGTCGGATTCTCCTGTTCCGGCAAAGTCCGTAAACCGTCGCCGACCACAGATCTCATCACCATGGAAGGCCCCGGAATAGCGCTCCAGCGCCTCGCAGAGCGCGCTGGCTTCGGATTGTTGGCCGGTGCTGCCCTTGCCCGCACTCTTGGTCCGTAGGCTGAGTCTCAGCACGCTCAACATTCTGTTCTTGAGCGCGATATTGCTGCCGGCCCAATGCACATTGAGCCATGTGTCAGTCTCACCGGTCATTCGTCTCAACCACGTCACGACACCGCTGACGGGATCGACGAGATGCCGGTATTTTGCCACCGTCGACTGCGGCGCAACCGAACGCTGACCGCCACTGTTGCTGACCCGTTTCGGGCTTGGATTCAGGCAAATGGGTTCAGGGTCGCGGTCGGACCGGTAGAGCGCTTCATCGCCGCAGGCGGCACATTGAGGACGGTTTTTGACCGCATGTCGACCGATCTTCAGCTCAGCGGCATCAAATGAGATAGCCTGATTGTGGATCGGTGCCCTGTTTTCCAGAACCAGCCATTTGGCGATTTCAACGGCGGCAAGACGGTAAACCGCCTCAAGGAAAACCGGTTCAGCAGCCTTCGGTTGAAAGGCAGCATTTTCCAGATTTCTCAAAAAATTATGGACTTCCTGATGGCCGCGCAGGCGATAGGCAAGACAGGCCCAGCACGGACCTTTCTCCGCCGGCCGGAAGATCGGTCCGATCAGCGGGCGAATTCCGCCGGAGCAAACCAGCATCCAGGGTTCACCGGAGGCCAAATGCACCCGGTTGGTTTCAGCGTGCCGTCCGTCAAGAAAGTCCCAGCATACTATTACAGAGAGTGTGGAGTTGGTTTCCGCCACCGCCACCCCCAGCGATTCCAGTGGTTGCTTAAGCTGCCCGCGATCACCGCATACCGATACAGTGGCCGCTGCAAGACGTGTCTCGGCCCAGCGGGGCGATGCGCCGTGCGAGGACCAGAATGCCGCCTGTCCGCGCTGCATCCGGTAATCCGCTGAAACGATGTAGCCGCGGGATGCCAAACCCACCATCGCCGTTCGAATGCTTGCTTCGGAATGGCTGCCGGTGAGAGCCACAACGATTTCGCGGTATGATTTGCTTCCGTCGAGAAGCGGCAGTAACCCGGTATAAATTTCACCATGCAACAATGTATTGAAGGTTTCTGAAACCAGGAACACCTGTTGCCCATCAATCGCACGAAATTCGAAATGCGGTGCAAGCACCGGGTTTTCGATCAAGCCGGTATCACCGGCGGTGCGCTTGAGAATTCGCTGCTGCATCAGCCAGGATTCCGATTCACAGGTCCGCTATCGAATATTTCCCGGACTCGCGCCATCCCGGGAAAATGTAATCTGCCAAAGCTGACTCACACCTGATCTGAACACCCCTGCGAAACTCAGAAGATAGTAGCGCCACATGCGGAAAAGACGATCGTCATTATCATATCCGAGCGCCTCCCAAGCAGCAGACAGGTTTTCGTACCAACACATGAAAGTACGGTCGTAATCCTGTGTAAAGTTATGCCAGTCCTGCAAAACCAACACACCTTCGGAAGCCTCGGCAATCTGCTTCGGTGACGGAATATGGCTTCCCGGAAAAATATAGCGGTTGACCCAGGGGTCAGCCTTCACCGAGCGATTGGCGCTGCCCGCGGTCTGCACCAGATGCAGCCCACCGGGGTGCAGCTGGCGCCTCACGGTCCGCAAATATTTGCGGTAATTTCGCCGACCCACATGGCCGAGCATGTCGATTGAAAAGCTGTGGTCGAACTGCTCGCTGACGGCGCGGTAATCCTGCAGCCGAACCTCCAATGGCAGACCGGCATAGAGTTCGCTGGCAGCAGCGAACTGATCCGGGGAAATCGTCACTGCGACACCGGAAACACCATATTTTTCCGCAAGATAATGTAAGGCACCACCCCAGCCACAGCCGATATCCAGTATCTTCATGCCGGGTTTGAGCCGCAATTTACGGGCGATCAGATCCAGTTTGTGTTCCTGTGCCTCATCAAGCGATTTGGCATTTTCCCAGAACGCACAGCTATAGATCATGCGTTTATCGAGCATGCAGCGATAAAGTTCCCTTTTCTGCTCATAATGCACTTTGCCCTCCGCATCCGGGTCACTGCGCCTGTACGGAATGGTCACCAGAAGAGAATGAAGGACATGAATGATGTCGCCGGCACGGAACCGGGATTTCAGTTCGGCGCCGCTGAGACGGCACATCAACTCGTCGAGCCGGTCACAATCCCACCAGCCATCCACATAGCTCTCGCCCAAACCCAACGAACCCGAGGCAAACATTCTTGCGAACACTTCCTCCCGGTTCACCTGCAGATCCCAGGGGCGGTCACCATCAATGCGGACATCCGCATATTCCAGCAACTCACCGAACCGTTTTCGAAATTGCCCCTTCATGACGGACCTCGTGATTGCGCTGAATTTGACTTCGTTCGGTGGAAAAATACCCTGTCAGGACGTAGGCTGGCGCTGTCCGACAATTGGTTCAAGATCGACCGACGCGGATGCGGCCATCCGGCGGATAGCTGCGTCCAGATGAGCAAAATCCTCGCACCCGCATGATGCGGCAAGAAATGCGCCGATTTCGGGCGATACTGTCTCGTTTGAGAATTCTTCCACTGCCACCAGCTTCAGCGCGCCGCGCAGGTTGCTCCAGAATGCGCCGGCCTCGGCCAGCTTTTCCGCAGCCTCGGCTGCGATAAGGCCGCGCTCGCCGGCAAGTCTGAAAATGGAACCCAAATCCGAGTTGAGGAGTTCCGGTATCTCGGCGGCATGCCTGAACTGCAGAATGCGTGCGGCGCGACCAATATCCCGAAACCCGCCCTCTGCATCCTCAAAATTCAACAACCCTGATTCACCGGCGCCCCCCGGATTCAGGTGAGATTCTGCGGGCAGCTTTTCGCTTACACCGCCAGATGTCAGAATCGCGAGGCGGACCTGGTCAAACCGGCGGCCGATATCGGATCCGGTGCTCGCGAAGATCCGACGCATAAAGGTGATCTCATCAATTGAATCGGCCATCCGGTCATGTTGAAAATCGGCGAGCGAACAGACCGGGCTGTGGTCGCCACCGGAGGAAACATCCGCGTATAACAGATTGTTCTCAGACCAGGCGCGCACGGCCCCGAGGGCGCGGCGGCACAGTGCCTCTGAGCCGTCATGCAACAGGCAGATTTCCAAATCCCCACCGAACACCGCCGCCCGACCCGCTGAATCACCCAGCATCACCGCTGCAAAGCTTCCCTCGCCCCCGCCCGAATAATCTTCAACAGTCGACAGCAGAGAGACAATCGAGGCTTCCGCAATATTGGAAAAGGCGATGCCCGCCTCAGCGGGCGACAAATTGCCCCGGAGCACATGGATACAGACCTGAAAGGCCTTTTCGTTGGACCAGACCCTTGCCGTTTCGACCGCCTCCCTGACGCTTTGAACAGGAATTTCAGAAATTCTCACAAGCATCTGCTTCGTGTCGAATTCATGCGTCCAATAGACGCGTGCAAGCCCCTTGCGGGCAAACGCCTCAAAATCCGGATCCGGTCCGAACCCCGCCGGCAGATCAAGATCGGTGAATTCGCGGCTCAACAATCCGTCGAGTAATTCCGGGTGCTTATTCATCCATTCGGCGAGCTTCGGTGAAAGCGCAAAAACCTCGGTAATGGCCTCATACGCATCCGGCTGCACCCGATAGGCACGGCTGTCATAGGCCCGCCAATCGCTGACCTGTGGATAGAACCGCGCCCGCCACTCATCAACCAACGGGTCCATTTTCGCGAACCAGCGCTTCGGAAACATCAAAAGGCTGCCCATGGCGGAATAGCTTCCGGGAAGGCGCGGCGATTCATCCTCTCCGCAATGCTGCAGCAGCGGATACAGCCGGGTTGCGGCAAGATGATGATCCGCGTGCCGCTGTGAATTATAGTAGAGCCAGTTCGATAATTGATAGGCGGCACTCCAGGAATGCCGGGGCCGGACCTGATCGTAGCGGCCGTCGGGCAGCCGTATGCGCTGCAACCCGTAATGCTGAATATAGTCGGCCATCCGCAGCTGAATGATCCCGAACATGCAGATGATGGCGAAAACAATGATACCCCGGACTCCGCCAATCCAAAAAGCCAAAGCATACCAGGCTGCAGTCTCCAGGAAGTATCTCCAGATCGGGTTCGTGTAATGCCAGACGGGCAGACGACGCCGTCTCAGCCGGCTTCGCTCGACCCGCCAGGCATCCAGATAGCTGCGGCCCACCGAGCTTGGCAGATAGCGCCAGAAACTCAGACCTTTGGGTGGTGAAAGTGAATCTTTTGGTGTGCCGATTAGGGCATGATGGACAAAAATATGTTCGGTGATTTCCTGCGGAAAGGACACCGAAGCCATCAGAACTTCGCCGATGCGCCTTTCCCAGACAGCACGGCGGTGCATCATGTCATGGCCGGCATTGAGTGCCATTCTGGCCATGGCACCGAGGGCAATCACAATCAACGCCCCTTCCCAGAAGGCAAGATGTCCGGCAGTGAAAACCTGCCGGAATGCGAAAATGAGCGTGACCGGATAGAGGGCCACCCAAATCCACACTGCCAGCTTGTACCAGTAGAGTCGGCTGTCCCCGGGATGCCGCGGATTCATGTTGCGCAAATCCTCACCGAAAACGGTGTCGAATTGATCGGTGAACCAGATAAAAATAAACGGACCAATCAGCCACCAGCCGCCGAACGCCGCGGCGCAGATGATGAACGGAAAAATCGCTATGGGTGCGAAATAAGGCAGCGCGTTACGGATTGACGGTTCAAACAGCGGCGCTGCGGCAACATCCTGTGGCGTCGCGCTTTCTGCCATAATGACCTCCGAACCCTTCGGATTTTGTGATTTCCCAATGCTAAGTGTCTAAACGACAGCGGTTTTTCTATCAAGTGAACTTGCGGTGCCGGGGAAAGCTTGCTTGAATGCATACCGGGCCGCTGATTGGAGAATTGCCATTACCGATGAGCGTCGGTTTGAAACCCGGAGCAGCAGGCGGGCATTCATTTTGTTGCCCGCGCCTGTCGGCACAATGACATTCTGACAGGCCGGATCCGTTTTGACCACAGTGCGGACAGTTCTTGTCGTCGGCGCCGGGCTTGCCGGGCTCGCAACCGCCTACGCGCTGCGCCGACACGGGCATGCGGTAACCATTCTGGAAGCAGCGGCGTATCCCGGCGGCCGGATTGCGCACTGCGAAATCGACGGTTTCCGGATCGACCTCGGTGCCAATCTGCTTTTCGAATTCTGCCCCGCCACCCGGCAGCTGGCGAAGGCGCTCGGCGTCCAGCTGCGCGAGACGCCTGTACCGGTCAACAGCGGCATCTATCGGAACAACCGGTTCCACGGCCTCTATGGCGGCAATGGCGCGGGTGATCTTTTGAAAATGGCGCGGACAATCCTGTCATTCCAACTGCTGTCACCGAAGGGAGTCTGGCAAGTGGCCAGGTTGGCAAAATTGCTGCGGCGGCGGCGGGAAGATCTCGGATTTGACGATACGTCGCGGCTGCTCGACTTCGACCGGGCGGAAAATGCAGCCGAATTCCTAGCTTCACGGATCGGAACCGAGTCGTTCGAATGGCTGTTCGGCCCCGGACTGACTGGCTATACCTTCGCGCACCCGGAGCAGGTCGGCGCGCCCATTGCGATGGTGACCGCCTGGCATACCGGGCTCAGCGGCGCTGTCAGGCCATCAATTCCTGAAGGCGGACTCAGCGCATTTGTGTCTGCGTTGTCGCAACGCTCCGGAGCCGAAATCAGGTTATCGACGCCGGTCAGGCGCATTGTCATTGAGAATGGGGCGGCGCGCGGCGTGATCACTGACAGCGGCACAATCACAGCCGATGCGGTGGTCTGCGCGACGACCGCGACCGCTGCACTCGCCATCACGCCGGATCTGCCGCCTGCCATCAGCGGTGCTCTCGGTCAGGTGACTTATTCCAGATGCCTCCGGGTATTTTTCGGTGTGGATGCGAGCCCGTTTCCGAAGGGTTGGTATGCGGTTGCATTTCCGCGGCAGACCGGGGCGCTGATGATCGGCATGAGCGACGCGGCCGTGCTGGCACCGGACTGTGCACCGGCGGGGAAAGCACTGATCGATGCGGTTGTCATCGACAGCCAGGCCGAGGCGTTGTTCTCTCTCGACAACAATGAATCGCAGCTTCGGGTTCTCGCGGAAATCCGACGATTCCTGCCGGAGATGCAGGAGAGGCCGCTCTTTGCGCATACCCACCGGTGGCACGAGGCGGCATGCCTGATGCCCGGCGGCTCCATGACCGCTCTCCACAAACTGCGCCAGGCGGCGTCAGGCAATGTCAGAGCCTTGTCTTTTGCCGGCGATTACATGGGCGTGCCGTCAATCGAAGCGGCGATACGGAGCGGGTTGGATGCCGCTACGGCAATCCATGACATTATTGGGTAAATCACCGCTGCAGCTCAGGTGACTCGGCAGCCTGCCTCCACTTGGAAGCCGGGTTGGCGTCGGCTATAATATTGACTGTTGAGCATGCTCAGCAAGTTTGGAGTGATAGTTGATGTTGAGTAGGCTGGGGCTGAACGAAACCGCTGTCAGCAGAAGCAAACGCCAGCAGCTCGATCATTTGCTGACCGTTTCGGCTCCGCATGAACGCGTCATACTGATTGCCGCCGCACTGCTTCTGATGTCGCTGGTCTTGTGGACAGTGTTCGGTCGCATCGCTCAGGGAATCACGATTGAAGGTGTTCTGCTGGCACCCGGGCAGCGCCACGACGTGGTCGCGACGGAAGATGGGCATTTGCTGGAATATTTTGTCGTACAGGGTGATCTGGTGAAAGTCGGCGATCCGATCGCCCGGCAGAGTGTGCCCGAGTTGGAGCGCGAAGCGGCAGCCTTACGCGGACGCATAGACCTTCTTGCACGCGAAACGGATAACCCCCTGTCGATTACGATGCTGGAATCGTCCAGGGTGGCTCTGCTTGCGGTTGAATCACTGCGTTCGCGGCGTGAAATTATTTCGGCACAAAGCAGCGGCGAAGTCACCGGGCTGCAATCCCTTCCCGGCGATTACCTGACCGCCGGAACAACCATTGCCCGAACCCGCGATTCTTCCGGGTCAGGCAGTGGTGGGCTGCAGGCCGTGCTGAGGGTTGAGCCATCAATCGCCAAACTCATCCATCCCGCCATGACGGCGACGGTTGAGCTGGAGATTCCAAACGGCAGCGCGCAATTGCTTCAGGGCGAGGTGGTTTCCGTGACCACGCCATTGCCGAAATGGCTTGCCGAACTGCGCCCGGCAACCGCGGAATTCCACCACCGGATTGATATCAAGCTGCACCAGCTGCCGGAATTTTTCATTCCGGAGGGCACTGCCTGCCGGGTTCGGATAACTCTTGGCCGGAAGCCGCTGATCGCATTGATAAATCCCGAAAATCTCTGAATGCTGTCATTCCGCACACGAAACCCGCCAGCGTCGACGAGGGCTCCTTCAAAACCCCGGCGGAGGAACAGGGTTTCCACGCCTCTTGTTCTGCAGATGCACAGCACAGAGTGTGGCGCTGCATGCCTCGGCAGCATCCTTGCCCATTTCGGGCGTTGGGTGCCTCTGAGTGAGCTCCGCAACCGATGCGGGGTCAGCCGGGATGGTTCGACTGCCGCGAGTTTGTCGAAAGCCGCCCGCCATTACGGCCTCCAATGCGTCGGTCGGAGCGTCAATGCGGTCCATCTCAAGAGCATGCCGATGCCACAGGTGCTGTTCTGGGAATTGAACCACTTCCTGATTTTGGAGGGTTTCGAAGGCGACCGGACCATATTGAATGATCCGGCTGTGGGTAGGCGCAGACTGTCGATGACGGAGTTTGCCGAGGGGTTTTCCGGAATCGCACTGCATTTCAACCGCACGCCGGACTTCCAGCCAGGCGGTTTCCCGCCGAGCATCCTGCGGCGGCTGCCTTTCTGGTTTCAGGGCAGCTGGGCAACCGTGGGTTACATACTCGCCTGTGCGTTGGTCTCCGCGGTCATGTTGTTTACCGTGCCGATTGGTCTGAGCATATTTGTCGACCATGTCATGGCCGGGGAAGAGCCATGGGGAGGGCTGGTTGCTGCGGCACTCGCCGGGGCTGCGGTGATTGTCTACGCGCTGAGTTGGTTGAAACAGCAATCCATGCGGCGGCAGTCGGTCAGAATGGCGATTATCGTCGGGAACCACTGCCTGTCGAAATTGCTGCGTCTGCCGCTGGAATTTTTCAATCACCGGTTGGCGGGAGAGCTTACCGACAGGCTTCTGGCCATCGACAGGATTGCCAGGAGCCTGTCCAAATATTTTCTTGACCTGCTGATCAATGCGGTGATGAGTATTGTGTTTCTGGCCGCCCTGTTCGTTCTTGACACAAAGCTGGCGCTGATTTCCCTGGGCCTCGCCTTACTGAATGCCGTGATTGCCGGCATAATCGCCCGTATCCGTTCCGATGAAGGCTTTGCCCTGCGCAAAGAACAGGGTCTGCTGTTAGGTCTCGGCACTCTGATGCTGCGGCAGACCGATACATTGCGGATGACTGCCGCTGATGACGGATTCTTCTCGCGTTGGGGTGGCCACCAGGCCCGTGAACTGGCTGTGCGCCAACGCTTCCTCGAACTCGGCCATGTCGGGGCAGCCCTGCCGGGTCTGTTCCTGATTCTTGCTCACGCTGCGGTTCTGGCAATCGGAACGGTCGATGTCATGGCCGGCGAGATGACCCTCGGCACAATGGTGGCAATCTACATCCTGGCAGGATTTTTCCTCGCGCCGATCGGGCGTTTTGTCGAACTCGCAAATGGTATGCAGGCGCTGAAAGTCGGGCTGATGCGTCTTGAGGATATAACCGACGCCGAGGATGATGCCCGGTTCGCCCTCCGGGATACCACCGCATCCGCCACCGCCACATTGAATGGACAACTGCGGCTCTCCGGCCGGGTGGAACTGCGCGGCGTCACTTTCGGTTATAATAAAGGCCGGCCTCCATTGATCAGTGAATTCGATCTGCTGATCGAACCGGGCCAACGGGTAGCTCTGGTTGGTTCCAGCGGATCGGGAAAATCCACGCTCGCATCGCTGCTTTCCGGCACCAACGAACCGTGGTCGGGAGAAATTCTCTTTGACGGGTTTTCACGCACCGACATTCCGCATGCGGTAATGGTGCGCTCGGTATCCATTGTTGATCAGAATCCGGTGCTGTTTTCAGCCACCGTGCGTGAAAATGTAACCCTTTGGAATTCCGCCATTCCGGACCACATTCTGTTTGATGCCACTCGAGATGCCTGCATTCACGACACAATTCTCAGCCGCCCTCTCGGCTATGCTTCACCGGTTGAGGAAAATGGGAGCAATTTCAGCGGCGGCGAAAGGCAGTGCCTTGAGATTGCCCGTTCGCTGGTCGGCAACCCGACCTTGCTCATTCTTGATGAAGCGACGAGCGCCCTTGATACCACAACCGAAAAGGCCGTGGATGAAGCCTTGCGCCAGCGTGGAGTCAGCTGTCTGATCGTTGCCCACAGGTTGAGCACAATCCGTGACTGTGACCAGATTATCCTTCTTGACCATGGGAAGGAGGTTCAACGCGGAACGCATGACGAACTCATTGCCAATACCGGTGGTGCCTACCATCGACTAGTTCAGGCAGGTTGAGCCGATGCGCCGATCTCTTGCCGATCTTGCTGCCGAAGCCGGCAAACCACTGCCCTGCACCGGCAATTTACCGCTGGATATGAGCGACCTCCGCTATATCTGGTTTGTCGAGTCCGGGTCGGTCGATGTTTTTTTCATCGAGCAACAGGATGATATTGTGCAGTCGGCACCGCAGCATTTGATGCGCACCGGATCAGGCCGGATTCTTCCCTCCGTGGAACCACATCAAGGTGAAACCCGGTTAGGCCTTATCGCCAAGGGTTTGCCCGGAACACAACTGCGTCGGCTGCCGGTCGGATGCCTGGATGACGTCTCCCCCGAGGAGCAGGCAAGCCTGGTTGACATTTGGGTCCTGGATTTTTCCACCGCATTGTCCCGCGATGTCAGGGTCCGGCCACGGCCCGACGCTTTCCTTGAGGCCGGACAGCCGCAGCAACTGACCAGCGGCATCTATACAACGCGTCAGGGCACGACTTGGGTACATGCACCGGCAGCTGCGGCATCGGCCGGTCTGTTTATGGGTGTGAAAGAGATTTCCACACGGCATTCGGACGGGGCATCAGACTTGATCCCCCTGACGCCGGCAAGCTGGTTGACTCTGTCACAGCCCGCCGAGTTAACGCCGCTTTCTTCGGCAACACTGGCGCAGAAAGGTCAATTGTTTCCCGCATTGACGGGATTTCACCAAGCTGCCTTCTTTGTCGAGCGAATTAACCGCAGTCTGGCTGTCGCCGATCAGGCCAATCTCGAACGCGCAAGGGCACTGAACCGACGCAATGACGAGGACGGCGCCCGGCACCGGTTATTCAACATGTATGACCAATTTGTGCCGGAGCAGGATGGCGGCGACGGTTCCGCGCTTCGCGAAGCCTTGCGGATCATCGGAAGGCATGAGCAGATTGACTTCATCTGGCCTGCACACAACCTTTCAGGAGAAGTTGGCCTCGGCGATGTGCTCGATGTTTCAGGCGTGCGGAAACGAAGGGTACGGCTCGCCGGCGGGCAAAAATGGTGGGTCGGCGACAGCGGGGCCTTGCTGGCATTCCGTTCCGATAACGGCCAGCCGGTGGCATTGCTGCCGGGCGTAATGGGGCACTACAGGATGGTCGATCCTATCGCCGGTACCGCATCCGGACTTTCGGCCAGCCAAGCCAAGGCATTGCGGTCCGACGCATGGTTTTTCTACCGACCATTGAAGCCTGCCGGCATCGGCGCGCGCCAGTTGCTCGAATTCGCCGGCAGGGGGTTGGGAACCGGAATAGCCCGGTTTGCAGGCGCCGGTGTTCTCAGCGGGCTGATCACTCTCCTGCCCGCCGTGATCGCCGGATTTATTGTCAACCGTGTTATCCCGATCGGCGAAATCGGTCTCCTTTATTTCGCCATCCTGCTCCTCATTGTGTTCGCGATTGTCATGTTCCTTGCACAACTGGTGCAGGGGTTGGCACTGATGCGCATTGAAGGGCAGGTCGCATCGCGTATCGAGGCCGCATTCTGGGATCGGATGCTCCGATTGTCTCCCGGTTTCCTGAATCGTTACCCCTCCGGTGACCGCGCCATGCGCGGCATGACCTTCATGCGCATCCGTGATGCCATTCAAGGTGTTGTCGCGAGCGACACATTGTCGATTGTCTTCCTGTTTCCGGCACTACTCATAATCCTGTTCTACGACACGACAATAGGCATCGTATGCCTGCTCTTCGGTTTTGCCGCCCTTGCCCTGACCATTCTACTCGGAATGCGGCAGATCCCACCCCAGGCACGCGCAATCACCACACTGCACCGACTCACCGGTCGGCTGTTCCAGATCATCAGCGGCATTGCCAAACTGCATGTTGACGGTGCCGAAGGGTCCGCTTTCGCAGTCTGGGCACGAGATTACCGCGAGCGGCAGCGCGCTGCGCTGGAATACGGTTTCTGGGAAGGGCATCTAAGCGCCTTCGGCACCGCCCTGCCGTTGGTCGCCGGATCGCTCCTGCTGCTCATGATGACACTGCATGAGGCGGGCGACATCGCGGTTGGAGACTTTCTTGTCATTTATGTCGCCTTCATGGTGTTCGTGACAGGCGTGGTACGGTTTGGCGAATCGTTTGGAGCTGTTGCCGCGATTGTGCCCGAATTTGCCCATGTCCAGCCATTCCTGGCAAAGACCCCGGAAACCGAAACCGGCGGCGAACCTGTCGAACATCTCGGCGGTGACATTCTGTTCGACCGGGTCTCATTCTGTTACAATCCGGACGGCCCGCTCATCCTCAGAGATGTGACGATCCGTGCCCATCCGGGCGAATTCGTTGCCATCGCCGGCGAGTCGGGCGGCGGCAAGAGCACCTTGTTCAGGCTCATGCTCGGATTGAACCAACCAACGGCTGGTGCGATTTTTTATGACGGGCGTGATCTCAGACAATTGAACAACAAGCAACTGCGCCGGAAAATCGGCTCCGTACCGCAGGAGATACAGCTCCACCCGCAGGATCTCTGGGACAACATCGTCGGAGATCAGGATGATGCCGGAGCCGACCAGGTGTGGCGGGCTGCAAAGGCCGCTGCCGTCGATGAACAAATCAAATCCATGCCTATGGGAATGCTGACCTGTGTCGGCAACAGCGGCAGTGTCACATCCGGCGGTGAGAGCCAGCGCATCCAGATTGCCCGGGCATTGATGCGCAGCCCGCGTATCCTGCTTCTCGACGAGGCTACAAGCTGGCTGGACAACGAGAGCCAGTCCGAAATCATGAAGAACCTGGCTGAAATGACCGCGACACGTATCGTGATCGCGCACCGGCTTTCAACCCTGCGACAGGCGGACCGGATTTACGTCCTCCAATCCGGTCGGATTGCACAGGAAGGAACTTACGCCGAGTTGATGCAGACCGACGGCCCGTTCCGGAAATTGGCAAGTCACCAGATCTCGTAACGCTATGCTGCTATCCGGACAAACGCTTGCCAACCGCAGATTCACCGGGATTCTTTTCGGGACACAGCGCTGTCCAAATGACTCGTCCGGAATTGGTCCGGGCAATGTCGCAATGAAACTCTACACACGGACACGCACAATACAGCGATCGGAAATGAATTTCCGACTGCAATGCGACTGCTAAACTACCCGAATGTTCTCACTGAAAGGCGCGGACATTCATCCCGAATTCAGCACCCTGCAATGTCCGGAACAACGATGTCCCTGCCGCGTTGCAATTCCGGTTCGAACCGGATTGTCCAGCCGACGGCTCCACCATCGCCGACCCTTCCCGCCAACAGAGTCTTCGATAAATCCGCAGACAGGCCGACGCTTCAATGAACCGGTAACCGGCTTTCCGCGCCGGTGATACATTATTCCGTAGCTCGCCACTCTACTGCGGCAACCACGCAGAAATGCCTTCTGTCTGAACCCCTTACGCCGCCGATTGCCGCGCAGGACAATCGTCACCCGGTTCACCGCCAAGTGAGGCGGCTCGTCATGCAGGTGGCGGAGACGGTGGGAATCGAACCCGTGGAGCCGGCGGCGCACTCCCGGTCCTCCCTGCGCGAGTGCCGGCAACAGGCGCAGCACGAGCGTGAGAAGGCGGAATTCGACCGGATCGTGGCCGAAGCCATGGCGGAGTTCAAAGCCTCCTGAGCCGGCCGGGCCCGGCGGCCCACCTGCGCCCGGATTCCGGGATTCCACATCTGAACGGGGTCTGAGCGGCCTTTCCGGCCCGAATCACGCCCTTCACCCCCCCCCTGAACGCCCCCGATCGCCCGCCGCAGTCCCCGATGCGGCCGTTCCGGCCCCGATCCCAGTCGAATCGCCGTGCATGAACCAAGAGAGCCGGAAACACCGGATTCCGGCACACCTGCATGGACCGAAACCCGTTCAATTACATATTCCGGAAGAGAACCGCCCCGTTTGCCCGGCTGACAGTCAGGGTGCCGGCCGGCTGCGCCGTCCGGCGGCCGTGAAAAGTGAAAATTTCCAGCGGAACGCGCTGAAGGTCAGTTGTCCGGACTCAGTGGTCCGAATTCAGTAGTCCTGGGCGGCCATCCGTTCCCCTGCGAATTCAAGCTGCCTTTCAAGTGCGTCGCAACGGCCCCGCATGTGCGCGGTCCCGGCTCTGTGTCCGTCCGCGAAAGCCCTGTGCAGGGCGTTGGCCGCGATTTCGGGCCGTCTGAACGGCGGGCAGGTCATAATGTCGTCAACGAAATCAGCGGCGATCTGTTCCATCCGTCCGTCCCCGGCCATCTCCGTCCCCGCTTTCAGTTGTCAATCGCCCCGGAACCGCCGCCCCGGGTCAGCCTCCGCCTTCCGGCGAGGCCCTGGTGAAGCCGCCGTCCGGTGTGATCCAGATGAGGACGCCTCCGGCACCGACGGCGGGCATCTCCAGGGCGATTCCCTCCAGCCGGACAGTTCCGTGGCTGTCGAGGAGGACAAACGGACAGTGTCCGGACGGCAGGCAGTTCCAGGCGTCCTCGGCGGCCACGATCCGGAACGGTCCCCACCGCCAGGTCCCGGCGAGCGCCCGGTCCGTATAGCGCGGGTGCGATACCGCCGCCCGCTCTCCGGCGGTGGCGCCGCGCCGGTGTTCCGGATCCAGCCCTGTTCCGGGCCGGTTTTCCGAATCCGCTCCGGCCGGAATGCCGGCGGCATTCCAGATCAGCTGGAGGATGAACAGATTCCGGATGAGCCCGGCCGGCCGCATCTCAGTATTCTCCGCCGTGCCCGCGGCCGCGGCTGTATTCCATTATGCGGATGAGCGCGTCGGCGGAGCGTTCCGGCGGCGCGGGCGCACCCGCGGGATCGAACGGGCGCATGACACCGTCCCTCACCGGCCCGCGGAAAGCGGCCGCAGGGTCGGTCTGATCAGAACCACGAGCATGATCCGCTCGACATCGGCGGAGGCGGAGGCGGAGAGCAGCCCCGATTCGGCGTTCAGGCCGGCGGCGCCCTGCTCGTAGCCGGAGAGGACCAGCGTCTCCCCGGGTTCCATCACCACGTCGTTGGCGGTCTGGCGGTAGTCGACCCTGGGCAGCTGGACGTCGAGAAACCGGTCGAATCCCAGCAGGTCGGCCTGGCCCACCAGGAGCGACAGGCGCAGTAACCCGCGGTCGATCAGGCGCGGTATGATCTGGATGGCGATCCCGTCATCGACCGATTCGGTCTCGATGGACCGCTGACCCTCCTCGGACACCGAGACGGAAGCCACGTAGTTGCGTGTCGAGACCAGGCGGATCGGCACGGCGCCGCCGGACACGGTCACTGTGGAGGCGGTACGGTGCGTGAGAACCGAATCGTGCCGCGCCACATCCTCGAAGTCGAGACCGAAACCGACACCCCCGGCGGCCCCGAGGATGGATACACTGCCGCCCTGCGCCGCCAGCGTGAGCGATCGCCCTTCACCGGCCTCCCCGAAGGCCAGCCGGGTGAGGCAGGTGCTGAACCCCTCCGAACAGTCGGCGTCCAGGTAGTAGATTCCGATTTCGAACGATATCCGTTGTGATGCCCGCGCCGCCACCTCGCCGATTATCTTCCCGGCGGCGGCAATGTCGGAAGGGCGTCCGGTCACGGACACGAGGCCCAATCCCGGCGACATCGTCACCACGGCGGGCGGGGACTGGATTGACACGGACAGCAGCTGCCCGATCTCGGCCCAGTCATCGAACTGCGCGCTGCGCGAGATGCTCATCGAGCCCTGGCCGCCGGCAAGCCCGGCGAAAGACGAGTTCACTGTCGTCGCGCCGGCCGCCGCCGACAGCGGCCAGGTACGGGTCTCGAAGGCGCTCAGGATGATGGCTCCGCCATCAAATCGCCAGAAGACGTCATACTCGCTGCCGACCCGGTCGAGCAGCACCGAGAGCGGTCCGTCGTGCCGGATCGGACCGCCGCCTTCCCCGCCGCCCTGCGGCACGGCCGGCAGCGCCAGATTGACTTTCACCGGTATTCCTGCCGTTCTCGAGATCAGCGCCGCCGCCTCGCGGATGCCGGTCTGTCCCGGGATCGAAAGCGCGACGCCGCCGCCGCGTTCGAGGTTCGCGGGGAGCTTCTGTCCGCGTTCCGGACCGACCTCCGCTCCTCCCCTCGCCGATCCGTACCAGGGACGGCCGGCAATACGGATGCCCCCGTTCGTCCCGTCCCGCCGCGCCAGTCCGGTGACCGCCCTGCCGCAGTCTGCGATCCGTGTCGCCACCTCGCGGTCGAGGGCGCTTTCGGACTGTTTCAGGCATCCCGGTAAGGTGAGCAGGAAGGCCGACAGGGCGGCCGGAAGCGCGGCGCTCCGCCGCGTCTGGTGTCTGAGCATGTGACTCTCCTCTTCTGCTGTCTTGCCGTGCAGAGTAACCTCCCCCCGCGTGCACCACGAAGCGGAAAGTCCGCCTCCCTTGTCCGCCGCCCTTCCGGCCCGCCCGCGAAATGATTATTGGCGGAGTCCGGCGGTTAGCGGATGCATATGGAAAGCCCGGATAGTGGAGTTCAAGGGATGCCGGACCGCAGTGCGCCGCCGTGCCTCTTCGAAGAGGCGGTGGAGCAGTTCCTCGCCTTTATGGAACCCGGCGGGCGGGCGGCAGGAACACGTCACAGTGGAGGCAGCCGATGGCGCGTTGCGCGTTTCCTCTGCTGCGGCAGGACGGTTGACGGCATCGGGTCCTCCGACAACCTCGAAGTCCTCGTCCTGATCTGGCATTCCAGACCCGAGACCGCCGTGTGCGCCAGCGCCTGCGCATGGTGTTGCAGTGGTCGAGGGGCCCAGGGCCACGCCGCCAGCCCGAATCCGGTTGACGTGGCCGCGGCGGCGGTGTCGCATCCGGAGGTCCGCCGGACCCTGACGCAGGTTTTCGGACACCCGGCGGCGGCGGAGACCAGGCTGTCTCTCGCTTTCCTGGTGCTGACCGCGGCCCGATCCGGCGAGGTGCGGATGTCGTGGTGGGAGGAGATCGGACTCGCGGAGCGTGTCTGGACCACTCCCGGCGAACGTACCAAGACCGGCCGTCCGCGGAGGGTACCTCTATCGACGGGAGCCGTGAGGATGCTCCTCACCCCCTCTCGCCGCCGTCGGCAAGGGCCGCTGTTCACCGGCCCGGCAGGTGGAAGGCGGTCGGATTCCACCCATTCGAAGCTGACGCGGACACTGAGGATACCCGGCGTGCCGCACGGCTACAGATCCGGCTTGCGCGACCGGGCTTTTGAGGTTGCCGGCGCCGACCACGAGACCGCCGATCTGTCGCTGGGTCATGTCTGCTACGGCTGGTCAGAGGCGTCTTACGCGCGCTCCGATCTCCTGGAGCGTCGCCGGTTTCTGTTGGGCCTCGGCGGCGGATTCCGGATTCTCCCAAGATGCACCGAAGGCGCGCGTCCAAATTTGAGATTCTTAGACAACAGACGCAGGGGCCGGGGCAGTCAGCCGAAACCGGCAACGCACTTGTTCAATCGGTTACCATGGATCCGCTGACAGCGCTCAAATGCCTCCGGCCTGGGTGAACGGCTGTCGGACGAGGACACCGGTGGATTCAGCCTTCAATCCGGGTATGTCCCCACCTATATTACCAGAATGGACAGCAGCATGATCAACGATCGGTTCAGGTGCGCCGCAGAGGACCGGGCCGCCCAGCAGGCATGCATGGGCGTCAGGGTCGGGTATGAGGAAATCGGCGAACGGCTGATGGAGCTCAGGAAAATCGCTTGGGACCGGTATCACGCACGGGCACTCTGGAGCACTCCGGTCCATGCAACTTATGCCGCGATGCGGGCGGTTGCCGGGGCACTCCGTGATTATGGTGATCTCGAGGCGGCCTACCTGGCAGCGGCGATCCTCCGGGAGATTGAGGCAAGAACCGGCCGTGCCGCTTGACGAGTTCCAGAAGGGCGTCATTGCGATCATCAGCCGCAACCGCGGTCCCAGGAGTCCCTTCGCCGGCGGCGCGGTGATCCAGCAGCACGGATTCCGGCTGAGCGTGGATCAGGACATTTTCGCCGCCGGCGATCTCGATGAGTTGGTGCGGCGTGACGCTGCGTCCCTGGAAGCCGCAGGCTACAGTGTCCGGACCGGCCGCAGTTTCGACGGATTCCGTGAGTGCATGGTCATGAAGCCAATGATTGGAACTACGACCCTGCAGTGGACTCACGGCCTTATCAGAGAGTTCTATGCACCGGTTCCCGACCGGCAGTTCGGTTACCGGCTGCATTTCGCCGACCTCGCCGTCAACAAGGCGCTTGCCGCCGGGTCCCGCATGAAGAAGCGCGATTTTGCGGATCTGTGGATGCTTGACCGTCATGTCATGCCGTTGTGGCGCATGGCCTGTGCCGTACCGGGCAAGGATCCGGACTTCAGCCCTTTCGCTTTGGTGGAAGAGATTTCGCGCAATTGGCATTTTGCGAAGCTCAGGGATGACGACAGGCTTGAAGTCACGATTGACATCACCATCGATGAGATGGGTCCGGGCCTGAGAAACAGTCTCCACGAGGCGAGGCTGATCCTCCGCGATCTGGGACCGGAATGCTACGGTCGCCTTCAGGTCGACGATTCCGGCGGGCCGGTCACTGACCGGAAGATCAAGGAAGCCGGATACTGGAAGGCACCGAGGGCGGGCGGCGCGCTGCCCGCATTTGCCGACATGGACAGCGAGATGATTGCCGGACTGATCGCCGAGTACGGACCGGAAGGGTGCCATCACACCGGGAACCCTTCGGCGGTAGCGGGTTTCAGCGGGAAGGATGACGAAACCGGTGCGGTCGATCCGCCGAAAGCCGATGCGCGAAATCAACCGGAGGACAGCGACTCATCGCCTGACATCTGAGCCCGGTCCGCCTGGCCCCGTTACCGCGCTGCCCCACTGGGCCCCGGATGTGCCCTGCACCATGCCGGTGAAAACAGCTCGAGAGGTGCCGCAGGCACTCCAAACCCGACCGGATACTCCGCGGGAAAGCCGTCGATCGCCAACCTCACATCGGTAGGCGGGTCAAGATACTCGCGCAATGGACTTGGCGTTGCCGGTTCTTTTCCGATTCTCAAAGCATACGAGGACTGGCCGAAGCCATCCCAATGCCAAACAAAAATTAAAGGGGGTGGACGGAGCCACCGCCGAAGTCCACAAAAAAGAAAATCGGTTCAGCCCCGCTTCGGCGGGGACAACGTCTGGCGGAGACGGTGGGATTCGAACCCACGAGACAGTTTCCCGCCTACTCCCTTAGCAGGGGAGCGCCTTCGACCACTCGGCCACGTCTCCGGAGCCGGTAGTAATGCCTTCGGTGCCGGAACGGCAAGCCTTGAAACCAGGAATTATTTGCCGAATTTGGTTGTCTGTGGAAAGTCGATACCAGCCGGTTTCTTGCTCTGCACGGATGCGGGTAGTATCCAAGGCTTGCCCACAAAAATTATGCGACGGGAAAAGATAATGAGCGCATTGGCGGAGATCGGCCGGACACCGGCCAAGGTGGAATTCAGGTGGGACGATCCCCTGCTGTTGGAAGAACAGTTGGAAGAGGATGAGTTGATGATTCAATCCGCCTCGAGGGATTTCGCGAATGCGGAACTCAGGCCGAGGGTGAGTGACGACTATATGCAGGAAGGGTCGGATCCGGGCATCTTCCGAAAGATGGGCGAGACCGGCCTGTTGGGGATAACCCTGCCCGAGGAATTCGGCGGCGCTGATGCCGGTTATGTCAGTTACGGGCTGGCGGCGCGCGAAATCGAACGGGTCGACTCCGGATACCGATCAATGATGAGTGTGCAGTCTTCGCTCGTCATCTATCCGATTTTTGCCTTCGGCGATGACCGGCAGCGCGCCAAATACCTGCCGGGATTGGCAAGCGGAAAACTCATCGGCTGCTTCGGTCTGACCGAACCGGAAGCCGGATCGGATGCAAGCGGGCTGAAAACCCGGGCCGAAAAAACCGACCGGGGTTATCGGATCAGCGGCTCCAAGACCTGGATATCCAACGCTCCGATTGCCGATGTGTTTATCATATGGGCAAAATCCGACTCCCATGACGGCGCTATCCGCGGTTTCATTCTGGAAAGGGGAATGCAGGGATTGGCGGCCCCGAAAATCGAGGGAAAACTGTCTTTGCGGGCGTCGGTGACCGGTGAAATCGTCATGCAGGGGGTGGAAGTGCCGGAGGATGCACTACTGCCGAATGTCTCCGGCCTCAAAGGGCCGTTCAGCTGTCTGAACCGTGCCCGATACGGAATCGCCTGGGGCGTGATGGGTGCCGCAGAGGAATGCTGGATGGCAGCCCGTGAATACGGGTTGAACCGGAAGCAGTTCAATCGCCCGTTGGCAGCAACTCAACTCTACCAAAAAAAGCTGGCCGACATGCAGACGGAGATCGCGATCGGGCTACAGACGGCACTGCGCATCGGACGCTTGATTGACCAAGGGAAAATGGCCCCGGAAATGATTTCAATCTCCAAGCGGAACAATTGCGGCAAGGCACTTGAGATTGCCCGCACGGCACGCGACATGCATGGCGGTAACGGTATCCAACTCAGCTATCATGTCATGCGGCATGCCATGAATCTTGAAACCGTCAACACTTATGAAGGCACTCATGATGTCCATGCTCTGATTCTGGGCCGTGCCCAGACAGGAATTCAGGCGTTTTTCTGATCGGTTTGAGGTGAGAGAGCCACACGCCACCGTGAAAGAAATTGCAAAGGATCGGGTCAACCTGTTCCGGAACCCACCACATCCGGGCGAACGGGTTCAGAAGAATATGGGCGAGACGAGTTGGAGCGTCACCGAAAAGACTGCCCTGCTCGGCTGTGAACACGAAAATCTGTCGCGCCTGCTGAACGGCAAGGCCGGTGTCCGCGGACTTGGCAAATGCATTTGAGGAAGTAGGTCGGGCATTGCCGATCACAGGATGCGGATGCAAGCGGCTTACGGGCTCGCACAGACGCACCGGGATGCAGGGAGTGTGAGAGATCCGAAACCCCGACGGGGGTTCGGATAGCGGAAGCCGGCGGCACAAAAGATCGGAGCCGTTGCGGCGATTGAATGAGCCCGGCCCTGGCACACATGCCGTTGTTCAATCCCACACTATCCTGAATTTCTCATACCAAGTGTTGTGAAACAGGGGAGATGCTGTTATAAGCTGTTGAAATTGAAAGACAAACATCTCAAACAGCGGGGTCTCCCCTTGACGACAGTCTGTACCGGCCCGAAGCTCTCCTGTCAATCTCCCGATGGTGTCCGCCAGCCCCTGATCGCCGCCG
>JAPOXR010000011.1 GCA_026706985.1 Paracoccaceae bacterium | reverse complement strand
CCGAGTTCCTCGCCTCGACGTGGAGGTCGGTGATGTCCGACAGCGGGATCGAGGATGCCTGGAAGGAGAATGTCCAGTAGTCCCACCCGCCGAAGGTCCTCAGGTGTTCCCAGCCCGAACTGCCGACAACGCTGCTCTGGGCGGTATTGGAGGGGTTCGTCCACGCGGCCCTGTAGTGGGCCGGAACCTCACCGGCGGCGAGGCGGACGATCAGGTAAGCGACGCTGTTGACATCACCGGCGTCGAGCGGATAGCTGCCGGATCCGACATCTCCCGCCGCCGGTGCGCTCCCCGTCGCAGCGATTCCCGCCTTGGCGTTGTCGGTCGCATCTGACCAGCTTCCCGGGCCGTCATATCCGAGCCGGATGAAATTCGCCGCCTTGAAATCCGTGTTGCCGCCGGTCTCAATCGGCATGATCCGACCGGGGCCGAGCGAGTGTTCATCGCCGCCGTATCTCGGCGGTTTGACGTCGAGCGTCTGGTGCGAGATGAAATTAACGTGCGGCAGCGAGAACTTGACCCAGATTCCATCCTGGATCAGTGCGTATCCGAGGGATCCGCTGGCGTAATGCAGCTGGAGCTTTACCTGCGATCCGGCGGCCGGGAGGCTGCCCGGCGCGAATGTGTAGCGGTATTTGAATCTGTATCCGGAGACCTGTCCCTGCGGAACCGTGAACGGAATGTCAGTCGAGCGGGTGCGGCCGAACCACGTGTCGTCGGTGGCGTACATGTGCAGGTTGTAGACATCGCCCGGCGCGCCGTTGACGTAGAATTCAAAGTCCATCACCAGTTGCCGGTCGGTGGTTCCGGCGGTCTGGGCTGACCACTCCACGCCGTTGAATTTGAGCGTCCGGTGCGCGGCGTCCCAGGTGAATCCCGGTCGCTGTCCCTCGTAGCCGGTGACTGACGCGTTGAGCGGAACCAGGTCGATTTTCGAGTGGATGTTCAGACGCCGGAAATGCCCGCTGACCGTCGGAAACAGATCCTCCCCCCGCAGTTTCCAGCCGGTTTTCCAGTAATACTCATAGCCCGGAGACTGGCCGCGCTGGTCATCCACCCGGATTTCCCGCACCCGCATGGCCTTGACGACTCCGTCCTCATCCGACCCCCACAGGCCGAAGGGGAAATCAGTGTGCTTGATCGCAATGCGGCCACGATCCAGTTCAATGCCGGTGCCGGCGTCATTCTCGCCGGATGTCAGGGACTGGTGGAGACCGAAATAAGCGACCAGGTTCAGCCCGTGGAAAACCGGGTCGTTGGAGTCGATGACATCGGCACCTGCGACGGCGAATGTCATTTTGTAGTAATCGTAGCCGAAAACCGTCGCGGTTTTCGCCAATGGCGCGGAATCGGTCAGCCAGTGCCGGCTGTCCTGCGGCGAATCCTGCGCCCTGATTGACCGCGCCTGGATAATCGAGCCGTCGGTTTTCCGGTAGATGATCAGCGCCGCGTCTTTCTCATAACCCTCATCGTGTGCGTTCGCCGGCACCCGGAGATAGACGTAGGCGGTGGCGGCGCTGTGGAAGCCGGTCTCCGCGTTGAGCACGTAATAAATGCTGTTGACGTTCGTCGCATCCCGGTTTCTGGAGTCGACCTGCACCCTGTAATCTTCATTGATCGGGCCGGTCAGCAATCCCCGCTGGTAATGCTCCAGCAGACGGCGGAAGACCTCCGGGTCTTCGTCGGCCAGTTCGCCGTCCAGCCGCACGAACCGCCCGAAATAGGCGTTGTAGACGTTCGGCTCATCGTCATCGCCCGAACCGGCGAATGTGATTTCCCAGACATCCCATGTCGAGTCTGACCAGTATTTCGCCAGAATGACGTCGTTTGTCTGCCAGTGCCTGGGATCGGGTGCGAGCGTGTCCGGCAGTCCGGCACCGGCAATCGGCTGCGAGACGATCATCAGGTAATCGCTGCGGTCCGTCTGCTGGATGACATTCAGCGATGCGGATTTTTCAAAATCCGCATCGCGATCCGCTTTCCTGACGCGGATATACGCGTAGCCCGGCGCGTTGCCGATGTTGATCGAGCCGTTATCCCGGTCGAATGCAGGCAGCCAGTCCCGGTTGTCATCGATCAGTGAGGCGCTGGACGCAGCCCGTCTTGTCGTGGTGGCGAGAACCTCGTATTTCGCATTCTGCGGCCCGGTGTAGAAGCCCGTCCTGAAGCCCTCGACGATCGAGGCAAGTTCCCCCTGATTATCAGCATTGACGCCGAGTTCATCCGCCAGCCGCTGCACTTCCGCGTCCAGCCGGATTTCATCGTCGAAATGATAGATAACCCAGTGCCGGAGATTGTCAGCGTGCACCAGAAGCGGGGTATTTGTGCCGGTGCCTTCGAACACCCGCATTGTCCAGGCCGTGTTATCGGGCTGCCGCCAGAAATTCAGATCGCCGTCATTGTCCGCGTACTGGAAGACCACGTAATCGACTCCGTCATCGGAGTAGTCGTGACTGGCGAGGCGTGAAAGCGTGATCGTGTCGGTCCGGCTGGGCGATCCGGCTGAAATGAGCGCGGTGATCCGGTCTCCGTCGGCAATCGCCGACCCCTTTGCCGTCTCGTATGCCGACTTCTTGATGAGCAGCTGCAGCTGCCCGATTGTGTGCGCGACCACGCCGGCGATGGCATTGTCCGGATTCGAGGTGAACTGCCCGTAGATCGCGATGGCACCCGCGTGGGAATTCGTCGTGGCGCTCAGATGGTCATGCGCGCCCGCCTTGACACCGGCGAATTCGTTCGAACCGGTCGCCTCGCGCACGATGTGCGTCTCGCCGCCGACATTAATAATGTCCCCGACCGCGAAACCGCTCAGGTCTGCCGGCAATGCGGCCAGTTCCCGCGCCCGCAGATCGTGATGATATTTCAGGAGGGAATCAGCATCGTCATCGCCGCCCGGCCCTGCGAGCGTGGTCTGAACCTGATCTCCGAAAGTGAAAGGCTCGCGGTTGCCGATGAAGGATCCCCGGTAGGATTGCGCGCGTGCCTTGTTTTCAGCGACTGTGCCGGGAAAATCAGTCATGGTGCGGTGACTCCGAAGAAATCGCCGTTGTCAGCCGTCGTGAGCCTCTGCCCCGGACGCAGAATATAGGCTTTGTAGGCCACGCTGTTGATCGTCACGTCCTGCGCGGAGAGAAACGACGCGCTGGCGGGCAGCCCGGCGCTGGTGAATCCGGCCGGCTGCGGCTGATCCGACTTGGCGAGGAGATAAAGCTGCCACTCCGCGCCGGCGGGTGCCGCCGGAACGGCGATGGTGAGCCGGGAGGGCAGGGACGCGGATGTGACCGTATCGCCCGTGAAATCCGTGATGCGCGCCGCAGTCTCTGCTGCCGTCTCGCCCGCCATGTAGCGCAGATTGCCGGTATGATACGCTGCGGCGGCGGCCGCGTGGGCCGTGATGCGCGCATCCTGGTAGCTGCGCGGCAGCTCGGTCGAGACATCGGCGTTCTGCGCGTAGACCTCCAGGCGCAGCGTCGCGGTCTCACCGGCGGCGAGCGTGATTGCCGGCATCGTGACGCTTGCGGTGCCGTGCGCCTTCTCCGCGTCGGCGAGCGTTTTGAGAACGGAGACGCTCACCGGGTTGGCCGCCGTGCCTTTGAAGGCGACGATGCGCACTGGACCGGCGTGCGAGCTCTGCGCGATCGACCACTCGACGCCGTAGACATCGTTCTCGAGGCTTCCGGGAACCGGAGAGGTGTTGCCGCTCGTGACCGCGAAACCCGAGATGTGGGGCTGGAGAGCCGGAACCGTCGTCGATCCCATTCTGTACAGCGTCAGCGGCGCCGGATCGACGAAGCCGGAGGTCGAGGCGAAAAGAAGTCTGTCGTTGGAATCGCGGCCCAGGTAGAGAAGCTCCAGGTTCTGCGCGGTTCTCGACGCCTTCGCGAAATGGGTGTTGGCGCTCACCGCGCCACCGCCCGACTGGCCGGAGTTTATATCCTCGCCGAGGAGCCAGAAGAGGCGGGTGCCGATATCCGGGTCGTCCAGACGCACCGCCAGCACGTCGCGGGCGGTGACCCCGGAAATGTCGATGCCGCCTCCGGCGCCGGCGGCGTAGCGGTTGCTCAGGACCGTGTAATTCGCCGAACCGATCTCCACGAGCGATCCGGCGGGTCCGGTGGCGCCCCTGTCGCCCTTCGGGCCGCCGAAGCGGATGATCTCGGCCTTGATATTCCGGACGTTGACGCTCGCCGAGCCTCCGGAGCGCTCGATGTAGAAATTGACCGCTGCCGCCGCGGGCACGACGATCGCCGCGTAAGTCGAGACCCGGTGCCAGTCGGCCGCCGCGCGCGTGGTCGTGAACGATCCGCCGGCGAACATCATGTCGTCCGACGACCGGCGCAGGTTGTAGATGATCGACGCGTTGCGCGCGTTCGAGACGCTGCCCGCCGTGATCTCGCAGGACAGGTCGATCAGGAAGAGGCCGGGCGCGAGCGTGAAATCGTTCCCGGAGATGTCCGACAGGATCTCCGCGCCGCCGTCGCCGAGGACGGTTCCGATGCTGCCGGCCGTCGGCGTCAGCTCAACGTCGGTCCGGGCATTGGTGAGGTCCGCGAACGCGATGCTCTCAACCCGCTCCGACGCCGACGACAGGAGCGGAAGGCTGACCTGGTGGTCAGTGCCGCCGCGGTCGGTGATGGTGAGAACGCCGTCCGCGTAGGACGGCGCTCCGGTGTGGCTGGACGGCGCGCCGTCGGTCCAGCCGATGCGGTGCCACGACGTCCGCCACGCGGAACCCGTGCCCGGAGCGGTGACTGCGGAGTTTCCGGCCGCAACGGCGGTGCGGGCCAGGTAGAAAGCTATGCCGCCGCCCGCCACCCGCCGCACGACGTCATGCATGGCATAGGCGCTGTCGGACCAGCCGCCCCGGTCACGCAGCCGCAGCCCGATGGCGTCGGCGAGTTCCTTGAGCGTGTCCATGTCCGTCGGCGCGCCGCCCTTGAGCGCCTCGACGGCGGCGGTGACCTCGGCGTCGGTGGCGATGTAGGACGGGAAGAGATTGGCGAAGAGCGTCCCCTGGCCGTTCAGTCCGGCGACGCCGTTCGCGCCGCCCACGTTCCTGGCGGCGGCGGTGCCGAGCGCGGGCCGGCCGGAGAGATCGGAATACGCGCCGGAGAATAAAGTCGGCCTGCCGGTGAGATCGCCGTAAGCGCCGGAGAATTTCGAGAACCCGGCCAGCAGCCGGGCGATTGTCAGCCGCTTCGGTGGGGTATCGCCCGCCGGCTGGACGGCGATTTCGTGCGCGTCGTCACGCGCCGCCTGCGCCGCGAGGTTTCTGAAACCGGTTGACGCCATGATTCATATCCCCGGCCAGTCGATCACAGTGTCGCCGCCCCACGTGATTTCAGTCGACGCGCCCCATGTCAGATCATGCTCCGGCGCGTCGGGCGTGTCCGGATTGCCGGATGAGCCGCCGCTGACGCCGATCCGCCCGAGCGGGAACAGCGTCACGGAAGTGCCGACGCCGACCTGGACCGGCATCTCACCAGAATCCTATGAGCGCGGCGGTCGATGCCCTGCGGACGTGTCTCACGCGCAGCGGCAGAAACGTGCCGGCGGTGACGGTCAGCGTCAGGTCCGCGCTGTCATCCGCCAGGCGGATGGTCAGACTGCCGGCGCCGGAGACCATGACGGCGCGCGTGATGTTGGCGAATTCGTGGTCTCCGGACGACACATCGGCGACCTCGCTGCGTGACAGCGGCGCGATCGTGTCGACGCGCCGCCGGTCCCTCGACGTGAAAATATCAGCCATCGCGTTTTCCTGCGCTCACGTTGCGGGAAGCCGCCGTCAGGGGAACTTCCCCCGTGAAACGGTGTGATGCCCGTTTAACGGCGTTCAATGCCTGTTTAACGGTCGATTCAGGCATCAGGACTCCGCCGCGTTTCCGGATTCCGGCGCCGGAGCCGTTGTCACCGCCTTCACGGCCCACATCGAACCCTCCTCAATCGCGGTCATCGCCAGCGCCTTGAGCCTGAGCGCCTCTGCGGTCCGGGGAGTCCAGGTGTCCACCAGGTCGATCAGCTCCGCCGCGCGGCGCTTGATCCCGTCGACCGCGTCGTTGCCGGAGGGGTTGAAGCCGCATCTGACGCGCCGCTGGCCGAAGGTCTGTGCCGGGGCGGTCAATCCGCGGCCTCCGCACCGGCATCCAGCGCCTCCGCGACGATGTCGGCGATGATCTCCGCCCGGTAGCGCTCAGCGGCCGAAACCCCGTCGAGATGCGCCGCCGCCTCCAACGCCGAGATCCGGACACTGCCGGAACGCGTGAGCGTGTCCGGATCGGACCGCAGACGGACGACCGTGCGGAGGATCAGAAGCTCGCGCTCCGTCAACTCCGCACGGTCCTGCTGCGGGGAGGCAGGGGAGTCCGGGCCGCCGCCGGCGTCACCGCCGGCCGCGTCCGCGGTTATGTCGCCGCCGTCGAGCAGCTGCCCGACAGCCTTCCGGCCGACTTTCCCGGCCAGAATGTCGATGTCAACGCGTTCGCCCGGCTCGAGGACGAAATCGCCGAAATTGATGCGTGTCGCCGTCCGGTAAGTGGTCATCAGGCCACCGCGTTCTTGAAGAAATATCCGGCGCTGTTCCAGGAGATGACCTCTCCGGTGCACTCGCTGACTTTGATGACGCGGGAGCCGCGCCCGACGCCGCGCGAGGGCTCCATCGAGGTCATGACGCCGCGGTCCATCGCCCGCGCCGTGAAACCCCAGCTCGGCATCTGGCTCCGGCTGCCGCCGGGCCGCGAGACTTTCAGCAGAGCGATGTGCTTGCCCCAGATGAATGAGAAGCTCGACGCCTGCCCGCGGTTCGCCGTCTGCCGGCGCTCGCGGCCGACCACGACGCGCATCCCGAACAGGCGGCCGACCGCCTCCTCGGTGGCATAGCCTTTGTCGCCGTCGGCGCCGCTGCCGGCGCCCGTCATCCGCGTCGCCTGGAGAATGTCCCCGTGCTGACAGAAGACGTCCCACGCCTCGACGCCGAAGATCATCGTGTCCGGCGTCGTGATGCAGGCCCGCTTGGCGTCGCGGATTACCTTGATCGGATCCGACGCGGCGTTGGAGAACTGCCCGTTTCCGCTCAGCGTATCCTTGTGACCCGTCGGATAGTTCGAGTCGTTGAACACGATGCCGGCGACACGGACCTCGCGGTCCAGGTCCATCAGCTGCGTCAGCCCCATCGACGCCTCCGCCATCGGGTCCCAGGCGGCCTGCTGCTGGCGCGCCTGCGCGATGTCGCGCTGCGGCACATACGCGAGCAGCCCCCGGTCCTCGCACGAACCCGTCGCCAGGTTCTGACCGAACTCGACCTCGGTGAGCCGGCCCGCGCGTGAGGCGCGTGTCTCAGGCACCGTGTACTGGTCTTCGGTGATGCCTTTCGAATATTTGAAGTCGAAGGCCGTGTTGATGCTCGGCAGCGCCCTCTCCGCGATGAATTCCGTCGGCCGCTCCGTCATGGCGATCTGTGTCAGCCGCGGATGGGTCTCGAACGGCGCCGAGGCGAGGATCGCGTCGGCCTCGGGCGTGCCCAGTTGAATATAGTCCATTTCGTCCTCCTCAGACGCTTCCGGGCGAGATCAGGACCTCGCCGATGTCATTCGCCACGCCGTCGGCGGCGGCGATCCCGATGATCCGGGCGCCGGCCGTGGTGGTCGCGACGGCCTTGCCGGTGGCGTTGGCGGTCAGAAAATCGCCGGCGTCGACGGTTCCGCCGTAGACGACCTGCGCGACGCTGCCCGGAGCCGCCACCTCGACGGTCTCACCGTCCGCGACGGCCCGCGTGCCGCTGACGCCGAACACCGCGGCGGCGGCGCCGTTGGCCACCAGGGCCTCCCCTGTGGCCGCGCCGGAGTCGCCGGCGGCATTGTCGAACGCGGTGATCAGACGGGCGCCGATCGCGCCCTTGGCTTTGAATACAAGCCATTCCCTGACATTAGGCATGATTAAGCCCTCCTCAATTCGTCAGGCCGCGCCGGGCGCGAACCCGGTCAACGGCGTCGATCACTGTGATTGTGATTCCCTTCGCGGCGGCGTCCGCCATCAGCGCCGACGCCTCCTGCGAGATCTGCCGGTCGTCCTCCGCTCCGGAGTGCCGCCCCTGCGGCATGGCGCCGCCGGCGAGGTCCTGCCGGTAGTCGACGCGGGCGGGCAGCGCCGCCAGGAGATCGCACAGAATTCCGCGCGGCTCCTTCCGGACAGTGCCGTCGCCCTCCGGCGCCGCGAACTCCAGGGTGTCACCGCCCTCCGGCAGCGACGCCATCAGCGCCGCGAGCGGCGCCTTCTCGCCCGGCAGCAGCCGGCCGGCGGTCACGTGCGGCTCGATCAGCCGTTCGCACGCCGCGAGCGCGGCGGCCTTTTCCGCCGCCTTCTCGGCGGCCGCGAGACGCGCCTCCCTGGCGGTCAGATCCGCCTCCCTGGCGGCCAGCGCCGCCGCGTCGGGCGCCTGCGCGTCCGTTTGTTTTGTGTCTTCGGGCACCTTTACCTCCTTCGGATCAGGTTGTGAAAATGATGGGGTTTCCTCCGCGCCGTCGAGATCATCGGCGATGCGGTTAATCGATGATATCTCCCAGTCGGGCAGCAGCTCGTCGGCGGCGGCGACGCCGTCGGATGAGATGATGCGCTCCCGGACAAGACGGGCGATCCGTGATATCGAGCGCAGCGCGGCGCGCACGGCCGGGGCCGTGCCGTCCGCCAGTTCGCTTTCGGCAAGCACGACCGTGCCGTCCGCCGGTGCGCCGAACCGCGTGGGCGCCAGCCCGTCCACGGCAGGGGCGCGGCCGCCCAGGAATCCGAGGTGGCGCAGCGTATCGCCGTTGAGCGCGATCGACCGGCCGGTGTAGCGGCCGGCCTCGACCGCCTCGCGGAACGCCGGCATCAGATTGCCGAGCCTCGCCTGCAGACGGTCGCCGGTGCGGCGCAGCGCCTCGACGTGGCCGTACGCCGGCGCGTCCAGTTCGGGATGACCGACGACCACGGGCGCGGGGTCGGACGCCGTATACGCCGCGACAATCCCGTCAAGCCTGTCCTGCGTCACCCGCACCTCCCGGCCCCTGGCGTCGCGCCAGGTTCCCGTGCGGCAGACATCGATCCATCCGTCGAGAGCGCTCATGCGCGCAGAATAGGGGAGGACGCGGCTGATTGTCAGGTGACACATGTCACCTGAACATCACTTCAGAAGACGGTGCACCGTGCGGTATGAAACGGCCAGACGCCGTGCGATTTCACGCTTGCCGGCGCCATGCGAGTGCATGCGCCGGATCACGTGGCGGCGGGCCATTGGAATGTATATCTGTTCGCCCTTGAAGTGGAGGGAAATGAGGAGGGCGCGCTCCTCTCCGAGCACACGGCCCAGTTCATGCCCGTTGACGTTCTCCGGGGCTGGAATGTGCATTGTCAGGCCGCCGAACGCCGCCGCGGTATCAATCGCCGCCTCCCGCCCGGCTACCGCGGCGATGTCGGCGAGTATCCCGGGGAGCGGAGGTTCAGTCATCTGCACCCGGCAATGTCTCCGCCCCTTTCAAGGTATTGTGCAGCGCGTCCAGCACTTCCGTGACTGCCGCACACGCACGTTCTTCCATCAAACGCCTTTGCTCCACGGCTCCCATGCCTACTAGACTCCGCGGGTCAATCGCCTCCATGGCCTCATTCCTCCGGCGCTCCATCACGGACAAAACCCCCGGAAACTGCCGGTCAAACGCTTCACGCACCGCAGCCGTGACAACGCTGGAAAAAGACGCCTGCACTCCGCCGCCCCGCTCGCGCATACAGGTCAGCATGTGCCGCTCAATGCCCGTGAAAGAGATACCTGCAGTCCGTTTCAGAAATTTTTTCTGTATCTGCGTCATTTCATCACTCCTCAACCAGGTCCTCAAGACCGCGTTTCAGAATCAGCCACTCCGGGACCTCCAGCAGCACCGGCCCGTCCGGCATCGGCCAGTCCGGAACATCGCCGGCGACCTCAATCAGCGACAGCGGAAGCCAGGCGCCGCATTCGGTGAGCACCGCGCTGTCGGTGCAGTGCTTGATCCGTGTCCGGATCGTCAGAGTCTGTTGTTTACTCATCCGCTCTCTCTCCCTCAACCTGTCTCAGCCACCGGCCGAGCTGCTGCACGAGTTGATTCTGCGTCTTCACCGGCAGGGCGGTGTAGTGGGCACCGTCGCGGCGGAAGCCGATCACCCAGCAGCTCAGCGCCGCGTCGCTGCCGTCCTCGACCACGCACGACGTGAAGAGGCCGCGCCACAGCGCCTCCATGATCCGCGCCGCCGGCCTGTGGACCGGCCGCCCGCCGGCAGCGTAGGGAGACCAGTCAACTCCCGCCTCCCGCTCCATCCAGGTCTTGAGCGCCTCGATGCAGGCCGCGGTCTGCGCCGGCGTGGCCCAACGCGCCGCGTCCAGCCCGGTCTGCCGGCGGATCCACGATGCGAGCGCGCTGTCCGACCGGTCAGCTACCACGCCGAGCCACCAGGCCGAGATCCAAAGCGCCCTCAGCTTCGCGGTGTGCGGGCCGTCCGGAAGCGGCCCGGGTCCGGACTTCGTCCGCCGCCGCCCGGGTCGGGGCTCCGTCCGCCGGCCGTTGACCGCGTCGAGCACGCGCCGCAGGTCGTCGGCGTCCATCCCGGTCAGGCTCGCCCTGCCGGTGGCGCCGAGCTGGATCTCGTGCCGCAGATCAGTGTCGATGCCCCGCTGCCGGCAGGCGGCGAAGATGGCACGGCGGAGTCTGTCCTTCACGGCCGCACCCCCAGCCCGTCCAGCACGCGCTCGAGTTCCGGACCCGGCTCCGCCGCCGTCGCCGGCAGGTCCGGCGGGGCATCGGCCTCCTCCAGGTATCTGAAGCCGCGCATGAAGCCGGCGGAGGTCGGCCGCACCATCCGGACCGCGCAGCTGAGTAAGACGGCCGTGTGAGCGTGCCAGCGTGCGCCGATGTCCGGATTCCATTCCTGAACCGGCATGAATCCGGTGATCGGCATCCGCCACAGAATCTGTCCGCCCCACCTGCAGTAGACCGATCCACCCGGCAGGAGCTCACTTTCCCGGCGGGGTCTGTGCCGCATGAACAGGGCATAGTCCCAACCGAGCGCTTCCCATTTCGGAAACGCGGTCATGAACGAATCAAACGACGTCCGGCGGTCGTTGTTCCACGGGGGGAAGTTCATCAGGAGGTGAAGCGTCATTCCGGACTCCTGTCCGGCTCCCGGCAGTCGATGAGGAACCGCAGCGCCACGGCGCCCACCTGCACGGCCTCCCTGAGTGCCGCTTCATTGTCGTTCCGTCTGACCGCCTCCCACAGCTCGTCGACCTCTTCCAGCAGGACCGCGTAACCCTCGTGCGGCGAGTTGTAATCCGCGAACCTGTTCCGCGCGCGGAGATACTCCTCTGTGACCGCCGCGGCGGCGCGGTTGGCGTCCCAGGGGTCCGCCTCCCCGCCGTCGGCGGCGAGGCCGTATTCCGTGAGCACGTCGCGGCTGACGCGCAGATCCGCCGATACCTCGTCGAACACCTGCTTGTGCGCCGCCACGGTGAATTGTCCGTCCGCGTCCGTCCAGACACACCACATTGAATCCGAGACCGCGCGCAGCCGCGCCGAGACCGTCTTCAGCGCCGCGGCCAGCCTGTGCTCACGCACTGTCAGGCCGCTCATGCCGCCGCCCCGCGGGCCCGTTCCGGCGCCTCGTTTCCCCACGCGTCCCATCCGGCGGCGGCCTGCCGGGCGAAAAGCTCGATATACGGGCCGGCGGCCAGCCGCATGATCCGCTTCCGGATCTCCACCGGCTTCTCCGAGTGACGGTACCTGGGAGCGGAGACCACCTCGGACACGTCGGCGTTCAGACGCGCCGGCCTGCCCTTCACGCCGAGCAGGCACAGCTCGGCGCCCTTCCGGGTCCAGTAGCCGAGGCCCGGCGGTCCGTCCTTCACCCAGACAAATCCCGTCGTCCTGTACTCGAAGCCCCACGCCTCCATGACGGCCAGCGCCTGCGGAAGCGTGCTCGAGACCGCCCACAGGAAAAGGACGCAGTCCTGCCCGGCAAGCCCGCCGACGGGCAGCGCCGCGATCGCGTCCACTGTCATCACCGGGTAATGCATCTCCGCGGAGCGTCCCTTGCCGCCGGCACCCCGGGATTCCCAGGGCCAGGGCGGATCGGCCAGGATGACGCCGTATCCGCCGGCGCCGTGCGGTTCCGGCAGCGCGGGCGCTGCGGGCGCCCCGGACCGCCGCACCGCGCACCGGGCGTCGCCGCGCTTCATGTCGGCGTGTATCACGCCGGCCTCAACCAGCCCGTCGAACTGCTGTCCGGTCATCCCGCAGAGTTCGTTCAGGATCGCCTTGTCGGCGGGAAGCAAATGCGAATCATGATTCGCTTTTGCCAGCCGCAGAATGTTCGGGTCCCGCGCGATCCGCATGAATATCTCCGCCGACCTGCGCGACAGCGGAAGCTTTTCGTCCACCCACTTTTCCCAATCCCCGTGTCTGGTCACCTTCTTGATCGACAACAGGTCCTCGCCGACCGCGATGAACTTCCTGACGCCGTCGGCCAGGTTCATCCTGATCCGGTTCGCCGCGCCCGTCTTGAGCGCCGACAACTGTCGGGGAAAGAGCGGCTCCCATGCGGTTTTCCGGCTCATCCGCACACCGCCCTTCTCACGTCCCGCAGGTCGTTGATGTCCACCCCGAAATCCTCCAGAAGATCCCGGTCGGCACGCAGCTGCCTGTCGGCGTTCTCGAACATCAGACGGTCGCCCTCATCCGGGAAATTCCCGTCGGCGTCAGCGGCGCCGTCATGGAAGTGCCTGATCTCCGCGCGCTCCCGGAGCACGGCCCCGGCCAGCGCAAGCGCCAGCCGGGCCTCACGGCGGGTCGGATCCGGGCCGCTCATGCCGCCGCCTTCGCGATGTCGATCGTGACCGGCTGCCACGGGGCGTCAGGCGCGGCGCGGCGGTAGATGCGGATGTAACTTTTCGATCCAGTGACCCGCATCGCGTCGCGCACCGCCTCCATCGCCTGTTTCCAGCGCGCGTCGTCGATATCCAGCCGCAGCAGCGAGAATATGGCCGCTTTCGGAACCTCGCCCTCTTTGTCCACGTTGAACGCGTGACTGACCACCGCGCGGATCTCGTCGCGGGTCTCCCGCGACCATTCCGCCAGGCACTCGTCGACCAGATCAGCGGCAACCTGCAGCTCCGGCCCGAAGGCTATCCTCTCCGAGACCTGGACCTGGAGCTTCATCAGGCCGTCGAATGTCATGTAGGTGCGGTTGCCCTTCACCGATTTCCGGCGGTGACCGCCGTATTCGCCGGCCAGCAGCTCGTCGAAACTGTCGATGTCGAAAACCGTGTGCGACCGGAACCGGGCGACCCGGTCGCTCAGTTCCAGGGCGTGCGCCGTCACCTTCCTGACCATCTCGTCCATCAGCTGGTCCTGCGGGCGGACAGCGCCGACCGGCACCAGCCGCTCCCGGGCGTCGCGCATGTATTTCTGCCCGTCGATTTCGATGACGCCGTCGGCGCCGGTTTGAATCTGTTGTTGTTCAGTCATTCAGAATCTCCTTTACTGTCTCTGACTGTGCCCGGCTCAGCTCCGACAGGCGGACCGACATCTCATCCAGGCGGTTGCGCATCGTGATCAGCTCGTGCGCCATGCGCGCGATGGCGGTGCGCGCCTCCGCGTCCCCGGCCGCAGCCGGCGGACCGGCGGGACGCGCCGCGCAACTCGCGCGCATTCCGTTCATCCACCTCCGCAGGTCGGGATCACCGGCGAGTTTCCGTTCCACGCGCTCGAGCGAGCGGAGCACCGTGGTGCTGTCACGGACGCCGAACAGCCGTCCGATTTCCGGATTCGACAGGCCGGTCTCACGTCTGACCAGCCACATCGCCGTCTGCCGCGCCCACGACACGCTGAACGTCCGGTCCGGTCCCGTCACCACGCTGGGAGAAAAACCGAACGAGTCCGAGACCGCGCGGATGATCTTCATCGCCCGCGCGGACCGCAGGGCCGGCGCCTCCGGGCGGTCGCCCGCCCTGAGAACGCATACCGCCGGGGCACTCATGACAGCGCTCCGTGCATCATCGCGCTGCGGCGGGACCTGAGCGCCTCAACCGTGCGCGCCAGTGACTCGGCGCGGTCCGCCGGCACCGGCGGCGCGAACAGTGCGCCGGCATACCGCAGCGCGCGCAGCGCGCGGTCAGTGTCGATTCCGAAAAGATCGGCGATCTCGTCGATACGCAGCTCAGTCTCGCCGTAGAGAATCCACACGGCGATCATCTCGCGCTCGGAGCGCGGCTGCCTGTGCGGATCGCCGAGGACTCCCGTGATTTCGGCGAGATACGCGCGCGCGCGCCTCAAATCGGTGTATTTCCACATCATCTGTCTCCCCTGTGCTGTGTTGTTCCATTGCCGGCGGGCCGGACGGCCCGCCCAGTCAGGCGGACGCCTCCGCCCTTGCCGTGCCGCCGGCCGGCCCGTCACCGGTGCCCGCCTGCGGCGCGGTTCCGTACGCCGCCATCATCAGGTCGGCGTCAGTGACCGTGTCCCGGTCCTCGATGTGCGCGAGCCTCCAGGCATCGGCCAGCGTCCGGCGCAGGCGGTGGAAACCGCCGGGGCGGCACGCGACCTCCAGACCGGTCCTGACCGCGCCGCCCCCGGCGGGGCGCTCAAGAAAGGCCGAGACCATCAGATCGACATCGGCCCTGGACGGCTCGCGCCGCTGCACCCTTCCGCCGATCCGGCCGACCACCTGCGGGCAGCGGGCGAGCGGCAGGTCGATGCTCCAGTCGCCGATCAGCGCCAGGCCGCAGCCGGCCAGGTCGCGGATGCAGCGCAGCTCGTCGAGAAGTCTGGATGATAGATGATGGGCCTCGTCGACTATCAGCAGTGAATTGCGGCCACGGAGGTTCGCGACCGCCGCCTGCTCGGCCTCGAGCGCCGAGCGGACCGCGCCGGACGATCCGGTTGCCCGCACCACCATGCCGAGAAGACCGGCGAGGCTCCTGACCGCTCCTGTCACCGTCACGCAGTGCGTGGCCGAATGCGTCTCGGCGAAGCGCCGGGCGGCCCAGCTTTTGCCGGTGCCTGAGGATCCCTTCACCAGGACGATGTCGCCGGTCGCCTGGGCGTGCGCGAGACGCGACGCGATCTCGCGGGTCACGCGGAATTCAAGATGCCGGTCAAGCCGGTCGTCGCCGGGGCTGTTGCCCTCGACCTCGTCCTCGGTGGACAGCCATCTGCGCACCCGGTCCTCGATACCGGCCGAGTCACCGCTGTAGCAGCCGTGCCGCCACTGGCTCAGCGCCGCGGCGGAGATGCCGATGCGGCGCGCCGCCCGGTTCTGCGACAGGCCGAGGCGGCCCATCTGCTCCTCGCACTCGACCGCGAGGGCCGGGCGCAGATGGTGGATTTTCTCGTTCATTCAGTAGCTCCCCTCGTAGAATTTCATCAGGAGGTCGTCGCCGTCGGCCTCCCTGTCGCCGCGATCCCTGCGGGACGCCTGCTCGGAGGCGCGCGCCGCCCGGCGGGCCGCCTCAAGTCCGTCGCTGGTGTGCTCGCCGCCCCGGTGCGGCAGCGCCGTCACCTTCGAGGCCGCGGCAGCCGCCAGGTCCAGCACCGTGCCGATCGCCGCCGCCGGACTCCCGGCCGTCCGCATGTCACGCGCCAGCCTGCGCTCGTCACGGTTGCGGGCGCGCCAGGCGGCCTTCGCGGCGACGGCGATACGCCGCCGGTCGGCGGCGGTGCGGCCGGGATCCTCGGCAATGCAGATGAATTCGCCGCCCCGGACACCCGGCGCATCCCGCAGCGTGAAAACGTATATGCGGTCCGGCGAGGCCGGATCCCGCCGCACGTGCACCCGCTCGCCCATGTGGCGGCCGAGTTCCGGCGCGATGTAATCCGCACCGTCCACCCTGATGCCCTTCTTGCCGACGGTGCGGGTGCCGTCGCCGGCGGCCGGCGCGAGCAGTATGTCGAGACCGCGCTCGCCGACGGTTCGGATGCCGCCGGTCCAGCCCGCCGCCCGCCCGAACGGGCTGAGGCCGCCGAGACCGGAATGCGGCTCGCGGCCGTAGATATCCGCGCACCAGCCGTCGATGTGCCGCTGCAGGTCCCCGGCGCTCAGGGCGCAGCTGAACGCGGCGGTGTCGGTTTCGCCCCGGCGGGCGGCGAAGGACCGGCGGTCCCTCAGCCGCTGCCGGTCGGCGACACTGTGGCCGCAGAAGCCGGGCAGCTGTGTGAAAAGGTCCCGGCTGACGGTGCCGATGAAACGCTCGATGAACGGCTTTTTATCGGGGCTGTAAGGGGGCAGGATCCGGTGCGCGATGCCGAGATCGTCATAGACGCGGCGGATGTGACGCGATGTGTAGTCGGCGCCGCCGTCGCTCACGATCATCCGGGGCACGCCCCAGTCGAGCAGACAGCGCCGGATCAGCGCGGCGATCGCCGCCGAGCAGGATTCCGGCGCCACGGCCACGCGCGCCCGGCGCGACCAGACATCGACGGCGCAGATGATGGCGTGCCGTTTCCCGTCCGAGCAGATCACGTCGGCGGGGGAGCTGTCGATCTCCCACACCCCGTTCAGCTCCTCCACCTCCGCGGCGGCGGCACCGAAAGCCGGCATCAGGCGCGACCGGTGCCCGTCGGGATCGGCGACCGCCGAGACCAGGTGGGAATTGACCCGCCGCCAGCGGCGCGCCCAGCGCCGGATCTGCGAAATATGCAGCGTCATCCCGCACTCCGCCTCGACGGCGCGGCGGATGTTGTTCGCGGTGATGTGGTGCGGATTGCCGGCCAGCAACCCGCCGATGAGGGCCGCCAGGCCCGGATCGGCATCGATAACGGAAGTGCGGCCGGCGGACCGCGGCAGCAGCGCCGTCACCCCGCCGCCGGAATGGGCTTTGACCCAGCGCCGAAGCGTGCTCCAGGCGACCGACGGATAGAGGCGGCGCGTCTCCTCCGAGACACCGGACGCGGCCGGGTCGGCGGAATACCGCGCCGCCCACGCCTTCAGGTCGGAAATGAACGGGCCGCGGCGGCTGCGGCGGAAGGCGGCGGTGATCTCAAGACGGGCATCGGCACGCGCGGCCTGTGCGGATTCCCCGGAAAAGACGGCGGAAGACACATCGCATCCACTGCGCTCGTTCTGTGCGGTGTCTTCCGCCTGGACGGCCGCAGGCGGAGAATGGACCTGCGGCGCACCGTGGCCGGCCAGAGCCGCACGCGTCTCCGCGGGCAGCGACGATTCTAGCCATTCGAGGACTTTCCTCCGGCCGAGGGGAACCTCCCGGCGGATCCAGCCGCGCCGGACGCCGTGGAGCTGGATCGGCCTGACGGTATTCGGCATTCCGGGAAGGCCGGCGAGGGAGGAGGTCCGGTGCCAGCGGTCGGTCACCGGCCTGCGCCCTGGGAAATCATCATGTCATCGGGATCGCCGCCGTATCTTTCGGGACTCGGCATGCGGTACATAAACAGCGCGTTCTCGCCCCGGCCGATCTGCCGGCACTCGATGTGGAAGCCGTTGGCCCGGAGCTCGGCGACGCAGCTGTTCACGGCGCAGACCTGGGCGCCGGTGACAATCTCAAGAGTCGACCGCTCACGCCCGTCCGAAAGAAGGGCGTGGACGCGCTGCAGGCGCGGTGAGTGCCCGAATCTGGCGGCGTGCATCACGCGGCACGGTCCGCCGGCGGCACCGGCGGCGGGCGGGGAATGTCCGCCGGCCATTCCGCACCGTCAGGCCAGTGATCCGAAAGCCACTGCACTACCCGGGCGGCGCGGCGCGTCGTGACGTCGCGGCCGGATTGCAATCTCCCGTAGAAGTCGCCGCTTCCACCGGAGTACCGGCCAACGGAATGCGGACTCAGGCCGGCGACCTCGGCGTAAGCGTCTATCAGTTCGACTAAATTCGCTGTCACAATCATGGCAACACAATGCCATGATTGTGACAACCATTCAATAGCATTGTGCGTATGGTGAGAATTGGCTATAAATTGCCAATATGGAGAAGCCATTTTCTGTAATCATTCGGGAGGTATTGGCCGACCGACACCTGTCTGTGAATGCAGCGGCGAAGATGGCCGATGTCAGTGTATCGACATTTCAAAGCTATGTTCGGAGCGATCGTCCTGCCGAACCTTCGCTCCCGATTGCCTACAAGATCTGTCAGGCTCTGGGTCTGGAGTTCTATATCGGGCCTCCGCCGCACGTCGGCCGCGAATTACCGGAGGTGCCCGTAATCCCGCCGCCGGTCGAAGGGATGGGTGTCTGGCCGGCGGAGTGGCTGACAGAACTGGCCGCGTTCTTCAGCAGCCTGCCGGACGAATGCCCGCTCGCCAGCCCGGGCCGGGACTGCCCGCTGCTGGCCGCCGCCAGAAAGGCCCGCCGCCTCGGATGACTCTCACCGGCTGCGGAAAACGTCAGTCCCGCACAAGGTGCCGCACCCTGCTGCTGCTGTCAGCCGTGGTGGTGACGGGTGCAGCCGCGAGCGAAGCGCGAGCACATGATGGTCGATGTCTAACTGAGTTGGCGGAGGTGTTTGAACTATTCGAGCGCTATATGGACGTGCGGGCGGAGCTCTTCGAGGCGACAGAAGCCTTAGGCGCTGCACTGTTTGCTGGAGTTGGAAGGGATATATTGGAGGTCGACCTGGAGTTGGTGAATGCAGCGTCGGATCGTCTCAAAATTGCAGAGGCACGAGAGTCAGAGGCAATCCTGACGTGGTTTGAAAGGCTGCATGATGCCGCGACGGGACCCTGCTCCATGTAGCATGGAACAAGAAAGAAATGAAAACCGTGAGACGAACACGGTGACGGCTGGCCCACGAAAATGCTGGGAGCCTCCCGGTGTCGTAAGGGAGCTGGTCAAGTACAAGCGGGAGCGGTGGCAGAGAATTCTGCGCGTCGTCGACTCGAGACCGTATCTTCGCTACGTTGCAGTGCTTGACTCCAAGACAAGTGAAGAACACCGGCGGCGGAACGGAACGGTCCTGCGCTGGGATCACCCATGGTGGTGCGAGGTCCGTCGCCTGCGCTGCCGCTGCGGTGTCATTCAACTCTCCGAATGGGACCTTGAGCGGTTTGGTTACGAAATCAGTATGGAGCCTCCCGATTGATCAGAGGGAAGCCGGTAGCCGGACTCACCCGCTGATCAGGAGTTCGGTCACCGACTTCGCCCTCTGCATATCTTTGCCAGCTTTTGTGTATTTCGTCCCGACCTCCTCGATACGGGCCCAGGTGAACAGCTTCCGGATCTCCGGGCGGTCGTTGATGCTCATGATAAACCGCCCCTGGATGCCGGCAAGCTGTTCAGCCATTTGCCCGAAACATTCCCGAGCGAACATCCCTTTTCCGTAGTCGGTCTCGTGCCCCCAATAGGGCGGATCGAGATAGAACAGGGTGTGCGGCCGGTCGTAGCGCCGGATGAAATCATGCCAGTCCAGACTCTCGATGTGGACGCGCTGCAGCCGGACATGGGCACGGCGCACCAGCCGCGTCAGACGTTCCGGGTGCAGCCGGGCGGGTCCGTCGGTGCCGGGTGCGAAGTCGCCTGAAGATGCTCTGTCAGCCACCACACCGCCGTAGCTCTGCCTCTGCAGGAAAACCCAGCGCGCCGCCCTCTGGATGTCGGTGAGCGTGTCCGGCGACGTCCTGAGCAGCCGCTCCCACTCCGCGCGTGCCGGCAGGATCAGCCCGAGCGAGGCCTCCAGCGCGGCGGGGTGCTCGCGCAGGATGCGGTAGAGGTTGACGATCTCGCCGTTGATGTCGTTGATGATCTCGGACTTCGGCCGCAGCCGGCGGCGCAGGAACACACCTCCCATGCCGGCGAACGGCTCGGCGTAGCACTTGTGCGGGATGGCCTCGATACGCCCGATGATGCGGCGGGCAAGAAGTCTCTTCCCTCCGGCAAACGGCGCGATCGGCTCGGCAGGTGACACGGATTGCGGCCCGGCCATTGAGGCCGGCGGCGGCAATCCCGGAGTAGCACACGGATTACGGACGTATCAGGTGACATCTGTCACCTGACCCGGCGGCGCGTTCCCGCCTATGATCGACACTCATTCCCGGCGGCGTCCGTAAGTGCGCCGCCTCCCGTTCCCTTTTCCACGGAGGTTATCTTGAGGAACATTCTCACAGCATCGATCATCGCGGCCGCGCTTTCCCTCTTCGGGTTTTCCGCATCCGCGGCGGCCGGCGGCCCGCCGGAAGTCATTATCACCGACGGACTCTCCGCGGCCCCTGACGCCCCGGCCGCCTCAATTCTTCTCGCGCACGCCGGACAGCTCTCGCCTAAGGACAGCTGCCACCGGGAGAAGGCGCGCGGGGGTGAGAGGCACTGGCACTACGCCGGTACCGACGCCTACGCCGGACCGTGTATCAAGAGACACGGCGGCCGGACCTTCCACCTGAATAACCACGCCGTCTGCGCGGAGGCGCGGATCCTGCTGTTCCTGGAGCGCGAAGAGTGGGGCGGTGATTACAGGGCCGCGGCGGAGGCGCTCAGGGACTGCATTCTGGATCTGCCGCCGCCGGAGCGGTGAGCTGCTCCGGCGCCGGGGGATTCCGGTGAAGAGAGCCTTCCTGCGCCGCACCGGGAGTGACGACCATGGAACAATTGGCCGGCTCGGTGCGGAGGGCATGGAAGACTCTCTTTTCACAATGGAGCCGCCGTGGCGGGACAACCGCCGGAGCCGCTCCTGCATCCTTCCGGGGAAATACCGCGTGGTGCCGCACCGCTCACCGCGTTTCGGCCGCTGTCTGCTTGTCACGGAGACTCCGGGGCGGAGCCATATACTTTTCCACGGCGGCAATCTCGGCGGCGACACCGGGAAAGGATTCGTCTCACACACGGCGGGCTGCCTTCTGCCCGGCATCCGCACCGGCGTGATCGAGGTCCGCGGCCGCAGGCAGAAGGCGGTTCTGTCATCCAGGGCCGCATTCCGCAGCGTGATGGAATGGGCCGGCGACAGCGCCTTCATTCTGGAGATCGAAAATGTTTGAATTCCTTGAGACCATCCTTCTCGGCACCGGCACCGGCGTGCTCGGCACGCTGATGAGCTTCGGCACCGATTTTTTCAAAACCAGGCAGCGTCACGCGCAGAGCCTCGAGCTGCGCCGGATCGATCTCGAAATCGCGCAGGCCGAGGCGGCGGGCGCGGAGAGGCGGGCGGCGATCGATCTCGAGGCTGACACCGTGCAGGCGGAGAATGAGGCGCTCATCGCGAGCTACCGGCAGGAGGCAGCCCGGCTTTCGCGCCCCGGTGAGGGCGGCGCGATGCTGGCTGTCGATGTCTTCCGCGGCCTGATGCGGCCGGGCATGACACTCCTGTTCCTTGTGCTGACCGGCGCGGTCTATTTCAAGCTGTCGGCGGATTTTGATTTTCTTGATCTGCGGGAGCGCATCATCGACACAATCCTGTACCTGACGACGACCTGCACGATCTGGTGGTTCGGCGGACGCCAGGTCGCGAAAAGCGCCGCGAAGTGACCGAACTCGAATCATGGATCGTGCGCGGAATGCTCACCGGCTTCCTCGGGGCGGCGATCGGCGTTTTCGTGCGCCTGCGCAAAGTCGAGGCCGAGCGTTCAGCCGCCGATGTCCGGCTCGACCACCTCGAGCGGAACGGGTCGTCCACTCAGGCGTTCGCTAAGGAGATCGGCGGGCTGAAAACCGACCTGGCCGAATTCAAGCTGGAGGCCGAGCGCCGTTTCCTCGCGCGCCAGGACTGGGTGCCGGTAATGTCGCAGATGATCGCCAAACTCGAGGTTCAGGGGGAGACCATCGCGCGCATAGGCGAGTACATACGTATTAAGGGAGAACGGTGATGTCGATGCAGACATTCAACCTCAAAATGCTGCCCGGCGTGCGCTGGGAGATCCTCCGCACGCTGCACGTCGCCGGTCACCTGGGCGCGACCGAGTCGATGTGCATGCGCGTCGTCGACGCGGCGTATCTCGGTGTGACGCGGGATTCGCTGCGCGACCAGCTGGACTACCTCGAGAAGCGCGGTCTCGTCGCGATCGAGCGCCCTGAGCTGGATGACTGGCGCGCGGCGCTGACACGCCACGGCACCGATCTGGTCGAGTACCGCATAGAGTGCGAGCCGGGAATCTCCAGGCCGGAATGCTTCGCTCCCAGGACGTGAGCGATGCCGTCGCCGCGTAAGGTCGACCTCCTGCCGGCGGATGTCCGGGAGGAGCTGAACCGCCGAATTATCGGCGGCGGCTTCGGCGGCTACCGGGATCTCGCGGACTGGCTCGCGGCGGCGGGATTCCGGATCGGAAGAACGGCGCTGCAGGAGCACGGCGGAATCCTGAAGCGCCGCATTGAGGCGGTGCGGGTCGCCACGGAGCAGGCGGAGGCGCTGCTGGCGGCGTCGCCCGACGATGCCGGATCGGTCTCGGAGGCCGCGCTGCGGATCGCGCAGCAGCGGATGTTCGACGTCCTCCTGGCGGGCGAGGAGGGTGACCCGAAGCAGCTGGCTTCCTCGGTGACGGCGCTGGCGAAAGCCACACGGGCCGGCATCGCGGTGCGGGCGGACCGCCGCAGGATCCTCGCCGAGGCGGCCGGGCGGCAGGAGCGGGTGATCAGACGCAGAGGCCTGGACGGCGACACCGCCGCCGCGCTCAGGCGCGCGCTCTCGGGTGAGTGACAGTGTCCGGCGACGGCCTGCCTCCGCTGCTCGCGTATCAGAGCGCGTGGAACGCGGAGACGGCGCAGCTCGCCGTCTGCGAGAAGGGGCGGCGGATCGGGCTGAGCTGGGCCGACGCGGCCGGGCGCGTGATCCACGCGGCCGAGGGCCGCGGCAATGTCTATTACATGTCCTACAACAGAGATATGACGGAAACCTATATCGGCGACTGCGCCGAGTGGGCGCGGAGATTCAACCACGCCTGCAGTGAGGTCACCGAGGAGACGGAGATCATCGACGAGCGGGAGGTCAGGAAATTCCGCATCGGTTTCCCGTCGGGGCGGAGCATCATCGCGCTCCCCGGCAACCCGCGCGTGCTGCGCTCGAAGGGCAAGCCGGGCGATGTCGTGATCATCGACGAGGCCGCTTTCTGCGACGATCTGGCCGGGCTGCTGAAGGCGGCGCTGGCGGTCCGGCAGTGGGGCGGTGCTGTGAGGATCATATCGACGCACAACGGCGACGAAAATGAGTTCAACGGGCTGGTGACGGATATCCGCGCCGGCCGGCTCGAGGCGGCGCTGCACAGGATCACGCTCGATGACGCGATCGCCGACGGGCTGGCGCGGCGGGTCTGCACCGTCCGGAAAGATGACTGGCACAACGGTTACGCGGCCGACTGGCGCGCCGTGATATTCTCCGGCTACTCCAACACGGAGGACGCCGACGAGGAACTGATGTGCGTTCCGCGCCACGGCGCCGGTGCCTGGCTGAGCCGCGTCCTGATCGAAAGCCGCATGATTGACGCCCCGGTCCTGCGTTTCGAAGGCTCGAAGGAATTCAACGGCTGGCCGGAACCCGCGAGGCGCGCCGAGCTGCAGGACTGGCTCGACGCAAAGCTCGGTCCGCTCCTGCGCGCCCTCGACCGGGCGCGCGGTCACGTGATCGGCGGCGATTTCGCCCGCTCCGGTGACCTGTCGGTCTATGCGCCGCTGGCGATAGGCGAGACGCTGCGGCGGACCTCGCCGTTTCTGCTGGAGATGCGCAATGTGCCGCACGCCCAGCAGGTGCAGGCCGTTTCTTTCATCTGCGACAGGCTTCCGCGCTTCCGCGGCGGTGCCTTCGACGCCCGCGGCAACGGCAGCTACCTGGCCGAGGCCATGGTGGACCGTTACGGCTCGCTGATCGAGCCGGTCATGTCGACGGAGGCGTGGTACCGCGAATTCATGCCGCCGTTCAAAGCGGCTTTTGAAGACGATTTAATCGCGGTGCCGCGCCATGACGACGTCCTTGAGGATCTCCGCGCCTTCCGCCTCGTCAGAGGTGTGCCGCGGCTTCCCGAGGGCAAGACCGACGCCGCGGGCACGCGCCACGGCGACGCCGGCATGGCCCTGGCCCTGGCCTGGCACGCGTCCGCTCACTGCGGCGGCCCGATCGACGGCCTGATCGGCGGTGATCTCGCCTCCCGCGCGGGGCGCGGCACCGCGAGGGACAGCCTCGGCCTCGCGCGCCTCGCCGCCACACGTCTGGGAGGAATCTGACATGGATCGATTTCCGGTGCTCCTCAACGCCAGGGGCGCGCCGATGCGCCGGAGGCTGCCCGTGATGCGCGAAGCCGCGCCGTCGCTGATGGATGGACTCCTGGCGCCGTATATCGGCGAGCTGCCGCTGAACCCGGTGTCGCCGGCACGCGAGGCCGTGACGGGTTACGTGCAGGCCGACCAGATGGCGGTCTACCGGCAGACGCTGAGAGACGAGCGCTGCGCATCGGCGCTGGAGCAGCGGCTCAACGCCGCCGTCTCCAAACCGTGGGAGGTCGAGCCCGGCGGTCCGTCGGCACGCGACCGGGCGGCCGCCGAGGATCTGCGTGAGCGGCTCAGCCGCCTGGATTTTCAGCTCATCTCCAGGCAGCTCCTGCACGCTGTCTGGTACGGATGGGCCGTCGCCGAAATATCGTGGATGCGCGACGGCGCCGGCGTCGGCATAAAGAGCATCACAGTGCGATCGCCGGAGCGTTTCTGGTGGAGCGACGCCGGCGGTCTGCTGCTCCGCACGCTGAAAATGCCGGACGGCGAGCCGGTGCCTGAACGGAAATTCGTCGTCATGGCGCGCCCCGGCGAGCACGGCGACCTGCCGTTCGCACCCGGCCTCGCGCGCTGGTGCCACTGGCCGGTCTGGATGAAGCGGAACGGATTCCGGTTCTGGGCGGTCGCGCTGGAGCGTTTCGGCACGCCGCCGGTGGTCGGCCGGTATCATCCCTCGGCGACGCCGGCGGAACAGGACCGGATGCTGAAGCTGGCGGAGGCAGCCGCGACCAGCCTCGGCGTCGCGGTTCCGGAGAACGTCACGCTCGAGCTGCTGGAGCAGCGGGCGCGCACGGGCGACAGCTTCGAGGATTTCGTCCGCTACTGCGATCAGCTGATCACAACCGTTCTGCTCGGCCAGTCCTCGACCACAGATCAGGGCGCGTGGAGGGGCACGGCGGAGGTGCAGCGTGACGTCCGCGATGAGACGGTGGCCGCCGATGTCCGGCTGCTGGACGGCGCGCTGAACGGCACGCTCGCGCGCTGGCTCACCGAGTGGAATTTTCCAGGCGCGGCTTCTCCGGAGATCCGCCACGACGCCGAGCCGCCGGAGGACCTCGACGCCCGCGCGACCCGCGAGGCGGTCATATCCCGCACGACCGGGCTGAGGCCGACGGAGCGGCACATCACAGACGTCTACGGCGGTGAGTGGGAGGCGCGGCCCGCGCCGGAGCCGTCAGGACCCGGAGGCCGCGGCGGGGATCCGTCGCGGACGGCCGCCGAGCTGGCGGAGGCTGATATCGCCGACGCGGTCGACCGGGCGGTGGACCGGCTGCTGGACGCCGGCGGATGGGAGCCGGTCATCGAGCCGGTCATCGAGCCGGTGCTGTCGGCGGCGGCGGATGAGATGTCCCTGGAGGAGTTCCGCGCGCGGCTCCCGGAGATTTTCCGGCGGATGGATGACCGCCGCCTGGTCGGGGCGCTGCACAGGCTCGGCTTCACCGCCGGGCTGTCCGGCGCGGCCGGTCTGACAGAGGACCGGCTTGATGGTGACGGGGAGGCCTGACCGGTGTTGCCGGAAATCATGGATGTGCCGCCGGAGGAGGCGGTCACGCATTTCCGGGCCAAGGGATTCCATGTCGGATTCGACTGGCGCGACACTTCGGCGGACCGGCATCTCGTGTCGTTCACCGTCGCCAAGGCGGCGGAAATGGATATCCTGCGCGATATCCGGGACGCGGTCGACCGGGCGATCGCCGCCGGCGCGACATTCGGGCAGTTCCGCGACGACCTTGAGCCGCTGCTGAGGCGGCGTGGCTGGTGGGGCAGGCAGACGATGACGGATCCCGTCACCGGCAGGACCGGAACCGTGCAGCTCGGCTCGGTGCGGCGGCTGCGGATCATTTTCGACACGAATATCAGGATGAGCTACGCCCGGGGGAGGTGGGAGCGGATCGAGCGGGTGGCGGAAAACCGCCCGTGGCTGCTGTACTCGGCGGTCCTCGACGAGAGGACCAGGCCGCGGCACCGCGCCTGGCACGGCACCCTCCTGCGCTGGGATCACCCGTTCTGGCAATCGCACTACCCGCCGAACGGCTGGAAATGCCGCTGCGGCGTCCGCCAGCTGTCGGACAGCGATGTCCGGCGCCTCGGAATTTCGCCGTCTGATGCGCCGCCGCCCGACTGGGACGAGATGAGAGCGTGGCGGAACCGCCGGACGGGCAGAATCCACCAGGTGCCGCGCGGAATCGACCCGGGGTTCCAGTTCAACGCCGGCCGGCGGGATCCGGTTGAGGACGCAGCGGAGATGCTGCGCGGCCGCCTCGCCGGCGCAGGAGCGGCGATGATCGCGGCGGTGAGGGAGGAAATGGAGAATGGAGCGGAATCCTGATGCCCGGACATGGTGATTTAACAGCCGTTTAACGACATTTCAGGATGAAACGGAGACGCGATGATTTGGGGATTATATATTTGACAGTATTTTTATGTGTCAATACTCAGCGACTTCATGAGTCATCCGTACCCCCCCCGAATTGGCGTAACCGCACACTTTTCCACGGCGACAATCTGAAATTCCTCCGGGCCATGAACTCGGAGTCGGTGGATCTGATTGCCACTGACCCGCCGTTCAACAAGGGGCGGGATTTCCATGCCACGCCCGACAGCCTGGCATCCGGTGCGAAGTTTCAGGATCGCTGGTCGTGGGAACAGGACGTGCATAACGATTGGGTTGACCAGCTCACTGATGATTATCCGCGTCTCATGGAAGCCATAGAGAGTGCGCGATACGCTCACAGCGACGGCATGGGGGCTTACATCTGCTTCATGGCCGTGCGGCTGCTGGAAATGCGGCGGGTGCTGAAGCCGACCGGCTCAATCTATCTTCACTGTGATCCGACAGCTTCCCACTATCTCAAAGCTGTCATGGACGCGGTTTTCGGGTGGCGGAATTTCGTCAATGAGGTTTTGTGGCTGTATAAGACCGGTGGAATGAGCAAGCGATGGTTCGGGCGCAAGCATGACAATGTCCTGCTTTATTCGAAGACCAAGAAATACACATTCAACCCGTTGAAAGAGAAATCGTATCTGTCGCACAAATACGGATTCTCCAATGTCGAAATCCTACAGGATGAAAACGGCATCTACACCCTTGCGGGCATGAGGGATTATTGGGACATTCCCGCCCTGCGCGGCAATCAGCCGGAGACTGTCGGCTATCCAACACAGAAACCGGTGTCGCTGTATGAGCGGATGCTGAAAGCATCATCAAACCCCGGTGACATCGTCCTTGATCCGTTCTGCGGCTGTGCCACCACCCTTGTCGCCGCCGAACAGCTTGACCGGCAATGGGTCGGCATGGACATATGGGAGGGGGCGCACAAGCTGGTCAGGCAGCGTCTTGAAGGCACGACCGGACTGTTCGGCGATGTTGTGTTCACCGATAAGTTGCCAATCCGCACCGATGAAGGCGATCAAGCCGCACCATTCCTTCGCGTCAAAGTGGAGGTCAAAGAACCGGACGGGCCGCGATGGACGCGGGCGCAGATGTATGAGCACCTGCTGGAACAGCACGGCGCGGTCTGTCAGGGCTGTGACCGCTCTTTTGACGATCCGCGCTATCTCGAACTGGATCACAACACGCCGCGCTCAGACGGCGGCGTAAATCACGTCACTAACCGGATTCTCCTTTGCGGCCCCTGTAACAAACTCAAGAGCAATATCTACACGCTTTCAGGACTGCGGAAGGAGAATAAGAAACGGGGATATATGCATGGGTAGAGGAAAACCGCCGCCTCTTGTCAAGTATATAATCCCCGAATAACCGACGCCGTTTAAGAGGCGTTGAATGGCGAATCCGTAGGAGAACGTAAAGGGAACCTTGGCGACTCTTCCAGAGTCGCCATAAAGAGTCGCGAGTCGGCTGATTTTCGTCCATTTTGAGTCCAATAAAGCGACTCGATGGCGACTCGCCCGTTTTGCGATCCACTCCACCTTCTCGTCGCGCCAAACCGCTGTGTTCATTGCCTTTTCGGCCGCCCATGGCCGCTCTAGGCCGCCCTAGGCCGGAGTCGCCATCGAGTCCATTCATTTCGACTCTCTACATTGTCCTTTTGATTTTTGCCGCCGCGGCAGAGGCGCAGGTCGCGGATATCGGCGATATGGCGGCGGGCCTACAGGCGCAGGCGGGAAACATTGCCGATCTGGTCGGAGCAGCGGCGTTTCTACTCGGCATCTGCATCGGCATTGTCGGGCTGCTGAAGTTTCGGCAGCATTCACAGAATCCAAATGATCCTTCCGCCAGGCTGTCGACCGCCTTCACACTGGTTTTCGTGGGAGCGGCGCTGGTGGCGATACCGACTACGCTCGGGGTGGGAATTGGTTCCCTGTTCGGCAGCGGCGTCACCAATGTGTCGATCGACGGCACATTGCGCAGCATCAACTGATGGCCGCCGCTGTTTGCTGCTGCGGATACTGGAGACGCCAGCCGAAGAATTGGTGTTCGGTGCCCGTTTCCACGCCATGCTCGCCGGGGGGAGCCCCGCAGCAATAGCCGCCTGCCTGAGGCGTGACGATTGGACATGCCACATCTGCGGGATCCGGCTGCGTAACTATATGGAAGTTGATCACATCCACCGCCATGAAGCCGGCGCATCACTGCGCACCATTTGTCAGTTCTGCCATGATCTGCGGCACGCGTTATGGGCAGCGAACCGGGGACGGCTGTGCGTATTCTGGGCACCGGCGCTTGCGCAGATCCAGCTGACAAGGCTGGCATGGCACGTGCTGCTTGCCTCCGCTGAAGAGGAACTGGCACCAATCGCCGACGATATTGCGGCTGATGTGAGGCGTCGGGAACGCGTACTGGCGGATATCGTCGGAACCTCGGATCCAGCTGGGATTCTCGAGGCGATGATCACGCTGAAGCGGCTCGGAGGCGAGACCGAATTTCAACAGGCCGTGTCCCTGCTTGGCGGCGTTCTGCGGTTCTGGCCGACCGCCGCAAACCGGATCAGCGGCAAAGCGGCTGGCCTCAAACATTGGCGGGATGGTGGTTTCCGCGATCTGTCTATGGATCTGATCAGTGATCATTCTGTCGACGCGGCAAGGTTGCGCGATCTCTGTGGCCGACATGTCCCGCTACGATTCGGTTGAGTGGCTGCCCCAGCCGGGGGTGTCGCTGCAGCGCGGCGACGGACGGATCGCCGTGACCGGATCCGGACATGTGATGACCGCAGCCGGGATGAAGCTTCCCGACGGGCTGTGGTTGACCGATTTCACGATTTGCGAAGCCGCCCGATTGGCCGGGAGGCGGATGCACTGCATGGTGCATGCCGATGGCTGGCTGGGTGCCGAATGGAAACGGATTGCCGCCGAGCTCGGTGTCTCCGCTGAACACCGCGACGGGGAGGTGCGGTACCTCGCTGAACTGTCGGGCCGGGTGATCCGGCTGTCGATGCTTGCGGTGGCGGCGACCGGGTGCGGCAACCGAAGAAGTTTCAGCCGGCTGAGCCTCGCCTATGGCTTGGCGGATTTCATGCGCCCGACATTATTGTGGAGCCGGCCGAAGCCGACGGCGCTCTGTGAACCATCCCGGTGGCTGTTGAAATTCGGCATCGGCAACCCGGTCCGGACGCACGGATACGCTTGGTTCCTGACAGCCTACAGGCCCGGCTATTCCTATCTTGCATGGCTGGCTGAGCAGCCGGTTCCCGGTGGCCGTGTCTGGCGGCAATTGAAGCTGCGGCAACAGACTTTGTCGGGCCGGCTGGCGGCACAGCTCAAGTCATCGGGCCGACCGGTCATACTTGTAGGCGATTTCTCGCCGCACCGGCTCGGCGGTTCGCTGTGGAGCCGTAGCCTGACGCGGAGTGCCGGACGCGGAATGATGCGTAAATGGTTCACCTTGCCGGAGGCGCTGCGCCTCGCCGGTCTCGGATTGGTGGTGGTGGATGCCGCCTTTGTCGGTCCGGTCTGGCGCCACAGGTCGGAAAACACAGTGTTCGGAAATTGTGCCGGTGAGCTGGCAAGGGCGGGCGGCGGCATCAGGGTGGTGCGCAATTCCTGGTCGGCGCGGCTGGCGGCGGAGAACCTGATCCGGGCTGTATGTGACAGTGGCATCCGTAGATCGGAGCCGGCCCCGATGGAGTCGGTCTGGATCGCGGCGCATGACCGGATGCAGGCAATCCCGGCCGTTGAAGCGGTGGAGGCGGAGGGAGGTGCGGTTCTGGCAGCGATTGCCGGGTCGGTGACTTTCGCAGCCAATGATGCGTCCGCGGCCGTTCGGATGGCGGATGCGTTGTGGCGACGGGGCATGCATCTTGCGCCCGGTTGCGCCCGCCGGTTGCGGGCGGCGGGTGTGAAACCGAATGCCGACATCAACGAATTCGGCGGCACCAAGTCGGACCGGAGCATCGCCGTCGCATCACAACTCGGCTTGTGCGGGCTGGTGCGCAGGCTTGATGAGCTGACCGGCACCGGGGTAGCTGGCAGGAGTCGGAAGCTGAAGGAGCTGGAAGCAATGCTGGCGGGGCTTCCATCCTGAGTTTTTTGCAGGTGGCCGGATCTGTTGCCGATCGTATCCGGCTGGAATCGATCGGCGATGAGCGGGTGTTGGTTCTGAAAGACGGCTCATTCGCCTCGATGATCCGGATCGAGGGTGCCATGCGGCATGAGGACGCAGCTGAATTCGCCATCGTGACAGACGCGCTGCGGGTATCGCTGGCACCTGCCCTGTCGCAGCCCGGGCATGCGGTCGAAATCTATTTTTCCCGTGACCCGGAGGCCGCGCCGCGCCGGATTTTCCGGTTTGCCGAGCGCAAAAGGCAACGGGCAGAGGAGTTGCGGCTGGCTCTCGGCGATATTCTGCAGGGGGCTGACCGGCGCTTGGCGGCACATCTCGTCGATGAAAGCTGCCTGGCGGTCATCTACAGCCGGCCACTTGCGGATGGACAGCCCGACTGGAATGAAATCCTCGCCCGTCATGCGACATTGACCGATGCCTGCTGCCGCGATCTGAACAATTGTGGCAGAGTGGCGGATATCCTGAGTGCGGAGGATGCGCTGCGGCGGATACGGGCGGCGCTCTATCCGTGCGAGGCGGCTTGGAAGCCGGCAAGGGATCCGCTCGCAGGGAATGTGTTTCCGCTGATGGCGAATCTGCACCCGCCCGCCCTGGATCGGCAATTGGCAACCGAGGATGCCTATGTGGTCGATTCGCGGACAGTGCGATTGGGCGATACAATCTTCGCCGGATTTGATGTCACGGTTGCGCCGGAAATTCTCACCTCCTTCAACCTCCTGGTCGAATCCGTGACAGATCTGCCCTGGCGCTGCCGGTGGCTGGTCGAACCCGGCGGGCTACAGGCGGTACGGCTCAAGGAACAGTATGCGCGGCTTTTTGCCTTCGCCGCACCCGTGCGCAACCCGCGCATACGCGATGCCATCGTCCGTCTGCGCGAAATCGACGGTGCCGGAGATACGGTGGCGCGGCTGCGGATTTCATTCGCAACCTGGGCGGCAGCGGACAGGCCGGCGGAACTGCAGCACCGGTATGCCGCGCTGAAGCGGGCCTCTGAACAATGGGGAAACCTGTCGGCGGACAGCGTCACCGGCGATCCGCTTGCCATGATTCTGTCATCGGTCGTCGGTCTCGGGCCGGAATCAACCGCACCCTGCGCCGCGGCACCGCTTGCGGACATATTGACCATGCTGCCGCTGGCGCGGCAAGCCAGCCCGTGGCCGGAGGGTCCGGTGATATTCCGCACCGGCGACGGCAAGGCGTGGCCATACCGGCCGGGTTCATCGCGGCAGAACAGCTGGGTCGAAATCTATTGCGGCAGTTCCGGCTCCGGAAAGTCCGTCGCCATGCATGCAGTTAATCTCGCCAGCGCATTGGAATCGCACGGCTTGGATGAAGGCGATGCCGAATTGCCGCAGATTGCCATTGTCGACATCGGGTGCTCGGCGCGGGGTTTTGTTGAACTGATCCGGAATGCGTTGCCGCCGCGCCGTCGCGGCGAGGCATCGCAGCTGAAGCTCCGAATGACACCGGAGCATGCGATCAATCCGTTCGACACAGAACCCGGAATGCGCCACCCCATGGCTGCCGGCAGAGCTTTCATGATCAATTTTCTCAGCCTTCTGATCGGCGCCGGGGAGCGCGGTTGCTGCCCGCTCGCCGGACTTGCCGCCGCCGCCCTCGACACTGCATTCGAATGCCTGTCCGACAGCGGTGATCCGAAACGCTATATCCGATCCGATGATCTATTCGTCGATCGGGCTTTGGCGGCAATCGGGCGGCAACCGGCGGAGCTTGCGAGTTGGTGGGAGGTTGCGGATGCACTCTTTGCCGCCGGCGAATTCGATGCGGCCGCCAGGGCACAGCGGCGCGCTATGCCGGTTCTCACCGATTTGGTGGCCGCGAGCCATGTCGACCATATCACCTCGCTATATGCGAATACGCTGACCGAGGCGGGCGATGAGCCGGTCCTGAAGGCGTTTCAGCGCCGGATTGCGGAGACCATCCGGGAATTCCCGATCATGACCTGTGCCACCATATTCGACGCCGGTCAGGCCAGAATCACCGCCATTGATCTCGAAGAGGTTGCCGGTTCGCATGATATGCCAGGCGCACCGCGGCAGGCGGCGCTCATGTATATGCTGGCGCGGCAATTTCTGATCGGTCACTGGCTTGTGGATGAGGAAGAGATTGCAAACGCTCTCCTGGGTGGAAAGTGCCCGCGGCAATATGAGCGGTTTCACCGAATGCGGGCCAGGACAGCGCGGCGGTTGCCGAAACTCTTATGTATCGACGAGTTTCACCGCGCCGGAAGTCTGCCGGGCTTCAGGCGGCAGATTCTGCAGGACATCCGTGAGGGTCGGAAGCACAACATACGAACCGCTCTGGCGTCGCAGCTGCCGGAGGATTTCGGGGTGGAAATTCTCGATGCGGCGTCGACGATCTTCATATTCGATGCTCCGGCAAGCACTTCTGTCAAGTGGTTTGGATTGACGGAGGCCGAATTGGAGCTGCTGCACCGGAAACTGACCGGACCGACCCGGGATGGCGCACCCTGCTTTGCCCGAATCCGCCACAAGCGGGGCACCGCAAGACAGCTGCTGTATCTGACCCTCAGCGCGGCTGAGCTTTGGGCGCTGTCGACGACATCGGTCGATACGGCCCTGCGCGACGCCGTCGCCGCACAACTCAGCCCGGCGGAGACGCGCGCCGCGCTTGCAGCGATGTTTCCTTCCGGTTCGGCAAAGGAGGAGATTGAATCCATGGCGGCGCGGCTAACCGAGCGGGATGGCGGTTCCGGCAATGTGGTTGAGAGGCTCGCCTCGGAGGCCGTGGAGAGATTCAGGCACCGCGGGCTCAGTGATGAAACGCCTCTCTGAAAATGTCGTAGATGTCCTCGGTGCCCTCGGCCTGGCGTAGCCGGTTGCGGATATCTGTACGGCTAAGAATATGCGCCATGCGTGCGATGATCCTCAGATCCTGCCGCTGCCGCTCGCCCGGGCTGAGTGTGGTGAAGACCAGGTCCACCGGCTTGTGGTCGGGAACGGTTATATTGGCCGGACGTTTGAGAAGCAGGAAAGCGCAGATGATTCTTGGCAATCTATCGAGGCGGCCGGCAGGCAGTAATACGCCCTGACCCATACCGATGGGGAACTTCCGTGCCCGCCATTCGAGTGCCGCGACGATCTCCTCCGCCGAGGCCAGGGGTTCGCCATCGCCGTTCCCGGTATAGGCGGATTCGACGACCGCAGCGATTTTCTTGAACAGGCTGACACGGCTGCGCACCCGGCTTTCCACGATACAGACAGCCTGACGCCGGAGAATGCTATTGATCGGGGCCATTGACCTGCCGCCGGATTTTTGCCTAACCTCCGCTGCCGGGGTCAATCCATCCGATATTGCCGTCGTCCCGGCGGTGGACGATATTCACTTCACCGTGGCGCTGATTACGGAACACAAGCAGCGCTTCCTCGGCGATTTCCAACTGCATCACCGCCTCGCCGACCGACAGGGTGGGTATCCTTGTCTCGGTCTCGGCAATGATCACCGGGGCGAGACTTTCCGGTTCATCCTGCCCGCCCGGCGATGCCGCAAGCACCGAGCTGACGGCGCCGGAATAGGAGACAGGCACCGTGCGTTCATTGTGATGGTTCTTCAGCCGACGCTTGTAGCGGCGCAGCTGCTTGACCAGTTTTTCGCAGGCGGCATCAAAGGCCTTGTGCAGGATAGGTGAGCTGGCCCGGGCCTGCGCAGTCAACCCGGTGGATAAATGGACGGTGATTTCGCAGCCGAAATGTTTTGCGTCCTTGACCAGCACGGCGTTGGCTCCGGTCGGTCTTTCAGCGAATCGCTCCAGGGCCTTTGACAGATTGCTTTCCACATAGTCGCGGGAATCGGCTCTCAACTCGAAATGTCTGCTGCTGATCGTGATCTGCATCGTCTGCCCGTATCCTTCCGCTCCAATCATCCCTGTATTTAGGATAAATGGGCAAAATTGTCATCCCGGATCGCCGATCCACGATAAATTGCCCGGGGCCGCATTCGTGTTGGATTGCGGAATGGCGCGGCGGCTGCGGCGGGAATTGTATCCAATCTGCAACCGGGCGGGACGGGTGTGTGACAATCCTGTGATTTTCGTCGCGTTTCAATCTGCCTTCCATTCCCAGTAATCGTTGAATCGGTTGCTGCGCGGCTTCACGCGTTGATTTCAATGGTGCCGGCGGCGCACCGGTGCATCCCGTTCCGTTTCAGGTGTCCGCCGATCAGTGATTTCCAGCTGCCCTCGGCAACACCCGTCGAAACGCACTAACCCGGCTCCCGGAACCGGGAATAGTGCATGCGTTCGCAGTTGGAGCGGAAATACGCGATGATTCGTGCCGCCAACGAGGTGGTGCCGCGGGTCCGTGCACACCCTGTATATTTGGCACATGCCTGGAGTCCTGCCCGCGGCCATCCGATGAACTCCGGCCGGATCCGCAGGGCGCTCAACGGAAAGTATTACACCATCCTGCTTCATAAAGACCGTGTACCTGCTCGCTACATATGAGAATCGGCCCCCCATTGATTCGCTGTGGTCCGGGATATTCAACCGGGGTTAATCCATCAAGCGCATCATGTGGTCTCCAGCTGTTGTGGATCCTGAGGTATCTGTCGATCATGGGGTTGATCTCGGTGATGTTCGTTCCTGTGTCCCGGACATTGTGGAACCCGTTTCTCCATGTGGCCTGCATACGTTCGACGCGTCCGTTCATTTCCGGGCTTTTCGGCGGCAGCACGGCGAGTGTGATGCCCCTGTCGCGGCAGGCGGCCCCGGACCCGGCCATGAACTCCGAACCGCCGTCGACCTGCACGGCGGTGATCCCGAAGGGGGCGTCACGGATCAGCTTATCAAGGAAGCGGGCGGCGCTGGACGCGGTGGCGTTCGAAGCCGCCATGGCGGTGCTCCGGCGTTAGATCCGGTCGATGGCGGTGAAGTGTCTGACCCTCTTTCCGGGACAGAGGGTCGCGTGGAGCGTGTCGACCTGCACGGCCGCGCCCGGCAGGGCGGCCCTGAGCGGAGCGGTGACGCGCACGGCGTGCGGTCTGCGGGTGCGCCTCCTCCTGCCGCTGCGGCCGGTGAAGGCGCTGACCGGCGCGATGCTCCCGCGTCTGACCATGTCACGGAGCCGGCGCCCCACCGTGGTGCCGGAGACCGCACGCCCCTCCCGCCGGAGAATGGCGGAGATCTTTCCCCGGCCCCGGGCCGGAAAATCACGCCGCAGCTCCCTGATCCGCTGCCGCGCCGCCCTCCCGGGGCGTGATCCGGCGGAGACGGCGGGGACGGGTCGGAAGAAGCGCCGGGGACTTCATCCAGCGGTACAGCGTGGCGCGCGGCACATTCACCGCGCGGGCGGCGTCCAGGGAACTCAGACCATCACTCATGGCACGGCGCCGACGGTGGACCGGATCCATCCGTGCCCTGACACCGGCATCGGAGGGCGGTAAAAGACATGAACGCAGTGGCCCCGTTTCTGATAACACGGCGGGGCAGGGCAAAAACCTGCATGGGGTTCTCCCGTTCTGTCGTTTCGAGTTGACGAACCTATGGAGAACCCCGCCTGATCCGGCAGGAATTTTCATCCGCTGAGGCCGGGGAACCTCCGTTCGGGCTCCGCCCTCTCTCCGTTTCCCCGAGGCCCGGTTGATGCCGGCTCAGAATCTCAAAGGTGTTTGATCAGGTACAGACTGTCCCGGCGGGTTCGGCAAACTCTCCACGGCAACGCCCGACTCCAGGGAAATTTACCCGGCGATGGGGACGGAGTGGAACCAACCGCCCATCCCCTGATATGTCGGAAGGCATGTGCCGGGCGGGTTCGTTCTCGCAGCGCTGTCAGTTGAATGCAGCGTTAAATGAGCTTTTCGGCAACACGTTCCGCAGCGAGTGCATCATTCATCGTCATCATCATGCCCGAGATAACCGCTGACGAATCTCTCGTCGCGCACAACATCATCCGGGGTTCCTTCGACCAGGACGCTGCCTTCGGAAAGCACAAATACCCGATCCACCAGGTTCAGGGTTTCGCGCCAATTATGATCGGAGATCAACACGCCGACACCGCGCCGCTTCAGATACCTGACCAGCGCACGGATATCGCGTGCCGCGATCGGATCAATGCCGGCAAAGGGTTCGTCAAACATGATGTATTTCGGCTCCGAAGCAATACAGCGGGCGATTTCGACCCGCCGTCTTTCTCCTCCCGAAAGCGCGGACGCCTTGGTATTGCGGATATGCTGGATGGAAAACTCGGCCAAGAGGTCCTCAACCGCCTGCTTTCGGGCGACGGGGTCATGCATACAGAGTTCAAGCACAGAGACAATATTCTCTTCGACCGTGAGTCCCCGGAAGACTGAGTCTTCCTGCGGCAGATATCCGAGACCGAGACGCGCCCGGACATAAAGCGGGAACCGTGTGACATCCTGCCCGTCCAGATGAACGCTGCCGGATTTCGGTGTCAGCAACCCTGCGATGGCATAGAAGCAGCTGGTTTTGCCGGCACCGTTCCGACCCAACATGCCGACGATTTCGCCGGGATACAGGCTGAGACTGACTGAATCGACTATAGTCTTTCCACGAATCCGCTTGCTGAGATCGACAACATGCAGCCCGATAGTTTCTGCGGCCGCATCACAGGTCATTGTTCAGAGATTTTCAGATCCGCTGCCGCATTGCCGGAAATTGAACTGACTCCGGTGTCCAGATTGTAGACATATTCTTCGCCGCCAAGGGTATAGGTATCTGTCCTGATCAAGACGTTGTGCCTGAGCCTGAGTTCTCCCTGCTGGACGAAAAAGGTGCCGTATGCCGCGGAAGCGCTTCCCCGGTTATTCTGCATGACGACATTTCCCTCAACAGCAATCGACTCAATCTCGCTGAATTCGGGAAAGGCGGTCTTGACCACCGCATCGTCGCAGGTCAGCTTCATTCCGCCCTGCGTTACGACAACATTGCCCTGGAAACGGGTTATGCCGGTATCGCGCTCAAAGGAGGCCTGCATCGCTTTGACAACAATGGGCCCGCTGCGGTTTGTCGGATCAAAAACCAACTCCACCTGCGCCATCGCCGGGTATGAGATCAGGAATAGGAAAGCCGCGAATGCAGCCCTAAAATACATTGGCATTTTGGTATTGGTGTCCCGGATGTTTTGAGTGTCGCCCTGATTTACAGGAAGCGCGCATCTTGGCAAACCACAAGTTTTTACAATCGGCGACAATTTATGGTGCCGCCACCGCTACAGTTCCGTAACCGGCGAATCATAGGAAATCGTGACCCCTTCGAAAAATTCAACAGATATGATCGTCTTCGCTTCCAGAACGTTGATTTTCATCAACCCGGCACTTCCGTGGCCGCCTTCGAAGTCAAAATCCGCCGCTCCCATGCTTGTGATCTGTGAATCTCTCGCGTTGAAGTGCAACCCCTCCATCCGCGCTTCAAGCCAGTCTTCCGTGTCGTGCCCGGTCCAGAAAAAAACTGTCTCACCCTCCAATGTGGCGGACTCGGTACCGAATTCGATGCGCAGCTTCTTGCCGACGAGCGACTGTCTTGAGCCATCCCCGATTCTGACCTCGGCGGTGACATCCCGGCCGTTCAGCCCGATCTGATTCGCCGACCCGGACTTGATTCTGATGTCAACCTCTGCTCCGTTTTCGGCGGTTTCCAATATATGGCTCTCGCCGAAACTGGCGAACTGGAAATCCCACCCGGTTTCAGCAAATTTCGAGTTGATCCTTCGCTTATATCCGTCGGGCTGAACGATGGTTCCTTTAATGTCGAAAGCAGCGATATGGTCGTGGGAAATCTCCGCCCGGTCCGCATGCATCCGCAGACGGGATCCGTCCTCGAGCTTGGTTGCGTAGGTGAGATCGGCGGCGCCTCCGGTGGCGCCGGGTGAATCGTCCACAGCCAGCTGCTGACCGGAAAAACCGAACCAGAAAATCGACACCAGCAGCGCCATCGATATGGTTGGGAGCACAATGTGAAACAGCGTCGCCGATGCACGGTTGCGTGGAAGTTGAAAGGGCAGCTTCATCCCGCGCCCGCGCGCAGACAATCATGGATGTGCAGTATTCCGCAGACATTCAGTTCCGGCTCAACAACAAACAGGCAGGTGATCTTGCGCGCATTCATGAGCCCGACCGCTTCCACGGCAAGTGCATCCGGGGTGATAGTCTGCGGATCAGGGGTCATCACATCGTGCACCGAATTCGTCAGCAGGCCATCCATGTGGCGCCGGAGATCTCCATCGGTGATGATTCCCGTCAGCCTGCCATCGGCATCGCAGACACCGGCGACTCCGAATCCCTTATTGGTCATGATCAGCAGGGCGTCCGGCATCATTGCCGATTCCCTGACCAACGGCAGCTTTTCGCCGCTATGCATCAGATCGCGGACTATCGACAGGCTGGAGCCCAGCGCGCCACCCGGATGAAACTCACGGAATGAGGCAGGTGTGAACCCTTTATGTTCCATCAGGGCGATGGCCAGAGCGTCTCCGAGTGCCAGCATCATCGTCGTCGAGGTCGTCGGAACAATGCCCCGGTCACAGGCTTCACCGACATCGGGAAGGATGATTCCAACATCGGCCTGGCGGATCAATGTGCTGCTTCTCCGTCCCGCCACCCCGATCATGGGTATGCGGAAACGGCGGGTATAGGCGATGATGTCAGCAAGTTCGCTGGTTTCCCCGGAATTCGACAGGATCATCGCCACATCATTCACCGCCATCATCCCGAGATCGCCATGGCTGGCTTCCGCCGGATGCACGAAATGCGCCGGCTTTCCGGTCGAGGCGAGTGTGGCGGCTATCTTGCGGGCGATATGGCCGGATTTACCGATGCCGGACACGATGACACGGCCCCGGTTTTCCGCAAGCAGCGCTGCGGCTTCCGAGAATCCGCCATCAAGGCATTCGGAAAGACGACGAAGCGCTTCCGCTTCGCGCAGCACGACTCGCTGACCGGCAGCCAGGAACTGTTCTTTATTCAAGGGCGTATCCGTCTGTTTCATCCAGCTATCCCCGCGGACCGGCAACGGGTTGGCCGATGTGTCAATTGTCCGCATTTTGGGCTCGCAGGCAATAGCCGGGGCAGAGATTCAATGCGCGAAAATGTCGCGGTTGTGCCAGCCCATTAAGTCAATCTTGGCGCGGACGGGAAGAAAATCAAAACATTGCTGCGCGATGTCCACCCGCCCCTCACGCAACAGCATGGCGTCCAGCGCCGTTTTCAGCGCATGCAGATAGACCACGTCAGCCGCCGCATATTGCAACTGTTCGGCGGTGAGGGTGTCGGCACCCCAGTCAGAGGATTGCTGTTCCTTGTTCAGATCCAGTCCGAGCAATTCCTTCGCCAGCATCTTCAGACCATGCTGGTCGGTATAGGTGCGGGCAAAGCGCGAGGCGATCTTGGTGCAGTAGACCGGGCCGGTGCGGCAATCGAAAGTCTTGTTGAGTGCGGCGATATCAAAGCGTGCGTAATGGAACAGTTTCAGCACCGCGGAGTCTTCCAGCACCGCAACCAGATTGGGTGCCGAATTCTGCCCCGCCTCAATGCGGAGGATGTCGGCGGAACCATCTCCCGTCGACAGCTGAACCAGACATAGCCGATCGCGCGTCGGGTGAAGCCCCATGGTTTCAGTGTCTACCGCAAGGGTTTCTCCCGGTTCATAATCTCCGGGAAGATCCCGTTCGTGCAGCCTGACTTCCACCCGCTCTCTCCCAAATCACTGACATTTCCGCATGGCGGGAACAGCCGCCCGCATTTCTCAGCGCTGGATTTTGGTGCCCAGAAGAGGACTCGAACCTCCACGCCCATTTCGGGCACTAGCACCTGAAGCTAGCGCGTCTACCAATTCCGCCACCTGGGCCGGTTGCGTAGCGGGTGCCTGTATTGAATCGCTGAAATGCTGTCAATCTTGTTACAGCCGCTGCCTTACCCGTCACTATCCTTGCTCTTGCGGGCTTCGACAACCTGGTCGGCGAGCCGCCCGGTGAGTTCCTGCAGATGGTCGAACGCATACTCGAAAGTGCCGACACCCTGGGTCAGCGAGCGTAACTCAACAATAAGATCCTGCATTTCCGCCTGCGGCAGTTTGGCGCTTGTCTCATCCCACTGATTCCATCCCTGTTTGGAATCAAAGCCGAGAATCTGGCCGCGCCGACCGCTGATCAACCCCTGGATATTCGAGGTGAATTGGGTCGGAGCCGAGATCTTCACATCATAGATCGGCTCCAGCAAAACCGGTTTTGCATTCGGCATACCATCCCGCATTGCCAGCCAGCCGGCGGTCTTAAATGCCTGCTCGGAGCTGTCGACCGGGTGATATTTGCCGTCTTTCAGGATAACCGAGACATCAACCACGGGGAATCCCAGCGGGCCGGCAGCCAGATAATCCTTAACACCGTTCTCGACCGCCGGAATATACTGGCGCGGCACCCGACCGCCGACAATCACATCCTCAAACAGAAAACCCTGGCCCCTCGGCAGCGGCTTGATGTCGACGAGCACATCGCCGAACTGGCCATGACCTCCCGACTGTTTTTTGTGCCGTGCATGCTGCGACACGGTTTTCCTGATGGTTTCCTTATAGGCCACCTGCGGACGCCTGAAGGCGACCTGCAGATTGTATTTGCTGTTCAACCGGTCGATTGCCACCCTGAGATGGATTTCGCCCTGGCCGTGAAGGACGATCTCGCGGGTATCCTGATTATGCTCCAGAACGACCGAGGGATCCTCTTCGGTCAGCTTGGCGATGGCACCGCTCATCTTCGCCTCATCGCCGCGCCGTTCGGCCTCAATGGCCAATGAGAATAAGGGCATCGCCGGTTCCGGCCATTCCCGTTCCGGCGGTTCACCGCTCTCGATAAGGACTTCCCCGGTCTTGACCGGTTCCATCCGGCCAAGCGCCACAACATCGCCGCGCTTGGCACCGGCGAGCTTCTCCTGGTCATAACCGTTCATTCGGTTGACGTTGCTGACCCGGGCTCCGTTCAGATTCATGCCTTCGCGCACCTCGCCGTCGAGTATCCGGGCCAGGGACATCTTGCCCGTATGCGGCATATGAATGGTCTTGAAGATCAATGCGCTGTTGCCGCTCCAATCCTCAAGCCCCAGACGGTTATGCACCGCGTCAACCCCCGGTGCCTCGTGACGCAGGGCTTTCAGGAGCCGCCGGACCCCGGCATCGTTAAGTGCCGAACCGATGAGGACGGAAATGACGTTATCGGCCTGCAGCGCCGTGGTCAGATGCGCATACACCTCCTGCTTCGGGGGAATGGCGTCGTCGAGCAGCTGCTCAAGCAGGTTGTCGTCAAAATCGGCCAGGGATTCCAGCATTTCCTGACGGGCCGAGGCTTCGCTGTCGGTCAGGTCAGACGGGACCTGGATCAACTTCGATGCCTGACCCTGCTGATATTCGTACGCCCGCTCGCTTGCCAGATCAACATAGCCGGTGACGTTCTCACCATCCAAGATCGGCACATGCCGCAACAGCATGGGTTTGTCGGTAGCACCCTGGAGGGCATCCATCATTTCGGGCACGCTGGTGCCGGCCAGGTTGTCAACCTTGTTCAGATACAGGAAATGCGGAATCGAATGATCGTCGAGGAATTTCAAAATCGGTGCCGCCATCATCGCCTTGTCGACGGAGGGTTCGCACACCACAACGGCGATATCGGCGACCATCAGGGCAGTGCGTGTATCCTGCTGGAACTCAACCGATCCCGGGCAGTCGAGAATGGACCAATGATCCCCGAGATATTCGAAATTGGCGGTATTCACCTCGGTGGTCATTTCGCGGCCACGCGATTCCGGCGAGGCGTCGCCGACCGTATTGCCGACCGGAACCGTGCCTTTGCGCTGAATCTTCCCGGCTGCCGCCAGCATCGCCTCCATCAGACTGGTCTTGCCGCTCTGATAAGGCCCGACCAATGCCACACATCTCGGTTCCGCTGCCATTGATTTGAAACTCCTTAGACGAATTCGCCCACCGGGAAGTGCTTCTACCGGCCCGGCAGGTTTCTAGTGTGCATTGCAAGCGTAAGCAACTCCGTGCCCATGCCATCGGCGCACCGGCCGCCGGAAGGAGTGGGATCAGTTGAATGGCAGAGAACCGGCAGTTCCGATGTCCGGATTATCGGCTCCTCTTGCGGGCAGAGCCCACCGACGCCTCGAATTTCCCTTCACAGTGCCTGTTTCGTGGGCGAAACGCCGCAATAATGACGCCTGTGGCCGCGAGACCGTTTTCCCTAAGGGCAAGAAAAAATGGTTTCCGGCGAAAACACTGATTTCTGTCAAAATCAGGACTCGCCGAGTTGCTAAGACAGAGTTTTCGGGTCCTAACGCGAGGAAGCCGTTGCAAGCTATCGACGGATTTGACTCATCACAACAAACTGTATATACAAACATACTGCCTTTGAACAACATTTTTTGGGCATAACGAAAGGAAACATCGGATGAATCGGACAATCGCCAATGCTGGCACAAGAGGGCAACATGCCAAACAAAACAAAATTAGAATGCGAATGGGATGAGGAAAAGCGCAGATCAACACTTGAGAAACATGGCATCGATTTCCGCGATGCAACCAGACTTTTCGATGTGCGGCCGGTGGTGCATACGCCATCGAGACATCCCGACGAAGAACGCTGGATTGCCACGGGCAAGCTGAGCGGACAGATGGTCTCGGTGGTCCACACGCTGCGGGATGGCAGGATCCGGATCATCACGGCCCGGAGGGCACAGAAAAATGAAAACAGAGAATATCACAAGAATCACCCTGGAGGATGCGATCCGCCGGAAGGGTGAGGGAAAGACGGACTGGGAAAGGCTGCGTCGCGAGGAGGCGGCAGGCATCGAGCCCGAGAAGGATCCCGACGAGGGAGAGTTCGACTGGTCGAGAGCCCAAGTCACCATGCCCCGCCCGAAGCAGGCTGTCTCGGTTCGCCTCGATGCGGACGTGCTCGACTTCTTCAGGGCAGAGGGACGGGGCTACCAGACGCGGATCAACGCGGTCCTGCGCGGCTACATGAAGGCGCATCAATCCTGACATAAAGCTGCGAGGAAGCGGCACGGACAAAGTCTCGGGTTTTGACAGCTGTCAGAGGTCACGGCCAGTGGAATCGACGCAGTCGCCGGGGCGATACTGGCCCACTGGCGGGCACCGTCTCAGAATCTCAAAAGTGTTTGATCAGCTACACTCCGCGCCCATGCCATTGGCTCCCCGGTCACCGGATCAGGCGAAGGCCGACGCTTGAGCCCCGCCACCTCCAACGCCCCGGAACCACATTGGTGCAGGGGCCTGCTCGATCCTGTCCAGGTGAAACGGTAGCGCGCAATCTTGCGGACATCACCGACAAGTGCCGGGCGGAAACATACAAGGCAGGCACCGCCCTGGTGACGAACGCCGGGAAAGAAGATCCCGGACGCCTGCTCTGCCAGTAGGGTCTCCGCCAACATCTGGGATATGACGCAGCTGCCTGGATCAAGGCAATGCCGATAGGCTGCGGCTCCCGCCAGATAATCGTCGTAGGTGATGCTTTCCTTCATCATGTCGATTTCAGCGAGCTCCAGCGATTTGTGCCAGGCGACCCCGTCTGCGAAGTTTCGAGATCAAGCCCGGCATACCAGGCACCGCGATCGGGGCCGTTGAATCGACTCCCGTTCGGATGAGTACGCGTGAAGGCCGCATGGATAATGCGGAAAACACCAGCTCATCGATGCCGATGCCCGGCAATCGACCGTTTTCGGCCAGCAGGCGGTCATTGGTTGCTTGGTCCAGATCGAAGATATCCCGAAGGTGATCAGCATCGTCGGCGATCCGGACGAGCACACTTTTCCTGCCCGCGATATATCGTTCAGCGCCTGGCGCGGGCGAACTGCCGGATACGTGTTACGGTGGGGCTGTTCAATGACCGCCCTGCCGCGCATCCAGTAATCCACGTACCGTTGCGAATGCCGACAGCCGGCCAGCGGTAAGATGTGCTCAGACAATCATCAATCCCGGCAGATTGATCGGGAGTTGAAACGAAATATGCCAGTTCAGAATGGAAACGCGGTCGTTGAGCGCACCGCGCAGGCCTGGAGAGAGCAAAATCCGAATGGACTGGACTATGTCCAAGGGTTCTATCGGCGGCCGATCAACTGAAAACCAGCTCCGGCAAGACGATATCCCACTTCTCACGGCGGAGTTGGTTGCGGAAGTCTTCGCCACTTTCCGCCTGGGTGCGCATAATGACAGTATGCACCTTTCCGGCGATGAGCGTCTTGTCGGGCAGTTTGAAATTCTTGGCCAGGCGACCGATTGGAATCCCAGACTGATCGACAATCATCCCGTGCTTTATGGATACAGGGTCGCCGGCGGAGATTTTCTCAATCGCCTGCAGACTCCGATCGTTGTCGCCAAGCCTGCCTGCGAAATCCAGGAAAACATCTTTGGGGCCGAGTGTCAGGTAGGTCTTGCCGCATTCAGCGAGATCGAGACCATTCACCTGAGGTGAATGACGACGGATCGCTGGCCCTTCCAAATCTTCCGCGAATGTCTGCCGGCCTCCCAATGAAAGTAACGCCAGGCTTCGACGCGCCCGGGTCATTGCCACGTAGTAAAGTCGACGCTCCTCGTCTTCGTCTGAGCGCTTGGATTGCCCTCCCCAACCACCGTCAAGCACTATCACATCGTCGAACTCCAACCCTTTCGCCCGGTGTGCCGAAAGCAGCAGCAGGCCGGTCTGGCGCTTCCGGGCATCGCGGCTCCATTCGGCGATCCACTCAATAATGTCGGAGCGGCCGGCTTCGCGTTCGCCGGCTTCGAGAACGAAATCTTCAACACCCTCACGTAGCAGAGACCACCAGGGGCCGTCAGCCTGTCGTCTCATCCATTTTGAAATTTCTTCGGTGCGGATGGTGGAGTTCGGCCGCCCTTTGAGCCAGTCAACCAGACGCTGCGTCTCACGCAACCGCCAGATATTCGGCTGCTCATCAGAAGCCACCTGCACTGGAATGCCGCGTGCCTCACAGCAACTCCGGACGGGAACAAGCCATTTCCAGTTGCGGGCAATGACCGCAGCTTTGTTCCATGACCAGTCCGACCTCAATAAGGAGAGTCGCTGCAACTCACTCAGTGCAAGGATGGCCTGAGCTCTTTCATTGTCAGGAATTCGCAATACCTGCACCCGCCCGTGCCCGATTGGGTCGCGCCGCTGAAGTTCGGCACCCGGCGGCTCCTTCTGTCGCCGTGAATCAATCACGATGTCATGACCGGTTTTCATACGGTGCTTGCAGGGAGCAATGAGCATGTTGGCCCCACGAATGATGTGGCCAGTTGAGCGGTAATTCTCGATGAGAAAGTCAGGCTTGGCTTTGTAATCCGTCGCAAATCGTCGGATGTAATCAACGGAGGATCCCCTGAAGGCGTAAATATTTTGGTCATCATCGCCAACGGCGAACAGGCTGAGCCTGCTGTCCTCATCTTCGGTGGACCGCCCGGCGATGGCTGCAATTAACTCATACTCCTGCTCTCCGATATCTTGGTACTCATCGACCAAAATCCATCGATAGCCTTCGATCAGCGTGTCGCGTTGCGCTTCGGATTCGGCGGTGGACAACCCATCACCTCTTAGAAGCTCAATTGCCTGCTTCAGGACCTCGTCAAACTCTCCCGCCTCAATTTTTCCATCCCGCCCGGAAAAACTCGCCCCAACCAGGCGCATTGCCAGCCCATGGCAGGTCAAAACCGTCACGCCTCGCGCATCGTCACCCAATAGCCGGGAAAGCCGCCACCTGATTTCGGTAGCCGCATGACGGTTGTAAACCAGTGCCAGAATACCGTTCGGATGCTGCCGCAGCACTCGGATGAGGAAGGCGATCCGGTGCACAAGGACGCGGGTCTTGCCGGATCCCGGGCCAGCTAAGACGAGGACGTTGGTTTCCACGCGGTCGTCCTTTACGATTTTGATCTGATCGCTGTTCCCCAGCGATTCCACGATACTGCGCCAAGATTCGGGTGTGGTCTGACGGCGCAGCACTGTTCTGTCCGGAATCCACTTTTCAATGAAAGCTTGCCGATCAAGTTTGAAATAATCATCCCGAAAGCGGCGGGTGCTGCAATTTGGGTTCAGCCCACACTCCGCATAGGTTGCCATAATGTGAGTCTGGAGCGTCTGTTCATCATAATGGATTTTCAATGGCTCAAAGTCAGCATGGGTATAGATCCGGTTTTTTGGCGCGAGGCGGACGGTGATTGCCGGCCGGAAGATGGTCAGACCTCTTCCCAACGTCACCGCCCCTTGTTCGTGCATCCAAAGCAGCGCGTGGTCGAGCAGGGATGACGGATCATTAAGATCTTTCGGCAAACCGGGATCACCTTTCAAAGCCTGAATCAGTTCTCCGATAGTGGTCGCGACCTGCACATCCTTGCCTTTCGCTCCTTTCGGCGCTGCCTCGATGAGTGTTTCAAGAAGCAAGGACGCAGCCTTTCGCCGGAGCTCGGATGTGAGGACAGTGTTGTTCCAGCTCCGCTGAAGCCTTAGCCCGAATTTCTCTTACCCAAGGTTGTGGAACAGGGGAGATGCTGTTATAAGC
>JAPOXR010000070.1 GCA_026706985.1 Paracoccaceae bacterium | reverse complement strand
CTCATGGAGTCGCTAAGTATTGACACATCAAAATATTGTCAAATATATAATCCCCAAAACTATGCGAATATCCGCAAGGGTGATCACATCGAAGTCTTCGAGCGCCAGGAAATTGAACGCAGCCTCTGACATGCATGCGCATGAAATGAAGCGGGCTTAGCCGGCCCGCCTGACCGGTAACCGCCGTTTTTCGTCACAATCGGGGAATCTCACACAACCGAGAAATTTCCCGTGCTGTCCCCTGCGCTCCACCAGCCAGCCACCGGCACATTTCGGACAGGCGGGATGGCTTGCCCCACAGCTGCAGACCAGTCGATCCGGCTTGTCCCGCACTGCGACCGGAATGTCTTTACCGCAAGCGGCGCAAGGCCACACTGTTTCGCCGCAGAGACGTCGATGCTCACAGGCGAAAAGTTTTCTCCCCTTAGCCGTAGTCCGCGCCAGCATCCGCCCACCGCAGCCTCCGCAAGCATGCTTGGAGATGCTGCGCCCGGCTTGCTCGATGACCCCATATTCCGGATCCCGCAGCAATTCGCGCACGAATGATGAGGGATTTTCCCGGTCAGCAAGGATGGTGACCGACCGCCTCGCGCGGGTCAGCGCGACATAGAACAGGCGTCTCTCCTCGGCATGTTCAAACGCTTCCGGCACCGGCAAGACAAGATCAAGAAGCGGGTCATCCACAATTTCACTGGGGAATCCCATGCGGCCTGAGTTTGCGCCGAGAATCACAACGTGATCGGCTTCAAGCCCCTTTGACGCATGCACCGTCATGAAGCGGATCGACAGACCGGGATAGGCAGAGGAAATTCCGGTCGGTCGCTTGAAATGGAAGCGGCCGAGCAATAACACACTGCATTTTTCCTTGGACGCGGCCTGAATCTCTTTCAGCGCCATCGCAAGCAGCCTGTCCTCATCACCATAGCCGGTATGCATAACCTTGATCGCCGGCCCTGCGCTTGTGCCGGCGGCAATGACCTTCTTGGTGATTTGTTCCGGGTTTCTGAGAACGAAATGCCTCGCCGGCAAGGCAATTCTGTCGACGCTCCGGAATGTCCGCCCCAGATCGACAATGCTGCACACATCGGTGGCACCGGCAAAGGCACCACCGAATTTCCGCCCGAAATTGCGCATCAGGCTACCGTCCGAGCCACTGAATCGGTAAATCGACTGCCAGTCATCCCCGACCGCAAAGATGCGGACATCCCTATGCTGGGCCTTCAGAGCCAGCAGAAGACGTGCCCTGCCGGCGGAAATATCCTGAAACTCGTCAACGAGCAGATGCCGGTACGGGCTGCGGTAACGGCCAGATTCCAGGTAACCGATCGCCCGGGTGATCATATCCTCAAAATCCATCCGGTTAGCCAACCGTCTTTCATAGGCCTCAAACACGGCGGAAAAGATTTCCAGGAATGCCTCGCCTCTGGCCTTGTCGGCGGATTTCCGTGCCTGCTGCCGACACAGATCCAAGGTTAATCCTGAACTCTTGTAATGGCGCAGGAAAGTTCCAAGCGTCGGTGTGAATGGATCGGCCTGCCCGTGTTCCAGCAATTGACGCAACGCCACATCCATCGGAATCGGGTCGGGCACCGCATATGGTTTCAGCTTTTCCGCAAGCGCGTCGGTCAGACGACCCTCAACCCTTTCGTAGCTGAAAGTCTCTATGAGCGTGGTTCCGTGGTCCCGGTGAATCTTCCGTTTCCACTCCATGCCCAGCAGATAGCTCTTCCGATCAATATGCGGTGCCGGATACAGTGCAATCCTGCCGTCCTTCGAGCGTATTTTCCTGACACCGAAATGCTCGATATAGACGCCGCTCACGCTCAGCCTGAAATCCGGTGTGTAGGATTTTCGCCCGGTTCCGCGTAGTTCATGCTCGTAATCGGGCTCATATTCGTAAACGATGCCGTTCAGGGAGAGCCAGTTGGCAATTTCCAACTCCTCAAAGCTCTTGACGACTTCGCCCTGCAGCGTCCGTAGCTCCTGTGCCTCCACATACTCGTAATATTCATGCCGGGTTTTGAAGTCCCACTCGCTCTTGTAGGGGATGAGGAATTCCGAGAACCACTTCCTCAGCACGCCGCCCAGTTGCGGCTGCGTTGCCACATCCTGAATCAGTATGTCTTTGAGCAGTAATCTGAGCTGTGCGTCGTCGCTTGCATGCTGTGCCAGAGCCGGCGTGCCCTTTTCCACCTCCCGGATGATGTCCAGGCCGAGCGCATGAAAGGTCATCGCCTTTACCGCCTCCCCGGTCCGCGCCTCAATCCGGGACGCCATACCGGCTGCCGCATCCTTGCCGAAAGCCAGCAGGAGAATCTCGTCCGGCCGCCGCATGCAACGGTGGATGAGATAGGCGGTTTTGGCGACAATGACGCTGGTCTTGCCCGACCCGGCACTCGCCAGAACAAGCGTCGCATCTTCGTCGGTGACAACCGAAAGACGCTGCTCCTCGGTCAGCGGATTTGTTTCGATCCGGTCAAAAAATTCGCTGTATTTAGTCAGCTCAGATTTGACAAATGTGTTGATTGCGGCGTCGCGGCTGCGCACCAGGCCTTCATGAAAATCCCTGACATACGCCAGATTCTGAGCAAGCTCCTCCGGCAGATCAATCGCCTCCACTGGAACCGGAATCCGTTCAGCAACCTGCCTCACACGGTCGGCATAGGGTTCAACCAGGCAGGCGGCCGGATATGCCTTCGGTTTCCGCAGGCGGCGGATGGCCTTTGAAAGTTCATGCAGCTCGTCCGCATCCTGCTCTATCGCCCCGACGACATGGCAGCGCCACGCTTGTGTAGCCGATGCAGCGAACTCCGCCACCTTGGCACGCCGGAGGCCTGCAATCCGAATCTCGCCGCCGCCCCGCAACCGCACCACCAATGCCGCAAATCCGAGCACCCTCGTCGTCTCGGGTGGTGCCGCAATCTCCATGAACGACAGCTCTCTCGGGCGACGCGCCAGCAGCGTCAATCCAGCCTCCGCAAGCACAATTCCGCTGTATCTGTATCCGAGCGGGGCAATGATCAGGCCCGCGAGCCTTCCCCTTTCAATCTTCAATTTGGGTTCCTGTGCAGGTATGGATGAAACTGCCCAAATTCATTCCGGCTCGGCGGCAGGTATCTTGAATTCTCATCTGTCGTGGATCGTTCTCGGTTGCCTCATCGCACTCGGCATACCCGCATTTCTTGATGGATCAAGCGCCGTACAGGCAATTGCGGCACCGGTCAGGCTGACTTCGCCACGGTCTCCGCCACCATCGAGATCATTTCAAACATGACCGCGGCGGCGGTCAGGGCGGTGATCTGGTTCGGGCTGTCCTTTGTCGGCATCATGCACACGATATCGCCGCCGACGATGTTCATTCCGCGGACGGCGTGCAACAAGGTCACCGCCTCGTCGATATTGAAGCCCCTCTCGCCAGGCTCGAGATTCGCAACTGCCGGCGCAATCGTCGGATCAAGACAATCGAGGTCAAAGGTTATGTAAATCGGCTTCCCGTCCAGAACATCCTTTATCTGGCCGATGACATCCTCGATTCCGCGTTTCCGGAATTCTTTCATCGTCACCACATTGTAGCCGTAACCGTAGGATGGTTCGAGCCAGTCAAGCGTGCGTGGGTGGCCACGCAGCCCTATCTGCATTGATGATTTCGGGTCCACCTGCCCTTGATCGGCAAGATAAGCACCCCAATGCGCCGCCGACTTTTCAGCCCCGAGAAAATGATCCAGCTTGGTGAAAACATCGGTATGGGCATCAAGGTGGAGGAATGACACCGGCCCGCCACCGGATATTCTACCCTTTCCGATTGCCTGAACGATTCCCCCGGTAATGGAATGATCGCCGCCGATTGAGATTGGCCGCGCCCCGGCGGCATCAATCCGATGGTAAAATTCGGTAATCTGTCCGACGCAGGCTTCGTTGTCGTTGGCACGCGGCAACGGCACGTCTCCGACATCAACGATCTTTGCCGCCTTCCACGGATCAAGCTGAAATCCGCCATGCACCCGGCGAAATATGGATGAGACGTTGCGCAGAGCCCGTGGGCCGAGATGCTGGTCCCGCTCAGTCGTGCCGTTGCCCGTGGAATGCGGTACGCCGACCAGCGCTATGTCCTGCCCTTCCGCATCCCTGTGTTCGCACCGGAAGAGTGTCGGCACGCCCCACCAGTAAAGATTATCCATCATGGATTTTTGGTACGCGTCGGACATTTACGGAAAATCCCTTGCGTTCCGCCCGACAGCGTGCAGCGGGCCGCCTTCAGACGTTGCCTGATTTCTTCCTGTAGACACCCTGCGCGATGCGGTCGATGACCATCGCACAGAACAGGATCGCCAATCCGCCCAGAAGCCCTTGCCCCTTTGCCGCGTATTGCAACGATTCAAGAATCAGAGCACCCAGCCCTTCCGCCCCGATGAGCGAAGCGATCACCACCATCGACAGCGCCATCAGAATGGTCTGGTTGATACCGGTCATGATTGACGGCAGTGCGAGCGGAAGCTCAACATTGAATAGAAGCTGACGCTTTGTGCATCCGAAGGCTAATGCCGCCTCCTTGGTCGTCTCAGGCACACCCCGCATGCCCAGGGCGGTCAACCGGACGACGGGCGGCATAGCAAAGATCAGCGTCGCCAGGACGCCCGGCGGTTTGCCCGTACCGAAGAACGCGATTATGGGAATGAGGTAGACGAATGCCGGCATGGTCTGCATGAAGTCCAGCACAGGCTCGGCAAAAGTGTAGGCCCGCCTGGATTTTCCGAACCAGATCCCCAGCGGAATGCCGATCAGGACGCACAGGAACGCCCCGGCACCGATCAGGGCGACGGTAATCATCGAAAGTTCCCAAAGGCCCATGAAAGCGAGATAAGCCAGTGCCGCCGCCGTGAAAATCGCCACTCGTGGCCCGGCCAACCGATAGGCCATCACTACGGTGATGAACATCACCACGGGCCACGGAGTCTGGATCAGGATGACCTCAAGCCCGTCCAGCACCCATCTGATCCCCTGAGTGATTCCGTCGAAAGCCCCGCCGAACCTGATGGCAAGCCAGTCAAACCCCGCATCCCCCCGGAGGGCGAGAACGGTGAAATATTCCTTACCGACGGGAAACTCCACAATGCTCCAGCTGTCGCCGAACAGTCCGCCGGTGACGCGCGAGATCCACGCATCGGGATCGGCCACGGTGAAACGGACCAGCGTCAGCGGCCATATCGCCGCCAAACCGATCATACCGTAAATTACGCTCCGCCGGCTGAGGCCGACCTGCTCCGGCTTCCCGGAGCGCCAGCGCAGATACTGTGCCTCGTAGGCGTAATTTGCATAAAACCCTTCAGCGATCTTCACGAAGGCAAACAACGCCAAACCGAAAATCAGGATCGACGTGGCGGAGGCGTTGGCGGCAGTCGCCGCCTCGAGGGCTGTTTCCGCGGCAACCTTCAGGTTGTCCGCAATTCGTTGACCTGCATCGGCGCCCGCGGTGTCCCCGGCAGCGCGAAGTTCGGCCACCTTTGCTTCACGGTTTTCGACGTTTTCCCGGATGCGGTTGTAGCGCTCCAGTTCATCGGCACCCAACTCGCCCCAAAGCCCGCGCCCTACCTGAACAAGGGCGAACAACTCAAGGATCAGGAAGATCCAGAAAAATCCCCATGCTCCGCGGGCGGTGCCCCAAACGGGACCAAGGATCGCTGCCGCCCAATTCCATGATAGTGCAAAACCGGTTCTGCCTTCGATCTTTTCGAATTCCGCTTCGTAATAATCGGCATTTTCGACGGCGAATGTCCGCACGTTGCGGACGTCACCGGTTCTGCTGTCGGTCGCATCGGCTGCGCTCATAGTCATGCCTTGCCTCCCTGGATGCCCCTCAAGAGCGTAGCTCGGTCAACAATCCCAACGTCGCCACCGGCATCGTCGGTTATGACAATCACATGGTCGGTGGTGATCGCGATGTCGATCAGATGGTCCAGATCTGAACCAAGATGCGCCCTTGGAGACTCGTCGAAATTTACCGGGCGGGCAGGAACATACTCGTTGATGGGAACCATGATCGAATGCGCGAACACCAGTTTCAGCTTCGAGATTCCTTCGACAAAATCTCGGACATAATCATCCGTGGGTCGTGTCACGATTTCTTCCGGCGTGCCGATCTGAACGATGCGGCCGTCATTCATGATGGCGATCCGGTTGCCTATGCGGATCGCCTCGTCCAGATCATGCGTAATGAAAACAGTTGTCTTTCCCAATTCCGCGGAAAGGGCCATGAATTGGTCCTGTAACTGGCGGCGGATGAGCGGATCAAGAGCCGAGAACGGTTCGTCCATCAGCAGTACATCCGGGTCGGATGCCAAGGCGCGCGCCAGCCCGACGCGCTGTTGCATTCCGCCGGAAAGCTCGCGGGGAAACCGGTCTTCGTAGCCGGTCAGATTCACCCGGTCGAGGCACCGCTGTGAAACTTCCCAGCGCCGTGATTTGGGTTCGCCCCGCACCTGCAGCGGAAAGGCGACATTGTCGCGCACTGTCCGGTGCGGCAGCAGTGCCATGTGCTGAAAGACCATGCCGATGCGGTTTGCGCGGACATTGCGCAGTTCCGCATCATTCAATGAAAGTATGTCCTGACCGAGAACCGTAATCGCGCCGGCAGTCGGTTCGATCAGGCGGTTCAGGTGGCGGACCATGGTGGATTTGCCGGAACCCGAAAGTCCCATGACGCAGAATATTTCACCCTTCTCGACCGAAAACGAAACATCGGCGATTCCCACAACGCAACTAAATTCGCGCAGCACGTCCGCCTTGCTGAGGTTGCGCGACAGCACCGCATCCATCGCGGCGTTGGCGTCAGAACCGAATATTTTCCAGACGTTTTTCAGTTCGATCACGGAATCTGACATGTCGCTCTGCCGGATCAAATGGGTGTCCGCCCGGGCCAATACGCCGCCGGGCGGACTTGAGTCTATGGAGTGGTCAGTTCATCCAGGAATCAACGATATCAGAGTTCTCCGCCACCCATTTGCGGGCGAACTCGTCGGGATCCATGCCTTCGACCGAAAGGGCATAAACGACGGCATTGATCTGCTCGGTGTTCAACTTGGCGTTGGCGAGCATCGCCGCCGCTGCAGGATGCTGTTCCTCCAGCGTCTTCGAATAGAAGATGTGCAGCTTGGTGGAATCCCACGCCGTTCCCGCCATCGAGTTCTCGAGCCAGTTCGGATCGTCCGTGGGCTGTTTCACATCCCATTGGGCCGCGTCGTAGGCCGGCTCCTCCAGCTTGACAAGGTCATAGAGCGAAAACATGTGGTGCGGCGTGTAGCAGTAAGTTACGATATTTTCGCCCTGCGCCACGGCATTATCGACCTGCGCCAGTGCCAGCGTTTCATCCATTTCCATAAGGTTCATGGTTTCCGCATAGCCGTAGGTCTTGGCACGGATTTTCTCCACATTGGTCGAAGCCCAGCCGGCGGCACCAATCCAGACTTCGCCCTTGCCGTCACCATCGGTGTCGAACTGAGACGCAACCGCCGGATCGGTCAGGTCGCTGAGAGATACGATCCCCGTCCTTTCCTGCGTGTCTTTGGTCACGCAGATATGCTGTTCCGCAAGCACGGCATTCGGATTGTAGGCAACCGTGCCCTTTTCCATCACGAACGTGTCGAACAGGTTCTGCTGGTTCGGGAGCCAGACTTCAGGATGCACATGCATGGCTCCGGAATCCATCGCTTCGAAGATGACCGGGTTCGTGCCGTTCTGCAGCTCGACTGACAGACCCAGATTCTCTTCCAGCGCGACTTTCAGGATATGCGCCGTGCCACGTACGGATGCCCAGTTCGGCACTCCGATGATTACATCATCGGCAACTACCGCGCCGGCGCCGCCTGAAAGCGCGACGGCGGCAATCAGCGTCTTGATTTTCATTTTCTTCTCCTTTGTTGCAATGGACCGGGGTTACACTTCGTCCCGTTTCAGGGCCTGGCAAAGGCAGTGGACTCCGCCGCCGCCGAGAACAAACATCGACATGTCAGGGGCGTAAACCTCGAAACCCATGGCCCCCATTCGTTCGTTGAGATTCTTGGCGCCGGCCATCGACAGCACCTTGTCGTTTCCAAGCGCGACGAGATTGACGCCCAAATTCCTGGCCTCGGCATACCCAACCTCCAGCAATTCAATGCCCCAGCCACGGACGATCTCGACCAGCCAGGGTTCCATCGCGTCGACGCATGCTACGGCGAGCTTGTCGGCAAGGGGTACGATCAGGCCGTCCATGTGGACGAATTCCCGGCTGATCGGAGCGACCAGCGCCTCCCAGCCTTCGGCTTCGACGAAGCTTGCGACCTGTTCGGCACCCGCCTTCTCCGAGCGCTCGCCGCAATAGCCGATCAGGACCCGGCCAGGCTCGATGATGTTGAAGTCGCCACCCTCGAAATGGCCAGCGGTCGCGTATTTCCAGATCGGGATGCCGTTCGACTGATAGAAATGAATTGCAGACACGTAGTCGGCGCGTCGGACCTTGAGCTGCATGTGGCAGATCAATGCGCCCCATGGCGTCATGGCCGAACTGTCGCGGGCGAAAAAGTTCCGATGCAGCACCGGATCGCTTTCCAGATAGTGACAGGTGACGTCGTTCTCTTCAAAGATAGAGACCATTTCGGAATGCTGGGCCATGGCGAGCTGCAGATCGAACCTGACCCCCGTGCGATCGGCGTTCGCCAGCGTGCGGCCGATCAGCGGTCCGGCCTCGACCCACTTGTAGTATTCCGGTCGGCCAAGAAGCACATGCCGCAGGCGACCGTGATCGTTGGCAATGCCCCAATCGAAACTTTGCTCGGAAATCTGGGTCATTGGCAACTCCGTCACCCCTTGTTCTTCCCGATACCTGACGTTTTATCAAAGTCAAACTAAAATCCCCAAGCCATATCGACCGGCGCTTCTTCCGCCCTGCGGACACCGGTGGGCCAACCCATGGAAGTACGCACCTTCCACTGGGCCTGCCCCCACCTCTGAACGCCGGCATCGATTGCGGAACAGTCAGGTGATCGCGCCAGGACAGGACTTGGCCTGGCGCGAAAATCCAGTTGTGCGCATCGGAGTCGGATCCGGTGATTCTGTCCCCGGCGGACTTTCAAAGCGTGCCGCTTCGGCCGAGTTCATCCCGCTGATTTGTCACCAGATGCAGACTTTCGAAAACCAGCTTCCGTTGAAAGTCGAGACTGGCGGCCCCACACACCTGCTCACGACATTTGAAGCGGGGTCTCTTTGCTTCGCCGCAGTCATTCCATTACCGGAGTCGCGCGGCCTTTCATCCACGCCGCGATTCAGCTGTCTGTCGAAGACAGGCTCAGATCACTGATGTTCACAGCGGCACCTCGGAAATTGCAGACCGCGTCACGTTTCTCCATCCGGCCCGCTGGCGCACTGCACTGCCATTTATTCCAAGTGAATTCGGCGGAGGAATAATGCCGCTGTGAGTGTAGCCGGGCATAGCCGGCACGAGGTCCGCAGACCCACCTCTTTCGATCTCCCAATGACATTCCCGCCCTGCTGCGACGGTTGCATCACTTTGGTAAGGGATACGCTTTCCATAATCGCCGTGATTTGCCGTTTAAGGTTCGATCTTTTATGCGGACTCAACGCTCTCACCAACAGGCCACGGGATAGTGCCTTGCCGCAGACAAAGAAAATCGACATTGACATCGAGGTGAACCGGGTCATTGAGGCGCGACGGCAGTCTTTTGACCAAAGCCACAATGAAATCCTGCGGGAGATCATCGCTGCCGGTTTCGGCAGCGATCCGGTGCTCGAATTTCCCGGTTGAGTCGGTGGACATAAATCCGTCCAACGGTGAAGCATGGTACAGCGCTCCGGCTGGCTGCCCATAAGCAGCGGGATTTCCACCGGGGCGCGTGTCTGTGCGATAGGCGATGTTCACGGCTGTGCCCGCCAGTTCAATGAAATTCTGACGGCATTTGCGGCGGAACTCGGCGATTATGACGAAACCTCGCTGGTCCTGACGGGCGATCTCAACGACCGCGGACCCGACAGTGTCCGTGCCATCGACACCGCCATTGCAGCACATGAGCACGGATTTAACCGCCTGATCCCGCTGATGGGAAATCACGAACAAATGCTGCGGCTCGCGAGTTGCAGTGACCATCTTCACGAGCGCCGCAGCTGGTTTCTCAACGGCGGCACTTCGGTGATGCGGGAACTTGGGCTTTCGCCCGAAATCCGCTTTGCGCCAACCGCTGAATTCACCGGTGCGATCACCGCCGCGCTGGGAGCGGAGCGCATGCGCTTCCTGCATGAGCTGTCGTATCACTGGCGGATCGGCAATCTGCTCTTCGTGCATGCCGGAATTGATTTCTCGAACAGTCTCGACGCCCATCTCGCGCAGCCATGGCATCTCCTGAACGACTGGCACTGGGCTTGGATTCGAGCCGGTTTCCTCAATCGGACAAGCCCGTATCCGGACCTGACCATCATCCATGGTCATACCCCGGTCAACCGGAGCCTCGGGATGGCTGACCCGCTCCAGCCGCATTTACTGAATGGCGGTAAGATTAATCTCGACGGTGGCAGCTTCGGGACCGGGTTTGTCGCCGCGGCCGAGTTCATTCCCGGTGCCTACCGGATCAGTCTTGCCGGCGGTGCCCACGGCTGATTTTCCGCCGCAGCATCACATAGCGCGCCCCCGACCCGCCATGGGAGCGGTGTGCCTCGCAGGAATACCGGATGCGCTCGGCGAATGGGCCGCTCCGCAACCAGAAGGGCAGCATCTGCTTCAGTACGCCGGTTGCCGGCATTCCGCTGTCGGTGGTCGTGCGGAGACCCTTGCCGGTGACAATCAGCAACAGTCGGCATTCAGCGTGGATGCTTTCGGCGAAAAACCGGTGGAGCGCGGCTTCCGCCCCGGCCCGTGTCATCCCGTGAAGGTCCAGTTTCCGGTCCGGGTCAAGCTGACCGGAACGAAGCCGCCGCTCTTCCTTCCGGTCGAGATTCCAGTTCGGCCCCTTGGGCTTGTTCTGTTCATTCCTGGTCGCCCGCTGGTGCGCAGTTCCGGTTTTGCCCGCCGGAGGTGGCTGCTTTGCTTCCGCTTCCGGCAGCTTGCCGGTTTCCAGCCATGTATCCCAGTCAAGCAGTTCATCCGCCTCAACCCGCCGCTTTGCCGACGGTTCGGTTCTAACGGATGTTGGTTTGACAGCTTCCGGTTTCGGCTTTTTGCCGACAAGCCTCTGCCAGTCCTGCTGCTCCCCGGGGGTCAGGCCCCGCCCGTCGGTGAAATCGGGCATGGAATCACGGCTGGGTGGCCCGGATTTGCGTCAGCGGTTATTCGCCGGTCGCCACCAGCGTCCAGTTCGGGTCGGAACTGTCGAGGTTGCGGGCAAATGTCCAGACATCGCGTTGCCGCCGGACAGCTTCCTCATCGCCTTCGACGACATCGCCGTTCTCATCGGTCACGAAGGATATCAGCTCGGCGACAAATTCGACGGTGATTTCAGCTTCGCTGCCGCCCTCCAGGCTGGCGCTGCGGATGCCGGACTCGCGTAATCCGAGAAAATTGGTCACGTGATTGAGGCCGTCAGTTTTCCGCTCCGCCACGGTTGCTTCGAACGACTGATAAACCTCTTCGGAAATGTAATCCTTGATTTCGTCAAGCTCTCCCTTGGCGAAGGACAGCAGTATCATCTTGTAGGCGCGGGCTGCACCTTCGACGAAGTCGGAAACCAGAAATCCGCGATCTGCCTGCTTCATTCCGGCCAGCGCCTCGGCCGCATCGGAGTCGGCATTGACGAATTTGACAATGTCGCGGTCCACAGGCTCGTTCGCGGCTTCCGTCTCCGCCGCCTTGAAACTTTCCACCGTCGGGTTCGTCCGGTTCGGGTTTTCGAAACCATCCCTGGTTCCAAGCGTGTTCCGGAGCCTGAAAATCAGGAAGATTGCGACTGCTGCAAGCGCAATCAACTGCAAGAGTGAACTGCCCATCGGTTATACCCGTCGATTGAAGGCTTCCAATTCGGAATTGCCATACCTATCTAGTGTGTGGAGGCCGTCAAGTCCAGAACGTTGCCGCAGAGATCCGGGAGACCGAATGCGAATTTTCCTTTTGCTGCTTGCCGTTCCGATTGTTGAAATCGCTTTGTTCGTTCAACTCGGAGGCGCCATCGGCCTGTTTGCGACTCTTCTGATCGTGGTTCTGACCGCCGTGATTGGTGCCTGGCTGCTGCGTAGCCAGGGTCTGAGGATCTTTGTCGAATTGCGGCGGGCGGTGCATCAGGGCGGCGATCCGTCCGAGCCGATCCTGCACGGGCTCATGGTTTTCAGCGCCGGGCTGTTACTTCTGACGCCCGGTTTCTTCACCGATGCTGTCGGGCTGGCTCTGTTGACACCCTCGGTGCGGCGCGGCCTGATCAGACTGGGTGCCGAAGCGGTCGCGTCACGGTTTGCTTCCCGGCAGTGGTTTCAGGCCCGCAGCGGCGGCATAGTCATTGATGGGACCGCGCACAGCGTGGACACCGACTTACACCGCTGAGGCATAAGCGCTTATGCGGGCGGCAGATGCCGGACCAGCGCCTGCAGCAGCAGCCCGACCATCAACCCATTCAGCAGGTGCCAGAGGAAATGGGTGCCGATACCTGCGGTGGCCACGCACAGATCGGGATCGATGGTTCGGAACACAAGTGACAGAATAAAAACCAGCGTAGCGCCGATCACATAGTGCCGCGCCGGATGGCGGCGGATGAGGGTGAGAACGGCAAAGGCGGCAAGGGCGATCAGTGCCGGCAGATACTGCAGCGAGCCGTTGAGCCGCATAGGCGCCGGATCCACCGCCGTCGTGACCGTCAACCCGGTGGCCCAGACGGAAATTCCGGTGATTGCCAGGGAGATGACGGAAATCAGCGCAGTCAGACGCGCGTTCTGCCCGGTCGTGCGCCAGATGATCATGAACACATACAGTGCTACAAAACTCCAGATCGGGATCACATCGGCAAGTTCCGCTGCCGGGCTCGCCATCGTGTGGAATAGAAACGATCCGATTCCGATACTGCCGCCGAGCAGGATAACCGCGAGTTCAAGCGCCTCGCGGCGCCCGCGGCGCATCGCCACCGGCAGTGCCCAGGCCGCGGCAAGCAGGAAGGCGATGTTGCTGATCGCATTGACCGGCTCATCCCAGAGACCGACGGATGTGCGCTCGCAATAAAGATCGATGAAGCCGGACGCATTCACGGTGCGATTGTGATCCAGGACAATGATGTCTTCTGAATCGCGGCCGTGTAACAGATCGTCGGCGATTGAGTCGGATGGTCCTTTACGGCCTTCGTCCGGGTCGGCGCGCAGTGGCTGAATTGGTCAGGCGGCGCAAGGTCATTCATACCCGTCTCCCGCAATTCCTTCGACCCCTGCACAACGGAACCGCGCATCCTGATATGAGGGCCGGCTGGATCCAACGTGGTTCGTCAGCAGTATTTTTGCGGTCCGAGCCACTGCCGCGTGGAATAGCGGTCGCCGTGACACCATCCGACAGGCAGCCGGCGTTCGATCTCAGCCTTCAAATCCGCACCCAGCTCCAGCTTGGCCCCTTCCACCAATTCGGCGAAATGGCCGCGGTTTCGGGTGCCCGGAATGACCAGAGTGGACGGGCTTTGCGCCAAAACCCAAGCGATCGCCAGTGCCGCGGTGGAACAGCCGGCCTCAGCGGCCAGGTCGCGCAGCGGCTGGCTTGCGATCAGGTTGCGCTCGAGATTGCCGCTGCGAAACCGTGGGTTGGACTTCATGAAAGCCGAGGCTCCGATTGCCTCGGGTACCGGCGGCGCATCGGTCAGCAATCCTCGCCCGACCGGAGAGAACGCGACGAGCGAGATGCCGAGCCGCTCGCAAGCCTGGACCAACCCCAGTTCCGGTGACCGCGTCTGCAGCGAATACTCGGACTGGACTGCCGCTATAGGATGAATCCCGGTGGCGCGGGCAATCGTGGTCGGCGCGACTTCCGACAACCCGATATGGCCAATCTTGCCAGCCTGGACCAAACGCATATAGGTGCCGACGACCTCCTCCACGGGCACGTCCGGGTCAAGGCGATGCAGGTAGAAGAGATCGATCCGTTCAACCCCCAGCCGCGCAAGGCTCCTGTCCAGTTCGGCCCCGATATGCGCCGGGCTGTTGTCGAAATTGCGCCCGGTCTCGGGGTCGCGTGAAATACCTGCCTTGGTGGCAAGCACGAAAGGCGTCTCGCCCTTGCGGCGGGCAAGGTAGCTGCCGATGATCTCCTCCGAACGTCCCATGCCGTAGACGTTGGCGGTGTCGATATGCGTCACGCCGGCGTCGAGCGCGGCATCCAGGATCGCGTGGCTTTCTTCCACGGTTGCGTTGCCATAGATGCCGGCAAAGGACATTCCGCCGACGCCCAGAACCGACACCGGCGGTCCGCCCTTCCCCAATATTCTTTTTTTCATATTCCAGGATCCCTTGGCGACAATCGTAGTTTTTGGAGACACTGCGGACGGCATGCGTCCCGACCGAGGTTGGACTTGCCCTGATCGTTATCCTCCATACAGCTTTGCGGCGGAAAGAAAAGAAGGATGAAACCGTTCTTTCCGCGCAGCTGCCTCCGGCACACTATGCAGTCCGCACTGCCGCCACATTGTATGGGGTGGTGCGGAAGCAATGCCCCATTGCAGACATAGATGTTTTATTAACAATAGGTTACGGTTACAAAACTATGAAGTCAGGGCGAATTTAGCCAAGTTGTTGAACGGCGTCCGGCCAACTGTGCCCGCTCACACAAATGGGATTCGGGACCGGCGGCCGGTCCGGTCATGACGCATCGCTCCGCCCCGAATGCGCATAGGCCCTTCCCGCGCCCAACTCCCTGACGGCAGTGCTCCATGTGTGCCTGAGCGTTGTTTGATAATCATGGTCATCCGGGTGCGTCCGGTGGCAGGCATTTTTGAAGTTGTCATAAAAAATCTCGTGCACAATTTCCCGCACCAGATCGGCGGCGCAGGACACGCTGACTTCGCACCGCCACGGGTAATCCCCTTCGGGCGTGTGCTGGATCGCCGGGCGCTCATCCGACTCCGATAATGGATTGATCACAATGTCCCTGAGGTGGCGCTCACGCCGCGCCCGGATGATCAGGGTATCGGGCTTGTCCCTGTGCCGTACCATCGAGACAAAGCCGTGTTTGGTATAGAGCCACATAGTGTTGTCCTTTCCTGTCCGCCAACGGCGGCGGTTTACCAAAAGGCGGGAACTTGTAAACATTGGGAAGAGCCGGCCCCAAGACGATTCAATAGCCGTGATTTCCGCGCATGGCGCACAATCCGGCGGATTCCTCCATTCATCGGCCTTGGAAATGGGGATTATCATTTCGGCACTTTTCGGGAATGTCAGCCTGGAACCGACAGCCGCGTCACGGGTATGGGAGATGTGCCCGTCGGCTTCCGCGCGCGGCCTGCAGCGATGTGACCGCGATCAAATACAATATGTCCTCTGTTTTGCAGCCGCGTGACAGGTCGTTCGCGGGTTTCGCCAACCCCTGAAGCACCGGGCCGACGGCGGTCATGCCGCCGACGGTGGCTGCGATCTTGTAGCCGATATTGGCTGCGTCCAGATTCGGGAAGATGAACACGTTCGGCATACCTCCGAGAAGGCTGTCGGGCGCCTTGCGGCGGCGGAGGGCGGCATCGACCGCCGCGTCGAACTGAATCTCGCCGTCAATTTCCAGATCCGGCCGCATTTGCCGCGCCAGCTCGGTGGCCTCGCGCACCAGTTCAGACCGTGGATGCACCCCGCTGCCGGCGGTGGAGAAAGAGAGCATGGCAATCCTCGGCTTCCGGTCGAGAAAAGATTCCGCCGAATGGGCGGAACTGACCGCGATATCGGCGAGTTCGCCCGCATCCGGCTCAACCACCAGCGCACAGTCAGCAAAAATGATGCGGCTCCCGAAGGGTTTCCTGTCCCGGTTCGGCAGCATCAGGAAGAATGACGAAACCAGTTTCGCCGTCGGGCTGCGGCCGATGATCCTGAGCGCGGCGCGTATTGTGTCGGCGGTGGTGGCGACAGCGCCGGCGACTGTTCCGTCGGCGTCACCCTGCCGCACCATCATCGCGGCAAATCCAAGCGGATCGCGGATTGCCGTGACCGCTTCCCGGTCTGATTTCAGCCTTGCTCCCCTGCGCTTCCGATAGGCGGCGATATAGTCCTGCAGATGGTGGTGGTTTTCCGGTTCAATAACCGCAATTTCCGCCCCCCGGTGCTGACGCAGCCGCTCTTTGATGACCGCCTCACGGCCGAGGAGCGTGATTTTCGCCACCCCGTGGGACGCCGCGAGGACAGCGGCGTCGAGAATCCGCTCATCTTCCCCTTCCGCCAGCACAATGTGCTTCGGGTCGGATGCGGCTTCCCGCAGCAGCGACTGTTGCCAGCCCATGGGCGTTGCCGTCAGGCCGGTGCCGTCTGCGCCTGCATGTCCGTCCGGTCAATGCCGGAAACCGCAACCGGCGCCTTCATGGCATCGCGGCGGAATGGTTCGCCGAGTTCCTGGTTCAGCATCACCTCGATAAAGGTGGTGACATTGTCATTCATCTGCGCCGCGACGGCTGCGCTCAGGCTTTCTGTCAATTCCCGCATCGAATGCACCTGCACACCGCTGAGGCCACAGGCTTCGGCGATGCCGGCATAGCTGACCTTTTCGTTCAGTTCGGTGCCGACGAAATTATCCTCATACCAGAGCGTCGTGTTGCGCTTCTCCGCCCCCCATTGGTAATTGCGGAAGACAATCATGGTTATCGCCGGCCATTCATCACGGCCGATGGCGGTCATCTCGTTCATCGAAATGCCGAATGCGCCGTCGCCGGCAAAGCCGACAACCGGTGTGTCCCGGCGGCCGATCTTGGCGCCGATAATCGACGGCAAACCGTATCCGCACGGGCCGAACAGCCCCGGTGCCAGATATTTCCGCCCCTCCTCGAATGTCGGATAGGCATTTCCGATGGCGCAGTTATTGCCGATATCCGAAGAAATGATCGCGTCTTCCGGCAGCGCTGACTGGATCGCCCGCCAAGCCATGCGCGGGCTCATCTTCTCCGGTTCCCGCGTCCGCGCCCGCTCGTTCCAGGTGGTTCCCGGATCATCATCCTCATGGTCAAGCGATGCCAACAGCTGCAGCCAGCGGGATTTGGTCGAGGCAATCAGCGCCCGGCGTTCGCTGCGGTTCTCATCCCCCGCCGTATCCGACAGCTCCGTCAGCAACTGCTCGGCGACCTGCCTTGCATCGCCCTGAATTCCGACTGTGATGTTTTTGGTCAGACCGATGCGGTCGGAATTGATATCGACCTGGATGACTTTCGCCTGTTGCGGCCAGTAATCCATGCCATAGCCCGGAAGCGTGGAAAACGGGTTCAACCGGGTGCCGAGCGCCAGTACGACATCCGCTTTTGATATCATCTCCATGGCAGCTTTCGAGCCGTTATATCCCAGCGGTCCGACGCTCAGCCGGTGTGACCCGGGAAAGGCATCGTTATGCTGGTATCCACAGCATACCGGTGCATCCAGCCGTTCCGCCAGTGCCGCCGAAGCCGGGATGGCGCCGCCGATAACGGCCCCGGCACCATTCAGAATCACCGGAAACACCGCCTCCGACAACAGCTTCGCGGCCGCCGTTATCGCCCGGGATCCGCCGCGCGGGCGCTCCAGGCGCACCAATTGCGGCAGTTCAACATCGATCTGGTGCGTCCAGAAGTCACGCGGTACATTGATCTGCGCCGGAGCGCAGCCGCGCCAGGCCTTTTCGATGACCCGGTTCAGCACCTCCGCCATGCGCGAGGGATCGCGTACCTCCTCCTGGTAGCAGACCATGTCCTCGAACAGCTTCATCTGCTCGATTTCCTGGAATCCGCCCTGGCCTATGGTTTTGTTGGCGGCCTGCGGGGTAACCAGGAGGATCGGCGAGTGATTCCAGTAGGCGGTCTTCACCGGGGTGACAAAATTGGTGATGCCGGGACCGTTCTGCGCGATCATCATTGACATTTTTCCGGTGGCGCGGGTGTAACCGTCAGCACTCATACCGGCATTGCATTCATGTGCGCAGTCCCAGAAGGTGATGCCGGCGGCCGGAAACAAATCCGATACCGGCATCATCGCTGAGCCGATAATCCCGAATGCATGCTCGATCCCGTGCATCTGCAGGACTTTCACAAAAGCCTCTTCCGTGGTCATTTTCATTTTGCCGTACCCCAGTCTTTCCGCATTGTTTCAGTGCCGCGCATCATCAAGCACCAGATTGCTCGCCTTTTCACCGATCATGATGGCGGCCGCATTGGTATTGCCGGAAACGATCTCCGGCATGATCGAACAATCGGCCACGCGCAACCCTTCAAAACCGCGCACACGTAGCCTGGCATCGACAACCGCGCCCTGCCCCTGCCCCATCCTGCAGGTGCCGGTGGGATGAAATATCGTTGTTGATGTGTTGCGGATCCACTCCATAATACCCTCGTCGTCGATCGTGTCCGTACCCGGTTTATACTCTTCGGTGATCTTGCTCCGCAGGGGTTCGTGCGTGGCGATACGGCGCGCGATCCGTACGCCTTCAACCATCGTCCGGCAATCGGTTTCGGTGGCAAGATAATTCGGGATGATCGCCGGATGCTGTGCCGGGTCAGCCGATATCAGCCTGATCTCGCCGCGGCTTTCCGGCCTGAGCTGGCATACGGATGCGGTGAAAGCGGAGAATTTATCAACGCCCTTGCCGACGCTTTCGGCGGACCAGGGTTGCACATGAAACTGAACGTCCGGTGTTGAGACATGGTCTCCCGTGCGCATGAAACCGACGACGAAACTTGCCGCCATGCTCATCGGCCCGGTGCGGAGAAACGCATACTGCACCGCCATAGCGGCTCTTCGCGGCAGACTGTTCACATCATCATTGATGGTGCGTTCGGTGCATTTGAATACCACCCTGGCCTGAAGATGATCCTGCATATTGCGGCCGACATCCGGCAGATCGGCAATCGCCTGAATGCCGATATCGCGCAGCGACTCCCCGTCGCCGATTCCGGAAAGCATGAGAAGCTGCGGCGAGCCGATGGCACCGGCCGACAGAATGACTTCACCGGCGGCTGTGAGCGAATGGTCCGCACCTGAACGGTCGCGGTAGACCACGCCGGCTGCGCGCTTGCCATCAAACAGGATACGGCACACCTGTGCTTTGGTGATCACGCGCAGATTGGCGCGCCGCATAGCCGGACGCAGATAGCCGACCGCAGCGCTGCAGCGGCGGCCGTTCTTCACCGTCACCTGAAAATGGCCGACACCTTCCTGTTGCGATCCGTTATAGTCGGGATTGAGCACGTAACCTTCGGCGACCGCGGCACTCAGCCAGTCATCGCAGATTGAACGCCGATCCGGGCAGGCCATGACCGAAAGCGGTCCCGATCCGCCGTGAAATTCATTTTCGCCATCCTGAAACGACTCGGCTTTGCGGAACAATGGGAACACATCCTCCCATCCCCAGCCGGAATTGCCCATCTGCCGCCAACGGTCATAATCCTCGGGCTGACCGCGCACATACAGGAGTCCGTTGATCGACGAAGAGCCGCCAAGCACCTTGCCGCGCGGCCAATCGAGCCGGCGACCGTTTAATCCCGGATCTTCCTCGGTCTGGTAACACCAATCCACCGAGGGGTTATGCATGGTGCGGAAATACCCGACAGGAATGTGAATCCAGGGGTTGCGGTCACGGTCTCCGGCTTCAATCAGCACCACCCTGCGGGAGCCGTCTTCGCTCAGGCGGTTGGCCAGCACACAGCCGGCTGAACCGCCGCCGACAATCACGTAATCGAACTCTCCCTCCGCGATCATCACCCTGCCCTTACGGTCCGTAGATCAGGCCCGGCAGCCACAATGCGATCTGCGGAAACATGAACACCATTGCCAACCCGAACAGCTGCAGAACCATGAATTGCAGCATTCCCTTATAAATGTCCCCGAGATCCCAACTCGGCACCACGCTCTTCAGGAAGTATGCGGAGAGTGCCACCGGCGGGCTGAGCCAGGCGGTCTGCAGATTCACCGCCACTAATATCCCGAACCAGGTGAGGTTGATCTGAAACTGCTCCAGCGCCGGAATCAGAATCGGCACAATGATCAGAACGATCGGCACCCATTCCAGCGGCCAGCCGAGAAGGAAGATGAGGGCCATGATCGCCAACAGCACCCAGGTCGAGGGAAGATCCCACTGCAACAGAAATTCCGTCAGCATGGTCGGGGTGCCGAGGCGCGAGAACACGGCGCCGAAGAAATTCGATGCCGCCACCAGGAACAGGATCAACACCGAGATTTCCAGCGTCTTGATCAGGGCATCATACAGCTTCCGCAGGTTCAACCGGCGGTAGGCCGCCGCCAGCAGGATGGCGCCGAAAGCACCGCAGCCGGCACCCTCGGTCGGGGTTGCCCAGCCGAACAGAATTGAGCCGAGGGCAAAGGCGACCAACGCGGCGGGCGGCACCAAGCCGTTGAAAAACTCCATCCAGAGATCGGAAAACCAGAAGCCCGCCGGCTTGTTCTTCCGCACCCACCCCGCTGCCAGATACAGCAGCAGAGCCCAGCCGAAGGGGATCACCGCCCAGGAGAATGGGAACAGACCGGTCAATCCGCCGGACAGCGCCAGATAGATCAGCCCGAACATCACCAGAAGCGCTGAAATCACCAGCACCGCTTCCAGCCAGTAATATGGCGAGGTCGGCGGCTGCTCCTCCTCCGGCAGGACCGGCCCCAGCGCCGGATTCAGCTGGCAGCGGATCACCGCATAGCCGGCATAGATGGCCGCCAGCATGATGCCGGGCACGATGGCAGCGGCGAACAGATCCGTCACCGGCACTTCCAGCACCGGACCCATGACCACCAGCATAATCGATGGCGGAATGAGAATACCCAGCGTGCCCCCGGCAGTAATCGTGCCGGCGGCGAGCTTGGTGTCATAGCCGGCCCGGTTCATGGTCTTGGAAGCCATGATGCCGAGAATTGTCACCGAGGCGCCGACAATGCCGGTTGCGGCGGCGAAAATCGTGGAAACGAACAACACCGCCAGATACAGGGCGCCCCTGGTTTTCGACAGCATCAGCTGAACGGCATTGAACAACCGTTCCATCAACCCTGCCTGCTCCATCAGGATTCCCATGAAAACGAAAAGCGGCACCGCCGCCAGCGTCTGTTCCAGCATCACCGAATTGAACTGGAAGGTCTGGAGATAGAAAACCAGCCGGCCGCCGAAACCCCAGGCACCGAAAACGAAGCCGAGAAAGATCAACGTGAAGGAAATCGGAAATCCGACAAAAATCGCGAACAGCATCACGCCTACCATCAACACTCCGATAAATTCCGGGGACACGGAACCGGCTCCGAACTGATCCACCAGCGCCGACCACCAGCCGGCAAGGGGAAGAATCCCGGGGAAGAATGCGCTGACGAATATCGCCGCCAGCAGGATGAGATAGAATGGCAGCAGACGCACGATCTGCCGCGACCTGACCGGCCCCATATCGTGCAGGCTTCGCAGCAGTTCGGCGACACCCTGCAGAATCAGGAACAGCGCCCCGATCGGCATCGCCGAACGCGCCGGTGCCAATGGCGCCATCAGCGTGCTGTCCATCGTGCGCTCCCATTTCACCCAGGCATTGATGGTGAAATCAAGCGACACCCAGAAGAAGAACAGCATCGCCGGGAAGTAAAAGGCCAGATACAACAGGCTGTCGGCGGTAGCCTGTGTCCGCCGCCGCCAGGTCCGGTAAATGAAATCAGCGCGGATATGAACGCCCTTCATGAGCGCATAACCGGCGCCGAGCATGAACAACGCCCCGGCAAACATTCGGCTGACATCATAGGCCCAGATCGTCGGTGCAACGAACAGCTTGCGGGCCACAACCTCATAAACCATGGCCAGCAAAACAGGTAGAAGCAGCAGGCAAGCCACCCGTCCGACCCAAAGATTAATCCGGTCTATGACGGCGATGGTCTTCCGTTTCCAGGGTGCCATATCCTCCGGGGTTTCCCCCGGTTCAGCGGTACGCCGTTCAGCAATCAACTCGTCGGCCGGATCCAGGTCATTCGGCTCATTCTGTTGTTGCATCTCCGCCTCCCGGGTCCGCGTGATTCAGCGCCATTTCCGGCGAAGGCGGAGCCGGCAGGCTCCGCCTTCCGGTATCGTTTAGACTACAGCGAGTCGGCGAACGCCTTTCCGAGCTGGGCGTTCGAGCTTTGCGCTCCGGCCCAGAACGGAACCGCGGTTTCGGCAAACTCACGCTGGCTGTTCCACACCGTTGCGAAGAATTCGTTGTCAGCCGCATTCTTCTCCAATGTGGCTTTCGCCGCATTCATGTAGGCGGGGAAGTAATCCGCCGGTGTGTCGTGCAGAATGACACCGTGATTGTCGAGCAGATCCTTCAGGGCTTTACCGTTCTCGTGGATCCTGTAAGCCAGCGACTTCACCAGCGACGCATTGGCCGCAACCGCGATCGCCGTCTTCTGGTGGTCGGTAAGCTTATCATAGACATCACCGTTGAGATACAGGTCGGCATTCACCACAACCTGGTGCAGACCCTGCAGATAGTAGTTCTTCAGGACCTTCTGGAATCCGAACACGCTATCCGGTTTCGGGCAGCACCATTCGGCCGCATCGATGGTTCCCTTCTCCAGCGCCGGCAGGATATCTCCGCCACCCATGGCAACCGAAGCCACTCCGATATCTTTATAGGTTTGTCCGGGGATGCCCGGAGGTGTGCGGAAACGGTATTTGCGGAAGTCATCCATCGATAAGATCGGCTCTTTGAACCAACCGAGCGCTTCCGGACCGACAGGCTGCAGCATGAAGCCTTTCACGTTCACGCCCATTTCATCCCAGAGCTGGTCGTAAAGCGCGCTGCCGCCACCAAACAGGAACCAGGAAATGAAAGCGATATTGTCGATTCCGACTCCGGCACCTGCAACCGGTGAACCGAACAGCATCGCCGCCGGATGTTTACCGGACCAGTAATGGGTCCATGCGAAACCGCCATCGACCAAACCTGAATCCACGGCATCGATAATGTCACCGACGCCGACCACAGCACCGGCGGGCAGCAGTTCGAACTGCAGTTCGCCGTTGGTCAGAGCGGCAACATCATCGGCAAACGCTTCGAGCATGATATGCTCGTCAGCCTTCGCCGGTGTTGCGGATTGTATACGCAGCACCGTCTGTGCCTGTGCCGTGGCACCGACAGTAAGTATCGCAGTGGCCGCCGCGGCCGCCGCAACTTTTCTAAATAAAGACATTTCTTGCTTCCTCCAATTCGGTTGCCTTCCTTTGCGGATTATCCCGCGCACTGCCGGCGAAGGCTCGTTCCGGCAGTGCTCAGGCACATCAAGGAAGCGGTATGTATCCGCTTTCCGAGAATTTTCCAAAGTCTGTTCATATCATGCGCAGCAATATGGGAAAGTCCGCCGCCCCATCGATCAGCAGCGTAGCGGTCAGATAGACTAGAAACACCAGCCCCGCCCAGGACAGAAACGGGTACCGGTTAAGGATTTTCATGATGATGGTGGCGCAGAAGGCCATCAGCACGATGGCGAGGCTCAATCCGAAAAACAGCATCGCGGTATCTTCGCGGGCAATCGCCGCCACCGCGATCACATTGTCCAGAGACATGGAAACATCGGCGATGGCTATCGTCGACAGCGCCCGGAACAGCGGGTTCCCTGTCCCTGCAGCCAGGGCTGCCGCCGCCTCCACCTGCTCCGACTGCGCGCTGTTGAAATGACGCAGATCCTTGTAGAACCGCCAGCAGACCCAGGCGAGTAACAGGCCACCGAGAAACAAAATTCCGGGAATGTCGAGCAGCGTGGCCGCAATCACCGCAAACAGAATGCGGAACAAAGCCGCCAGCGCAATGCCGCCTACGATGGCCTGCCTGCGCTGACCGGGGGGCAGTCCGGCGGCCGCCATACCGATCACCAGCGCGTTATCTCCGGAAAGAATGATGTCGGCGAAAATAATCTGTGCGATTTTGAATGCCCAGGTGCCGGCGTCGGCCGTTCCCGTGAACCCGCCCAGCGATGCCGCGTGCAGTTCCGTGAACAGAATTTGCTCAATCATGCGGTCCGACCGAAGCGATCCAATGGCGAAAATGTCGTCTGTCGTATCAAAACCTGCTGCACCCGCGGAGCTGATTCAAAAATGAGACAGATTGTCTTGAAAATATCTATCTTCCATTTGTATTCTCGTGGCAAGCTGAATTTTGACTGGGTTGTATGGTGGAAAGCCGGGTCCCGACATCGATGCGGATGCTGCGGATAATGGAAATCCTGGCCACCGCGGACCGCCCGTTATCGGTGCTTGAGATCAACGCCGGTCTCGGGCTGCCGAAACAGACAATTCACCGTCTCTGCTCACGGCTGACGGCCGCGGGTTACCTGGCCCGGGCCGGCTCCGGCAAGCTGGAAGCGGGACATCTGTTTCACCGCATGGCCCGCGGCGTGATGATGGCACGCCATTTCAATATCATCCGCAGGCAACTGCTCATCGACGCCGCCGGGCGCACCGGCGAGACGATCAATCTCGCCGTGCCGGATGCGGCGGGAATGATCTATATCGATCGGGTGGAGTCGGATTGGCCGTTGCGCATTCAGTTCGCTGTCGGTGCGACGGTTCCGTTTCACTGCACAGCGGGAGGCAAATGTTATTTTGCCAGCCTCAGCGTGCCTGAACGGCGGTGCCTGTTGGAGCGGATCGAGCTGCGCCGCCTGACCGCCAACACCATATGCGACAAGGATCGGTTGCTCGACGAAATCGCGCAGGTCGCCGATCAGGGTTACGCCCTGGATAACGAGGAATTCCTTGACGGCATGGTCGCCGCCGCAGTGCCGGTCTGCGGTACGGATGAAAATTTCTTCGCCGCGCTCGCCGTGCACGGGCCGACGCAGCGGCTGACTCCCGACGCCGCCGTGGCGGCCCGGCACACCCTCCTTGAATGTGCCGCCAAGCTGCGCCATAGCATCGCCCATTGAGGCGGTCCGGAGCTGAGCTCGAGAATGGCGGAAAAAAAGACAAATGGGCGGGCCGAAACAGCCGAGGCCGGGGCTGAGGCCAGAACCATTGTGCATGGCCAGTTCATCCGCGACTTCTCATTTGAGAATTTCATGGCCCAGACCAAGCAGTGGTCGATCCAGGATCTGAAGCATGAGGTGAGCATTCAAGTGCATATCAGCAAAGAGGCGGAGAACCGGTATGTGGTCTCGATCAAGGCCGGGATCGACGCCAAGAGCAAAGACAAACCCGCCTATCTGATTGAACTCGATTATTGCGGCCTATTCACTGTCGAAAACATGCCGGAGAACCGGTTGCGGGCGTTTCTGGCGGTGCAGTGCCCGCATTACATGTTTCCCTTTGTGCGCCGCATCGTGTCCGACATCACCCGCGATGGCGGGTTTCCCCCGTTCAATATGGACCTGATTGATTTCGCGGCCAACGCGCAGCGACAGAATCGCCCGGCCAGCGACTGAATCACCGCAGGCGGTGCCATAGGGCGTTTTCGCCCAGCGACGCGACCATTTTCTCATGCGCCACCGCCTCCGCATCGGAAATCAGCGGCGCCAGCGGTTGCGGACGCTTCGCCGCAGGCCGGGCAAATGGCTGCACCGAAGCCGCGCTGTCACCACCGCTCGGGTCCAAACCGGAAAAGATATCCAATTCGGTTCCGCTGAGGCGGAAGAAAACATCCGCAAGGAGTTCCGCATCCAGCAACGCCCCGTGCTTCTGCCTTGCCGAGCTGTCAATGCCGAAATGCCGGCACAGCGCATCGAGGCTGTGGCGCGCCAGTTTCGGCAATTCCCGCCGGGCCATAAGCAAAGTGTCATCGACCCTGCCCGACGGGATTTCATCGCGCCCGGCCAGACGCAGTTCCGCATTCACGAATCCGAGGTCAAACTCCGAATTGTGCGCCATCAGACGGGAATCGTCGATAAACTGCAGAAATTCTTCCGCCGTATCGGCGAAAGTGGGTTTGTCGCTGAGGAATTCATTGGTCAGCCCGTGGATTTTCTCCGCCTCAGAACTCATTGAACGCTGCGGGTTCAGATATTTATGGAAGATCCGCCCGGTGCGGATCAACCGCTGCGAATCGATCTCGACCATGCCGATTTCAACGATCCGGTCGCCTTCATCGGCGTGCAGCCCGGTTGTTTCAACATCCAGAATAATTGCGTTCAATTGAGACTCCGGAGAATATCCGCCACGATTCTTTCTATATCCGTACCGGCGCGTTCGCGCGTGCTTGCATCGATGACATAGTCGGCACGGCGGCGCTTTTCCCAGTCCGGCATCTGCCGGCGGCGGATTGCATCAAACTTCTGCACCGACATGCCTGTCCGTCTCATCACCCGCGCCGCCTGGCAATAAATCGGGACCGAGACAACAGCCACCGCATCCAGTCCGTTTTCAGCGCCGGTCTCAAAGAGAAGCGGGATTTCGGCGATCGCCAGCTTCTTCCCGGCCGCCCGGCAGGCGTCAAAAAAACGCTGACGCTCCCGACCCACCAAAGGGTGGATCGCTTTTTCCACCGCTTGGAGCATTTCCGGCCGCCCCAGCAGCAATTGCGACAATATCTCCTTTGACACCGGCCCATCCCGGTGCGGGACGGCCTCCGGTAGAAACCCGGCAATTGCCGCAACCCCTTCTCCTCCGGTCGAATACAATTTCTCCACCGCATTGTCGGCGCTCCAGATCGGATGGCCAAGACCGGCGAAAATCTCCGCCGCTGTCGATTTTCCCATGCCGATGGATCCGGTGAGACCGAGGGCGAAGAGGTGCCCCTTCATGCCGCCAGCGCAGCCTTCCGCACCGCCTCGTCCACCGCCGGTCTGGTGCCGAACCAATGGCTGAAAGAAGCCGCTGCCTGGTGCAGCAACATGCCCAACCCGTCCACCGTCCGGCAGCCATGCTCCTCGGCACGGACCAGGAATTCCGTGCCGAGCGGCGTATAGACCAGATCGGACACGACCGTATTCTCAACCAAGGCATCATGAGGAAAAATCAGCGGCGGCTTTCCCGCCATTCCGAGAGCTGTCGTATTAACGATGGTTTTCACATTCGGAATGATGTCGCCGATCAGCATCAGATCATGCACGGCAATTCGATTACCGAACTCAGTCTTCAGGAATTCAGCTCTTTCGCGCGAGCGGTTGGCGATATGGATCTCCTCGGCACCATCTGAAATCAGCGCATAAATCACCGCACGTGCCGCGCCGCCGGCACCGATGACCATAATCGGCCCGCAATCAACCGCATTCCACTCCGGCACCGCTTCCCGCAAACTGGCGAGAAAACCGTGCGCGTCTGTGTTGTCGCCATGGATTCTCCCCTCATTGGTGATTGTGATTGTGTTCACGGCACCGATCAGTGCCGCTTGGTCGGAAACCGATTCAGCATGCTGCAATGCCGCTTCCTTGTGCGGAATGGTGATATTGACGCCGCGGAAGCCGAGTTTCGGCAGCGCCCGCAGGACCTGCGGAAAATCTTCCGGGGTGATCTCAAAGGGCATATAGAGGGCATTGATTTTCAATTGCCGCAGCCAGTGCCCATGTACCGCCGGCGACAGCGAATGCCCGATTGGATAGCCGATCACGCCGGAGAGCAGCGGTCGGTTCAGGAGCGCGTCACTCATCAGCCGTCAATAACATTACGGTCTATCAGGTAACCGAGAATGGGAATCAAGGGTAGCCCGTAGACGGCATAGACATCTCCCTTCAGGCCGGAAATCAACCTGATCCCTTCCGCCTCGATATGATAGCAGCCCACACTCTGCAGCAAAGACGCATCGGCACCTTCCAGATACGAATCCAGATAGCTATCAGAAAAGTTCCTGAATGTCACTTCCGCTTGCGAGGCACCGCGCCAGACCTCCCTGCCGCTTTCACAGAAAACCGCCGCTGAGACCAGTGTGTGGGTTTTGCCTCGCAGCCGCGACAGCATTTCCCTTGCACCTTCACGATTTGAGGCTTTGCCGAATACCTTTCCCTCAAACTGCAGGATCTGGTCGCATCCCAATACCAGATTCGTGGATTCCTTCGTTGAGCGACGGGCCGCCTTCACTGCCGCCAGGGCGGTTGCCATATCGAGCGCCGCAGCGCCCTCCGCTTCCAGTGAGCACCGCAACAACGCTTCATCCACCGCTACCGGCCGGACCTGCAGCTTCACGCCGGCTTCCCGCAGCAAGCGGCCGCGGATTTCGGAAGCCGAGGCAAGCACAATCCCTTCAGACATGCCCAAAACTCTGTTGATAATTCCCGAACACTGCGTTGATAATCAGGAAAAACTGCCCGATATTCAGGTTTCACACAAGCTTTCAAAGAACTGATACAGGATTTTCCGAGTCTGCGGCACCACTGAGAAGAACGGGTATTTTCATATTAAATAATTGAAAGTAAATAAAACTTATTCGGTTACCACCTGCTGTTCAAGGGTTATGGGGATTTTTCACAGCCATTAACAACAACCAATAATCTATACTATTATTCATTGATTGTATTTGACCGGGTTGGCCACTTTCATGACTGTCACCCTTTATCTCTGGGCGAAAGCGTTTCACATTCTGGCGGTTATAGCCTGGATGGCCGCACTGCTCTATTTGCCGAGACTTTTCAGTTATCATGTCAAGACCGGTGGAGAGATGTCACCTTCGCATGCTGTCTTTGTGACCATGGAAAGACGGTTACTGAAAATAATCGCTACGCCCGCGATGCTTGCGGTTTGGCTTTTCGGCCTGATCCTCGCGGCTATCCCAGGCGTTATAGACTGGTCCGCAGTCTGGCCCTGGATCAAGCTGGCCGGCATATTCACACTTACTGCGTTCCATTTCTGGCTCGCGGCACAACGCAGGGATCTGGAAGCGGGTCGGTGCATTGTGGGTGAAAGGCGGTTTCGCCTGATGAACGAGGTGCCGAGTGTAATTGCGGTGCTCATCGTGATCATGATCGTGGTCAGACCTTTCTGAGTTGACGTAAAGCCAAGCTGTGGTAGACGTAGCGCGGGTCCGCCGTCCGGCGGCCGTATTCCCGTATCATCAAAGACATCAGGGCACGGACAGGTGCCAACTCGAAAAGGGATAGTTGAATGCAGGAGATTGAGAGCATTTCGCTTGCTGAGCTGAAGAAAAAGAAACCGCGTGAACTTCTTCAGCAAATCCAGGATCTGGAGATCGAAAACGCCGTCACCGCGAAAAAAGGTGAGATGATCTTCGAGATCCTGCGCCAGCATGCACGGGAAGGCCGTGCCATCATCGGCAATGGAGTGCTGAAAATTCTCAGCGATGGATTCGGATATCTGCGCTCACCGGAAGCCAATTATCTGCCGGGATCCGAAGATATCTATGTCTCGAAGCAGTTAATCAAGAGCTTCGGCCTGCAGACCGGAGATACCGTCGAGGGTCTGATCGTCGCGCCCCGGGTTGAGCGCAATGAGAGCTATTTCGCGCTGAAACAGATCACCAGTATCAATTACCGGGAGCCGGAAAGCGCAAGGCATGTGGTTTCCTTTGACAATTTGACACCGCTCTATCCGGATGAACGTTTTCACATGGAGATCGCAGATCCGAATACAAAGGATTGGTCGGCAAGGGTCATTGATCTGGTGTCGCCCCTTGGTAAAGGTCAGCGGGCGCTGATTGTGGCACCGCCGCGCACCGGTAAGACAGTTTTGCTGCAGAATATCGCCAAATCCATCGAAACCAATCACCGGGAATGCGTCCTGATCGTGCTGCTGATCGATGAGCGCCCGGAGGAAGTCACCGACATGCAGCGAAGCGTACGCGGAGAAGTCATCGCCTCCACATTCGATGAAAAAGCGGACAGGCATGTCGAGGTTTCGGATATGGTGATTGCGAAAGCCAAGCGCCTCGTCGAGACCGGGAAGGATGTGGTTATCCTCCTGGATTCAATCACCCGTTTGGGACGGGCGTTCAACGCCGTGGTTCCATCCTCCGGTAAAGTGCTGAGTGGCGGCGTCGATGCGAACGCCCTGCAGCGCCCGAAGCGGTTTTTCGGGGCCGCCAGGAATATCGAGGAAGGCGGCTCGCTGAGCATCATCGCCACGGCTTTGATCGATACCGGCAGCCGCATGGATGAGGTGATTTTCGAGGAATTCAAAGGCACCGGCAATTCGGAAATCGTTCTCGACCGTAAAGTGGCGGATAAACGGGTCTTTCCGGCGATCGACATTCTCAAATCCGGCACCCGGAAAGAAGAATTGCTGGTGGAGAATTCGGATCTGCAGAAGATGTATGTGTTGCGCCGCATTCTCAATCCCATGGGGACCACCGAGGCGATCGAGTTTCTACTGCCGAAACTCAAGGCCACGAAATCAAACGATGATTTCTTCAACTCGATGAAGAATTAACCGCCCTGCCACAGCAGATGCACGGAGCCGCCGGATGTGATGGACACGATTTTCGCCCTGTCTTCGGCCAAGGGGAAAGCCGGCATCGCTGTCATACGAATCTCCGGTCCGGCCGCCCGGGAGGCCGCAACCAGAATCGGCGGCGACTGCCCGTGCCCGCGGCGGGCGTCGCTGCAACGGCTGAAACTCTCCGATGGCAGCCATCTTGACAGTGCCATCGTGATATATTTCCCCGCCGGCGGCAGCTACACTGGCGAGGAAACGATGGAATTGCATGTCCACGGCGGCGTGGCGACGGTGGCAGCGCTGCACCGCGAATTGGCGAAATGTGACGGGTTGCGTCCGGCGGAAGCCGGCGAGTTCACATTGCAGGCGCTACTGAACGGAAAGCTCAGCCTGGATGAAGTTGAGGGCCTTGGGGACCTTATTCAGGCGGAAACGGAAGCGCAGCGCCGGCAGGCGCTGAAGCTTTATAGCGGCGCGCTCAGCGAAAGGGTCGAGGAATGGCGTCGTTCCCTGCTCGATTGCGCCGCCCTGATCGAGGTGACCCTGGATTTTTCCGATGAGGAATTACCGCCCGGCACGCTGGCACAAGCGGAAGCCGCCATTGCCGAAGCCGAGGACCGGCTGCAGCGGGAAGCAAGGGGAAGCAAAATCGCGGAGCGGATCCGCGACGGCTTCGAAGTTGCGATCGTCGGCCCGCCGAATTCGGGGAAGTCAACCCTGCTGAATGCGCTGGCGGGCCGCGACGCCGCGATCACTTCGGAAAGAGCCGGCACCACACGCGATGTGATCGAGCTGCGCATGGATCTCGGCGGATTGCCGGTGACGCTGCTCGATACCGCCGGGTTGCGCGACGCCGAGGACCCGATAGAAAAAATCGGCGTGGACAGGGCCAGACAGCGGGCTTCGCAGGCAGACCTGCGGGTGTTTCTGGTGCAGGATGAGGATGCGCTGCCGACAACGCCGGAACGGATGCCGGGCGATCTTGTGCTCCGGGCCAAAGCCGATTTATTGGACCCGCCACCGAAACAGTCAGTCTCGGGCAAGACCGGGTTCGGCATAGCCGAAATGACGGATGCGATTATCCGCGAACTCGGCGAGCGCTCCGCCACCAGCCTGACGGCGGCGCATGCACGCCACAGGGAAGCGATCAACGATGCCTTGGCGCATCTTTCACAGGCGCGGGCGGAAATGCGGAAGCCGGGGCGGACCGAGGTAGCCGCCGAGGAAATCCGGCAAGCGATCCGGGCACTGGAATCGCTGGTCGGACGCATCGGCACCGAGCAGGTTCTGGGGAGGATCTTCGCCGGTTTTTGCATCGGCAAGTGAAGCCAAATATAGGGGTGAACGGCGCATGGGAACGCCAATGTTTCACGTGAAACATCGATGAGGGAGTCTTTCGGTGGCGAAGCACAGCCAATTTGATGTCATCGTCGTCGGCGGCGGCCATGCCGGTGCCGAAGCGGCCGCAGCCGCGTCCCGCGCCGGCGCCCGGACAGCTCTGGTAACGATGCGGCTCGACGGCATCGGTGCGATGTCCTGTAACCCCGCCATCGGCGGTGTCGGCAAGGGACATATCGTCCGCGAAATCGATGCGTTGGATGGAATCATGGGGCGCTGCGGTGATCGGGCCGGAATTCAATACCGGCTGCTGAACCGCAGCAAGGGGCCTGCCGTGCAGGGGCCACGGGCGCAGATCGACCGCGGACTCTATCGGTTGGCGGTGCAGGCCGAATTGCGGGCGGACGAACGTATTTCGCTGATTGAGGGCGAGGCGGGTGATTTTCTGCTGCAGGGCGAGGCGGTCTCCGGCATCATTCTGACAGACGGGTCGGAAATCTCCGCCAAATGCGTTGTACTGACCACCGGGACCTTTCTGCGCGGCTTAATCCGGATCGGCGAGGAGGCCAGGGAGGCCGGGCGCGCGGGTGATCCGGCAAGCATGCGCCTGGCGGAAAGGATAGAGGCACTCGGTCTGCCGCTCGGGCGGCTGAAAACCGGAACGCCTCCCCGGCTTGATGGGCGCAGCATCGACTGGAGTGCACTTGAGAGCCAGCCAGGCGATTCCAGCCCGGAAATGCTGTCGTTTCTTTCTGATGAGCCGCAGGTGCGGCAGATCTGCTGTGCAATCACCCATACAACTAACGAGACACACGATATCGTCCGGGCAAATCTGGCGCAGTCAGCGATCTATGGCGGGCATTTCGACAGCAATGGTCCACGCTACTGCCCATCCGTCGAGGATAAAGTCGTGCGCTTCGCGCAGAAATCCTCGCACCAGATATTCCTTGAGCCGGAAGGGCTGGATGACCCGACCGTTTATCCGAACGGTATATCAACCTCGTTGCCGGCGGATGTGCAGGAGCGCTTCGTGCGTACGATTCCCGGCCTGCAGAGCGCGGTCATCACGCAGCCGGGATATGCGATCGAGTATGATTATGTCGATCCAAGGGCGCTGCGTCCATCACTTGAGGTGAAATCTGCGCCTGGGCTATTCCTGGCCGGACAGATCAACGGAACCACAGGCTACGAGGAGGCGGCCGGACAGGGTTTGGCGGCGGGGCTGAATGCAGCGCTGCAGGCCAAGGCGGAGGATCCGGTTCTGTGGCCGCGGTCACAAGCCTATATCGGCGTGATGATCGATGATCTGGTCACCAAGGGTGTCAGCGAACCTTACCGGATGTTCACCTCGAGAGCTGAGTTCCGCCTTTCACTCCGGGCCGACAACGCGGATCAGCGGTTGACGCCCGTGGCAATCCGCGCCGGAATCGTCAGCCCCGGGAGGTGCCGGGAATTCGACCGGAAGACCAATGACCTAACCTCGGGGCGCGACATCCTGGAAGCGCATACGATGACACCGAGCGAGGCGGAAAGACACGGATTCCGGCTTGGCCGCAACGGAATCCGCCGTAACGGCGCCGAACTGCTCGCACTCCCGGGCATTGATATTGCCGCCCTCTCGGCAGTGTGGCCGGAATTGCGTCGGATCCAGCCCGCAACCGCGGCGCAGATCGAGCGCGAGGCGCTCTATTCAAGCTATCTTGAACGCCAGAAGCGCGATGCGGAAATGCTGGAACGCGATGAGGCAAGGCCTTTACCGCTGGAATTGAATTATAACGCGGTTGCCGGCCTCTCCGGCGAACTCAGAGAAAAGCTCACCCGGGTCCGGCCGGAAACTTTCGGCCAGGCACGGCGGATCGACGGCATGACGCCATCAGCGCTGGCATTGCTGCTCGCCGCTGCCAGACAACGGCAATATTCCGCGGATGCATGACCACGGATTTCGGCGAAGCGGAATTCAGCGCCAGGGAAAATGTTTCACGTGAAACATTGGAACGGCTGCGCATCTATGCGTCGCTGTTGAGAGAATGGAATCCTTCGGCGAAACTGGTTGCCACCTCGACGCTGCCGGAACTCTGGACACGGCATTTCCTCGACAGCGCGCAAATTCTGCGCTTCGGCCCGCACGGCGAGTTACATTGGCTGGATATTGGCTCAGGCGGCGGATTTCCGGGCATGGTGCTCGCGATCATTGCCGCGGAACGGACACCCGCGGCCCGTTTCACCCTGGTCGAAGCGGCGTGGCGAAAATGCCAGTTTCTGCGAAAGGTCGCTGCCGAAACCGGCATCCCGGTGAAACTATGCGAATCACGGTTTGAGACGCTTGACCGGCAATGCGCTGACGCTGTAACTGCGAGAGCGGTGGCGCCATTGAAGGCGTTGATGGAGATGGCGGCCCGCCACCTGGCGCCAGGCGGAATTTGCCTGTTTCCGAAAGGTGCGGCGCGCCGGAAAGACATCGACCAGGCAGGCGGAGACTGGAATTTTGAGTTGCGGGAACAGGTGAGTGTAACCAATCCTGAGGCGGCGATCCTCCTTATCCGGGGCTTGCGGCGTGCGCGCTGAGGAATCCGGCCGACCGCGAATCGTCGCCGTTTCCAACCAGAAGGGCGGCGTGGGGAAAACCACGTCTGTGGTCAATCTCGGCGCCTCGCTCGCCGAAATGGGCGTGCCGACCCTGATCATTGATCTTGACCCGCAGGGTAATGCCTCGACCGGCCTCGGTTTCGATCCCGCGGAAAGGTCGGCTTCGATCCATGATGTTTTGTCAGGGGGAAAACCGCTTGCCGAATGTTTGCTGGAAACCGCCACCGAAGATCTGAAGCTGGTGCCGGCATCGCCGATGATGAGTTCGGCAGATATCGAAATGGCGAAGAGCGAGCGGCGATTATGGTTTCTCGCGGATGCGCTGGCGGGCGAGGGCAATGGAACCGAGGCACTCCAATACATACTGATTGACTGCCCGCCCTCGCTCGGCCTGTTGACACTGAACGCTTTGGCGGCGGCGGATTCCGTGTTGGTGCCGCTGCAGGCGGAGTTTTTCGCCCTCGAAGGTTTGTCGCAGTTGATTCTGACGATCCGCGAAGTCCGCAAGACTGCCAATGAGGCGCTTGCCATCGAAGGCGTGCTCCTGACCATGTTCGACCGCCGGAACAATTTGAGCCGGCAGGTCGAGAGGGACGCCCGTGAACATCTGCGCGACCTGGTGTTCGAAACCGTCATTCCCCGCAACGTAAAATTGGGCGAAGCACCGTCGCACGGCATCCCGGCGGTGCAGTATGACCGCAATTCAGCCGGTAGCGTTGCCTATAGGGAGTTGGCGAACGAAGTCCTGCGGCGGCGGCCGTGACATAGGGAGGGGTCATGCAGCAAGATGGCAGGAACAGTCTCGGACGCGGCCTTTCAACCTTGTTGGGAGCCGAGACAGCTGCTGGAGGCAAGGCGCAGGAGCGGCAGGCACCGATCGAAACCCTGCGCCCCTATCCAGAACAACCGCGCCGCGAATTCGCCGAATCCGCGTTGCGGGAACTCGCCGCTTCGATAAGCGATAAAGGCATTATCCAGCCCCTGATTGTACGCCCGGACCCGGAACGGGCAGGGGGATTCCTGATCGTTGCCGGTGAACGGCGCTGGCGCGCGGCGCAGCTGGCGCAGCTGCATGAAGTGCCGGTGATTATCCGCGAGCTGACGGATGCCGAGAGCCTCGAAATAGCGTTGATTGAGAATATTCAGCGCGAAGACCTCAATCCCATGGAGGAGGCGCAGGCATACCGTCAATTGATGGAAGGGTTCGATCACACCCAGGAACAGCTGTCGGCGGCCCTCGGTAAATCGAGAAGCCATATCGCCAACCTGCTTCGGCTGCTGAAATTGCCCGGAGAGGTGCAGCAATTCGTGCGCAGCGGGGAATTGTCTGCGGCGCATGCGCGGGCGCTTGTCGTTGCGCCGGATCCGATGTCGGCAGCGCGGCAGGTTGTCAATCTGCGGCTATCGGTCCGGCAGACGGAAGAGATGGTGCGGCGCGCCCTCGCCGGCGATACACGAGCCAAACGCCCTCCCAAGGATGCCGACACAAGGACACTCGAGGCCGACCTGACCTCAGCACTGCGCGCCAAGGTCAGCATCGACATGAGCAACCGGGGCGAATCCGGTAAGCTGGTGGTCGGTTTCAAGAATCTCGGACATCTCGACCGGCTGGCCGAATTATTACGCACGGCCGGAACCGCGGAACCGCGGGAGGAGTGATGCCTTAGCGGCTACGCGGCTGCCAATTGGCAGGATAGTATTTGCCGCCCGGCGACAGGGTGAACACTTCACAGCCATCCCTGGTGACGCCGACGGAATGCTCAAACTGCGCCGAGAGCGAGCGGTCCCGCGTCACCGCCGTCCAGCCATCGGGCAGGATCCTGGTTTCCGGCTTCCCCAGATTGATCATCGGCTCAATGGTGAAAAACATCCCCTCCCTGAGCTCCGGCCCGGTACCGGGGGAGCCGAAATGGAGGACATTCGGCGGCAGGTGAAACTCCCGGCCCAGCCCGTGGCCACAGAATTCCCGAACGACCGACATGCGATGATGCCGCGCGTGCTTCTCGATCGCCCAACCGACATCACCGAATGTTGCCCCCGGGCGGACTTCCCGGACCGCCAGCATCAGCGCATCATGCGTGACTTGCATGAGCCGTTCGGCACGGCGCGGCGGCGGGCCGGCGGCATACATCCTCGAGCTGTCGCCATACCAGCCATCGACAATGACGGTGACATCGATATTCAGGATATCACCTTTCGCCAACCGCCTGTCCGACGGAACGCCATGACAGACTGTGTGATTAATGGAGATGCAGGACGCGTGCCGGTAGCCGCGATAACCGATAGTGGCGGATTGCGCGCCAAGCGCCGCGATACGGGTTTCGATGAAATCATTTAGCTCTGCCGTCGAAACGCCAGGCTGCACCCGCTCTGCCACCTCATCCAGAATCTGCGCGGCTTTGGCACCGGCGGCACGCATATGTGCGAAATCCTCCGCCGCATACAGTCTGATATTGTCCTTGGTGCGCCCCTTGATCAACGCCCTGAACCTCCGCCCAAACGCTTTTTCGTGCCGCTTTGCCTACCGATTCCAACAAGGAAAATCCAGACAGGCCGAGAACACAGCTGTGCGACTTACGGGGCCTGATGTGGCGAACGCGCCGGCAACTGTCCAAATCATCCACGGATTTCATCAGGGAAAGTTCCGCCACCCGCAACAACGGCGATTACTGTTTGAGGAGTTTCAGTATCCAGAAGCAATATTGATGAAAGCGAGAATGCCGGTGATGGCGGGTGCAGGCGGCCAGCTCCCGGTCGCAACAAAGACAGATGGAAGCGCCGGGCCTATCAGCAGAAGAACCACCCAGTCGGGCACCCGCCCCACCCGGTTACGGGAATCTGGTTTTTCACGGTCTGTTTTCCATTTCCGGCAGAACCTGCGCCAGTCTTGTTCCAACCCACCCGAGAACCAGATCCTTACCCTTATCAGGAAAGCAGGCCGATCTGCCAACGCAGGCTATCCCTGTCGCGTTTTGTGATCCATCACCGCAAGCGTATCATTTGCCCGCCTTCGGTCAAATGCCAGGTGCCGCTGCACCGCATCCCATCCACCGGCAAAACATGTGAACACCCAGATGCTGGGCGAGTCGTCCTGCCGCGGAGGTTTAACCTGGCGGAGTTTTCTGTTCAGGAGATTCCGCGACATTGCGGGCAGGAGACATGCATGCGCGGACTGTTTGATCCCAATCGTCCCGATCCGAAGGCCGTACGTCGGATCAAGATGCTCGTGGTCGAGCGGTTCGGCCTGCCCGAAAGCACGACGCTCGCCGTGGCGGAGTTGCGCTGCCATGAACCGGGGCTGCCCACCGGTCGAGACGGTCATCACGGCGCGGGAATCCGATGGCTCCAGGCAGGATTGGCGAGTTGCCAAACCCCTGGGCGATGTCGAGCGCGCCGACATAGAAATGCCGGAAGGCCAGCCGTGACCAGCCTGCGGCGCCGGTTGTGCCCGGACGGGTCTTCAACCGGTCACCCCGAGCCGACCTGTTCTTGAGTGAATCTCCGCCTGGCGGTATCGGTCCGCTTGATCGCCGGGTAGTCAGACAGCCTCAGCATCCCCCGGGCCAGACAACTCGCCTCATTCCCCCGGGGTGATTTCGCACAGGTGTATTCAGGGCCACGATCGGCCGGTTCGGGAAAGAGACGTACCGCATGACGAGGCATCGCTTCTGAGCCTCACCAGTCCTGACCATTCCATGCAACAAGGGACAGATCAGCCCTTCGGGTCAATTGTGACCTGGACCGGGACACAGGTCGCGCCCCGGTCCATCCTGAATCAGGCAGGGCCTACTTGAACTCGGCCGCGTTCTCCGGTGTCACGAGAACTGCCCCGGTGTCGATTTCATCCGGAATCGCTTCACCGGCTGCCAATTTGAGTGCGTATTCCACACCCATCTGGCCCATATTGTAAGGCCGCTGGGCTACCGATGCTTCAAGATCGCCGGCAAGAATCGCTTCTGCCGCGTTGGGGTTCCCGTCAAAGCCGACAATGAAGATCTCGTCGAGCTTGCCGATATTCCGTACCGCTTCCACAACGCCCAGCGCCATGTTGTCGTTGGACGCAAAGACGGCGGCCAGGTTCGGGTTCGCGGTCAGGATGTTCTCGGTAACCGAGACTGCCTTGGCGGTATCCCAGTCCGCCGGCTGTTCGGCCACGATGTTGAGGCCACATGCTTCCAGGCCCTCACGGGCGCCCTGTGCCCGGTGCTGCCCGGTGGTGCTCGTGATAATCCCCTGCAGGATCGCCACGTCACTGCCTGCCGGCACGTTGTCACAAATATGCTGGGCACCGAGCGTGGCGGCAGGGATGTTGTTGGTTCCGATGTAGGTACCGGGCATGTCGGCGCGCTTGTCGACGAAGATGACCGCAACACCCCGTGCACGCGCCTGTTCCAGCGCCGGGATGACCGCCGCGGTGTCGGCAGGTGCGATGGCGATGCCCTTGACGCCCTTGGCAATCTGGTCCTCGATCAGCGCGATCTGCCCGGCAACATCGGTTTCACCACCCGGCGGGCCGACCGCGGCCACGTCCACGCCAAGTTCGGCGCCCTTGTCGATTGCTCCCTGAGACACGGCGGCCCAGAACGGGTTCGCCGAACCGATATCCGACATGATCAATGCAACCTTGTCCTCTGCCAGTGCCGATCCGGCGGATACGGCAACCGCGAGCACGGCAAATGTGCCCGTCAGTCTCTTTCCAAACATGATTTCACTCCCTTGTTTCAGTCTGTTTGGCAGGGCCTGTCCGGGTTTCTGCCCGGATCACGATGTTGCGCCGGCCCTCCTGCGCAACACATCCACGTAGACTGCGCCGACAACGATCATTCCGATCATGGTCTGCTGCCAGAAGGCGCTCACATCCATCAGATTGAGCCCGTTGCGCAGCAGACCCATTACCAGGACCCCGGCAAAGACGCCCAGCACCGAACCACGGCCACCGAAGAAACTGGCCCCACCGATGATGACCGCGGCAATGGCATCAAGCTCGGCTCCAATCCCGGCATTGGGGAAGCCGGCACCGGTTCGTCCTGCCATCATGAGTGCTGCCATGCCGGCGAAGAAACCGGAAAGACAGTAGACGATCAGCAATATCCGATCAACGTTTATCCCGCTGACCCGTGCCGCCTGCGGATTACCGCCCACGGCCACGATATGGCGTCCGAGCGAAACCTTGTTGATGAAATAGGCCACCCCGCCATAGCAGACCAGAATGACGATCGCGCTGACCGGAAACGACGCATACTCACCGAGAAATGGCAATGGAATTTCGCCGGAACCAAGAAAGCGGACCTCCTGTGAGACACCCGAGACCGGCCGTCCGCCGGAGACGAGATTGGTAATTCCCCGGATAGAATAGAGCGTGCCAAGCGTCATGATGAACGGGTGTGGCAGACGGAGCACCGTGAGCCCGAGACCGTTGACCGCACCGCAGGCGATTCCGACAAGCGGTCCGACCAGCAGGACCAGGGGCCACGGCATCCCGCTGGTGTCAACCATGGCCAGCAGCATCGTCGCAAGTGCCATGATCGAACCGACCGACAGGTCGATCCCGGCCGTCATGATGACGATGTAGAGCCCCAGCGCCAGAAGGGCGTTCATTGCAATCTGGCGCAGGATGTTGGTCAGGTTCTGCGTGGTCGGAAAGATGTCCGGCTCCAGCGCCGACAGGATCACCATCATCAGGATGACAACTGCGAAGACCCCGTATCTTTCGATCAACCGCATCCGACGCGCGGCCGGTGTCTCCAGTTCGTTCTGCCCTGCGTCGTCAGAGACGGTCATGCGCCAACCCCTCGGTATGTCCCTTCGTGCCCATGATCCAGCCGATCACCTCGTTTCGGCTGGTGCCCGAAATCTCTGATTCCTCGAAGTTTCGGCCGTGAAACAGGGCCATGACCCGGTCGCAGACAAAGAACACGTCATCCATCCGGTGGCTGATCAGGATGACGCCGGTTCCGTGATCACTGAGCCGCTTGATCAGGTCCAGAACCTTGCCGACTTCCTTGATGGCCAGGGCCGCCGTTGGCTCGTCCATGATGACCAGGCGGGCATCGAAGGCGGTTGCCCGGGCGATTGCGACAGCCTGTGCCTGGCCGCCGGACAGCTCTTCAACCTTCTGATCCACCGATTTGACCTCGATATGCAGCCGGTCCAGGTGCTCCTGTGCCAGCCGTCGGGAGAGCTTCCTGTCGACGATCTTGATGCCGAAATGCTGTCGTCCCGGCTCTCGTCCGAGATAGATGTTCTCGTGAACCGGGAGGTTCCCGGCCAGTGCGAGATCCTGGTAAACCATCTCGATGCCCATGCCTTGGGCATCGCGGGGGGAATTCAGTTGGACCGGCCGGCCATCGAGAATCACCTCTCCGGAGCTCGCCGAGTAGAGTCCCGACAGCACCTTCATCAGCGTTGACTTCCCGGCACCATTGTCGCCGACGACACCCAGCACTTCGCCGGAATAAAGCTGCAGGTCAACCTGGTCGAGCGCAGTGATTGCGCCGAAATGTTTCGTGATTCCACGCATTTCGAGGAGAGGACCCGTCTCTCTGGTCATCGGTCGGCACCACTCCGGACGAACCAGATCCGTTCGGAAACATGCGAGTCATGTCGTATGCAGTTTGCCGAACTCATCCGCATGCTACCCCCAACCAGCAACACTCCCCGCAGCTTCGCAGTAGAACCGACCCGGCAACCTAGTGTATTGCATCTGCAGGTGCCAGACACAATTCGGAACACCGCACGAGGCCTGCCGTTGAGGGAATTCGACTATGTCATTGTGGGGGGTGGCACGTCGGGCTGCGTGGTCGCCAGCCGCCTCAGCGAGACGGATGACATCTCCGTCCTGCTGGTCGAGGCCGGGCCCCGCGATACCAATCCCGACATCCACCGTCCGGCCGGGCTGTTCAGGCTCCTGAATGGCGGTCTGACCTCGAACACCAGCACCGTGCCTCAGGCCAACCTGGATGGCCGGGAGTTGGCATTCGTGCAGGGCCGGGTTCTCGGTGGCGGCAGTTCCGTGAACGGCCAGGTGTTCACCCGGGGATGTCCGGAGGATTACGATCGATGGGCCCGTGACTTCGGGTGCACGGGCTGGGGCTTTGCCGATGTGCTGCCGTATTTCCGCAGGTCGGAGAGGAATGACACGCTGGCCGGGGAATTCCACGGCACCGACGGGCCGCAGGGAATCTCGACAATGTCGCCGGACGCCCTGACCAAGGTATTCGTTCGGGCGTGCCAGCAAGCCGGCATTCCCTATACTCCCGATTTCAACGACGGCCGGCAGGAGGGTGCGGGCGTCTTCCAGACATTCACCTGGCAGGGGCGGCGATGTTCGACGGCCACCGCCTATCTTCACCCGGTCGCCAGCCGGAGGAACCTCGCTGTCCGTACCGGCTGTAGCGCGGTCCGGATCGTCGTCGAACACGGCCGTGCAACCGGAATCGAGCTTGTCTCCGGAAGAAGGCAGGAAACGGTTCGTGCAACACGCGAGGTCATCGTTGCGGCTGGCGCCATCGGATCCCCCAGACTCCTGATGCTGTCCGGAATTGGCCCGGCGGATGATCTCGCCGCCCATGGCATCGATGTCATCGCCGATCTGCCTGCTATCGGCCAGAACCTCCAGGACCACCTTGACATCGATCTCATCCTGTCCGTCAACCGCGGCCTCGGACTTGACAGGTACAAGGCACCGCACCGGATGCTTGGGGCCTGGCTGCAATACGCGCTGTTTGGAACCGGTCCGGTGACGTCGACCATTGTGGAGGGAGGCGCGTTCTGGACAGTCAATCGGCAATCACCCGGTGCCGATATCCAGGTCCATTTCGAACCTGCCACGGGAACCGAGCCGGGGACGCCGGTTTCACCTACCGGTGCCGGCTGCATGTTCAATGGCTACTTCGTTCGACCACGCAGCCGCGGCTCGGTCCGCCTCGCGTCCTCCGACCCGGAGAGTCCGCCGCTGATCGATCCCAACTACCTAGCCGAACCGGAAGACCTGAAGATGACGGTGGAGGCCGTGAAGCTGATGCGAGACATCGCCTGCCAGGCGGCCTTTACGTCCGTTGGTGCCTCCGAGATCTTCCCGGCCGGGAGTGCCGGATCGGACCAGGAAATCGCCGCGTTCATCCGTTCCCATGGCCGTACCGCCTATCATCCCGTCGGCACCTGCCGCATGGGTGGTGGTGCGGATGCAGCCGTCGATACTGCACTGCGCGTCCGTGGCCTTGACGGTCTGCGGGTCTGCGATTCCTCGATCATGCCCAGCCTGATCAGTTCCAATACCAATGCGGCGGCGATCATGATCGGCGAAAGGGCCAGCGACCTGATCCTTGCGGCTGCAGATTGACAGGTCATGCCGTTGCCTGCGATACGCCGGTCTGCATACGGGTACGGGACCCCCGGCGGCAGGCGACCCTGGCGCCATGCCCGGCCGAGCGACACGGGCCGGACCCCGCGGACGGGAGGCACGAGTAAGGACTGGACATGCTGCGCATAGAGACATTCGTGGAACACAGGAGCCGGCTGGGGGAGGGACCGCTGTGGGACCATCGCTCCAGCCGTCTCTATTGGGTCGATACCTATGCGCCGGCGCTGCACAGTGTCGACGCGTCCGGTGGTGACTTGAAGACATGGGCGATGCCCGAACATATCGGTGCGTGTGCATTGCGCAGCACCGGTGGTGCCGTGGTGGCGCTGCGCTCGGGATTCTTCACGCTGGATCTCGAATCCGGCGAGGTCGAGCGTATATGCGAGACCCATCCCGGCGAGTTGAGACCCCGGTTCAACGACGGCAAGACCGACCGGCAGGGGCGGTTCGTTGCCGGGACCATGGACTACCAGGAGGAAGGTCCGGTGGCGAAACTTTTTCGCCTTGATCCCGACATGTCGGTGACAACGCTGGATCACGAGATCATCTGCTCCAACGGACCGTGTTTTTCACCCGATGGCGGCACGATGTATTTCGCCGATTCGTTCAGGAAGACGATCTTTGCCTATGATTACGACACTGCGACCGGCGATGTGCTGAGCAGGCGCATCTTTGTATCCTTCGCCGATTTCCAGGGCTACCCCGACGGAATGACAGTCGATGCCGAGGGTCATGTCTGGGTTGCCGAGGTCTATTCCGGGCGGTTGGTCCGGTTCGACCCCCAGGGTGCGCTGGACCGGGTGATCGGACTGCCGGTATTCTCGACGACCAGCGTCATGTTCGGCGGGCCGAACCTGGAAATTGCCTACATCACCTCGATGGCACGACCTTTCGGCATTCGCTATCACCATGAGCGGGAGGCAGGAATGATATTTGCCATCCATGGCCTCGGCGTGACCGGCCTCCCGGAAACGCCGTTTGCGGGCTAGGTGTCGGCATGAAGGCACTGCGCTTCCACGGAAGGGGTGACCTGCGCATCGAAGAGGTCGCGCCTCCGGCCGCGCCGTCGGGCGGCAATGTGAAGGTCCGGGTGGCCTATTGCGGCATTTGCGGAACCGACCTGCACGAGTATCTGGCCGGTCCGGTCTTTGTTCCGACCGAACCGCACCCGTCCACCGGTGCGGCGGCGCCAATGATCCTTGGCCACGAGTTTTCCGCCGTTGTCGAGGAAATCGGCCCCGATGTGTCCGGCTTCAAGGCCGGCGACCGCGTGGCCATCCTGCCGCACCTCATGCCGAAGGGCGACTACTACGTCCGGCGCAACCTCGGTCAGTTCAGCCCGGCCGTCGGCCTTGTCGGCCTGTCCTGGCACTGGGGCGGGATGGGCGAGCATGCCGTGGTTCCTGAAGAGAACCTCGTCCTCCTGCCGGACGCGGTGAGCGATCTGCAGGGTGCGCTGCTGGAGCCACTGGCAGTGGCGGTGAACGCCATCGACGAAGCAGGATTGCGGGTTGGCCAGTCGGTGCTGATAACCGGTGCCGGCCCCATCGGCGCCCTCACCGCCTTCGCGGCCCGGGCTGCCGGTGCCGCCAGGATCTTCGTCCATGACCCGAACCGCCGCCGCCTGGCGCAGCTCGAGCGATTCGACGATTTCAGGCTGTTCAGCGGCCCGCCAGCGGAGGTGTTGAACGCCATATCCGGTGAAACCGAGGCAGGGGTTGACGTGGCAATCGAGTGCGCAGCCCAGATTGCGGCCTACGATCTGTGTGTCGATGCGCTCCGCCACGTGGGAGTCCTGGCGCTGGTCGGCCTTTTTGTCGAAAAGCAGCCGGTTGACTTGTTTCGCTTGTGCGAGAAGGGTGTCCGACTGATCGGGTGTCTGGGCAATGACATTACCATGGGTCCGCGCCTCGTCGCCATGATCGAAAGCGGCAGCCTGCCGGTCGAAACCGTGGTGACGGGTGTGATCCCGCTGGATGAGGCGGTCGAGAACGGGTTCGATGTGCTCGCCCGGCCCGGAACCGACCAGATGAAGATCCTCGTCAACCTGCGCGGATAGGCGCGGCGGAGCCCGAAATGCGTGTCAGTGATTCCCGCGGCGTGAACTGGACCACGGGAGAGGAGGCATCGGCGGCTAGGCTGTTTGCCGCCATGGACGGCTACTTCACCTTTCGGGCCGACACGCTGGACCAGCTGGGCAAGCTGCTTGAGGACGACCCGAATGTACCGGCAGGATGGATTCTTCGGGGCTACCTGCTGCTGTTCTCGCGCCGCACCGCTGACCTTCCCGCCGCCCGCGAGGCCCATGCCCGCGCCTGTGCGCTTGACTGGTCGGCAACACCGGCCGAGCAGTTGCATGTCCAGGCGCTGAAGGCCTGGCTCGACGCCGACGCGCTGGGTGCCCAGCGCATCTGGGATGCAATCCTGACCGACACGCCACACGACCTGCTGGCAATGCGTGTCCAGCACTTCACGGCGATGATGTTGGGACGGCCCGACTACCTGCGGACATTGGCCGGCCGGTCCCTCGCTACCTGGGACGACGCGGTTCCCGGGGCCGGATTTGTCTACGGCATGGCCTGCATGGGGTTGGAAGAGGCCGGCGAATATGCGCGGGCCGAAGCGCTGGGGAGGCGCGGTGCCGAACTGGAGCCGGATGACCTTTGGTCTGTGCATTCGGTGGCGCATGTGATGGAGGCAGAAGGGCGCATGATGGAGGGGCTGGCGTGGATGGAGCGTCCGTCCGGCTTCTGGGAGGGGCGGGGACCGATGCGACATCACCTGCTGTGGCACGAGGCACTGTTCCTGTACGAGGCCGGTCGTTATGACCATGCGCTCGACTATTATGACCGGTGGCTGGCGCCGGCGGAGATGCCGGACTACCTGTCAATGTCCGACTGTGTTTCGTTCCTGGTGCGGCTGGAAGTTGCCGGTGTTGCCTGCTGTGATCGGTGGGGCGTGCTTGCCGAGTCGGGTCGCGAGATGATTGACGGCCGTGTCCTGACCTTCAAGGATGTGCATACTCTCCTGGTGTTGGCGATGGCAGGTGACCGCGAGGGGTTGCAGCGCCTGTCCGCTTCGCTTGCCGGCTATGCCCATGATGGTCAGTCATTCGACGCCGAGGCGGCTGGCCGCGTCGGCGTGCCATTGGCGGCGGCGCTCAGGGCAAGGCTGGACGGCGATCCGGCCGGGGCTGCCGACCTGCTGCTTGCGACGCGCTTTGCCTTCCCGCATATGGGTGGCAGCAAGGCACAGCGCGATGTTCTCGACATCTACCTGATCAACTGCGCGATCGCGTCCGGCAACATTTCGCTGTCCCGCCGCCTGCTTCACGAATACCTTGACCTTCGTCCGAATTCGGTTCCGATGCAGGAAAGGTTGTCGGAATTGGTGCCTGCCTGATCGAATCGCCTGCGAGCCCGGGCGGCAGGAATGTGGAGAAGAACCCATGAAGATTGCGGTGATCGGGGCCGGGGTGATTGGCCGAATCCATGCGCAGAACGTCGCTGCGCATCCGGAAGCCACGCTTGCCGTGATCTGCGACCGCGATCCCGACGTTGCCAGTGCCCTAGCCGACCGGTTCGGCACACCCGCTGTCCAGTCGGTTGGCGAGACCCTAGACTGCAATCCGGACGGGGCGATCATCGCCTCCACGACCGCCTCGCATGGCGATGTGGCGGCGGCCTGCATCGATGCCGGTGTTCCGTTCCTGTGCGAAAAGCCACTTGCATCGGACCTGGAGACCGCCCGCCGGATCGTTGAGTCGGCCCGTCGGGCGAGGCTGGTGGCCGCCACCGCCTTCAATCGCCGGTTTGATGCTGGCTATGCAGGCATCAAGGCGGCGGTGCTGGCAGGCGAGATCGGCCGGGTCGAAGCGGTCCTGGTGACATCCCGCACCGCCTCGCCGCCCAGCGTCGGATTTACCCGCACATCAGGAGGGCTGTTCGGCGACAAGGGTTCGCATTTCTACGACCTGGCACGATGGCTCACCGGCGAACATCCCGTGGAGCTCTTTGCCATGGGCTCGGCACTCGTGAACCCCGCTTTTGCCGATATCGGTGAGGTCGACACCGCCATGATCACGATGCGAATGCCAGGCGGAACATTATGCCAGTTCGATTTCAGCTGGCGGGCGGCCTACGGGCAGGATGAACGGATCGAGGTGAACGGTTCGCTCGGCATGCTGCAGACGATTCAGGGGCCTGTGGGCCATGTCCTGGCCAGCCGGGCCGACGGTCAGTCACGAAACGGGCTGTTCCCGACATGGCAGGATCGCTTCGCCCCGACCTACGCCGACGAACTGCACGCATTTCTTGACGCCATCCAGACCGGCTGCGCCGCCGGCCTGCCATCGCTGGAGGACGGGCTGGCAGCGCAGGAGATTGCCGATGCGGCCCGGGAATCGGCTCGTAGCGGAATGCCGGTCCGGTTGCCGGCCGATCGGAGCCGGGTTGACCGGTAGTGGGGCGATCCATCCGGAGCGGGCAGGGCGCGCAAGGACCGTGACTGCCGTTGCCGCCGCCTGTGCATCCCGCGGTCTTGAGGCTACCCGAGCGACAAATCCGCGTTGAATGCCCTGTCCTCTGTAAGAATCTCAAACGGCAGATCCGCCAACACAACCGCAGGGCGATTTATTCCATGCGCAGTGTCATTCGGCACTGCCGACCGCATCCAAAAACATCCGGCAGATTCTGCGGTTGATATCGTCCGGGACCGGTTGTGCTCCGGCGACTAGAGCAGAATGACATAACATTGAATCGAAAGGGGATTCCATTTTCCGCCGTGATTTGATTCAAACCGGTCAGGGCAGCAATGGAGGCACAGGCGATGGCCAGACCGATTTCGATGGACCTGCGGGAGCGCGCAATGGAGCGCCTTG
>JAPOXR010000069.1 GCA_026706985.1 Paracoccaceae bacterium | reverse complement strand
ACAGCCGAGGCGACATGGAGGCGCATCGGCGACCTGCTGGACCAGTTTCCGCCCGGGGAATGTGCAAACTACTTCAGGAATTCAGGTTATGCTTCCACTTAAAGTCATCACGCTCTAGTTGGACTGGTGCCCTTTGACATTTGCAGCACGTAACTCGTTAACCCGACCAGGTGACGTGATCGGATTGTTCTTTAACCCGGTTCGGGGCCGTATTTAGGTGTTGGTCAGAGATTTTCCGTGAATTCAGGTGGTTTGGCAATTTCGGGTGGGATCAATGCATCTGCTCACAAATATATGGGATTCTGAGCCGGCGGCCGGCGTGGCGGGGAAAACGAGATGCTCATGATCGATGTCGCCCAAATCATGACCCATCGCACTGCCGCCAGCCTTCGGCCGGCAAAAAAGGTGGCTTTGAAAACTACTGCGTCGGGCATGACCGGGCGGAACGAATACCAAGCCGCAATCCTATTGCTTACAGCGCATCTTGAGATGATTTCAGGGGTCCGGCCGTGCCGGCGTAACACCGGATCACGCTTCCGGAGGCCGTAGCCGTTCATCTTCCCACCGATGCCCGGGCATCCCCTTCAACTCAGGCTCACCGCCGGACACAGAAGCGACAATACAGGAACACAGGAGTTGATTGAGGTGGTTGATGCAGGACGGGTCTCAAAGTGAGAGGCACTGCCCCGCATAAAGGCACGCGGGACACCGATTCAACTTGGCCGATCTCGCCGTTGGACCGGGATCACATTTTCCAGGCTCAAGGGCAGACGCCGAATTGCCGGCAAATATGACAGATGTCCGCAGATATGTCTGTCAGCATGCATACTTGCCGTTGTGGTCAACTATTGGTTAAGGGTTCTGACCCTGATTTTGGCAGGGCGACGGGATTTCAGGCCCCGGGATAGGAGAAATCATGGGTGTGCAGACACTGCAGAATGACGCTGCAAGGCAAATCTGGGAATTGGACCGCAGACATTTTCTGCACCCGTTCACGCATTTCGACAGCTTCCGGGAAAACGGCGCACTGTTCGTCGATCAGGGCAGCGGCTGCGAGATCAAGGACGCGAATGGTCAAACATATCTCGATGCCATCGGCGGATTATGGTGCACCAATATCGGGCTTGGCCGCGAGGAAATGGCCGATGCCATCGCTGACCAGGTGCGTCGGCTGGCCTATAGTTCGACCTTCACGGACATGTCGAACGAACCGGCGGCGCTGCTTGCGGCGAAACTCGCGGAGCTGGCACCCGGTGATTTGAACCGTGTGTATTTTTCAACCGGCGGATCGACCGCGGTCGACAGCGCTTACCGGTTGGTTCAGTTTTACCAGCAATGTGCCGGCCGACCGGAAAAAATCCATGTGATCGCACGCCGGCAAGCCTATCACGGCTCGACCTACGCTTCGATGTCGATCGGTTACAAGGCGGCGGATCGGCGCCATGGTTTCAACTTCATTGAAGACACGATCCACCATATCTCGGAACCGGATATTTACCGGGCACCGGATGGCATGAATGAAAACCGGTTCTGTGATTTCCTGGTGCGGGAATTTGAAGACAAGATCGCGGAAATCGGTGCCGATAAGGTCGGTGCCTTCTTTGCTGAGCCGGTCATGGGTGCCGGCGGCGTATTGGTTCCGCCGGAAGACTACCTGCGGCGGATGCGCGATGTCTGCACCCGCCATGATATCCTGTATGTCTCCGACGAGGTGGTGACCGCCTTCGGCCGGCTGGGGCATTGGTTCGCATCGGAAGATGTGTTCGGCATCCTCCCCGACATTATCTGCTCGGCGAAGGGCCTGTCCTCCGGTTATCTGCCGATCGGCGCCACAATCTATTCGGACCGGATTCATGAAACTATTTCCGAAGGCGATCCGGATCGCCTTTATGCGAGCGGTTTCACCTATGCCGGCCATCCGGTCTGTTGTGCGGCGGCGCTGAAGAATATCGAAATCATGGAACGGGAGGATATCCTCGCCCATTCCCGCGCCATCGGTCGTTATTTCGGGGAACAATTGCGGCAGCTCGAAGGCATGAAACTGGTTGGTGATGTGCGCGGTGCCGGCCTCATGCGCTGTGTCGAGAACGTGTTGAATCGGGAAACCAGGGAAGCCTTTCCTGAATCGGTGGGTATCGGAGAGCGCATTTCCAGAGCGGCGGAGAGGCTGGGCCTGTTGGTGCGCCCGATCGGCCGGCTCAACATTATGTCGCCGCCGCTGGTCATCTCGCGTGAGGAAGTTGACATTGTCGTCAACCGGCTCAGCCAGGCAATTGAGCAAGTTCACAATGATTTGCTCAAGGAAGGCTGGCACCCGGTTTAATCGGATGCCTGACAGAGGCGTTGAAACCGCCGCCGGCCTGCCCGACAGTTGGGATCGGTCCGGGCTGCCCGGCTGGACATATTTCTCTGAGAAACTGCTGCGGCTCGAATATGAGCTGATCTTCCGTTGCCATTGGCAATGTGTCTGCCATGTCAGCGATGTGCCACGGATCGGCGATTACATGACATTCGATATCGCCGATGAACGGGCATTGATCATCCGTGGCCGCGACGGTGTCATCCGGGCTTTCCATAATCTCTGCCGTCACCGGGGTTCCCGGGTCGTGGCGCATCAACGCGGCAACTGCCCGGGCGTGATCGCCTGCCCCTTCCATGGTTGGAGCTACAATCTTGACGGCAGCCTGCGGGGAATCGCGCGCCGCGACAATTTTCCACCGCTCGACAATGACGAGTGGGGGTTGAAACCCGTTGAAATGGAGATCTGGAACAGCTTTGTCTTTGTCCGTTTCAAGCCCGGGCCGCAGCCCGGGGTAGCGTCCGTCATGGCTCGGGTCGAAGCCGAAGTCTCGAATTACCGGCTGCGGGAATTGCTGCCTGCATCGGGCAGGATTGACTGCGAATCCATTGAAGTGAACTGGAAATCGGTCCGCGATGTGGACAATGAGGGCTATCACGTCGCCCAGGCCCATCCCGGATTGCATGATCTCTACGGGAAAGGCTATTTCGACGAACCCTATATTGATGGGGTCGCGCGGTCGGTCGGTCCGTTCGATGACGGTCCGGGCCGCTCCTGGTCAGTGCGCAGCTATAAGCGGATTCTTCCCCATGCCGACTGGCTACCGGACAGCCATCAATCATTGTGGCTCTATGTCGGGATGTTTCCCAATCTGGTATTCGGCTTCTATCCGGACAGCGTGATCTTCTACCAGGAAATCCCGATCTCCGCCCGCCGGACCGTGCAGCGAAGCGCCATTTACCGCTATCCCGATGAGAGCCGGGCGCTGCGGCTGGCGCGTTACCTGAGCGGCCGTATCGACCGCGACGCGGTCGAGGAAGACCGGATGCTTGCGGTCTGGTCGAGTGAAGCGGTACATTCATCCGCCTTTGATGGCATCTGCCTGTCCAACCTCGAATACGGAATGAAAACATTTCATGACCATCTGCGGGCGCTGATCCCGGCAATGGAGTTGGCGGAAGAGCCTTCCACCGGCGGTCTGGCGTGAGTCCAGGCAGCCTCCGATCATGGCTGCGCAGCCCCGACGGGCGCGGCCTGACGCTTGTCAGCCCACCCTTCATTTACGCCGTGCTGTTACTGGCGGCACCCCTGGCTGCGGTTGCCGCCTTCAGTTTCTGGACCCAGAACTATTTGGATCTCGACCGGACCTTCACCATCGCCAATTACCGCGAAGTGTGGACGGAACCGGTCTACCGTGTGCTGATGCTGCGTTCGCTGACAGTCAGTGCGCTGGTGACCGCTGTCACCGTGGCGCTGGCATTTCCGATTGCCTATTTCGTTTCCTTCCGCGTGGAACCGGCGCGAAAACCGCTGTGGATTTTCCTGATCACAATTCCCTTCTGGACCAGTTATCTGATGCGGATCTTTCTGTGGAAAGTGATCCTCGGCTATAACGGTGTCGTCAATGGCTCGCTGCTGCAGTTGGGAATCATCTCCGAGCCGCTGAACTTCATCCTCTATAATGTGAATGCGGTTGTCATTACCCTCAGCCATGCCTGGGCCCCATTCGCCATTCTGCCGATTTTCGTCGCTCTGGAGAAAATCGACCGCTCGCTCCTGGAAGCGGCCACGGATCTCGGCGACGGTCCGCTTCAACGGTTTTTCAGCATCACCCTGCCGCTGGCATTTCCCGGTATCTTCGCCGCCGCACTGATCGTGTTCATTCCGACCGTCGGCGACTATGTGACTCCCCGGCTGGTCGGCGGACCAAGCGGATTGATGATTTCCAACATGATTGAACTGCAGTTCAAGAAAGCGAACAATCCGCCACTCGGCGCGGCTCTGGCGGTTTCAGCGATGTTCATCGTCACAGCGATATCGCTCATTTTTGTCAGAATCAGCCGCCGGTATCTGCGGGAGCGGGCATGAACCGGATGCGCATCAGTTGGCTGGCTCTTTATGTCTGCGTGTATCTGCTGTTCCTGTATGCGCCGGTATTGTTGCTGCCGATTTTTTCCTTCAATGACAGCAGCATTGTGGCGTTCCCGCTTTCAGGATTCACGCTGAACTGGTTTGCGTTGCTGTGGCAGACCGAAACCCTGCACAGCGCAGTGCGCAACAGCATCATGATCGCAGCCATAACCGCCATTGTCAGCACAATGCTGGGATTATGCGCCGCCCGTGCGGCAAGCCGATATGCGTTCCGCATGAAACGCGGAATTATGGGGCTGATCATGGTTCCCCTGGTGCTGCCGGAAATCGTGGTCGGTGTATCGCTGCTCGTGGTTATCCTACAATTCGGCTTTGAACTCTCGCTCTGGAGCATCGTGCTGGGCCATGTCCTGATCTGCACACCCTTCAGTGTGGTGGTGCTGTCAACGGCCTTCAACAATCTCGACCGCAGCCTCGAGGAAGCGGCAATCGATCTCGGTGAAACCAGGTGGTCGACCTTCCGTCTCATCAGCCTGCCGCTGATCATGCCGGGTGTCATTGCCAGCCTGCTCATCGCTTTCACCATTTCCCTCGATGAATTCATCATCGCATTTTTCCTTGCCGGAACCGAAGTCACGCTTCCGGTCTATATCTGGAGTCTGCTGCGGTTCCCGGCGCGGCTGCCCAGCGTGCTGGCTCTCGGCACAATACTCCTCGCAGCATCACTGATATTGCTCGTTTCGGCTGAATTCATCCGGCGTCGGGGATTAAGGCGCACCGGCGCCACAGATCGGGGAGGCCTGTTTTGAATGAGATGATGATCAAGCTGACCTCGGTGACCAAATCATTCGGCACCGTGACAGCTCTCGACGGTGTGACGGCTGATATTCAGGCGGGCGAATTCTTTTCGCTGCTGGGCCCGTCCGGCTGTGGCAAAACCACTCTTCTGCGCACGATCGCCGGATTTGAGGAGCCGGACAGCGGGAGCATATTCATCGATGGCCAGCCGATGCGGGGCGTTGAGGCAAACCGCCGCCCGACCAATATGGTGTTTCAAAGCTACGCGATCTTTCCACATATGTCTGTAGCGCAGAATGTCGGATTCGGGTTGCGGCGCAGGCGGCTTCGGCCGGATGAGTTACAGAGGCAGATCGATGATGCGCTGCGGATGGTCAGCCTGGAGGGATTCGGGGAGCGGGCCGCACACACTTTGTCGGGTGGCCAGCGGCAGCGTGTGGCGCTTGCCAGGGCGCTGATTATGCGCCCGAAAGTACTGCTGCTGGATGAACCGCTATCGGCCCTCGACAAGAAACTCCGCGAGCAGATGCAGCTTGAACTCAGGCAGTTGCAGCGCGCTGTCGGGATCACATTCATTCTGGTGACGCACGATCAGGAAGAGGCGCTGACAATGTCCGACCGCATCGCCATCATGTTTGAAGGTCAGATTGCCCAGCTTTCAACGCCGCAGGATCTCTATATGCGGCCCAAATCGCGGCAGGTCGCCGATTTTATCGGCAGCATGAATTTCCTGCGGGCGGAAATCCTGCGTAGACAGGCTGACAGAATCGAGGTGCGCATCGAGGGGTTGGGCAAGGTTGAACTTGCCGGCGACCAGGCATCGCACAACGCCGACGATCAGCCAGCCGCCGGTGTGCGGCCGGAATTGCTGACGATCCTGTTTGACGAAACCGACCGCGCCGCACGGGAAGTCGAGGGTGAGATTACCGGCCGCTCCTATTTCGGCGACATGACCTATTACGAAGCCAGGCTGGATGGCGCATCAAATGCGGTAACGATCTCGATGCGCAATACATCCGGCCGGCCGGTGCTCGACGCCGGTGCGCGAATACGGGTCGGCTGGGAAGCCGACTCAATCATTCTGTTGTAGCTGCGGCGACCGTTCAGGCCGCCGCAGTTCCGGCTTCAATTCAGAAGCCGGCTTTGATGAGTTCAAATTCCTTGATCATCGCTTCGCGGATGACGTGGCTCATCGGTGTCTGGTGCAGAACAGGCACGCTGACGCTTCCCAGTCCGACTTCGTCGAGCACATCCGGACCCAGCGCATCCATAGCGGTCTGATTGCCATGCCCATATCCCCATTCATAGACGATATATTCGGTCGAGCGCGGATCCATCCATGCGTTGAAGAAGTCATAGACTTTGTCGCTGTCATTGGGGCCATCGGCGAGGTCAACATATCCGCAGAACCAGGTAGAGGAACCTTCAACGGTTTCCCGATTGGCACGGACATCAACGCCGTCGGCTGACATCGTGGTCGGCGTTTCATTCCACGCCCAGGACACTAGGACTTCGCCGCTTGACATCAGTTGCGCGAGTTCAGCGCCGTCGGCCCAATAGGTGCGCATATTCTGATGCGCCTGGCGCAGCCACGCGGAGGCCTTTTCGAGATCTTCCACGGTGGCTTCGGTCCAGTCCGAAAGTCCGGTTGCCAGAAATGCCAGCGCATAGGCATCGTCCACATTGTCCGCAATCGACATACGGCCTGCAAATTCCGGATTCAGGAACACATTCAATGACTGCACATCCGCTTCATCCACCAGATCAGCCCGGTAGGTGACCGCTGTCGAACCCCAGTCAGCCGGCAGCAGATAGAATTGACCGTCATAGACGAAGGCCTCTTTCATGGTCGAATTGATTTCATCCCACCGATCAATCCGCGACGGGTCAATCGGTTCAAGCAGGCCGGCATCATACCATTTTGACACCGATTGCGAGCAAGGGTGCGAAATGTCGGCGCCGAAACCGGAGCGTAGCTTGTGGAACGCCTCCTCCTCCTCGCCGAAGAACGAAAAGGTCGGGTTGTCGCCGTGTTTTTCGACATAGGCCGGGAAAAACCCGGGATCCTCATATCCGGACCAGTCGAGCACAATCAGCCCGTCATCGGCTGCCAATGCCGGCACCGCCAGCACCGCCGCTGTACCGGCAATAACCGCTCTAAAATGATTCATGTCGGAATCCTCTCAGTTTCATTTGAGGCCATACGTCGCACCGTACCCGTCTGCGGTTCTGCGAATAAACGGTATCACCTGGCGCAATCGGCGGCCTCCGAAGGGTTTGGTGTATAAGTTCGGCGATTGCCAGCCACAAGGCAATGTCCGGCGGAGGTCTGCACAAATCCGTCGGCGCTGCTTAGCTGCACAGCTACAAAAGTGATCGGTCGGTAAGGGTATGACCGCTTCAACTGTCATTTTGACTGTCGAGCGGCACTTGCGCTCCGCAATTGACGACTTTCACAATCCTCGGGATGGATAAACAGGATGTTCCGGCACCTCAGCCTACCATGACGAAAATTGTCCGAACTGCGTCAACCGTGCTACAATGTGAAGAAAACGAGGCAAGGCAATGGCACAGAAATCCGAAATCGAATGGACGGATGCGACTTGGAATCCTGTCACCGGTTGTACCAAGATCGGCTCCGGATGCGACAACTGCTATGCGGAGCGCTTCGCGGAGCGTTGGCGTGGCGTTGCCGGCCATCCGTATCAGCAGGGCTTCGACTTGAAACTCTGGCCGTCACGCCTCGGGCAGCCCGCCAGGTGGCGCAAGCCGCGCATGATCTTTGTCAACTCGATGAGCGACCTGTTCCACAAGAAAGTCGACCGCTCCTTCGTCGACCGGGTGTTTGACACCATGGAGCGGGCCGACTGGCACGTCTTTCAAGTGCTGACGAAGCGGAGTTCCCTCATGCGGAACTACGTCCGTGCGCGCTATGACAAAGGACCGGTGCCGCATCATATCTGGCTCGGCGTGTCAGTCGAGGATTCGGCTCACATCAATAGAATCTCGCACTTGAAAGCGATCAACTCGGAGGCACGCTTCATCTCGTTCGAACCGCTGCTCGGTCCGATTGCAGAGGTGGATCTGAGCCGCATTGCCTGGGCAATTGTGGGTGGTGAAAGCGGTCCGGGAGCGCGGACAATGCAGCCCGAATGGGCACGCGGACTACGCGATGTCTGCCAACGCGACGGAGTCGAGTTCTTCTTCAAACAGTGGGGTGGCCCGCGGCCAAAGTCGAATGGCCGGCTGCTCGACGATGTGGAATGGAACGGATTTCCCAAGCATGTTGTGCCGAAGACCATTCTTGAGTCGCTGGCCGCCTGAAGATCCTGAGCCGCAGGAGGCCAAAGTGAAGAAGTCGCATGCCGAAAATGTTGTAGGCCCGTGGGCCAGACAAAAGCTCGATGCCTTGGAAAGCTACTTGGTAGCCTATCACAAAGTAATGAAAAAACAGAAGTTCAAATTGATCTACATTGACGCGTTCGCGGGGGCGGGTTGGTCCAGAGTTCGAGCGCCTGATCAGGATGCGGGCGGGTCTGATTTGTTTCCGCTGGATTCCGATCAGGAAGCCGCGCAGGAAGAGTATATCGCGGGATCGCCTTTGCGAGCACTGAGAACCGGCCCAGGATTCAACCAGTACTATTTTTTCGACGCAGACGAGCGTCGAGTGAATCAACTCCTTCAGCTCAAGGAAAAACACCCTTGCAAAAAAGTGCACATCGAGGTTGAAGACGCAAACATCTGAGTTCAGAAACTTGCGCGGAGATTTCACATAACTCCCTATGCGCGCGGCGTGGCGTTTCTGGATCCATTTGGCCCGCATTTGCACTGGGAGACCGTCGAGGCCCTTGCCATAACACGCAAGGTCGACGTGATAATCAACTTTCCCCTCGCCATGGCCATCAACAGGCTCGTCACCAGGAACGTGGACATCCCCAGAAACTGGGTTGATATGTTGGACAAGTGCTTCGGCACTCACGAATGGCATAACTTGGCTTACGATGTGCAAACGGACCTGTTCGGCGATGACCAGTCCCGGAAACGGGATGACACTGCATTTCGGTTGTTGCAGCTCTACCATCAGCGACTGGAAAGTTGCTTTGGGAACACCGTGGATCCAAGCCTTGTCAAAAACACAAAGGGAGCGCCACTGTACTACCTGATGTGGGCTTCCTCGCATCCGCGGGGTAAGGCGATAGCGGAACACATCATGCGGGCGGGCGACCGGATCACGCGCCCTAAGCCGGAATAACCGGTTATTCGACTTTTTTTGGCACCTGCTTGCCATCAGCTACTCGCCCGATACATAGCTGAACATTCCGATATATGTCTTGGTGTTCGGACAGTGCTGCCCATGATCGCAGCTTCGGGCTTTCATCCGTAAAAGGAAACATTTACGCGCTCAAATGTGTGTTTGATCAGCTGCAAGCGGAGATCAAATATGCCGGTGGTCAAGCGGTACCACGCCCTGTAGCAATCATGTATGTCTCAGCTGTGATGACGGAGTTTGCAAATGGCTATTGATCTTCTGGTCCGGGGTGTCACGCTTCCCACCGGCGGCAGAGTCGATATTGCGGTGGGTGAGGGAAAGATTCTCGGCGTCGAGCCGGCAATAGACGCCGAAGCCGGGGAGATTCTTGATTATTCCGGCTGTCTGGTCTCGCCACCCTTCGTCGACCCGCATTTTCACATGGATGCGACACTTTCGCACGGGATTCCGCGCGTCAACCGTTCTGGAACCCTGCTCGAAGGCATTCAGCTTTGGGGCGAATTGAAACCTCTCCTCACCCATGAAGCTGTGCGCCAACGGGCGCTCAGCTACTGCGACTGGGCCGCTGCCATGGGATTGCTCGCCATCCGCACTCATGTCGATGTGTGCGACGATCGGCTGATTGGCATCGAAGCCTTGAGTCAGGTTCGAAGCGAAGTGCGCGGCTATATCGATCTACAGTTGGTCGCATTTCCGCAGGACGGGTTATACCGCAGCCCGAACGCACGCGATAATCTGCTGCGTGCACTGGATATCGGTGCCGATGTCGTCGGTGGTATCCCGCATTTCGAACGGACCATGGAGGAGGGACGGCGCTCGGTGAGTGATCTTTGTGGGATCGCATCGGAACGCGGCCTCATGGTAGACATGCACTGCGATGAAACAGACGATCCGCTGTCGCGCCACATCGAACAGCTGGCCTGCGAATCGCAACGGCTCGGCATGCACGGAATGGTTACCGGATCGCATCTCACATCGATGCATTCGATGGATAATTACTATGTTTCGAAACTGTTGCCGATGATCCGCGAGGCCGGGGTGTCGGTGATTTCCAACCCGCTCGTCAACATCATTGTCCAGGGGCAGCATGACAGCTATCCGAAGCGGCGTGGACTGACCCGGGTCCCGGAAATGATCAAGGAGGGAATTCTGGTGGGCTGGGGGCAGGATTGCGTTCTCGATCCCTGGTACTCACTCGGCAGTGCCGAGATGCTGGATGTCGCCTTGATGGGACTGCACCTCGCGCAAATGACCAGCGAAAGCGACATGCGGAAATGCTTCGACATGGTCACAACGGAAAATGCGAAGATCATGCGGCTTGATGATTATGGTCTGGAGGTCGGCGCATCCGCAAGCTTTGTTGTTCTGGATGCGGCCGATCCGGTCGAGGCCATCAGATTGCGCCCGGACCGGCTACTGGTCGTCGCCAAAGGAAAAATCATTGCCCGCAGGCAGCGGGTGCGGAGTGAACTGCGCATTCCGGGCAGACCCGAATCCGTTGACCGGCGGAGGGGCTGAATGAGGATTGATGCGCATCACCATGTCTGGGATCTGCGCCGGATTCATTACCCGTGGCTGATGGCCAAGGGTGTTCGCAGGTTTTTCGGCGATCCAACGCCGATTCAGCGCAATTACAGCGTCGACGAATTCAGACGGGAGGCGGAACAGTGCGGGTTTGAAGCATCGGTCCATATCGAGGTCGGCGCCGGCGACCCGCTCGCCGAAGCGGAATGGGTTAACCGGCAATCGGTCAAGTCCGGCGGCTGGCCGACCGTGCAGGTCGCCCATTGTGATCTTGTCCGGGAAGATGCGGAAACGGTGCTCAACGCGCTCGTGGATATTCCGACGGTCCGCGGTGTGCGCCACATCATCGGCCGCTCCGAAGAAGAGGATGCGCGGACCGGTTCCAACGATTTGCTGACGAGCCGGAAATTCGCCGGGTCGCTGCGATTGTTGGCAGATATGGGGTTTTCGTTTGATCTCCAATTGACACCGGGCCTGATACCCCGGACCGCGGACCTGCTTGCCGGACTGCCTTCGCTCCGGGTTGCCCTATGCCATGCCGGCTCTCCGAACCGCCGCCGCGACGCCACAATCAAGGCATGGGAAGCGAATTTGCCGCGGTTGGCGGCGCTGCCGCAACTCTCCTGCAAACTGTCCGGACTCGGCATGTTTCACCATGGCTGGACGGTTGATGAAATCCGACCCATTGTCGAGACATGTCTGGACGTTTTCGGACCCGCCAGATGTATGTTCGGATCGAACTTCCCGGTCGATTCGCTGCAATCCACTTACCGGGATGCGGTGCGGGCATATGAAGAAATCATACCGGCAACCATGCATGATGCGGTTTTCGGCGGCAATGCGGCTGAATTCTACCGCTTCCCTGTCAGGAAACGCACCTAGCCCAACCCATGCCCCATAGGTGACGCTGAATACTCGAGTGCCGCCTCGTAATAGATACGGGCTTGGATGGTCACAAAACCAGGTCTGTCACCGGATTTCGTAGTCTTTCTTCCACTGTCGTATCGGGAGGGGTGAGGGCGACAACCGGGTCAGGCTTGCCGAGTAGCTGTGTGAGTTTTCCGGTGCCACGAAACCCGCGGCCGTCCGCGCTGCACGATTTGCAGCGGTCCGGTCGAATTGAGCTACCTGCGCGGCGGGATGAAGATTTGCCAATCACCCACCGCGGGCTGGGAAAAGGCCCAGCGGTTTCAGCTGGGCCATGTTCCCGGATTTGAGCCAGTTTGTGCCGGCGGCTCAGTTTCAGTCGCCGCGGGCCATACGCACGCTCCAGTGCGCCTTTTCGAAGCCACGGTGATCACGGCGCTCTTCCAACTGGATGCTCGACGCCAGAACCAGTTCCTTTGTCATGCGGGAAGAAAGCCGCTTCGCCGCGTGGTTGGCCAGCGTTTCAAGCTGCCGCACCAATGAGATGCCGTTGGAAAGCCCGACCACATATTTTTTGAAGAACCGCAATTCATCGCGCACGAACCTGGCGGCCTGCCTTGGTGCTCCGTCGCGATTCAGCGCGGCCGCGGTTGCGATTACATGAGAACTCCAGGTCTGGGCGACCAGCTCGGCCAAGTCGCCTTTGCGCAGCTGCTTTTGAAGCACTTTACCTTTGGCGCTTGTCAGCTGCGCATCTACACGGTTGGACTCAATCTTTGATCCGTCACTGGAAAGTTTCCCGGACGCCGACAGCTCAAATCGGAGTACCGTGTCAGGATCGGCTTTCGGACAGACCACCTTGAAGACTACGTTGCGGCTTATGCCACCCTGCAGCGGACCCAGCATCACCGTCGTCAACCGTTCAGCCGACTGTTCAGTTCGCAGTCCGACACCTTCGACCCTGACATCGGCAGGACTGTGCAACTCGAATGTCGCCTGCTCGACGACCGTGTTGAAGATATCATCAAGTTCGCCAAGCAAGACCGAGGAAATCTCTGCGGTCAACTCGGCGTCGTGCAGCCTGCCGCCGCCATTCTCGGCGATGCCGCGCATAACCGCTTCGTCGTAGCCATCACCGATGCCGAGAGTCGAGGTCGTCACTCCGTCCTGAAGAAGCTCTTCAGCTTCCCTGCTGAGTCCGACCGGGTCGATGATGCCTTCATTTGCATGACCGTCGCTCAGAACAATGACTCGCGGCGTCAGGCGGGAATCGCCCCGTGCCGCCTTTGCAGCCAGAGCCGCGCCTTCAAACCAGCCGCCCGAGAGGAAGGTGCTGCCACGCGTATGCAGTTTGGCTACCTCGCGTTCAACTTTTTTCAGCGTTGTCGGCGTGACCGCAACACCATCAAAGTGAACCTGTACGTCGGAAGCAAAAGAAACGACTGACAAGCGGTCGTCTTTGTTCAACCGTCCGGCCAGGCCGAGGACGGCGGCCTTTGCCGCCGCAAGCGGTTCACCCGTCATTGAGCCGCTGACATCAATGACAAGCGCGATATTCACCGGCGGCCGCTTACTTTGGGATTTCTTCCCCGAATTCTCAGCCGTCAACCGGGCCACCAGGTATCGGACGGAATCACCCTTGTGCCAGAACAGTTCACGGTCGAAATCGGCGGAAAGCTTCAGTTTGGTCGTTTTCATAAATGTGGCTCCTTTGATTTAATCGGCAAGCAGACTCTGGCTCAGCTGCCATCTGTCGCTGCAATTGCAACGCTGACAGGCCTTATGGCCTTTGGCTTTCCTGGCAACGCGCATGGCGCGAAACGACCGGCTGCCAAAATGCCGGAGTGACCGAGCAAGGTCGATATTTTTATTGTCATATTCACAATATATATTAAGGATGGTAATTGTCAAGTAGACAATTTAAAATTCATTCTGTAACGAGACTGCTATGCGCTACGACCCCAGCGAATTTCCGCCAGTGGCCGTCACCGTGGACGTCGTCATCTTCACGATCCACAAGCAGACTCTGCTGGTCCTGCTGATTGAACGCGGCGTGCCGCCTTTCAAGGGAAGCTGGGCCTTGCCCGGCGGTTTCATCAAACCGGACGAAGACCTCGATGCGGCGGCGGCGCGCGAACTGGCTGAGGAGACCGGCCTCAGCACCGATGACTGGCATCTGGAACAGTTGGCGTCCTACGGCAGCCCCGGCCGGGATCCTCGGATGCGGGTCGTTACAGTCGCCTATTGGGCGATCATGGCCAGCCTGCAGCCGGTGCGCGGCGGTAGTGACGCGGTCAGGGCAGAATTGATACCGGTTTCAGCGATCGAGGCCGGGGCGGTCCAGCTGGCGTTTGACCATGATAAAATCGTCCGTGACGCTGTGGAACATGTTCGGCAGCGGTTGGAATACGCGCCGCTGGCCGCGAAATTTTGTCCGCCAGAGTTCACACTGAGCCAACTGCGGGAGGTGTACGACACCGTCTGGGGCACCCGGCTGGATCCCGGTAATTTTCAGCGCAGCGTAAAGGAGAGCAGCAGTTTCCTGAAGCTTCGTGCAAAAGCCGATCGCCACCTTCGTGGTCGACCGGCAGCGCTCTGGTCGGTTGCGGACGGCATCGATGACAGCGTACGCGGTGCGCGCGAATGGCCAAGCCAATTCCGCAGGCCTCCCGTGACAATTGCGGAGCCGCGACACCATCTGTCCGGAAGAGGCCGCAATGAGAAAAAAGGCCGCGCACTCCGTCGGCAAGATGTCGAGTTGCCGGAAAGCGAAGATTAGAGCAGAGTTGGCAATGAAATGGATTGGTGGGGTGTTTCGGCGGAAGTGGTTCTGGACATCCGTGTCAGTGTCCAGAACGAGGCAAAACTCGAATGTTCAGCGTTACTTATGAAGCATGGACAGGGTCTGCCTCCCGATTCAGTTCGGCAAATGTCAGCCCGTCCCTGACCATTCTCATCAGGAGCGGAGACGGTTGCCAAAACCCGGGATCATCACCCGCATACGCCTGCACTTGACGCAGGATCCTGTCCAGTCCGATTGAATCCGCATAGTGGCACGGACCCCCGCGCCATCTCGGGAAGCCGAAACCGAGCAACTGCACGACATCCACATCCGAAGCTCTCTGCGCCATACCTTCATCCAGGATCCGAGCCGCTTCATTGACCATGGCAGCCAACAGCCGTGATTGGATTTCATCCCTTCCGAATTCGCGCGGCGTTGAATGCCCCGCATCGATGCGCACAGATTCCAGCAATTCCGCAAGATCCGGATCTTCATGCCTGCTCCTCTCCGGACCATAGAGATAGTAGCCGTGGCCGGATTTCTGACCCAGGCGGCCGCTTTCGCACAGACGGTCCGCCAGCGGGTTGTAGCGCAGTTCCGGATTCCGCTGCGGAAGCATGCGCTGACGCCGCGCCCAGGAAATATCGAGGCCGGAGAGATCCTGCGCCGCATAAATTCCGATGGGATACCCGAATTCGCACCATGCCTGGTCAATTTCGTACGGGCTGGCGCCGTCGAGAAGCATGAGGTCCGCAGCTTCACGATAGGCGATCAACAACCGATTGCCAATGAACCCTTCACACATGCCCGCATGCACTGCGGTCTTACCGAGACGGCGCGCCAGAGCGGCGGCTGTCGCCACCGCATCGTCCGATGATTCCCGTGCGCGGATGATTTCGACAAGGCGCATGAGATGTGCCGGCGCAAAGAAATGCATGCCGATGAAATCCGCATTCCGGCCGCTGCATCGGGCCAGCTGGTTGACATCAAGATAGGATGTATTGGTTGCGATCACCGTGCCCGCGGCAAGCCTTTCCGCCAACAGCGGATAAACCGCCTGTTTGCGGGGAAGATCCTCACTGACAGCTTCGATGGCGAAATCCACCTGACCGAGTTTGGCAAACCCGGCATGACCGGTAAGGGCTGAAATCCGCCTCTCAGCCTCTTCGGCGGTTGACCGCCCCCTTTGCACCTCACGCCTGACGACGGATTCCACCCGCTCCACCGCTTTGCCAAGCGCCGCTTGGTTAACTTCCACCAATTCGACGGTCAGATCCGCAGCCAGGCAGGCGGTTGCAATGCCGGAACCCATCAGACCGCCGCCTATGACAGCGATCCGCTGCACGGCGTGCGGCTTGACATCGGCAGGTGCCGGCCATTTCGGCGCTGCTCTCTCGGCAAAGAATGCGTGGCGCAAGGCCTTTGATTCGGCGGATCCGAGGCAGGCGATGAAACCCTGCCGCTCAAAGGCCAGCCCCTGCGCCAATGGCAGCTTTGCCGCGGTGGCGACAGAATTGATGATCCGCTCATGCGCCGGCAGCCGTCCGACGCGATTCTGTAATTGCTGCCGGGCCGCCTGCAGAGCTTCGGCGTAAGCGACCCTGTCACCAAATCCCTCGCTGCGTTCGCCGGTTGGCCGGGGAGGCGCGCCTTCGGCGATCAGCGCTCTCGCGTATTCAAGCGCTGCCGCATCCAGCTCTCCGGTCGAAAGCCTGTCAACCAAGCCAGCGCTCAGCGCCTCCTGTGCCGGTGTCGGGTCTCCGGACAGCATGAGTTCAAGGCTGATCCCGGCACCACAGATCCGTGGCGTTCTCTGCGTGCCACCGGCACCGGGAATCAGTCCCAGTTTGATCTCAGGAAATCCAATTTTTGTGCCCGGGGCGGCGATCCGGAAGTGCGCCGCGAGCGCCAATTCCAGCCCGCCGCCGAGGACGGTTCCGTGCATCACGGCGATGACCGGTTTGCTGACTGCTTCAACCCGGTCGCAGAGTTCAGGTAGGGAAGGTGGTCTGGTGGATTTGCCGAATTCCTTGATATCCGCACCGGCTGGAAAGGTTCGCCCCTCGGCGCGCAGCAACACAGCCTTGATATCCCGATTTCTGTCCGCCGCCTCGAAGGAGCTGAAAAGGCCCGCCCTGACCGGCGCGGATAAAGCATTGACAGGCGGATTACGGATTGTGACCTCAAGGATCTGCCCGGTCTGCCGCGACACTACATGTTGATCAATCATTTCAACCCCGCGAAACCTCTGTCGAATGCGTCGAATATCTCAGGATACCGCAAAACCGTAGATCCAACCGGTTGCCAGAGAACCTGCAATTGCAACCGCGAGATATAGCAGGAAAGCGCTTATCCGCAGTGCCGGAAAGATCGCCACCGCACCCCAGATGCTGATCACCCCGCCGGCAACCAGAAAAGCCATGGCCGCACCCGCTGACGCACCATGATTCATCAACCCACGCGCCAATGGCAAGGCCGCGAGACCATCGATATAAGCCGGTGCACCGACAACGACCGCCAGCGGCACTGCCCAACCCGATGTCTCTCCAACATAGGCGGCCAGTGCGTCAGGTTTGAGCAGAATTCCGAGAAGATGCTCGGCTGCGAAGGCCGGAATCAGGCAAAGCAGCACCAAGCGCAATATGCTGACGACCTCAAGCCGGAACATCTCCCGCCGCTGCCGATGCTGCCAGATCCGGGCGGTAAACTGGTCCGGGCGGCATTTTCCACGGTCGATCAAGTCCCGCAGAAAACGGCTGTTCCGAAGCGGCTCAGTTGCCAGTGGAAATTTTGCCAATGCCATCACCGACAACCCGCCGCAGATTCCGAGGCCGAACGCGGCAATTGTCTTACCGACGGCAAAGCCGGTGCCGAGTGTCGCTGCTGTCGCGGCAATCATCACCGGGTCAGTGACCGGTGAGGACAGCCAGAACGCCATGACCGGGGCGAATGGCACGCCGGCGGACAGGAATGCCACCATGAGCGGCAGAACAGTGACCCCGCAAACCGGTGTCACCGCGCCGATCAGTGAAGCCAGAAAGATCGCAGTGAGTTGCCGGCCGCTGAAGAAATTTCCGGTCCGGGAACCGAAGCCGCTGGCGACAACCCAGGCGGCAAGCAAGATGCCCGGAACCAGGAGCGGTGCCACCGCCAGCAGATTCACCGCAATGAAAATCACGGTTGCAGACAATTGACCGTATGCCGCAAGAGCAGCGCCAACCAGAGCGGCGGCAAGAGCCAGCCTAAATGTGCCTGAACGCGTCAACACGCCGCCCGAAATGGTTCAGCTTCGCTTCATGCCGAAAGGTTTGTGACTTTGGTTGGCAGATCGGGGCGCGGACGCTCCGGAGGCTGTGATCCGGCGGTCCCGATATGGATGAATCCGGCGATGGATTCATGCTCGGAAAGGCCGAGTTCGGACTCCCTGTAGAACCGGTCATGGGCACCGAAACCGGTAACCCAAACCGCTCCCCACCCCTTGGCCAATGCCGCATTCACGAGCGACACACACACCGCCCCGGCTGAAAGCGTCTGCTCTATCAGTGGAATTTTCGCCTCACGGTCGGGTGAAGACACAACAGCCACAATCAGATTCGCCTGTGTGAATACCTCGGCTGCTTTGCGCACCAGCGACGCCGCCTTTCCCATTTCATCACCGCGGCGGACCAGCGATTCGGCAAGCCCCGCCATCGCCGGTCTTTCAATGATGATTAATCGCCAGGGTTCGAGTTTGCCATGGTCGGGCACGCGCGTACCGGCGGTCAGAATCTCCTTCAGCTCATCGCCTGTCGGCACCGGCGGCCGCAGGGTGAGGCTCGGATGTGATCGTCGCGAAAGCAGGAATTCCAGAGCTTCAGGGTTCCGGTTCGGCATAATTGAGTTTCCCTATTGATCGTCGAGTTGCACAGGCGAGCCGGCAGTCAACCCGCCGTCAACCGTGATGCACTGCCCGGTCACGAATCCGGCCTCATCAGAGACCAGCCACAGCACCGCCGAGGCGATATCATCCGGTTGCCCGAAACGACCCGCCGGATGCCTCCGAAGCGCATCCCTTTCGGCCGCGGCCGGGTCGCGGGCGACGCCGAAGGCGGCGTCCGCCATGCCGGTCCTGATCCAGCCCGGCGATACCGCATTGCAGCGAATCGCCGGCCCGTGATCAACAGCGATCGAACGGGTCAGCGAATGCACGAATCCCTTTGACGCATTGTAGAGTGCCATACCCTGATCGGCGCAATTCCCCGAAATCGATCCAATATTCACAATCACACCGCCGCCGGCTGTTACCATCGCCGGTATGAATTCGCGGCAGCAATTGAATACACCCCGGCAGTTGGCGCCGATCAAGAGATCCCAATCCGCATTGGTGCTTTCCGGGAGTGTTCTCTCGATCTGCAGGCCGGCATTATTGACCAGGATGACGGGCCTTCCCGGCAATTCCTCTGCCCGCTGCCGCAGCCGCTCAACATCCGCCGCACGCGATATATCAGCCGTATGCCAAACCATTCCGGCAGGCCACCCATCCGGTGTCGGGCCGCGTCCGCAGCCGAGCACGGTGGCGCCTTCCGCTGCCAGAATCCGTGCAGTGGCAAGGCCAATCCCCCGCCCTGCCCCGGTGACAACCGCGATCTTTCCCGCGAGCCGGCCATGCGTCTGATTCAAAACGCCACCCTGTCCGCACCCTTCAGGCGGAGCCTGTTTCTGGCTTCCTCCGGTGTCGCCACCGTAAGCCCCAGGCTCTCGACAATCGTCCTGATTTTCGCCACCTGTTCGGCATTTGATTTCGCCTTCGCACCCGGGCCGATATAAAGGCTGTCTTCCAGCCCGACGCGGAGATTGCCGCCCATCATGGCGGCCTGGGTCGCGAACCGCATCTGGTGCCTGCCGGCAGCCAGAACCGACCATTCGAAACTGTCCCCGAACAATCGCTCCGCGGTCCGGTGAAAGTGCAGAAGATGATCCAATTCGGCACCGGCGCCGCCGAACACGCCGAAAATCAACTGGATGAAGAATGGCGGTTCCGCCCAGCCTTGATCAACCGCCCAGGCCAGATTGTAGAGATGGCCGAGATCGTAGCACTCATATTCGAAACGTGTCCCATGCTCCTGTCCCAGAGCCTTCAGGATATACTCGATATCCGCATAGGTGTTCCGGAAAATGAAGTCCCTGGTGTTGTCCAGGTATCCGGGCTCCCAGTCAAATTTCCATTCGTCAAATTTGTCGAGCAAAGGAAACAGCCCGAAATTGATTGAGCCCATATTCAGCGATGCCATCTCCGGGCTGGCGGCACTCGCCGCCCGCAGCCTCTGCTCCCGGGTCATTCCGAGTCCGCCCCCGGTTGTGATATTGACCACCGCATCGCAACCCTGCTTCACACGTGGTAGAAAGCTCATGAAGGATTCCGGCCGCCCATCCGGACGACCGTTATCCGGATCGCGCGCATGCAGATGCAGAATGGAAGCGCCGGCTTCCGCCGCGCCGACCGCGGAGGCGGCGATTTCGCTCGGGGTCACCGGCAGGTAGGGCGACATTGTCGGGGTGTGTATCGCGCCGGTCACAGCGCAGGTAATGATTACCGGTTTAGCCATTAGATCCTCATCTGTTGTGCCTGCGCGGTTAAGCCTCCATCCAGAATCCAGAGTTGGCCGCTTGCATAGCCCGCCTCGTCTGACGCCAGATAGACCGCCAGTCCGGCGATGTCCTGCGGCTGGCCGATGCGTCGGACCGGATGGTTCTCCGCCGCGGCGCGGCGCATTGCATCGGCATTTCCGCGGTCACCGAAAAAACTCTTCAGCATCGGCGTATCGATATATCCGGGGCATATGGCATTGACCCGGATGCCTTCCGGGCCGTGATCGCACGCCATGGCCCGGGTCAATGCATGCACCGCCCCCTTGGTCGCGCAATAGGCCGCCAGTTCCGGGTCCGCGATAAACCCGTCATAAGAGCCAAAATTGATGATTGATGCCGAACCCGATTGCCGCATCAGGCCGAGAAAGGCACGGCACATCAGAAACACGCCTGTCACATTGACTGCGAAGATGCGGTTCCACTCGGCAAGCGACATCGTCTCGATGGTCTTTTCCATCTCGATGCCGGCAGCATTGACGAGAATATCCAGTGAACCCCAGGCAACCGCAGCTTCCTCCGCCAATTGTCGGACAGAATCCTCGTCGGTGACATCGGTCTCGTGGAATTCTCCCGTCGACGGCTTCAGATCGGCCGCCCAGACGGTTGCTCCCTCGGACCGGAACCGCTCGCAGAGCGTCCTGCCGATGCCTCCGGCTGCACCGGTGACGATCGCGGTTTTGCCCCGCAGCCGGCCTGCCATCAGCAAACCGCTTTCGCATAGGCATCAAGCACCAGCCCGTGAAAATGATGCACGGCATGCTCCGACTTACCTGAGCCATTCAAATCATGCACAATTCTTCCCTGGCTGAATGCCGGCGTGTTCATGCCCCGCTGAACGCTTTCAACGAGCGCGATGTCCTCGGCCTGCAGCACTTCATCGATGTAACGGATTGCCTCGACTTCGGATGCCGTGGGACAATCGGTTTCAAAATGGAAATCATAGGTCTCAAGCGTCCTGTCGACGCCTGCCGGAATGATCTGCATGACAATGAAATTTCCCCGTCCGGGATAGCGCATCAGGCAGGTATTGGGCCACAGCCACCAGACCGCATGATCAGTCACAGTCGCACCGTCGACTGAATAAGCAGAGTTGGAAGTCTTGCCGGCTTCCGCCATATGACTCGACCAGATGCCGTGAGTGGTGACACGGTAACTGTCCATATCGACCAGGGTGCAGAAATCCTTATGCGCAACCGGGCAATGGTAACATTCAAGAAAATTATCGACGACATTCTTCCAATTGGATCGAATGTCGTAGGTCAGCCGGTGGGCGAATGTCAGCTCATCGACATCCGGGGCCCATTCGGCGATCTCCGCCGCCAATTGCCCGGACTGCTCGGCCAATGACTGCGCCGTGCGGTCGAGATTCACATAGATAAAACCACCGAACTCTTCAATCAGCAGCGGCTCAAGGCAAATCTTTCCCGGGTCGAAACCGGTTAGATTCCCGGTGTGCGGTGCCCTTACCAAGCGCCCGGACAGGTCATACAGCCAGGCATGATAAGGGCAGGAAATCCGATTGGTGGTGCCACGGCCATCCAACAATCTGTGCGCCCGGTGCCGGCACACATTGTAGAAAGCACGCAGAACGCCATCGCTGCCGCGGATCGCAACAATCGGCTGCCCGGCGACCTCACCGGTCACATAACTTCCCGGATCGATCAGGCCTTCGCCGTGGCAAAGCCATTGCCAGCTGCTTCGGAAAATCACTTCCTTTTCCAGCGCATACCAACGCGGATCGCAATAGGCATCGGAGCGGAGGGAACAGGAGCGTGCCGGATCCGCGTCCCAGCCTTCCGCGATGGAATTGAATTGTTGCGCAGTCAGCCCGGTCATTCTTCTTTCATTACCAATCCCTTCGGTAGAACCAATTCTATCGTGGCACCGAGTATAATTGCCACCGCACCGAAAAACTCGACTCCACCGAATTTTTCATCGAGGAAAATGACGCTGGAAACCACACCGGATATGATTTCGGTTGTCAGGAGATAGCTCATGAGAGCGGGCGGCAGCTTCCAGGCTGCCCAGATCGTTATTGCCAGCATCGGGGCAAAAAACACGCAGCCGATGAAATAGATGCGATAGTCGAGAAAAATATCCAGAAACTCAGCCGCGGATCCCGCCGAGGCACCGGTTGCCAAAGCTGCGGCGAGCGACGTGAAAGTCGAGAAAGCCACAGCGATCAGGGAAATCTGTGCCGCGTTGGCGGGCGGTGACGAATACAGCAATGCCGCGCCGACAGCCCAGAGCATACCCGACAACAGCGCCAGAATTTCGCCGAATCCGATGCTGGCGGGGCTCAGTTCCCCACCCAGAATCAACAGCAGCCCGATGAATGAGCACAGAAAAGCAAGCATGATCTGCCACGACCAGTGGCGGCCCATAAAACGGCATTCGATGAGCGTGCTCCAGGCCGGCGCAAGATAAAAAAGCAACACTACGCGGACAACATCGGTATAGTCGAGCGCCATGGTATAGGCTGTGAATGCCGTCGCCGCGAGGATTGTGCCGGTCAGCGCCCTCCGCGAAATGGCTTTGAAACCCGGGCCGAGCACGACCAGAACCAACAGGATGGGCAGGGCCGCGAGACTGACCGCAACGGCTGCCCACGCGCCTTCGAGGCCAATGGAGTTGAGATAGCGGACGGGCATCCACCAAAGCCCCCAGAGCAGTGCTAAAAACAGCGCCATTCCGACCGGAAATGCATTTGTGCGCCACATCCCCCACCTCTCAATACGGTCGCAAAACCCGTCAACTCTCCGCCATCGCCCGTATGACACCGAGCGTCGTCCGGCAATCCCCGAGAGCGCTGTGGCCGCGTCCTTGTTTCCGCACCCGCATTAATCTTGCAGCCGCCTCCAGTCTGAACCACCTGCCGCCCGCATAACCATGTCTGAATTCGGCGAATGTCAGCATTGCGCATTCGGCATTCTGTCCACGGACCGGCTCCGGCAGACCGAAGATCGCGGCGCTTTGCCGCAGAAGCCTCAGATCGTAACTTTTGTTGTAAATGATCATCTTCCGCCCATCGACAAGCTGCACGAAGCTGTCATGGATGTCGGCCCAATTCGGGCAGTCCGCCACATCTCTGTCAGAAATGCCGTGCACCTCCGTCGCCCGCCGGGGTATCGGGTTCACAGGACGGATTCTCTGATCCAGCAGCACGCTGCCCTGACAGTCGATAACCGCGGCTTCCACGATTTCGGCATTTCTGTCGAGGCCGGTGGTTTCAGTATCAAGAATGAGTGCATTTGTTTCAATCCAGCGCCGTGATGACTGTATGGCCTGCTCTTTCAGCCTCATCTTTTCTCCGGAATTCCGCACAAAGGAAATCGATCCATATCACAGGCACAAAGGAAGTATCCGGGAATTCAATGATCTCCGGTGCCACCGAAGATTGGATCCAGTGTGGTATTGGCAGCTTTGCTCAAGAGTCAACGGAACGGGTTAAATTGCAGGATTGATACAGCCATAACCGACATATGCTTGTCGTCAATATCTGATAGGCGTCGCTTCACGCGTTGGTGCATCCAGCCGATGATAGTATTCCTCCGCAACATACTCGGGGTCCCAGAACCAAAAACGAAGGGGATTATATACTTGTCTGAAAACCACCATTCGCGCAGGGCGGCGTCATATGTCGGCGAGGGTGATTTTCTTGCGGGAAGGGTGGTGCCCGTATTCGACCTCAGCCACCCTGTAAATCAGCTTCCCGGCAGCAGACTTGAGGAAGCGTTCTTCCTCGCCCGTATAGGGTGCTCTTTGACCAGCTGCCTTTCTGGCGCCGTCCCCACCCTTGTTGCTGCTCAGGTCGCCTATCCGTTTGAAAACCCTTTTTGAGATGCCAAATTGCACGGCAGCTGAATCTCGGTTGCCTGCTATCTCCTCCAGCGAGGTCAGGCAGAAATACGCCATGGTCGACAGTGATTCCTTACCCTCCAGAAATTTGAGATAGTGCTTGTACATATTGTCGACTTCCCAGCTGCGCTTGATACCGGCCGATGGAGGCTCCGGAAAGCATGTTGGCTTGGGCGGCGCAAGATTGACCCTTACCGAAGGTATTCCAGCTCTAAATTCAACCCTGAACCGGTCAGAGTATTTCGCCAGGAAAAAGCGCAGCGCGAAAGCACCAGGTCCGCGCGAGAGGCCGACAGCGAATTCCCAGTTGGGTATGTAGACGGTCTCAGTCACGGAACGCGCCTCCTTTTCGGAGGCGTAAGTTTGCTTGAACACGAAGTGAACCCAGCCGTCTTTGACCTGGACGTAGAAGTCGGCTTCCTCCTTTTTCAGTGGGACTGCCCGGGACCAGTTGATCACGTCCGCCCGGTATTCGATCCGGTACTGGAGGGCTACGACATGCGGAGCGTTCATCGGCTCCGCCTTCAAGCGGATCCTGCGGCGACGATGCGCAGCTCGCCGCCCTCGGTCGAGCGCGGCTGGCGGACCACTATGTCAACGTCCCGCCCAAGCGCAGTGAGCAGCCGGAACAGGCGATCCAGAGAATATTCGCGGAAGTCGCCGCGCAGCAGCCGCGACACGTCTGGCTGGGAAAGGCCAAGCAGCCGCGCGGCTTCAGTCTGGGTGATGCCGCGGTCACGCACGATGTCGTCGATGCGACTGACCAGCTCAGCCTTGACGAGGTGGTTATCGGCGTCGGGAAAGCCGAGATCGGCGAAGACGTTGCCGCTGCCGCGCTCAATGGTGGTATTTTTGGATTTCATGGTGTCAGTCTCCACGATGGGTGTCACGGTAGTGCCGCTCGGCGGCAAGCAGGCGCCGGCGGAGCAAATCGAGTTCCTGCTTCGGGGTCGCGATGCCGCGCCGAGCCTTCTTCTGGAAGGCGTGCAAGACATAGACGACGGAGTCGAGCCGGACAGTGTAAACGGCCCGGAAGGTGTCGCCGTCGTGCCGCGCGACAATTTCCAGCACGCCCGAGCCGAACCCCTTCAGCGGCTTGGCGTCGCGGTGGCTGCTTCCGAGTTGGGCGCGGTAAATCGCAAACCCCATGCGGTTCTGCACGGGATCCGGGAAGCGCTTCAGATCCGCCTTGCTGGAGCCTACCCATTCGACTGGTCTCATAATGCCACTGCCATCTCCGTATTATAGGGGATTCGCCATACTCGAACAAGGGGATGTAGCTGCTCACCAGGGCTGTCGCGTTTGGATTTTCCCGGGTTTGGCGTCCTTTGCGGGGTTTGATGCGGAGCTGATGAGTTTCAGCAGGAAGTCATTGTCCCATCCGGCCTTCATCAGCCTGCCGCGCATTGATTCCTTTTTCGCTGTCGGCGTGACCCGTGCCGGGTTGAGCGCCGGCTTCCGCATCAGCGCCGGGTTCTCCGGACCGTTGTCCTTCCGGTTGCGCAGGCTGTCCTCCCCCATGGTCACATCCAGTACCCAGTGGAGGGAATTCTCCACGGCCCAGTGCGAGCGCACCGTTTTCAGGAAGCGCTCCGGATCAAGTTTTTCGCTGAGAAGGAAGTAACGGGTGTCCGTGCTCTGTCTCCCCCTGCTCTCCCTCACCGCGGTGACTTTCCCGACAGCCTGAAGACCGGGCCAGTGATGCCGGTCCTGCAGCATGTCGATGTCATGGCAGACAACCGCCTCACGGATCCCGGTGCGGCCGTGATCCCTGCCCGCGTCTTTGAGACACAACATCTTTTCCGCGTATTCCGGGTCCGCCATATGGTACCGCACATCATCACGGAGCGCCCCCCGGTCACCCCTGAGGGCCAGGGCACAGCCACCGCCCCCGGCAATGATCTGTTCCGCCGTCGGCCGCAGCGTGTGCATGGCATCGGCGGTCACATCCGGACCGGACCGCCGGGACCAGTCCTCCGCCAGACGGGTGAGCACCCTGCCCAGACCTCCGGGATCGATAATCCTGAACAGCGCGGAGAAGGCGTCATGGCTCGGAATACCGTGCTCAGGCCTCATGAAACGGCGGAGAAACTCCTCCTTTGAACGCCCGGAAAGAGCCATACCGGTGCATGTCCGACCCCCGCGGATCACGCATAAAAGCGCGATCATGAGCATTTCATGGAGATTATGACGGGTCGCGTTGCCGGCACGGGGGGTCTTCAACCCCCTCGGATATCCATGCCGGATCCCGCATCACACTGCCTCAGCCTGTTGTTTCTCAACAGGAAATCATGCGGCAACACAGAATTCAGGAAGAAATATCTTCAAACGCGATAGCCTTGGCTGCTCACTACATATGAGACTGGCGGCCCTCTTTGATTCGCCGTGATTTATGTTGCGACAATCATGATGGGGATCTTTGGGCAGGACTGAGCGGGCTGCCGTTGATGATCTGTGGCAACTTCAAAATGGGGATTCTCCAGCCGCTGCATCGAGACCGGCAGTAACGCCGACGCGGAAAGTCTCGTTCATCCCTTTTCGGCGATTCTCAGGCCGAGTTCGCGGAGTGCCTCATTTGTTGCCGCCGAGGGTGCGCCGAGCATCAGGTCTTCGGCACGTTGATTGAGTGGAAACATGGTCACTTCCCGGATGTTGTCCATACCGGCGAGGAGCATGACGATGCGTTCAACACCCGGGGCTATGCCGGCATGCGGCGGCGCGCCGTAGCTCAGCGCATTCACCATGCCACTAAAATTCCGCTCAACGAATCCGCGGTCGCGTCCAGCCAGCTCAAATGCCTTGAAAAGGGTCTCTAAGTGATGGTTCCGCACCGCCCCTGACGACAGTTCGACGCCATTGCAGACGATATCATACTGATAGCCGAGCACTGAGAGTGGGTCCTGTGTTTCGAGCGCTTCCAGCCCTCCCTGCGGCATCGAAAACGGGTTGTGGGAGAAATCAATTCCGCCTGTCTCATCGTCCCGCTCATACATCGGGAAATCGACAATCCAGCAGAACTCGAAACGGTCAGTGTCGGTCAGATCGAGATCCGAGGCGATCCGGTCGCGGGCTTTTGCCGCGAAGGCTTCGAATGTCGCCGGCCTGCCGCCGAGAAAGAATGCGGCATCGCCGCTTCCCAAGCCCAATTGCCGACGGATATTTTCGCATCGTTCGCTGCCGATATTCTTGGCCACCGGCCCGGCTCCGACCGTCTGCCCCGCTTCGTCGCGCCAGAAAATATAACCCATTCCGGGCAATCCCTCGGCCTGTGCGAAAGCGTTCATACGATCACAGAATCTCCGGCTGCCGCCGCCGGGAGCCGGTATCGCCCGGATCTCAGTGCCTTCATTCTGCAGCAGGGAAGCGAAGATACCGAAACCCGAACCGGCGAAATGCGCACTCACATTCTGCATCTCCAGCGGATTGCGCAGATCGGGCTTGTCGGTTCCGTATCGACGCATAGCGTCGCGATAGCCGATGATCGGGAAACCGGAAGTGACCGGCTTGCCGCCGCCGAACTCGGTGAACAATCCGTGCATGACCGGCTCGATCACGGCGAAGACATCTTCCTGGGTGGCGAAGCTCATCTCAATGTCGAGCTGGTAGAATTCACCCGGCGAACGGTCGGCCCTCGGATCCTCATCGCGGAAACATGGGGCGATTTGGAAATACTTGTCGAAACCGGCGACCATGATCAGCTGCTTGAATTGCTGCGGCGCCTGCGGGAGGGCGTAGAATCTGCCGTTATGCAGCCGCGAGGGCACCAGAAAGTCGCGCGCACCTTCCGGCGACGAAGCGGTCAGGATCGGTGTGTGAAACTCAGTGAAACCCAGCTCCGTCATCCGCCGCCGCATCGAGGCAATGACTTCCGAACGCAGCATGATGCGGCCGTGCAGGCCTTCGCGGCGAAGATCAATGAATCTGTACTGCAGCCTTGTCTCTTCCGGATAATCCAATTCGCCGAATACCGGGAGCGGCAGATCACCGGCTTTGTTGAGCACCTCCAACGCCTCGACAAAGACCTCTATTTCGCCCGTGTCGAGCTTGTCATTGACCAACTCCGGCGCACGCTGTCTGACACTGCCGTCGATGCGGACCACGAATTCCGCGCGTAACGCCTCAACGGCCGCAATGGCCGGGCTGTCCGGATCAGCGACGATCTGGGTGATGCCGTAATGATCCCTCAGATCAACGAAGAGAACACCGCCATGGTCACGGATTCTGTGAACCCAGCCGGACAGCCTTACCGCTGACCCGGTGTCCGAACCGCGCAGTTCGCCACAATGATGGCTTCTGAATTGATGCATGCCCCGCCTCTTTCCGCCGAGGGCGCCTTTCAATGTCTCATCGGCAAAGAGTCAAGACCGGCGCGGTTTCAGTTCAGCGCCTGCTGCACAAGACGGTGGAAAAAATGGATGGCGTGTTCGCCACGCCCCGATCGTTCGGCATCCACGATCATCGGACCCTGGGAGTATCCTTTCGATCTGAGACCTCTCTGCACACTCTCACACAGGGCGATGTCCTCGGGCACCAGAATGTTTGCCGTGTAATCGGCCCGCCCGACATCAACTCCGTCGCCAACTGCCAGAGTGTGGCCGGCAAATGATGTTGACTCCAGCCCGGTTGGACGGATGGCGGAGAAGTTGACCTCTTCGCTGCCGGGCAGAACATTGACCGTCATGTTCGGCCACAGATACCAGAATGCCGACTCCAGAACCGGGCTGTCCGGCGCAACCGGGTAGGCTGAATTCTCACATCTGATCTGTTTGCCGGTCTGCCTCGCCCACAAGCCGAAAACCTCGTGCCGATAGCTGTCCATGCAGATGATGTCGGAAAAGGCGGGATGCGCATGGTCGCAATGATAGCACTCGACGTAATTGTCGACGACCACTTTCCAACCGGCTTCAATCTCTGTTTCCCCGAGCCCGTTAATGCGGGGGGAATTGACTTTCTTCAGAAACGGCAGTCTCTGGCGGATATCCGCTTCCATTTCGCCGGCCAGTTCCGAGAGCGGAACCGCATCCGGATCCAAATTGACGAAGGCGCTGTCGAGAAACATCTCCAGGCGAATCTGTTTCAGGCCGAACTCCCCGCGCCGGAAACCGGGGCGGCAGTCGGCCCTCGGTGCCCCACGCAGCCGCCCATCGGTCTCATATGCCCAGGCATGATAGGGACAGACAATTGCACGGGCGACATTTCCCATACCGTCGGCGAGCAACTCATGCGCCCGATGCTGGCAGACATTGTAGAATGCGCGCACGACATGGTCCTGACCGCGGATGACAAAAATATTCTGGTCGCAGATCCGCAAAGTCACATAATCGCCCGGATTGGGAAACAGGCTTTCATGCGCGACATACTGCCAGGTCCGGTAAAATATCCGTTCCTTTTCCCATTCGTAAATTTCCGGATCCGTATACAGGCGCGACGGCAGTGTGAATGATTCCTGCGCATTGCCGGTCAGAGGCCTGGCGAATTCAATGCCCCGGCAGGGACTGCTTTCGGTTTGATCAGGCATCGGTGGCATTCCTCAACTCCTCGAACTCATCGCCCGCATAATGATCGACCGATCGATTTCACCGACGGCAACGCCTTCCGGTGTCATCACCCGCAGCGGCCGGTCGCTATCGGCAACCTGATCGATCAAAGTGTCAATTTTGGCGGTTGTCAGCACCGGTTCTGCATCGGCACAGGCATTACCGCTGTCCGGCCGCATGACCTTGCCGGCTGACAACACCTTGTAGCGTGGCACATCCTCGGTGAATTCCCTTACATAATCATCAACGGGATGGGCGACGATCTCTTCCGGGGTGCCGATCTGACTGACGGCGCCATCTTTCATGATCGCGATATGGTCGCCCATTTTTATGGCCTCGAGAAAATCATGCGTGATGAACACCATGGTTTTCTTCAATTGATGCTGCAGCTGAAGCAATTCATCCTGCATCTCGCGCCGGATCAACGGGTCCAATGCCGAGAAAGGTTCATCGAAAATCAGGATTTCAGGGTCAAGCGCCATTGCCCTCGCCAGCCCGACGCGCTGCTGCATGCCGCCGGACAGTTCGCGCGGATAGCAGGCATCCCAACCCTTGAGGCCGACCAATTCCAGCATTTCATGCGCCTTTTCCGTGCGCTCCGCCTTGCCGATGCCGCGGATTTCCAACCCGTAGGAAATATTGTCGATCACCGAACGGTGCGAAAACAATCCGAAATGCTGAAATACCATGGCCAGCCTATGGCGCCGTAGATCCAATAATTCTCGGCGGTTCATGGTGATGACATCAAGCCCATCGATCAACACCGCACCTTCGGTCGGTTCGATCAGCCGCGACAGGCAGCGCACGAGAGTTGATTTGCCCGAACCCGAAAGCCCCATGACAACGAAACACTCGCCCCGGCTCACCTCAAAATTCACATCCCTGACGGCAACGATATGGCGAGTGCGTTCCTGGATTTCGCTCTTGCTCAGCGTCAAATCCGTCTCAGCCATGATCCGCTTCGGGTCAGAACCGAAAATCTTCCAGATCCCCCGGCAGCAAATCATCTGTTCATCGGTCAATGTTTCAATTCCCGGACAGCCTGTCAGCCAGACTATGCAGGCAATTCCGACAGCGCAAGCGGCGTCGCGGGATGGGGGCGGAAATCAGCAGATGTTTGCGTTTTCCAACGGACGGTTGCAGGTCGTAACAGCTACGGGCGGACCATGTCCACAATCGCCTTTGCAAGACTCTTGTCATTGCTGTGAAAACTCGCAATCATTGCTTCCATGAACTTGTCCGGTTGCAGCCTTTCTTCATCCATGTGAAACCCGGCATGTTCCATCAAGATGCTCAGGAGTGTCAGCTGACACCGTCCATTACCCTCGCGAAACGGGTGTGTCGCGTTGATTTCCGCAATATAGGGTGCCGCCCTTTCGGCGAAGGTGCCTGGTTCGTCGATTTGAGTAAGGTGGTTTTCGTCAGCGAGTTGCGCGAAGAGCTTTTCCATCTCTGCATCGATGTATTCAGGGTAACAGAACCAGTTTCCTCCCTTGCTCGTTCGGATTTCCCGGACCCGGCCAGCCCATTCGTAGACGTCTTGGAAAAAGTGGCGATGAATCGGGGGATTATGTAGCAAAGTGCCGAAGGGCTAGACAAAAGTGCGTATGAGCGCAACGACCACAGCCAATGCAGCGCCTGACACCAGCCCGATCATCCAGCGCTGCAAGGACACTTCGCGTTGCGAGATTAGAGCTTCTACGCGCCGGATGTCCTCTTTTGTCGCGAGATAGTCCAATCGGGCTTCAATGGCTGACACGCGGCCATGAAAGTCTTGGCCATTGCCGCCCCCGCCGTGGGCTGCTTGTGCCGGAGTCGGCTCGAACTGATGAAGTTTCCCGGTCATGCCTGCACCTTGCGCAGCCATTCCCAAAGTGCGCCACGGTTGAAGCCATTATGGGCTGCCCACTCAAAGACGATTCCCAGGACTCCACGCTCGACACCGATCCCGACCGCCTCTGCGATCTCCGCAGTCAGAGTTAATCCTTCCGGCGCGACGAAGGCCATGTTGTCCGTAAGGATAAAGGAACGTCCGTTCGGCCACTTTTCCCGAAGCGTCGCCCATGTCGTTTCATCCGGCTCATTGAGAAAAACCGCATAGACAGTCATCGTCACCCCCTGTTCGGGTATTTCAAGAGGCATATTGCCAGTCCAACCAGCGGGAGACAACGCCGCAAACGCATTTTCCTGCGGAAAATTATTTCGGAATCCTGCTGTAGCTGCTGTACCTGATCAAACACCTTTTTTGCGAATGTCAAACTTGGGTTAGCACAACAGCTTGAAGATGTGTAAGACTACGCGACCGATCATGTCCGATCAGTAATGTCGATCGCGAGTCTGAGCCATTCCAGCATCCCGGCATACTTACCACCGACCTGGTGACAGAAGTCCGGAGCTTTTTCCTCTCAGCCATGACTATAAACTGAGTTTGGCGTGCGAAGATAAGCCCTTCAAAGCGCGCATTGTGTCGTACTTCAAAGACCGGATTGCTCAGCGATGCCCCGTGAAACCAACGATATGCCTCATCGGTGCACAGCAAGAAAACGCAACTGGGCGATGGCAAGTGCGATTTGTCCGAAAACGCTATTTCGACCATTGGTCCTCTCGGTAGGAACACTACGGTTTATCGTATAATGTCAATTAGTTAGTGTTTTTTCGGGTAGGCACTAACCTGCATTTCTCATACCATGGACTGAGAGTCTTCGCAGGAGGGATTTCCGGCGGTTTCTGATGCCGTTGTCCCCGCCGGCGGCCGGCGGTGGCATTTTTCCGCTCCTTTTCCGCCGCCGGAAGGCCGTTCCGTCCGGAACCGGGCGTCTGAACGCGGTCTTTTCCGGCGTCCGGGCGCACCGGGGCCTCCCCTCCGGCAGGGCGGCCGCTGGCGGTCGGTCAGTCGGGTGCGGGGTTCATCCATGCGGCGGTGAAGGCCTTGTCTGTCCGGGCAGGCGCCGGACATGGCGAAGTGGATGCGCCGGACCGACAATCTGACGCGGGCGCCGATCTTCAGCAGCCGCAGCCGCAGCGTCTCCGGCGCGGTCCCGGCCGGCTTCCCCCCGGCCGCCGCGGCGATGCGGTTGTGCAGGATATGGGCGAAAGCCGAGAACCGGAGCCGCAGGGCGTTGGCGCTGAACAGGTTCGATGAGCAGCGGTCCGCGAACAGGCCGGTCTTGAGATCTTTCACACGGTTTTCCGCGTCTCCCCTGGCGCAATAGAAATCCTCGTACAGTCGGCGGGCGGGGTGCTCCGAAGCCGGAAGCGGGGTGACGATGAAGCGCGCGTTGGGTTTCGGGGCGCCCCTTCCGGGCAGCGCCCCGGCCCTGCCGATGACGCGGCGTGTACGGCTCCAGCTGTTCCGGGTGCGGTGTCTGAAAGAGCGGAACCGCCGCGGTTTCACGCCGGTCACGGCGGCGCGGCTCCGCGGGCGCCGCATCTGCCGCGCGGTTTTCGCCTCCAGACGGGCGTTGCGTGCCACGCCGATGACATAGTCCACCCCCTCTGTGCGTTCGCACCAGGACATGATGGAATCCCGGCAGAAGCCGGAATCCGTACGCAGGATGATACGGGTGTCCGGCCAGCGCTCCCGCAGCCGACGCACCAGTGTCTCAGGATCCTCCTCAACACCGGCGGCGCAGAGGCGCACCATGACCGGATCCCTGCCGCGGAAGTAAAGCGGCGGCAGGTAACAGTATTCATCGTAATACCCGTGACAGCACCGTTTCTCCTGGCCGCCGTGCAGCTCGAAGTCAGTGGCGTCGAGGTCGATCACGATCTCCTCCGGCGGCTCCGCATGCCTCTCCATGAACAGATCCACCATCAGCTGATCCATCTGTCCGAAACCGGCAACGGTCTTCCGGGCCTTCCCCGGATCAACACCGGCGGCCGACAGCCCGGACCGGTTCAGCGTGCTCCTGCCGGCCAGCGGGGCACAGTCCGCCCGCCGCGGCTCAAGGCGGCCCGGGACAGCGCCCAGGGCCGGATCCTTCCGCAGCTCCTCATGGTCGCTCAGATCCCCGCAGCCGAGCAGAATGCCGGGCACCCGCTGGCCCGCCAGGCTGCGGCAGCTGTGAACAGTGAGCTCAGGACGGCGCTGATCGCGGAAGCAGGCTCCCAGACGGTCGAACAGGTTCATCCCCTGCGCGGCAAGCCCGGCAAGCAGGACACCGGCGTCCGGGGTGATCGTTCCGCCCGGGAAATAGGCATCGATCCGGGACTGGCGGACGCCATCGGGAGATTGACAGGAGAGTTTCTGACCGGTACAGACTGTCATCAAGGGGAGACCCCGCTGTTTGAGCCGTTTGTTTCGATAATTCAACAGCTTATAACAGCATCTCCCCTGTTCCACAACCTTGGGTAAGAGAAATTCGGGCTAGCGCCCCGCCTGTAGAGGGTCACCGGACGTAATGCTGCGTGCAATAGCGTCAGGGTCGATGCCTCCCCCTGAACCCGTTCATACTGGTCCGGCACGCCAGGTTCGGGATTGTCGTTCTCGGCCAGAATGGTGACCGGACTCAACCATCCAGCTCCAGCGGGTGATAGGCCGCTCACAGGGTCGTGGCAATGTTCTGAATATCCGCTAATATCAAATTGGGGATTCCAGGAGCGATCATGAATCCGGACGAATATTCTGGTTGGCAGACCAAGGCCGTGCATGCCGGCACGCGTAGAAGCCAGTATGGCGAGATGTCTGAGGCCATCTTTATGACACAGGGTTTCAGCTACGAATCCGCTGAGCAGGCGGAATCCCGATTCATTGAGTGCGGCGAGGACGAGTTCATCTACGCCCGCTACGGCAACCCGACAGTACGGATGTTCGAAGAGCGGATGGCGGCGCTGGAAGGTGTTGAGGACGGTTTTGCGACCGGCTCGGGTATGGCGGCCGTGCACGGAACGCTGTGCGCATTGCTGTCTTCCGGAGACCGGCTGGTATCATCGCGGGCTTTGTTCGGCTCCTGCCTGTTTATTGTCGAGTCGGTTCTGCCCCGCTTCGGGGTTGAGGTCGAGCTGGTGGATGGCACAGATGCAGCGCAATGGCAGTCGGCGATTCGGCCGGGAACCAAGGCGGTGTTTTTGGAAACGGTTTCCAATCCGATGCTGGAAGTGATCGATTTGCGGCATGTCGCCGATCTCACGCGCCGCGTCGGCGCCACGCTGATCGTCGACAACGCACTGGCAACCCCGGTCTTCCAGCGCACCGGTGATCTTGGTGCGGATATTGTCATTTACTCGACCACGAAACATGTCGATGGGCAGGGACGGTGCCTCGGTGGAATTGTGCTCGGCGAACAGGAATTCATCCGCCGGATCTTCGAGCCATTCGTCAAGCATACAGGCGGTGCAATCAGCCCATTCAACGCATGGATCATGCTGAAGGGGCTGGAGACGATGTCGTTGCGATGCCACCGCCAGGCCGACACGGCCCTGCAGCTGGCGGAATGCGCTGAGAGTCACGCAAATGTGGCCAAAGTTCGATATCCGCATTTGCCGAGCCATCCGCAGCAACGTCTGGCGACTGGGCAGATGCAGAAGGGTGGAACAGTGTTGACGCTGGAGGTGAATGGCGGGCGTGATGCGGCCTTCCGCTTTATCAATGCACTCAGCCTGTTTCAGATTTCCAATAATTTCGCCGACGCAAAGAGCATTGTGACCCATCCGGCGACCACTACACACCAACGGCTGACAGTTGAGCAGCGTCTGCACCTCGGAATCACCGATGGTGTCGTTCGGATCTCGGCGGGCCTTGAGGATCCGGCTGACCTGCTTGTCGATCTGAGCCGGGCTCTGGATGCTGTGTAGTGCTGAAGTGCTGGATCATGGTGGACGATGATTGATTTCAGGCCGGTAGCCTATGTCTGTGGAGTGATTGTAGCCTGTTTCGGTTCCGCCATGTTTGTGCCCATGCTGGTCGATATGATTCACCGCAACGGTGAGTGGAAAACATTTGCGGTTTCCGGGGTGCTCACCTTCCTCGTCGGCACCTGCATGGCACTTTCGACAAGGAATGCTGTCGGTGACGGCCTCACCATCCGCCAGACTTTCATTCTGACAACCGGCGTCTTCGTTGTCATTCCGATGTTCGGGGCCTTGCCCTTTATGTTCGGTGCGTCCGAGCTGTCTTTCACCGATGCGCTGTTTGAATCAATGTCCGGAATTACCACAACCGGCTCGACAGTGATCGTCGGTCTTGATGCAATGCCGAGAGGATTGTTGCTCTGGCGCGGTATGCTTCAATGGTTAGGCGGTGTCAGCGTCATCATTGTGGCGCTGGTTTTTCTACCCCTGCTGCGGGTTGGCGGCATGCAGCTGTTCCGCTGGGACAGCTATGATTCGTTGGGAACGATTTTGCCGCGGGCAGCGGAGGTCACGCGCTGGATTTCATTGATCTACCTGCTGCTCTCGGCTGTCTGTCTGTTGGCCTTTCTGGCATCCGGATTGCAGATCTTTGACGCTATAGTCTACACGATGACCACGGTAGCAACCGGCGGCTTCGCTACCCACGACACATCATTTCAGAATTTGCCGATGGCTACCGAATATGTCGCGCCGGCTTTCATGTTTCTCGCATCACTGCCGTTTTTCAGATATTACCAACTGGCCAACAAAAACATCGTGCCGCTGTTCCGGGACGCCCAGATCCGCAGTTTCATCCGCCTGTGCGTTGTTGTCATCCTGGCACTGGTGATCTGGCAGGTACTGGTGAATGGAGAACCAATTGAGCGCGCTTTCCGGCAATCCCTGTTCAACGGCATGTCCATCCTGACCGGCACCGGTTATGTCAGTGCCGATTACGGGAGTTGGGGAAGTTTTCCGGTCGTGCTGTTCTTTACCCTCGGTTTAATCGGAGGTTGCGCCGGTTCAACCAGCTGTTCGGTGAAGATTTTCCGCTTTCAACTCCTCTTTGCGGCGATTCAGGCCCGCATCCAGAAGATCAAATCGCCGCATGCCGTTGTTGTCCCGCGTTATGCCGGCATGCAGGTGCCGGGAGACGTCGTGCGCTCGGTGCTGGTGTTTTTTGTCATTTTCATCGGCACACTCGCCGGTGGCACCATGCTGCTGGCACTCAGCGGGCTGGATTTCGTGACTGCGCTTTCCGGCACCGCGACCGCGCTGGCAAATGTAGGACCGGGTTTGGGCCCGATTATCGGCCCCACCGGAACATTTGCTGAACTCGATAATTTTCCCAAATGGGTGCTGACATTCCTGATGCTTGCCGGCAGACTGGAATTGTCCGCCGTCTATGCGTTGCTTTCGGTGAAGTTTTGGCAGGGCTGACAGGCGGGGCCGCAGCTTTCGGTACGCGTTTTCGCAGCATGCTGCGGCAGCAAGGTGTCGAATGCGTTTTCGGTATTCCGGGTGTGCATAATCAGGAACTTTACCGCGGTCTCGGCGATGACGGTCCCGTCCATATTCTGGCGCGCCACGAACAGGGAGCCTGCTTCATGGCCGATGGCTACGCAAGGGCAACCGGAAAACCGGGTGTGGCATTCCTGATCACCGGACCGGGATTGACCAATGGGCTGACTGCAATCGGTCAGGCCTATTCCGATTCGGTGCCGATGCTGGTCGTTGCGAGCTGCCTGAATCCGGAGCAGCGCGGCCCGGGCACCGGTTACCTGCATAAATTGAAGGATCAGGATGCCGCCGGAGACAGTGTCGCCGACTGGAGTCTCACCGCAGAGTCGGCGGAAGAGGCATTTGATCTGCTTGACCGTGCCTTTGAGGAATTCACCAATTCGAGACCACGGCCCAAAATCATCAATATTCCGTTGCATGTCCTCGCCTCTTCCGGTGCACCGCGTCTCCCCCGCATAGCTCCGCCGGCGCTGCCACGTGCCGACGCGCCCGCCATCGACGATTGCGCCGAACGGTTGAACCGCGCCCGCTACCCGCTTTTCATTTTCGGCGGCGGTGCGGTTGCCGCCACCGTGGAGGCCAGAGAAGTGGTGCGCATGGAAAATGCCGCTTCTTTCATGACCTATGCCGGCAGGGGAATCATACCGCCCGGCGATCCGCTTGGATTCGGCTCCTATCTGGCCCGGCCGGAAAGCCATGCCATCATCGCATCAGCCGATCTGGTGATCGCTGTCGGCACCGAATTGTCGCAGGTTGATCTTTGGCGTGACCGGCTGGGGCACAGCGCACCGATGATCCGTGTGGATATCGATGCCGAGGTTCTGGCCCATTCAGAGCCCGATGATCTGCCGATCCTGTCGGATGCGCGGCATTTCCTGAGTGCTCTTGCACACAGACGGAAGACGGCCAAAGAAACCGATTGGTCGGCGTTTGAGATTGCCGCAATCCGCAATGCCCTTCGTGCCTCCTGCGATTCCGAGCGTCCCGGCATCGCCGCCGTGGCTGAAGCATTGTGGTCAGCCATTCCCGATTCAGGGGTGGTTTTTTCCGACATGACGCAATTTGCCTATGTCGCCAAAGAAGTGGTCCGGCCGGCCGGGCCCGGGGGATGGCATCATCCCTATGGCTACGGCACACTCGGCTACGCATTGCCGGCGGCGATCGGTGCCAAAGCCGGAGAGCCGGACCGGGATGTCGTCGCCATCGCCGGTGATTACGGATTTCAGTATACGATGCAGGAATTGGGAACCGCGGCGGAGTTAGCGGTCCCACTGCCGATCATCCTTTGGGATAATCAGGCCTTGCAGGAGATTGCCGACAGCATGGTGCAGGCACAGATAGAGCCATGCTCGGTCAGGATAATGAATCCGGATTTTGCCGCTTTGGCGGCCGCCTATGGCTTGCCGGCGGCGGAGGCGGTTACGATTGACGGGCTCTGTGAGGCGGTGCGTGCGGCGCTCACCGCCGACCGGCCGACCATTATCCGTGCCGATGCCGGCCGGTTGACCGGTGCCGTCGGAAATTCAGAGAATATTGTGGATTGACTGCTCAACCGCATGCAGGAATGAATTCGCCGACGAACTCGCCGACAGGAGCAGATACTCGTCCTCTCCAGCAGCGAAGATGATGCAGCCAAGATGTTCCATAAGCGTCCGCGCCACGGTTCCGGGGACGAACCGGTTCGGGTCAAGATCAATCGGGCAGATGCGTTCCAGCGCCGTCCGGGCCAATTTGCCGGAGATTTTCAGCGCCACCCAATTATGTGTTTGATCGGTGATATAGGCAGTTGCGCCAAGCACGCTGAGGAGTTTGTCATTGGCGTACCCATTCTGACCCGCAAAGAGGGCGAACCACTGATCCGGCGACATTCCAAGGACCAACGGCTGATTGGAGAGGGAGCCGCTTGACGCGCCGGGTGCGGGCAGTTCGATCCCCCAGCCGGTTTTTGCCTGTGCCTCAAGCTGCGCCGGTGCACCTGCCGGGCAGGCGAAGGAGGCAATCCGCAGATCAACCGCCTCAACCAGCCCGACTCCGTCGAATTGCCGGTGATAGCCTTTCAGGAACGGCTCAGCTGTCAGATTGAATTCAGCCACGCAGGCGCTCCCCTTCCGGATCGAGAAAGTGCGGCGACACGATTTCCGCCGTCACTTCCCTGCCGCGCAGCGGGTCCGCGGCAATCACCTCACCGCCGATGCGATTGGCCCCGTCCCGGATGAATCCGAGGCCGATCGAATGCCCCAGTATCGGCGACCATGCGGCCGACGACAGCCATCCCTGGTCATTCTGCATGTTACGCGCCTCACCCTTGGCAAAGAAATGCGCGCCGGCACTGAGTTCCTCGCCCCGGTCGACGGGACGGAAACCCATCAGGCGCAGTGCGTCCGGGCTGTTCATTTCCTCCCGCCGTGACAGAACATTGCCGATGCAGTCTTTTTTCTGTGACACCATTCTTCCGAGACCGAGATTCAATGCGGTCGTGTGACCATTCAACTCGTTGCCGGCAGCATGGCCCTTTTCGATCCGCATAACTCCCAAAGCCTCGGTGCCATAGGGCACCGCATCGAATTCCTCTCCCGCCTGCATCAGCGTTGCCATCATCGAATTACCGTAGCGCGAAGGTACCGCGACCTCGTAGGCGAGTTCACCCGAGAATGAGATACGGAACAGCCGCCCCGGAACTTTTCCACACAGGGTGACATCGCCACAGGCCATGAAGGGGAATGCATGATTTGAAATATCCTCCGTGACCAGCTTGCTGAGCAGGGCGCGCGAATTCGGGCCGGCGACGGCGAATTGCGCCCATCCATCGGTCACCGAAATCAAATGCACGTCCAATTCAGGCCACAGACATTGCCGTGCGAATTCCAGCTGCCGGAAGACCAGCACGGCATTCGCGGTTGTGGTTGTCATCACATAATGGTTGTCACCGAGCCGCGCCGTTGTGCCATCATCATAGGCAATTCCGTCCTCGCGTAGCATCAGCCCGTAGCGCACCCTCCCCACCGCCAATGTCGCGAAGCCATTCGCATAAACCCGGTTCAGGAACAGATTTGCGTCACGTCCCTGAATATCGATCTTACCGAGCGTGGTGACATCGCAGATGCCGACGGAGCGTCTTGTCGCAATCACCTCACGGTCGACACTCTGGCGCCAATGTGTCTCGCCTTCGATGGGAAACCATTGCGCGCGCAGCCAGTTGCCGGCTTCGACAAAAACCGCACCCCGTGCGTGTGCCCATTCATGGCTCGGAGTCAGCCGCGTCGGGCGGAATTCCCGGCCGCGTGACCGTCCGGCGAGAGTGCCGATGGAGACCGGCGTATAGGGCGGCCGGTAAATGGTTGTCCCGGTCTTCTCGATCGAAGTTCCGGTGAGCGAAGCCATGATGGCAAGAGCCGGAACATTCGCCGTTTTGCCCTGATCGGTTGCCATGCCCAAGGTGGTGTAGCGCTTGAGATGTTCGACCGATTTGAAGCCTTCACGATGCGAAAGCTCGACATCCTTCACAGTCACATCATTCTGCAGGTCCAGCCAGCAGCGCCCGCGGCTTTCGGCAACATGCCAGAAGGGGGTGATGCCGCAGCCTTCGGCCTCCACCCGGGGCAGTTCAAGCGCTGGGGCGGCACGCCCGAATTCAACCGCCGCCCCGATACCCGCTTCCTGCCCGGCGCGCAGGCATCCGGCCAGCGTGAATTGCCCATCCACGGCCCCGGCGACCCGCATTCCACGATCCGGATCCGAACCCGGCACAAAGGCCGCTACCCGTTCCTCCCAGCGCGGTCGGTTGCGCTTATGACAGGTGAGCTGCAGGTTCGGACTCCAACCGCCCGAAACTGCAAGGCAGTCAACCGAAAGGCGTAACCCGTCCGACAGGGTGATCGAGCGGATGGATTTCCGACCGGAAGTTGCAACCACCCGTCGGCCAAGCAGATTGGTGACATCGCCGGGACCGCTCACCCTCGGCGTTTCCCGCGTATCAATGATGGCGGCGACATCCAGTCCCGCCTTGGCAAAATCCGCCGCGGTCCGCCATCCGGAGTCATTATTGGTGAAAACGGCGATACGCCTGCCGGCAGCGACACCGAATCTGTTGAGGAAACCGCGTGCCGCACCGGCGAGCATCACATTGGGACGGTCATTGCCGCCGAAGGCGATGGCACGTTCAGTCGCGCCGGTGCAGACCAGACTTCGTTGTGCGTAAATCCGCCACAATATCTGTCTCGGCTTGCCGGCGGATTCGGCAAGATGATCTGTTTTCCGTTCGACAGCCCCGAATATCCCGTGGTCATACGCTCCGAATACTGTCATTCTGCGCATGCAGCGCACATTGTCGAGGCTGTCGAGTTCAGCCGCACAGGCTGCCGCCCATTCGCTGCCGGCAACGCCGTCGATGGATTGCGATTCGAGATTCAGCCTGCCGCCGGGCAAAAAATCCTCATCCGCAATGATGACCCGCACACCGGCGCGTCCGGCGGCCAGCGCCGCCGACAGGCCGGCGGGACCGGCACCGATGACCAGCAGATCACAATGCAGGAAACCCTTGTCATACTGGTCGGGATCAGCCAGCATGGACAGCTTGCCGAGCCCGGCCGAGGCACGGATGACCGGTTCGTAAACCCGCTCCCAGAACCGCTTCGGCCACATGAAGGTCTTGTAATAAAAACCGGCGGACAGGAACGGTGAGAGCAGATCATTCACCGCCATCAGGTCGAATTCGAGTGACGGCCGGTGATTCTGGCTTTCGGCGGCGAGACCTTCGAACAACTCCACCACCGTCGCCCGGCTGTTGGGTTCGCAATGCCCACCCCGGCGGAGCTGCACGAGAGCGTTCGGCTCTTCCGAGCCGGCGGTGAAAATACCGCGCGGGCGATGATATTTGAATGAGCGTCCGACAAGCTTCTGCCCGTTGGCAAGCAGCGCCGAAGCCAGCGTATCGCCGGGGTGACCGGTCATGGATTTGCCGTTGAAGGAAAATCCGAGCGCCGCATCGCGGTTGATCAGACCACCTGTTACCCGGTTCGGCTGCGTCATTTGCCCCGTCCCATGGCGAGGGCCGCCTCACGGGCCAGTTCAACCCGCTTGACTTCATGCGTGACCGTGTCACGGGTCACCACCAGCCATGATCTGTCTCCCTGCTCGTGATACCATAATTCCCGGTGCTCTCCGGCAGGGTTATCGCGCAGATACAGGTAGTCATGAAACTTCCGCTCCGCCTCGGCATCCTTCCAGTCCGGCCGGTTGATCAGTGACACATCGCCGAGATAGGTGAATTCCGCCGCGTCGCGCGGACCGAGCAAGGGGTGATTTATGATCATCAGCTCACCATCAATGCAGATTTGGCTGCGCGCCGACGCCCTTTTCGTCGATCAGCTGGCCACGCAGGAAACGATCGAGCCGGAACTGTGAGGCGGTCGCATGGCTCCGGTCATGCGCCAGCAGATGCGCCATGCAGTAGCCGGATGCCGGCGTTGCCTTGAATCCGCCGTAACACCAGCCGCCATTGAAGTAGAGGCCGGTGATTGCGGTGCGGTCAATAAAGGGCGAGCCATCCATCGACATATCCATCACACCGCCCCACATGCGCAGCAATCTTGCCCGGCCGATAAATGGCATCAGTGCCATTCCGCCTTCACAGACATCTTCGACGGTCGGCAGATTGCCGCGCTGAGCGTAGGAATTATAGCCGTCGATATCGCCGCCGAACACCAATCCGCCTTTGTCGGACTGGCTGACATAGAAATGGCCGGCACCGAATGTGATGACACCGGGAAGCGCGGGTTTGAGACCCTCCGAGACAAATGCCTGTAGAACATGCGACTCCACCGGCAGCCGGATGCCCGCTTTTTCCATAACCCGGCTGGAGGATCCGGCGACACAGACGCCGACACGGCCGGCCCGCACCGGCCCTTTGCTGGTTTCAACACCGGTGCAGACCCCGTCCTGGATCTGAAAGCCGGTGACTTCACAATTCTGGATGATGTCGACACCAAGCGCATCCGCGGCGCGGGCATATCCCCAGACAACCGCATCATGTCGGACGGTGCCACCGCGTGGCTGCCACAAGGCGCCCTTTATGGGAAAGCGGGCATTTTCAAAATCCAGGAACGGTGCCTTGCGGCGGAGATCATCCGTGTTCAGCAACTCTGCGTCAGCTCCGGAAAAGAGCATGGCGTTGCCGCGCCGTGCCGCCGCATCCCGCTGCGGATCGGAGTGAAAGACGTTCATGATTCCGCGCTGCGACACCATTGAGTTGTAGTTTAACTCCTGTTCCAGCCCTTCCCACAGCTTCATTGAGAATTCATAGAAAGGCTGGTTGGCCGGCATCAGATAATTCGAGCGGATGATCGTGGTATTGCGGCCGGTGTTTCCGGAACCCAGCCAGCCTTTTTCCAGCACCGCGATCCGCTTCGCCCGGAAAACCTTGGCGAGATAATAGGCGGCAGCCATTCCGTGTCCGGCACCGACGATCACAAAATCATATGCGGGTTTCGGTTCAGGCTCGCGCCACATTGGCTGCCAGCCCTTGTTGCCGGTGAGACCCTGCTTCAGTATGTGCCAGGCGGAATAACGCATACAATCGCCATCAGATTTCGACCACCAGCATAGATAGCCACAGAATTGGCTTGGAATTTTGAAAAAAAGTCTGTTTTTTGTAGAAAATGGACAAAGATGAAGAATTCACCCCCTATCATATCGGATTGGTTCTGATCGAAGGCTTTGCCCTGATGTCCTTTGCAAGTCTGGTAGAGCCGTTGCGGGCTGCCAATCTGCTTGCGGCTCAGGAACTGTTCCGGGTGAACTGCTATTCTCTTTCCGGCAAACCGGTCGCCAGTTCTTCCGGGGCAAGAGTGCCGGCGAGGCCATTGCCGGGTGGCAAGGCGCGGGACAGGCTGGCAATGGTGATTGCCGGCGGTGACCCGTTCGCTGCCACCGATACACGGCTCTTTGCCTGGTTCAGAAATCTGGATCGGCAGGGCGTGTCGCTCGGCGGTGTGTCCGGCGGGCCGGTGATACTGGCGAATGCCGGGTTGATGGCGGGGCGGCGCATGACTGTGCATTGGGAACATGCGGCGGCGCTCATCGAGATGAAACCCGAACTGCTGCTGGAGCCTTCACTCTATGTGATGGACCGGGACCGGGTCACCTGTGCCGGCGGTACGGCACCAATGGATTTTGCCCATATGCTGATCGCCGACCAGGGCGGGGCGGGGCTTGCGCAGCTGGTCTCGGATTGGTTCATGCATACCGAAGTCCGCCGTTCGGAGGGACCGCAGCGGGCCGGATTGATTGAGCGTTTCGGCACCCGCAAACCCGCGGTGCTTGCAGCCATCGAAGCCATGGAGGCGCATATCGCAGAACCGCTGTCGCTCGGCCAACTGGCACGGACGGCTTGCCTCGGCGAGCGTCAACTGAGTCGATTATTCCGCCGCGAGCTCGGGATCCCGCCAATGGCATTCTGCCGTCGCCTCCGCCTTGGAGTCGCCAGGAATCTGCTGCAGACAACCTCACTGTCGCTGACGGAAATCGCGCTTGCCACGGGATTTGCCGATTCGGCGCACTTCTCGAATGCCTTCCGGCATCAGTTCGACGAGCCACCATCCAGGGTTCGGGAGGTTAAGCCCAACTATCCCGGTGCCGCCGGTGCAGCGCTTCCCGGTTCCGCTTGACAAACCGAATAACTGCAACATGCTTGCGCCCCGGACTGCCGGAGGCACGGCGATGTGTGGAATTGTCGGACTTTTTCTGAAGCGGGAAGACACCCGGTCAGAACTTGGTCGGTTGTTTTCTCCGATGCTGGTTGAAATGACAAGCCGTGGACCGGACAGTGCAGGGGTTGCAGTCTATAGAAATCCATCTCCCGCCGAATGCTGGAAATTGACTTCATTCAATCCGGACCCCGGGTTTGACTGGGATAGGGTTGCGGCCAGACTGAGCGAAGAACTGCAGGCCGAAACCGTTGCCGAGCCGAATGATACCCATTGTGTCATCCTGTGCGACGGCGATCCGGCATCGGCGGTGGAAGTGATCGAACAAAGCGACTGCACGCAGGTTATGAGCGTCGGGCGGCTGGTGGAGATTTACAAGGAAACCGGATTGCCGAGGGATGTGGTGGAGCGCTTCGGGCTTGAGTCAATGCGCGGCAGTCATGCGGTCGGGCATACGCGGATGGCGACCGAGAGTGCAGTCACGACTGCCGGATCGCACCCGTTTTCCACCGGCCCCGATATCTGCCTGGTCCATAATGGCTCGCTTTCCAACCATAACCGGCTTCGTGAGATGCTGGAACGGACACAGGGAATGCGTTTTCGCACCGAGAACGACACCGAGGTCGCCGCCGCCTACGTCACCCACCGGTTGCAAATGGGCCGGTCACTGCACGCCGCTTTCGAAGACTGCATTGATGCTTTGGACGGGTTTTACACTTTCGTCGCGGCGACCGCCGGGGGTTTCGCTGTGCTGCGGGACCCGATCGCATGCAAACCCGCCTTGTTGGCGGAAACCGAAGAATATGTTGCTTTCGGTTCCGAATACCGGGCTCTGGCCGGTCTGCCTGGTATCGGCAATGCCGAGGTCTGGGAGCCGGAGCCGGCACTTGTTTACAGCTGGGGCATCGATTGATGTCCGGCAGGGGCGACAATCCAGTCATCCTCGATCTGGAAGGCGGTTCCCTGCGTGCGGTCAATGCCCGGCTTCAGGCGGAGAACAGGACCGATTCGGAGACCTATTTCCGCCTGCTCAATCCCGGCGGTGCGCATTCGCTTGCCTGTGGCTTGGACGCACCGGTGCTGGTCGGAATCGAGGGCCATGCCGGATATTTCTGCGCCGGGATGAACCAGCGAGCGCATGTGGTGGTGGAAGGCAATGCCGGTCAGGGTGTGGCCGAAAACATGATGTCAGGGCGCGTGCATGTGAAAGGAAATTCCAGCCAGTCCGCCGGCGCGACAGCACATGGAGGTCTATTGGTGATTGAAGGAAACGCCGCTGCCAGATGCGGGGTTTCGCTCAAAGGGGCGGATATCGTGGTCAAGGGCAGCGTCGGCCATATGAGCATGTTTATGGCGCAGGCCGGAAGGCTGGTGGTGTTGGGAGATGCCGGTGATGCACTCGGTGATTCCATTTATGAGGCCCGGATCTATGTGCGCGGCAAGGTCGGCAATCTCGGTGCTGACTGTGTCAGAAAGCCGATGCGCGATACGCATTGGAAGGAATTGAAATCCTTGCTTCAGGCGGCGGGATGCGGGAATGCGGAGACCGGCGGGTTCCAGCGTTACGGATCCGCCCGCGAACTGTATCACTTCAAGGTCGGGAATGTCAGGGCATACTGAAAAGGGAAGTTCCGGATCCGGTTGGGGGCTGCGCGAATCGCACAGCTTTGACCGCAACTCCATTCACTACATCCATGAGGCGGCGCGCACCGGCCTGTATCGAATCCGCGGATTCGGCGCCAAGCGCCGGGTGCCGAATTTCGATGACCTGCTGATGAAGGGCGCGTCAATGTCGCGCTATCCTCTGGAAGGCTACCGTGAAGCCTGTGAAACCGGTGTCACGCTCGGCACCCGCTATGCGGAAAAGCCGATCCATCTCGAAATTCCAATCACGATTGCCGGCATGAGCTTCGGTTCGCTGTCGGCCAATGCCAAAGAGGCGCTCGGCAGAGGCGCCAACGAAGCCGGAACCTCGACGACGACCGGTGATGGCGGCATGACGCCGGAGGAACGGCAGCATTCGCGGCTTTTGGTATGTCAGTATCTGCCTTCGCGCTACGGCGTAAATCCGGATGATCTGCGCAAGGCTGACGCGATCGAAATTGTTGTCGGACAGGGTGCGAAACCGGGCGGCGGCGGGATGCTTCTCGGCCAGAAAGTCACCGGACGGGTTGCCGGTATGCGCACCCTTCCCTCGGGGGTGGATCAGCGCTCCGCATGCCGGCACCCTGACTGGACCGGTCCCGACGATCTTGCAATCAAGATCACCGAATTGCGGGAAATCACCGGCTGGGAAAAGCCAATCTATATTAAATGCGGTGCCGCGCGGCCCTATTATGATACCGCCCTTTCGGTCAAGGCGGGTGCGGATGTGGTGGTGATTGACGGCATGCAGGGCGGTACGGCCGCGACCCAGGATGTTTTCATTGAGCATGTCGGTCAACCGACGCTTGTTGCGGTCAAGGAAGCGGTGCAGGCTCTCATTGATCTCGATATGCACCGCAAGGTTCAACTGGTGGTCGGCGGCGGCATCCGCACCGGTGCGGATGTTGCCAAGGCGATCGCGATGGGAGCTGATGCCGTGTCGATTGGTACCGCGGCACTGATTGCTCTGGGGGACCAGAACCCGGAACTTGAGGCCGAATACAGGGCTGCGGGCTCAGGAGCCGGGTATTGGGAAGATTACCAGGCCGGAACCGATCCGGCGGGGATCACCACGCAGGATCCCAAACTTGCCAAGCGGCTCGATCCTGTTGTGGCGGGTCGGCGTCTGGCGAATTACCTGCGCGTCATGACGCTGGAGGCGCAGACCATCGCCCGCGCCTGCGGCAAGAGCCATATACGCAATCTCGAACCGGACGATATGGTCGCATTGACCGTTGAAGCCGCTGCGATGGCTGGTATTCCGCTCGCCGGTACCGATTGGATTCCGGGGCAATCGCGGATACGGGACATGTAGAGCCGGAAAATGGAGTGACCGATGGCGGCCAGCCTTGCTGAAGATGCCCAGGCGAAGGGCATAAATTACTTTTTGATGAGCTTCACCGATCTGTTCGGGGTGGTCAGGTCGAAACTGGTTCCGCGCGCGGCGATCGATGACATCGCTGCCGAAGGGGCCGGTTTCGCCGGTTTCGCCGCTTATCTGGACATGTCTCCCGCCGATCCGGACTTGCTGGCAATGCCGGATCTGACGCGCATGGCGCAACTTCCATGGAAAGCTGAGACCGCCTGGGTTCCATGCGACATCGAAATGGAAGGCAAACGCGTTGAGCAGGCGCCCAGGGCGACGCTGCAGCGGCTGATCACGGCCGCGGCCGAAGCCGGATACAGCTTCAAGACCGGCGTTGAGCCGGAGTTTTTTCTTCTCTCCCCCGAAGGCACCGGGCTGTCCGATGCCGGCGATATCCGCGGCAAACCCTGTTACGATCAGCAAGCCCTGATGCGGCGTTATCCGGTGATTACCGAGATCTGCGACGCCATGCTGGAGTTAGGGTGGGAGCCGTACCAGAACGACCATGAGGACGCGAATGGCCAGTTCGAGATGAATTGGGGATTCACCGACCCGCTGACGACGGCGGACCGGCATAATTTCTTTAAGTTCATGGTCAAAACAATCGCTGAAAGCCATGGTTTCCGTGCAACCTTTATGCCGAAACCGATGCCGAATCTGACCGGCAATGGCTGTCATGTTCATCTCTCCGTATGGAACCGGGCCGGCAAGCGGAACCTGATGCCGGGTGGCGGAGAGCTGGGATTGTCGGATCTGGCCTACCATGCGATCGGCGGTCTGCTCAGCCGGGCGAAAGACATGGCGTTGATCACCAATCCGGTCGTCAATTCCTACAAGCGGATCAATTCACCGGTGACTCTCTCGGGGGCCACATGGTCGCCGAACACGGTTACATACGGTGGCAATAACCGGACACACATGATCCGGATTCCGGGCGACAACCGGATCGAGGTCCGCCTCGCTGACGGCGCCGCCAATCCCTATCTGCTGCAGGCTGCGGTGATCGCGGCTGCCTTGGACGGGATCCAGTCCCGAACGCCACCGGGGAAACGGTTGGATATCGACATGTATACCGAAGGGCACAAAGTGCGCGCCGCGCCGCGCCTGCCATTGAACATGCTGGATGCGATACGGGGTTTTGAAAAATCCAAATTCACCCGCGCGGCATTCGGTGATGAATTCCATGCTGCTTTCACCAAGCTGAAAATGAGTGAGTGGAATGAGTATATGCGGTATTTTTCCGATTGGGAGCGCGAAAACGCACTGGATGTCTGACCCTGGAAATTTCTGAGGTAAAAACGTGAAGATTCTGGTCCTTCAACACGCCCGCGTTGAACATCCCGGTTCACTGCGTGATTTTCTACGCGAAGACGGGCACAGCTGGCATCCGGTGGAGCTGGATGAAGGTGAAGCCCTTCCCGGATTGGACGGGTATGATGCGCTGTGGGTTCTCGGTGGCCCGATGGATGTCTGGCAGGAAAGTGAATTCGGCTGGCTGCGCAGTGAAAAGGAGTTGATCCGCGAAGCGGTTGAGGTCAGGGGCATGCCGTTTCTCGGACTATGCCTCGGCCATCAATTGCTGGCCGAGGCTCTCGGTGGGAAATGCGGCAAGGCGGAACAATCTGAAGTCGGTGTCATGGATGTCAGTCTCACCGGGGAGGGCGAGCACAGCCTGTTCTTTGACGGTGTTGCCGAGACATTCAAATGCCTGCAATGGCATGGTGCCGAGGTGACTGAAATGCCGCCCGGGGCAGTTGCACTGGCGACATCCGAGGCCTGCGCGGTGCAGGCCATGAGTTGGGGGCCGAGGGCATTCTCGGCGCAGTTCCATGTCGAGGTTGAGGCCGACACGGTCAGCAACTGGGCGGCGATTCCGGATTACGCCGACGCGCTCCGCGCCGCTTTCGGTGAGAACGGTGTGCAACAGCTTTCCGAAGCATGTGCCGGCGCCATGCCGGAATTCAACCGGATTGCGGAAAGAGTTTACCTGAACTGGCTGCATGCGGCGGTCCGCTCCTGACTTCACCCGATCTTTGGCCAATAGCAAATTGGAACTCTATCGGAAGTCATTGCACGCCTTTCGCCGCCGTCACCGGTTTCAGGGCAGTGCCCGGTTCATTTGACCGATTAGGGAAAAAAGATTTCGGCCAACGTCAATGCCGGCGAACGGGCTCCGGAAAACGCACCGAACCTTGTCGGTGATGCTATGGGGAAGCAAGAATTCGAAGCCTCTGACATCTGCGTCAATCATGTAACGCAGGTATTCAATGACACGACCGCGGGTTTCGGAGGATTGCTCGTTTGGGAGCTTACCAGATAGGAACCGAAGCCAAGAACTTCCTGCAGATATTCCATGTTGTGTTGCGGGATTGAGGTACTTGCATCGATAGCTGAATTACCCTGCTGCACCTTGTGGCTAAGGCACGGGATGTGCCACAGGAATTTCATCGACGAGGGGTGGAAGATCAAAGCCTGCCATGAGTGTTTAGGATGAACTCGAGAAACTGCGAGAGACGTGGCCGGAAGATTGGCACGGGTTAAGAAGCGCGGGAGCAAGGAAAAGACAAAGTGAATATGGACCTCATGCTCACGTTTCTGGAATTGGGTGATGCTACGTCGCGAAATCTCGGGTTCTCGCATCGCGACAATGTCTGGGTAAACTACGGAGAAGAAACCATCACGGAGACCAATTTAATGGAGATTGTGCGGCGGCATCCGCAGATTGTGAGAATCAGCACCTTTCCCAAGCAGACCGAAGCGAAGAACGGTGCGGATTGGGAGTGGCACATCGTTGGTTCGAAGCGGACGCTCAGTATGCGGGTGCAGGCAAAAAGGATTCAGCGTAACGGTGCCTTGAAGGTGAAGCACATTGTAAAATCGTCGGGCAAAAAACAGCGGGATTTGCTCATCGCCGGAGCGAAGGCCGAAAACATGAAGCCGGTTTACTGCATTTATTGTACGGAGCCGCAACGAACGCGCTGGAAGACATTCCAGCCAAAGAGCGGGTGTTGGAGTTTCGAGATGGGTTGCCTGTTAGCCGGCGCGGAAGACGTGCCTGACAAAACCACGAAGCTCAATATGATTGAGAAGAAGTGTTGGCCCTGGCACCATTTGTTTTCAGCTGGAGTTCCGACGCAGCGGAAACCAGTAATGATCAGGTCCATTGGCGGAGATTTGGCGTATTTCTTTGTGACAAGGTACACGGGCGAGTTACTCGAGGCGGACGATTCGGAGGATCCGCTAGCCCGGATATTTCAAACCAAGGGTTGAATACAGGGGAGATTCTGCTGTAAGCT
>JAPOXR010000054.1 GCA_026706985.1 Paracoccaceae bacterium | reverse complement strand
CTTATAACAGCATCTCCCCTGTTTCACAACACTTGGTATGAGAAATTCAGGCTAAAATCAAGAAAGACCTTGATCTGAAGTGAACCGATGCTTTCCTATCCGATCCAGTTGCAGAAAGATGACCACGGGGTGCTGGCAACGTCGCCGGATTTTCCGGAACTCACGACTTTCGGCGACGACCGGCACGAGGCGCTGAATCGGTCTGTGTCGGCACTTGGGGAAGCCATAACCGCGCGCATGCACGGAAATCAGAACGTGCCTGTTCCTTCAGACGGCGACGAACGCGTTGTGTTGCCGACGCTCATGGCGGTAAAAGTGATTTTGTATCAGGGCATGCGGGATCAGAACATCGGCAAATCCGAACTAGCGCGGCGACTGGGTTGGCATCTTCCGCAGGTCGACCGGGTGCTGGATGTGGAGCACCACTCGCGACTCGACCGCATGGATTTGGCTCTGGGTGCCATCGGAAAGCGGTTGATCGTGATGACCGAGAAAATAACCGGATAGGTCGAATTGGCATGCGGTATCTGCACAAACACACATACGGGATTCCGAGGCGGTGTGTGGTCAGATTACGCTGCGCAGCGCCTGCCTGGCGGTAAATGCGAGGTCAAGAATCCCGGCACGCAATGCCGGATAACCTGCCTCGCTGAGTTCCGTCACCGGCAGCGGCAACTCTTCCGGGTTTTGCCCGGAGAGCAGCTGCGCCATACAATGACCCATGATGGTTCCGGTGGTTATCCCGCGCCCGTTATAGCCGATGGGTGTCCATAAACCCTCTCCGAGTTTCAGGATGCGTGGCAGGTGATCCGGTGTCAGCGCGATCTTTCCATGCCATGCTTTCTGTATGCGGACGTCCTGGAGCTGCGGAAAGAAGCGGCGGATTTGTCCGCTTCCCCACCGTTGCGTCAGCCCGGCGTGATCGCTGCCGAACAATCTGCCCATTGTGCCGATCAGCAGCCGGTCGAATGCATCGCGCCTGAAATTGGACATGATGGGCGCCGTATTCCAGACGCCCTGCCGTTCCGGGAGAATGAAACCGGCGGATTCGCCGAGAGCTTCGGTTGCCAGCTGCACATAGTGGATCGGATAGAACACCCGTCTGAGGCCCGGCCATAAATCATCCGTATAGGCGTTGGTGCCGAGAATCACCGAGCGGCCCCGAAGCGCTCCCCGTCCGGTTTCGATCAACCAACCGTCATCGATCCGCTGCAACCGGCGGGCGGTTGTGCCGGTGCTGATTCCGGCTCCCGCCGCCTTCGCCGCGCGTGCCAATCCCCGGCAATATCCCATCGGGTTGATGGTCCCGGCCCGCCGGTCGAGCAGGCCGCCGTGAAATCCCGCCGCACCGGTCAGTTTCCGAACCTCGTCGGGACCAAGCAATTCAACCGGTGCATCAAGTTTCCGCCATTCCGCAAACCGGCCCCGGAGATCCGCCATGCCACGTGCGGAATGCGCCGCATGGATGGTTCCACTGCGGGTCACCTCACAGACTATCTGGTGCTTTTCAATGAGATCGAACACCGTGCGCGGCGCGGCACTGAACCGGTTCAGAAAGACAGGGCCGTAACGCGGGCCGAGCAATTTCATGACTTTACCGGGTGGCAGCCACGCCGCCGCGTTCACCAACCCGACATTCCGCCCGGATCCTCCATGGCCAAGTCTTTCCGCCTCAATCAGTTGCACCGACATGCCTGCTTCGGCGCAATGGAGTGCCGTCGACAGCCCGGTGAAGCCACCGCCGACAATGGCGACATCAACTGTGCTGCCGGAAAGCGTGTCGGACGGCGGTTCGGATTCACCCGAAGTCCCGTCCCACAGTGATATCGTGTCGCTGTTCTGCATTGGCGGATGCGGATTACCGACTCTGCCCCGATCCGGCAAGGTCGGGGGTCGGCGGATTTCGGGGTTCCGGTTTTACCGCTTGTCGGTTAATGATCACCCCAATCCGGATGCAATCCCATTAGGCGGCAACATGGTGACTTCAGCCGAACAGGCAGGCTTTGACTGGCGCTGCGGAGCGACATGGCGGCGGGCATGCAGGAACACCGCCTGGTGTCTGCTTGGCTGTGCGATCGGTGATTTCGGCACCATCGCCTATTTTCAGTTCATGGGAATTCCCTGGCCCACGCTTTCCATCATGCTGCTGGCGATTGTGAACGGGCTGCTGACCTCGATCGCGCTTGAGACGATCATACTCTCCCGCCAGATGGCGCTGGGCGCTGCCTTCAGGACCGCGATCGGCATGTCGTTCATTTCGATGATCGGCATGGAGGTGGTCATGAATGCGGTTGACTGGACGCTTACCGGCGGTGCCAAATTGACCTGGTGGGTGGTGCCTTTGATGCTGGCGGCCGGATTTGCCGCGCCGCTCCCCTATAATTACTGGCGCCTCAAAGCGCTGGGCAAATCCTGCCATTGAGGTATGTTCCGGTCTAGAATTCCTGGTTAAGCGCGTCAGCAGCCGGAATCTGCTCTTCCCGCCGGGCGATATAGGCGAGCAACTCTTCATTGATTGCCGGATCAAGTTTCGGTTCCTCATACGCGTCAAGCAGCTTGCGGGCCTGCCTGAGCGCACGCTCCGGCGTTTCGATACTGCCTTCCGCAGCCCATTGTTCAATTGAATTATTGTCGAATAATTCGGGCAGATAAAATGCCGTCTGAAACCGTTCCCTGGTGTGCGGGTGACCGAGGAAATGGCCGCCCGGCCCGATATCGCGGATGGCGGCAAGCGCCCCGTCAAACCCGTTCCAGTCCGGGCCCGCGGCGAGCCGCATGGCCATGGCGCATTGTTCGGCATCAACCATGAATTTCGCCACCGAGCAATGCATGCCGGCTTCATTCCAACCGGCGGAGTGCCAGATGTAATTCGCCCCCGCATGCATCACCGCCGCCAGCGTTGAGGCGCTCTCATAGCCGGCCTGTGCATCAAGAATCTTGGCACTGCCAAGCGTATTCGATGTGCGCCAGGGTATCCGGTAATGGCGCGCCAGTTGACCAATCATAAAATTCATCAGCGAGATCTCCGGCGTGCCCGCCATCGGGGCGCCGGATTTCATGCTGACCGTCGACAGGTAGTGGCCATAGATCGCCGGTGCGCCCTTGCGAACGATCTGTGTGTAAGCCAGTGCCGCGAGCGCTTCGGCATTCAACTGGGCCACCGCCGCGGGCACGCTCGCCGGCGTATTCGCCCCACCGAGAACAAAGGGTGAGCACAGCACCGGTTGATTGCGCCGGCAGAATGCCCGCATGGCTCCGAGCATGGTCTCGTCCCATACCAGCGGCGAGTTTCCGTTGCAGTTTCCGGTGACCACCGGATGCTCCTCCAGAAACGCATCCCCGAACAGGATCGCGCACATTTCCATGACGTCCTCGGCATTGCGCGGTGAGGTGGTCATGCCCATGAAGGTTTTGTCGGAGTAGCGCATAGACGAATAGGTGATGCGCAGATGGCGGTGGCTGATCGGGTGATCACAGGGTTCGACGATATGATGCGCTGAACTGTGCATCGATGGCAGCATATGGCTGAGCTTGTGAAACATGGCGAGATCCGCAAGCGTCGGCACCCGCCTGATATCGTCAAGATCCCGCAGATAGGGCGCGCCGGTCATCGGGACGAAAATCGTGTGGCGCCCGCCAAGGCGAAGATTTTTCTGCCTGTCGCGGGCCATATAGGTGAAAGCGGACGGAATGGTTGAAATCAGTTCCCGCAGCAGAAACCTGTCAATATGGACGCGCTCGCCATCGACAGTGGCACCGGCCCGTTTCCAGTCCCGCAACGCTGTCGGATCGCGGAACTGCACGCCTACCTCTTCCAGAATCGACATCGATTCCGAGTCCAGCCGGGCGATTTCATCCGCATCCAGTAAGTCGCAATGCGGCAGCCGGTTCACAAATCCCGGCAGCATTCGGGCATCGACCGCGGTTCTCAGCTTTCTCCGGGCCGCACGGCCACCTCGTTTCGCCATCCGCCTGGTCACCCTCAGCACCGCATCATCAGTCGCCCGGGATGGGTAATAAAATCGCCGGAAATCCGCAATCCGGGCGGATGTCCGGTGGCGTATCCAGCCCTGCTGAAGGAATTGCACTTTCTGTGACCAAGGTTAAGAATGGCGGCGACTGCTGTGCCGGAACGCCACAGCTCATCGACAGGTGGAGCAATCATGCCAAAGACCAGCGACTCATTTCCCATCACGCTCGGCGTTGAGGAAGAACTGTTTTTGGTCAACCCGGAATCCCGTGACCTGTTCACGGATTGCGTCGAGGACATTTTCGAAGAATGCCGGCGGAACAAGGGACCGCATCAGATTGTACCCGAGTTTCTGCGTGCCCAGATCGAGACAAATACCAAAGTCTGTCATTCTTTGTCCGATCTGCGCGAGGCAGTTACGGAAACGCGCAATATCGTCATCAATGCGGCGGCGAAGTCCGGTGCCGCCGCTATGGCGACTTCCACCCATCCTTTCACATCCTGGCGTGGTCTCGAGATCACGCCCGGAGAGCGCTATGAGCACTTCGCCATGACGTTTCAGGAAGGCGTCCGGCGGTTTGTCATCGGCGGCATGCACATTCATGCCGGCTTCGGCAATCCGGATTCGCGTATCCGGGTCATGACGGCGCTGCGGCGGTACCTGCCCCTCCTGCATGCCCTGTCAACATCATCGCCCTTCAATGAAGGCTATGACACCGGCTTCAAATCATATCGACTGAGCCTTGTCGGGGGTCTTCCGCGAACCGGGATGCCGGCACAATTGGATTCCTGGGTGGAATATGAACGGCTGGTCGAAGGCTACCGGCAGATGAAATTCATCGATGACAGCAGCGAATTGTGGTGGGATATCCGTCCATCACCGAAATTTCCGACAATCGAATTGCGGATCTGCGATATGTGCACACGCGTCGAGGATGCCATGTGCATCGCCGCGATTTACGCATGTCTGATCCGGCGGCTTTCGCGTCTGGAACGCGCCGGCGCATTGCCGCGCGAACCATTGACCGAAATTATCGCCGAGGATCGGTGGATTGCTCAGCGATACGGCATTTTCGCTTACTTCGGCGACCCCGGCGCCGAAACCGGGCGCATCGATATCGCCGATTTTCTGGATCATCTCTTGGACGAGCTCGCCGAAGACGCGGAGGCTCTGGACTGCGAAAAGGAAATCCGACACGCGGTCGGCATTATCAAGGATGGCGCCTCCGCAGACCGCCAGATCGACCTGTTCCGCATGCGGCGTTTGGAAGGCGACAGCATACGGGAAGCCCTTCACCACGTGGTTGATCTTGCTATTGCCGGAACCGGTGAATAGCCCGGCTGAACCCGACCTTCCGGGGCGGACGGCCGCATTGTATATCCGCGCGTGCATGACAGTTGTTCACTTTCCCGCGTATTTTATGCAGGTGAATGGCGAATTTTCCGCTGTCCTGAAGATCTGACGAGACCGCCTCTCCGGTAGTCGTCGGAAGTGCGGGAACTGAACCTCAATGAGAGCATTTGTCACTGCGACTGTCGCCGCAACGCTGCTTGCCGGCGAGAATATTCGTTACCTCATGGCCGGCGGTGTGGAAATGGCTGATCTCGAACAGGAACTCGCATCGATTTCCTGACCTGCCTATGCGGACCGGGCTGAACCGGATACAATGCATCGGTTCAGCCCGAATAATGTGAATCCGCTATATTCGGTTCTGGACAGCCACTTTCCGGCCGAACCTATTCCGGCTCGTACCACCAGAAATCCAACTCGCCCAATCTGAGAGGAGGCATGTTCTCCGGGTGGCGGTAATGTTTCCGGTAGGCAACATTGTGCGAGCCATTATACCATTGCGGAACCCAGATATGCAGTGCTCTCAGCGCGCGGTCGAGCGCTTTGACCGCGACTTCCAATTCTTCCCGCGTGGATGCGTTTTCGACATGGCCGATCAGCACGTCTATGGCTGGATTGGCAACACCGGAAATATTCTGACTGCCGATTTCTGACGCCGACAGGCTGCCGAAAAATGAGTGCAGCTCCGGCCCAGGTGTCAGAGACATCGCATAACGCCGGATGGTGATATCGAAATCGAAGTTTTTTTCGCGCTCACGCGATTGCGCGTAATCCACCCGCTCATTCGTTGCTTCCAGTCCCAGTTGCTGCAGCGTGCTGATGTAAGGGTTGATAACGCGGTCAAACCCCGGACTGTTGTTCAGGATAGCGATTTTGAGCTTCTCGCCCTGCCGGTTAATCCGCTCCCCATCCTGTAGAACCCACCCGGCTTCATCCAGCAGATGACCTGCTTCTCTAAGCACGGCACGGTCAATACGCACCGGACGGGAAACTTTCGGCACAAAGGCGGGTTCCTCGAATACTTCCGCGGGAAGCATTCCGCGCAACGGCTCCAGCAATTCGATCTCGGCCGGACCAGGCAACCCTTCCGCCTGCAGAGGTGAATTCTCCCAAAAACTGTCGGTTCGCTGATAAAGATCGTAAAACAGCGTGGCGTTGGACCACTCAAAATTGAATGCCATCGAAATGGCCCGGCGCACCTTTGGATCCTGAAACTTTTCCCGCCTGAGATTGAACCAGAAACCCTGCGTTCCGGAAGGTTGCCCATCCAGGATTTGCTCGCGGATTATGTTTCCCTGCTCGATTTCCGGAAAATCGTATGAGGTCGCCCAGATTTTCGAGTAATACTCCTCGCGAAAATCATAGCTGCCGCCCTTAAATCCCTCAAATGCGCTGGTATAGTCAGCGAAATACTCAATCACGATGCGGTCGAAATTATTCTGCCCGGTATTCACGGGCAGTGAATCTCCCCAGTAATTCTCCTGCCGGCGGTAAACCACCTGGTTGCCGGCATTGACCGACTCGACGACATAGGGGCCCGAAGTCAAAGGCGGTTCGATCGAGCTTCGGGCAAAATCACGGTCGGCATAATCGGCCTTGGACAGGATCGGCATAATGGCTGCCTCAAGTGACAACCGCTGTACCGCCGCACCATCCCGGAAGGTGAATTTCACCCGCCTGGGGTCCATTGCTTCCACAGTTTCGAAATCCTTGTAATCGACGCGGAATTTGGGCAGCCCATCCGCCACCAGCGTCTCATAGGAGAACACCACATCTTCAGCGGTGACAGGCGAGCCATCAGCGAATCTCGCTTCCGGCCGCAGATTGAATATCACCCAGCTCCGGTCCGGCGGAAACTCAGCCGACTCGGCGATCAGCCCATACACCGCATCCGGTTCGTCATAGGCTCGCTTCATCAGGGATTCATAGAGCAGGGTTGAATTGTATTCCGCCTGGCCCTTGACAATGAAGGGATTGAAACTGTCGAAAGTTCCGAACCCCCAGGTTGACATGGTTCCGCCCCTGGGCGCTTCCGGGTTCACATAATCGAAATGCGTGAAATTCTCCGGATATTTCAGATCGCCGTAAGCCGACAGCCCATGCGATTTCAGAACTGTGTCTGCCAGTGAGGCTGAGCCGACAGCGAGCAGCCCGATAACCACTGAGCCCAATCGCATTCGATCAGAGAGTTTGAACCGCTTAAGAAGGTTTCGCATTCCATGCTCCATTTTGACCATCACCCGGCAAACCGGATGTAGTCCGATTTACCCGTTGAATTCAATCGAAGTCACCTGCCCGATCAACTCAGTTGTAAGCGCACGTGGATTGAATGCACCGCTTCGCCGATTATCCGGGTCATGATGCAGTTGTGAACATTCAACTTCAGCGACCGGACAATTCCGCACCGTCTGGAGAGTGCGCTGGAATTACCGAAAAACTAGCCCGGATATTTCAAACCAAGGGTTGAATACAGGGGAGATTCTGCTGTAA
>JAPOXR010000048.1 GCA_026706985.1 Paracoccaceae bacterium | reverse complement strand
GCCCTTCAAGCCACTGAAACAAAACAACCTTGCGAATCAAACTGTCGAAGACGGGTCTGAGCCTCAGCTTCAAAAACGAGTTTGGTGAACTGACGGCCGATATTGGCACGCAGAACATGCAACTGCTACCTGCCGGGCGTCACAGTTACCCCTGCCAGACTTCGACTTCCAATTCTTGTTCCGCACCGGGCCCGGTTGATTTGCCGCCATGAACGCTTGGTTCATGAGACCATTGCAGGCGCCGAAATTCCAGCCCGTCAAGCACCCATTCGTCGAGACCCAGAATGTCTGTCAGCAGGATCCGATCCAACTCCCGCCGAACCGGGTCCCGATACGCCTCGTTTGCCGGAAGAAAATGCAGGGGCCGGAATTCCTCAAAGACAGCAGCACATCTGTCGAGCTGCGCCGCGTTCAGCAACCTCGGATCCAGCGACGATAGGTCAGGTAGTCGGGAAATGGTCAAACGGCTGCGCCCCTGCTGCTGCCTCGTCCCCAGCCACCAGAATGACATCAGGCCAAGACTGCTGTTGGCCCAGAGCAGCATCGGTAACTCCCACTCCCGCTGCCGAACAATAAAGTTCGGCCACGCATTGCCGCCGAGGCTCATGCGGGAGGTCCAACAGGCGGCAAGTGGTTGGGAATTGAGCTGAAAATCCAGATTGAAATGCAGGCGTGATGCGGTTTTTTGCCATAGCTGTGCAGCGCGTTCGTGGCAGTTCTGCCGGACTATTCCAAAACTGTCCGGGTTGACCTCCAGCCCTGTCTCCAAATTTGCCGCATGCCTCCAGAGCGCCGGATACTCCGGGGGAGCCTCACCCGGTTCAATCGGCACAATGTCGAAAGGTCCCCGGGGAGGTTCGCCATTGATATCGCGGTGCACTACACCGCGCCTGCCAAGTTCGGACAAAAATGTGACTGGCAGGTCGACCGTTTCCATAGTCTGCGGATGGGCAAAACGGCCGTTGGTCAGATCATCCATCACTGCCGCCAACTCCATATGCTTGATTCCGAAGGCCTTGCAGGCTGTGGAAAATGGCGCACGCAGATAACTGCCAACTGGACTTCCTATGCCTAGTGTGATCCGCCCTGATGCAGGACTTTCCTCGATACGGATCTCTTCAATCGCATCCGCAACCAAAGTCCCCGCCAAAGCTGTGTCAGGGCGGTGGTAAAGGCTACAGACAATGGCATCTAGGTCAGCATTTCTCGTTTGATTCTGCCTTCGCGTAGCCAGCACGATGATTTCGGCCATTCCGGTATCAGCGGAAAAAGCCCGGTCGGTTGAACCTTCTGCTGCGATCGCGATCACAACAACATCGCTATACCATTCTGCCAGCAATTGCCGCGCGCCTGCCCACGCACTCCCTTGTGCGAAAGATCCCGGTAAAATTAGAGCCATGCAGCCTCCGGGCCGAAGCTTAACATGCGCAAGGTCAATAAAATTTGATGCCAAGCCGGCATTTCCGTGCCCCGCAGGGGTTAATGGTCTTAGATTCCGGCGAATGGATTTGAGCCGCGCAGACATTGCCGCCTGCTCATCCGCAGTTGTTCCGAATCCGGCGAAGGAAGGCACCGGCACATCCGCCCTCTCATGGTTAGTCGGATTCGTGAAAGGCGGATTCATGATCACCAAATCACAGCTGTCATGCTGAGCCACAACGGATTGCTGAATTTTGACATTATGCCCACCGGCCCGTTCGACCTCACCGCCGCCGAAAATGGGCTTCACTTCAGCATCAGCGATCAGATCCAGAGACCCAATCCAGACATCCACATCTTCCCTGCCATATGGCAAGGTAAATATTTGTGTTTCCCGGAAAGTTTCACCGGGAAAGGCACTGGAGGCAGTTGAAGCAGTCAAATGTGTTGCCGCTGGCATAATGTCTGCAGCAATCAGCACCTTTTCCATTAATTTACTGTGCAGCGCTTGATCATCGCCTCCTTCTCTCCTGTGTCGGGCGGAGATGGCATGCTGCGCCGCGGACAGCAGTGACCCAGTGCCGCAGGCTAGGTCGGCAACCCGTAACCGCGCGATTGAATCAGAATCCTGCCAATCGACACACATCCTGGAAACCGACAGCCCGGCGAGCAACGATGCGCTTGACTGAAGCGTGTAGAAAGTCGCCAGAAATTTTCTGTCCGTGATCAGCCGTTGAAACATCTGCCCTGACAAGTCATGCATTCTGGTTGTTCCCAAACCGCTCAATTGAGTAGCCAGCCTGACCATCAAATCCAGAAATCTCCAAGCAGCTCCGGCTGGAATGGCACCGAGCAGTTCATCCGCGAGCGAGAAAATTGGCCAGTAATTCACCTCCAGCACGGCCTTCCAACATTCGCGGACATCCGACCTCGCAATCCGGCCATCCGTACCGCGTAAATCTTCCAGAGAGTGAATCCCGTGATTGCCTGCGATCGCATCCTGAAACATAAAGGCATTTGCAATGATGGCCACCGCCATACGCGTAGTTTGCAGGCTATCCTCCTGATGCAGAATGCGCGACATGGCAGGGAAAATATCCGGTCGGTCCAGTCGAAGCCCGCGAAGCAGCTTGGCACCATTGTCAATGCCCTCCTCAAACACTTCAGCTGCGGTATTCAGCCTGTTCGGGGAAAGAGCCAAATACTCGACCGCATCCGCCAATTGACGTATGCTTCCTGAAATCCGTCCCTGACGAGGCCATCGGACTGCATTATCTCCCTTATCCAAAGTAAATAGGCAGTATTCAAACCGGGCCTGCCCGATTTTTTCGGCGAGCGCGGATTGGCGGGACGCAAGATCCTGCGGAACAACTACCGCAAGCACCCCCTCCACAGGAAGCCCATCGACGATTTCTCCGAGTCTGGCCTTTGCCTCACTCTCCACATTGCGTGCAGGCGAATACTCGGTCTCAATGATAATCGGCAAACCGCCGGGATGCTTGATAACAATGTCTGGACGAAGTCCCCGCCGTGACTTGCCTCCGAAAACGCCGGTCTGCTCAGCAGCGACGGCATCTTCACCACCTGTTTCCCGCCAACGGGGATGGAGCATACGAAGCAAGCGTGCCAACTCATGGTTGAATGCCGTTTCACTGGTTCTTGGTTGGACGCCGCTTTTCATCGGTAATGTTTTTCCTTCGTTGATTAAGGAATGTCAGCCCAGCTGCCCGGCCTGCCTTCGGGCCGTCCGGCAATAGAGTGGCCCGGTGCGGGCCGGGCTTTCATTATTTCTGCTTCGTCACGGACGGTTTGGCGGCGCGTTTCCTGGCAGCCGGCTTGCGGGCGGCAGTCTCGAGCTGCTCAATTCTCCGGCGCAGGCTGTCGTTTTCCTGCCTGGCTTTCTCAGCCATTAACCTGACTGCTTCAAACTCGTCGCGCCTGATGAAATTGCGTGATGCCGCCCAGCGGTCGAACCAGCTGTCAAATGCTGTTTCGAATTCACCCCGGGCTTCATGCGCCACACCCATGGCGTTGGTCATGAGCTGCGCGAGATCTTCAAAAAGCTTTCCCTTGGTTTGCATGGCAGGCCTCACTCCAATAGATTCTGAATAGTATATGGCAGCGGAATTCCTGTTTCCAAGTGACACTGCCGGATCCGGTGGCAGAAGCTTATGATATTTGCAATTCCGCTTCCCGTATTCAATCCCGAGCTGTTATCGTTCGAGATTGCAGGCGTCGATTTCGCCATCAGATGGTATGCCCTCGCCTATATCGCCGGTTTCCTTGTCGCCTGGCGCTGGTTCATTTCACTGATGGCCCGTCCCGATCTCTGGCCGGTGGCACCACCTCTGGACAGGGAAGCCGCCGACCGCCTGCTTACCTGGGTCATTATCGGTGCCATTGCCGGCGGCCGGCTCGGTTATGTCCTGTTTTATCAGCAGGGTTACTACCAACAGAATCCGGTGGAGATCTTTGCCCTGTGGCAGGGCGGAATGTCCTTTCATGGCGGCCTCGCCGGTCTGGTCACAGCAGCGGTTCTGTTCTGCCTTTCTCAGCGCGCGTCGGTTGCCGCGGTCGGCGACGCCATTGCACTGACCGCAACCCCGGGGCTGTTCCTTGGGCGAATCGCCAATTTCATCAATGGTGAATTATGGGGGGAGCCCACACAGCTCCCCTGGGCGGTGATCTATCCACTCGGCCCGGCCTCGATCTGCCCCGATCATTGGCTGCATGCCTGTTCCCGTCATCCTTCACAACTCTATGAAGCACTGCTTGAAGGTGCTCTGCTCTGCCTGGTGCTGGCGTGGCTCGTCTATCGGCGGGATGGCCTCAAGACTCCGGGGCAGACAACCGGGTTGTTTTTCGTCGGCTACGGAACGGCGAGAATTGTGGTCGAATTTTTCCGTGTGGCGGACTCACATCTGATTTCACCGGATAATCCGGACGGATATGTCATCACTCTGGCAGGGGGTGGTCTGACAATGGGACAGACCCTCTCGCTTCCGATGATCCTGCTGGGAAGCGGAGTGGTGATCTGGGCCCGGAGGCGACGGCGTTGACTCTCAAAGCGAAACTTATCGCCTCGATAGGAAGCAGCGGCACAATTCCGGTTTCCGACTATATGACGGCATGCCTGTTCGACCGTGAATTCGGATATTATCAACGCCGCGATGCCATCGGTGCGCAGGGAGCATTCACTACCGCGCCGGAGATTTCACAGATGTTCGGTGAGCTGATCGGCATTTTCCTGGTCAATTCCTGGCGGGAACAGGGTTCTCCACGCCGTTTCACACTGGCGGAACTCGGCCCGGGGCGGGCAACCATGATGGATGACATACTGCGGGTGGCAGGAAGGTTCGAAAGCTTTCTGTCGGCAGCGGAATTGATAATGGTTGAGCAAAGCCCGGCGCTCAGGGATGTCCAGAGACAAAAGCTGTCGGGGCATCATCCACAATGGATCGATACGCTCGACATGCTCCCCGAACAGCCGCTGTTTCTTGTTGCCAATGAGTTTTTTGATGCGCTTCCGATCCGGCAGTTCCGTCGGCGACGCTGCAGCTGGAAGGAAATCCATGTCGCAGCCGATGGCGATGCGCTTGAATTCCAGGAGGTGGATTCGGAAGGTGATTCGGCGTTGCGGCAGCGGCATAGCGATACCCGTCCAGGTGACATTGTCGAGATCCGCCATGCCGCAATTCCCTTGCTTGAACAGATCTCATCGCGAATCAGGCAATTCGGCGGTGTTGCACTGCTCTCTGATTATGGAGGTGAACGATCATGGGGCGACACTTTGCAGGCGGTGAGCAACCACCACCCGGTGCATCCGCTCGCTGAGCCCGGTGAATCTGATATATCGGCGCATGTCGATTTCGGCGCTCTCCGCAACGCCGTCGGTGATGGAGTGTCGACAGCATTGCTGCCACAGGGTGTCTGGCTCGAAGGAATGGGGCTGGTGGAGCGCGCCCGTATTCTGGCAGAGCGACTCGAAGGCGAGGCGCTGCGTCAGCATATCGCCGCACAGCGCAGACTTACACATCCCGCGGAAATGGGAGAATTGTATAAGGTATTGCTGATCCGTCCGAGCCATGCGCCACTGCCGCCGGGGTTTGAAAATTGAACGCGGTCCGCGTCCAGTCGCAGCTTCTCGCTTCCCTGAGCCACGGATTTTTCCTGCGTCGGGGAGGTTATTCCAAGGGAGTTTTCGCCGAGTTGAACTGCGGTGCGCGAACATCCGATGAGGCATCGAATGTCCGTCGCAATCTCGAATTGGTCGCCGACCGGATCGGTGTTGGATTGCCGCGCATGGTCACGGGGCGGCAGATTCACTCCGCCCGGGTCTACCGGGTCTCGGAAAGCCCGCCGACGGTGTCACCCGAAGCCGACAGCTTCGTGACCGCAATGCACGGCACCGCGGTCGCAGTGCTGTCAGCTGATTGCATGCCGATACTCTTCGCCGACCTGCGGACCGGATCGGTGGCAGCCGCGCATGCCGGCTGGCGCGGGGCATTGGCGGGCGTCATCGAAAACACGGTTGCGGAAATGGTCGCATGCGGCAGCCGGAGAAGTGATATCCGTGCCGCGATCGGTCCCTGTATCAGCAGAGACAAATATGAAGTCCAATCTGATTTCAGGGATGAATTCAGGGATAAGGATCCGGCAAGTGAACGGTTTTTTGCGTATGAAAACGGCAATCGGCTGTATTTTGATCTTCCGGGTTATGGAATAGCGCTGCTGCAACGCGCCGGAATACGGGATTGTGAATGGATCGGGCGCTGCACATATTCGGATCCCCGGAATTGTTTTTCCTATCGGCGAAGCCGGCATAAGGGCGAAACCGGAACCGGCCTGCATATTTCGGTTATCGCCGTTGCCGACCGGTTGACGAGTCCGGCTGTCTGCGATTAAGGCTGCCCGATCGTGACATCAAGACGGGGCCCTGACATGGCCGATGCGGCGCGCCCGAAGCGCGTTTTTTCCGGAATTCAGCCGAGTGGAAATCTGACACTGGGTAACTATCTCGGGGCACTCAAACGCTTCGTTCAGATGCAGGAATCGGGCTTCGAGACCATTTATTGCATGGTCGATCTGCATGCGATCACGACATGGCAGGAGCCGGAGGATTTGAGGAATGCGACCCGCCAGGCAGCGGCGGCTTTCATGGCATCCGGCATCAATCCGGAACGCTCAATCCTGTTTAACCAGTCACAGGTTCCGGCACATACCGAACTCGCCTGGATTTTCAATTGCGTTGCCCGCATGGGCTGGCTCGGACGGATGACGCAATTCAAGGATAAAGCTGGAAAAAACCGCGAGAATGCGTCGGTGGGGTTATTTGCCTATCCGGCACTCATGGCGGCGGATATTCTGGTATATCATGCCACACATGTGCCGGTTGGCGAAGATCAGAAACAACATCTGGAATTGACCCGGGATGTGGCGATTAAATTCAACCACGATTTCAAGGTCGATTTCTTTCCAGTAATTGAACCGGTGATCAAAGGCACAGCGACGCGGGTGATGAGTCTGCGCGACGGGCAGCAGAAAATGTCGAAATCCGACCCGTCAGATATGAGCCGGATCAATCTTACCGACAATGAAGATACGATCAGGAAGAAACTAAGGCGTGCCCGCACCGATTCGGAACCGATCTCCGACAGCCTGCAGGGGCTTGAAGGCCGTCCGGAAGCCCGGAATCTGATCAATATCTACGCGGCCTTGGCCGAGATCCAACCGGACGAAGTGATCAGGCAGTTCGCCGGTTGTCTGTTTTCTGAATTCAAACCGGCACTCATTGACCTCGCGGTTGCAACCATTGCCCCGGTGACTGAGAAGATGAACGGATTCATGCGGGACCCGGCGGAGATCGACAGGATACTGGGCGTGGGTGCGGACAATGCCGCATCGATTGCCGAGCCAATTCTGCACGAAACATATGAAATTGTCGGAATGATTCGATCACGGACAATGTGAAAACAGTCGGAGTTACAACCAGATGGCGACCGGAAAGAATATCCGAACCTATTTTCAGGGTAAGTGGCATGATGGCGATGTCTATGTCATGCGGGCGGCGGATCATGGTGCCTGGCTTGGAACCAATGTTTTTGACGGTGCACGGTATGCGCATGGATTGACGCCGGATTTGCGGGCCCATTGCCAGAGACTCAATGACTCGGCCGAAGCCATGGGCATCACCCCGACCCATAGCAGCGACGAAATGTGCCGCATTACCGGCGAGGGGTTGAAACCCTACGCGCAAGACACCGCGGTCTATATCCGGCCAATGTATTGGGCGCTGCATGGTGGACATCTCGCGGTCCAGGCGCGGCCGGGGGCTACGGAATTCTGCATATGTCTGGAAGAACTTCCGATGCCGGATCCGGAAAAATCCGTGGCCCTGACGACCACGAGATTTGAAAGGCCGGTGATCGCATCCGCCATCGTCAACGCCAAGACCGGATGCCTCTATCCGAATAATGCGCGCATGCTGGCTGAAGCGAATGCGAAGGGCTTTGACAATGCCCTGGTCACCGATGCGCTCGGCAATGTGGCTGAAACCGCGACCGCCAACGTGTTCATGACCCGCGATGACGAGGTATTGACTCCGGTCGCGAATGGAACATTTCTGGCCGGCATCACGCGCGCACGGATTATCCGTCTGCTTCGCAACGCCGGACACAGGGTGCGCGAAGCTGTGTTGTCATTTGATGATTTTCATGCTGCCGAAGAGGTTTTCCTGACCGGCAACATGTCAAAGGTGACAACCGTGTCACGGTTTGACAACACGCATTATCAGCCCGGGCCGGTG
>JAPOXR010000028.1 GCA_026706985.1 Paracoccaceae bacterium | reverse complement strand
CTCATGGAGTCGCTAAGTATTGACACATCAAAATATTGTCAAATATATAATCCCCAAATTTATTACTTTATCATTCATGAATTTCACTTTCTCCGGACGCAGGCGATTCTAAAGCCGCGGTCATGGATGGGCTGTGCGGCGGAAAATATGAATGCCGTTAGATATCGTTTCCGCCGATTCATCGGAAGCTGAAGTCTATGCTCGTCTGACGTGTAATGCCGAACATCTGCTTGTGAGAGACGGCGCTGTCAAGGCATCTTCAAGGATGCGATTTCTTCCGCAAATCCTGCGAAGAAAGCCGGCAGACTTGCGACCTTGACCTCTTCAAAGGCTGGAATTGTTTGTCATTTCGATATTCTGGCGCACCCGAGAGGATTCGAACCTCTGACCTCTGCCTTCGGAGGGCAGCGCTCTATCCAGCTGAGCTACGGGTGCCTGGTGAATCTATAGGCGTGCCCGAAGTTCGATGCAATCCGCATTCTCCGGTCATTCCCAGGATCCGGCCAGCGCTTTTCCTTCCGCTAACCGGACCAGATAGCGTCCGTAATCGCTGCGCCGGATATCCTGTCCGAGCCGCTGCAGCTGCGCCTGGTCAATCCATCCATTCTGGAAGGCGATTTCTTCCGGTACTGCGCAGCTCTGATGCTGACGGCGTTCGATTGTGCGCACAAAGTGCGATGCCTCAAGCAGGCTGTCCGGCGTGCCGGCATCGAACCAGGCAAATCCCGGACCCAGCCTTTCCACCCGCAACATTCCCGATTGCAGGTAGTGGCAATTGATATCCGTGATCTCCAATTCGCCGCGGTTTCCAGGCGGCGTATCCCGGGCGACATCCAGAACGCTGTTGTCATAGATATAGAGACCTGTCACAGCCCAATTCGATCGAGGATGCGCCGGTTTCTCAATTAATTCGCTTGCCTGTCCGTATTCATCGAAACTCACAACTCCGAATTTACCCGGATCGCGCACCTGATAGGCGAAAACGGTTGCGCCCCGATGTCTCTCAAGCGCCCCCCGCAGGCGGTTCTGGAGCCCTTGTCCGAAAAACAGATTGTCTCCGAGGACCAGGCTGCAGGGGCCGTCTCCGACAAAATCACGTCCGATAATGAATGCTTCTCCGATGCCGCCACGCGGGTTTTCCTGTTCGGCATATGTGATGCTGATTCCCCATTGGTGACCATCCTGAAGATGCGTCGCATAGGCGTTGATGTCGCGGGGTCGGGAAATCACCAGGATATCACGGATTCCCGCCAGCATCAGAACGCTTAAAGGGTAATAAACCATCGGCTTATTGTAGACGGAAAGCAGGCATTTACTGGTTGTTGCTGTCGCCGGCGCCAGACGGGAACCCTCGCCGCCTGCAATGACAATGCCTTTCATGACTCAGTCCCCATTGCGTCTCAACCAAGCATATCTCGACAGACGTGAAGCCCTTCCAAAAGCCGGTCCACTTCCTGAATTGTGCTGTAAAGGCCAAATGATGCACGGCAGGTGGCGGTCAGGCGGAAGAAACTCATCAGCGGCTGCGCGCAGTGGTGACCTGCCCGGACCGCAATTCCCTGCTGATCCAGAATGGTTGAAACATCATGTGGGTGAGCCGGGCCTGCAAGCGTGAATGAAAAGATTGCAGCTTTGCCGGGTGCAGTGCCCTGCTGGATAATCCAAGGCTCGTCGGCGAGTTTTGCAGCCGCATAGGCCGCGATGTCCGCCTCATGCCGCGCGATATTTTCCATTCCCAAAGCCGAGACGTAATCAATCGCCGCACCGAGACCGATCATCTGCACGATCGCCGGAGTTCCGGCTTCGAGCATGAGCGGTGGCTCAGCATAGGTCACATGGCTGCGTGTCACTTCCCGGATCATGTCACCACCACCCATGAAGGGGCGCATCTCCTGCAATCTGCGGCGCTTTGCGTAAAGTGCACCGGACGCTGTCGGTCCGTAGAGTTTGTGACCGGTCAGGGCAAAAAAATCGACACCCAGATCCTGGACATCGATCGGGCCGTGCACGGTCGATTGCGATCCGTCCGCCAGTATCGGCACCCCCTTCTCCCGTGCGAGCGCTGCGATGGCCTTGATATCGATCCGGGTTCCCAGAACATTCGACATATGGCTGAGCGCCAAAAGCCTCGTTTTCGGCGACATCGCATCCGCAACCCGCTGCGGGTCCAGAACACCATCCTGTTCCGGTTCGATCCAAACCAGTTGAACGCCAAGCCGTTCCCGCAGGAAGTGCCAGGGAACGATGTTGGCGTGATGCTCAAGGGCGGAGAGCAGGATTTCGTCACCCTCTTTGAGGCGCGGCAGTGCCCAGCTATAGGCAACCATGTTGATGCTCTCGGTACTGCCTCCTGTGTAGATGATTTCATCATCATGGGCGGCATTGATGAATGATTTGATCTTACATCTGACCTCTTCATACTTGTCAGTCGCCACGCCGGAGAGAAAGTGCAGCCCGCGATGCACATTGGCATATTCCCGGCTGTAGGCGTTGTTGATGACGTCCAGCACAGCTCTGGGTTTTTGCGCTGAAGCCGCGCTGTCCAGATATACCAGCGGATGACCCCGGATCTCACGTGCCAGGATCGGGAAATCTTTGCGGACCGCATCGATATCAAACATATACGAATCCTCAGGACAGAATGGTCAGTGTCAGCAGGCTGACGGCCGCGAAAGCGGCTGCGAAAATCGTCAAAACGACCCCGGTCAACACTTTCCAGGCCGATTTGAAAGCGTGCAGGGTTTTCACAAAATTCACATACATCCAAAAGAACAGCAGTAGCGGGAGAATACTGAGAAAGTCGGAAATGGCTCCTCCGGCTCCGGAGCTCAGCAATGCGCTGATGATAATGATCGGCAATTGAACCAGCAGCATCACAATCTGAATCCAGCAGATCATTATGACTGTCTGCGGTAGACTACCGGTGCCGCCGAACAATCGACCGATCAGAAAGGTGGCCAATGCAAGCACCCCCAGCGCCAGCAATTGGCCGACGGCAATGGCAAATGGTTGACCCGGATGAAGGTCAAGCATCGACACGGAGAAATGGGTCATGAGTGCACCCAGAGCGGTAACAAGCACAACCAACTCCGCGACCACGCCGATCGGGTAGCCGCGGCTCAGCAGGATCCGGCCTCCCTTCTGCGGGTCGAGCAGTGTGATTTGAACGAGTTCAATGAATTTTGCTGTCATGATCCGCCAACGGGTGGGTTCCGGGATGGGAGATAGTGGCAGACAAGCAAAGCGGCAACCCGGCAAGTGCAATCATTTCAGCAGCCGTGCCTTGCAACCGCTTCCAAAAGCCCAACCACCCAAAATATCAGGAAGGTCACCGCGACGCCGATCGACAGGGGAAGCAGAATCGACTGCGTGTCGATCAACCCCCGTAAAATGCCGAGCACCAACATCGCGGGTGATACCGCCAGCAGCGACCAGAACAGGCTGATCCTGGCGCTGAGCCAGGAAATCCGGATTGAAATGCATCGCAACAGCAGCACCGTCAGGGCCGCCACCGCATAGAAAGCGATCGGAGCGAACACAGCCATTCCCAACAGGCGGCCAGCCGCAATTCCTGCCAATGGAAGCTCCTCCGCCAGCATGATGTGCTGGCGAACCATCGCCGGAGTTTGCGCCAGGAAAAACAGCAGGCAGGCGGAAACAAGATAACTCAGCGCCTGACCTTCCCCGGTCGCCATGGCGAACCGCCTGCACATGACCTGCCTCGGACGAAGATAGGTGAGAATCAGGTCGCTGGCGGCAGCCATTCAACGTAATTCTGAATACCAACGGGTGGCGAGTTCGAACAGCGAATGACGAAGCCCGGTATCAGCGACTTCATCAATTGCTCCCGCCAGAAACGCCAAAGCCAGTATTTCCTCGGCGGAAGCTTTATCCAGGCCGCGTGAACGGAGGTAGAAGAAAGGAAGTTTCTCGAGGCCGCCCGATGTTGAGCCGTGCGAGCAGGCAACGTCATCGGCGTAGATTTCGAGTTCCGGTTTGGCAAGAAACTGTGCTGAATCATCAATCAGCAGCGCCTGGCTGATTTGATACCCATCCGTGTGCTGTGCGTCGGGACGCACAAGGATCTTTCCCTGAAAAATCCCTTTCGCGGCATTCCGGAGCACTTTCTTGAAAACCTGGCGACTCTCGCAATGCCGCCCTTCATGGATGACCAGAACCGTGTCATCATGATGGTTTTGTTGCCCGCCGATGAAAGCACCGGCGAGTTTGGTTACGGCGTTGTCGCCATGCAGCGTGACTACGGATTCATTCCGGAACCATCTCGTCCCGGCGCTCAGGCTGAACTGGTGAAATTCGCCGCCTTCAGCGACACTGGCAAATACCGAACAGACCGAGGTGGTTGCCGCTGCGGCGATCCGGATCAGGTGACAGGAAGCTCCCTCGGCGATATTGATCTCGATAACGGTGTTCGACGTCGGGGCTGGACTGCCCGATTCGATGATGACGAGTTCCGCCCCAGGCCTGACGTCAATGACATGATGAAGCATGGCGCTTCTTGCCGCGCCGCTGGCAGAGTGAAGCAGCTGCAGCGGCTGCTTAAGGCGCCCATCGCATTCAATCAGCAGCCCATCCTCGGCAAAGCAGCTATTCGCGGCTGCCAACCCCCGCGGAATCATCTCCTGTGTTTCCGCCTCCAGCGAGCCGTATGAATTCTGAACCCGTCCTTCGCCAAGCCGATGACCGGTTCCCAGCCCGGCAATCCGGACTCCTGTGCCGGCCATGGTCTCCCCGGGGAGTTCGAATACGCTGTCGCGGGAAACCAGGTTCAACGCATCACCGGCAATTGCCGGCGGTGCCGGCAATGCTCCGGCATCTTCCTGTCGATAATCCAGAAACCCGCCCGGATCGGTGTATCGCCAATACTCGTCACGGCGCGTTGGAAGACCGGCAGTCTCCAGCCGCCGCTCCGCCAGCCGCCGCGCCGGATGCGACCAGGCGGCGCCGCGCGCCGAATCCAATGCCAGCGCCGAGGAAGGCACATGACCGGCAAGCGGTTGCAGGATGTGGGGCGGCAGCGCCATTATGCCGCCTCCGCGGCAAATTCCGCGTAACCTTTGGTTTCCACATGTAAGGCAAGTTCCGGACCACCGGTTTCCACAATCCGTCCCGCGGACATGATATGAACCTTATCGGGTGTGATATGGTTCAGCAGCCTTTGATAGTGGGTCACCAGCAAAATCGAACGATTTGCCGATTTTAGTCCATTGATCGCCGCTGCCACCTGACGCATCGCATCGACATCCAATCCCGAATCGGTTTCATCCAGAATACACATGCGCGGTTGAAGTATCGCCATCTGCAGGATTTCATTGCGCTTTTTCTCACCGCCCGAAAATCCGAAATTCACCGGTCTCTTCAGCAACTCGTTTCCGATGCCGAGGGACTTTGCCTGATCGCGTGCACGGCGCAGAAATTCGGCGGCTGAGACTTCATCTTCGCCCCGGGCTTTGCGCTGGGCGTTCAAGGCGGTGCGCAGAAAAGTCATATTGCCCACGCCGGCAATCTCAACCGGATACTGGAATGCCAGAAATAACCCGGCTGCCGCCCGCTCCTCGGGTTCGAGTTCCAGCAACTCCATTCCATCCAGTTTTGCCGATCCGTTCAGGATTTCATAGCCGTCACGTCCAGCCAGTATATATGAGAGCGTAGACTTACCTGAGCCGTTTGGACCCATGATCGCATGCACTTCGCCGGCATCGACCTGCAGGTCAACACCATTCAGAATCAACTTATCATCTTCTTCAAGTTTCGCGCGTAAATTATTGATAGAAAGCATTAATTCTCCTAGTGGATGAGTTGATCCGAATGTTGACAGGATAAGTTTTCAAAAAAGAACGTAATCACCGAAGCGACGCTCAGGTCTCTTCGCCGTCAAAATACCCTACGCTGTCCCCGGCCCGGCCGATGAAACGAAGGTGCGCCTCCATGAAGCCGGCGCCCGGCGCAACAGCGATGGCGGCGAATTTGCCGCTATCGGGATATTCGACTACCTCCGGGTCATTCATTGTCGAAATGGCCAGATATTCAAGGGGTTGTTCGCCGGTATTGATAATCTGGTGGGCATTGTCCGGACCTCCCTTCCCGGCAGCGCAGATATCGCCGCCGGCAATCGGATATTCATGACTGCCGTATCGGTAAGTCCCGGTGCCGGAAAGGATGACAAAGAGTTCATCATTGGCAAGATGATTGTGGAAAGGAAATGCACGCATGCCCGGCTGCACCGAGATATGGGTGCAACCCAAACCTTTCAGTCCAAGCGCATCACCCAATCGGCGCAAAGTGCCTCCGATACGCTTGGAACCACCGTCGGGACCGAAATCAAAGCCCTGCACGCTGGAGATTGAGATAACCGACTCAGGCATTTTATTCTCCAGATCCTCCGCTCAACCGACTGAACCTTCCAGTGAGATCGCTACAAGCTGTTGTGCTTCCATGGCAAACTCCATCGGCAGGGCCTGCAGCACCTCGCGGCAGAAACCGTTGACGACCAGTGCCACCGCTTCCTCTTCCGTCATGCCACGCTGGCGGCAGTAAAACAGTTGATCCTCGTCCACCTTTGAAGTCGTCGCCTCATGCTCAACCCGCGACGAGCTGTTCTTGAGTTCGATATAGGGAACGGTATGGGCGCCGCATTGATCGCCGATCAGAAGACTGTCGCATTGGGTGTAATTACGGCAATCGGCTGCTTTCGGGTGGACAGAAACCAGCCCGCGATAGGTGTTCTGCGCTGTGCCGGCGGAAATTCCCTTAGAGACTATTCTGGAGCGCGAATTGCGCCCGAGATGCACCATTTTTGTGCCGGTATCGGCCTGTTGCCGGTTATTTGTGATCGCTATGGAATAGAATTCGCCATGGCTTTCGGCGCCACGCAGAATGCAACTCGGATATTTCCAAGTCACCGCTGAGCCGGTCTCAACCTGTGTCCACATGACCCGCGAACGGTCACCCCGGCAATCGGCGCGTTTGGTTACGAAATTATAGATCCCGCCCTTGCCTTCCGCATCGCCGGGAAACCAGTTCTGGACAGTGGAATATTTGATCTCCGCATCCTCCAGCGCCACCAACTCGACCACGGCGGCATGCAACTGCGAAGTGTCGCGCTGCGGGGCTGTGCACCCTTCGAGATAGCTGACTTGTGCGCCCTTATCGGCAATGATCAGCGTGCGTTCAAACTGGCCGGTATCTCTGGCATTGATGCGGAAATATGTCGAGAGTTCCATCGGGCATCTGACACCGGGTGGGACGAAGACAAAGGAACCATCAGAAAATACGGCGGAATTCAGTGTGGCAAAGTAATTGTCCGTAATCGGCACGACGGAGCCGAGATATTTCTGAACCAGATCCGGAAATTCTCTCACCGCCTCGGAGAAGGAACAGAAAATGACACCGGCCTTGCGCAATTCATCCTGAAATGTGGTGCCCACGGACACCGAATCAAATACGGCATCGACCGCGACCCGGCGAACGTCCGCAGGAGGCCCGTCGGCACCTTCCACGCCGGCGAGAATCTCCTGTTCGCGCAGCGGAATCCCGAGTTTCTCATAGGTTTCCAGAAGTTTGGGATCGACTTCATCAAGCGAACGGGGACGCTGGTCCATGCTCTTCGGCTTGGCGTAGTAATATTGGTCCTGGTAGTTAATCGCCGGGTAACTGACCATCGCCCAATCCGGTTCCCGCATCGAAATCCAGCGTTTGTACGCTGACACACGCCACCCCGTCAGCCATTCCGGCTCATCATTCTTGGCCGAGATCAACCTGACAATATCTTCGCTCAGGCCCTTCGGCGCATATTCCATTTCAATATCGGTTTCCCAGCCATGCCGGTAAGCGCCGCCCACGGATGCAACCGTATTGACCGTGTCGATATCGACACCATCGCGGATTTTGACATTTTGTGTCTGTACCATGGTAATTCCTATGCCGCCTCCTGGGTCACTGGTTCCGTTCCCACCCGGTTGCGGCGGCTGAATCGTTTTCTCTGTTCTGACCACGCTTGCACAAATCTGTCGATTTCATCAATTGTGGTTCGCTCACCTATGGATACCCTTATCGCCGATCCTGCAAGCGCATCGGGGACACCCATGGCCGGCAACACGCCGCTTGTCCGGGTCTTGCCTGAGGTGCAGGCCGAACCCGCAGACACCGCAAAGCCGTTCAAATCCAACTGCATCACCTGGGTTTCCGCCTTCCAGCCCGGTACCGCGAAACAGGATGTATTCGGTAGCCGTGCCGTGCCGTGTCCAAAAACGACGACTTCATCACACTCTTCCCGCAGCATCGATTCCAGCCTGTCTCTCATTTCGGCAACCTGTTCCCATATGCCGCGTGACAATTCCTCCCGGGCGGACCTGGCAGCGGCGCCAAATCCGGCGATACCACTCAAATTCTCGGTGCCCGAACGCAACCCATATTCCTGACCCCCGCCTTTGTGCAACGCCTCGAGGTCAACCCCATCTTTCAATATGACAGCACCAACGCCCTTCGGTCCACCCAGTTTATGTGCCGACAGGATAGCGATGTCGGCTTTAGCGATCGCAGATGCAATCGGAATTTTTCCGAAGGCTTGGGTCGCATCCGTGACCCGGATACCCTGCGGTAGTTCCTGTATCACCCCGGTTTCGCCATTTGCCAGCTGCAGCGTAGCGGTTTCCGGCGCATCAACCCGCACCCGCCCCTGCGTATCGGGTTGCCATACCGGATCGGTCCATTTCAACACCGCCGGGTGTTCGATCGGCGCCGAGGAAAGCCGGGTCCGGGAAAGAATCCAGGCCGCGGCTTCGGTTGCGCCGGAAGTGAATATGACTTTTCCGCCCGGGGTTCCGCAAGCCGTGGCAAGCGCTTCACGTGCGGATTCGATCAATGCGCGCGCAGCCCGTCCTTCGGCATGGGTTGAGGACGGGTTACCGACAATCTCAAACGCGTCCGCCATTGCCTGTCTGGCGCTGTCTCGAATCGGGGCGGTGGCATTCCAGTCGAGATAGGCCCTCTGCATTGTCACTCGTCGACCACCCGCAGCAGATTGGGCACGGCCGGGCATGGGGCCAGACGATTTCGGACAATATCCGCCAGACTGGCTTGATGCAGAAAGACATAGACCTGTGCGGCCAAACCCTCCCACAGCCGGTTGGTCAGCGACTGAGCCTTGGTGCCGGAATGGGCTCCGCTGGCAGCCTGACTGCCCAGCATCATCACTTCAAGGCTTTCATCAACAGCCTGCATCACGGCGGAAATTTTGATCTCCTCCGGGCTCATCGCCAATCGGTAGCCGCCATTGGGACCGCGCACGGATTCAACCAGACCCGCCCGGCGCAGCTTCACAAAGAGCTGCTCAAGATATGCCGTGGATACATTCTGGCGCTCACCGATCGCCGCCAGGGTAATCGGGGAGGAATGATCCTCCATAGCCAAATCGACTAGAGCGACCATTGCGTATCGGCCTCTTGTACTGAGCTTCATATCATTGCAGACTGCGTTGACGCGGAACGTGACTTCCCCTAAACCCTGAAGCCCGGATTTTCGGTCAGTGTCACGGGTTGAAATCACTGTAAATCGTGGAGAATGACCGGTCAAGCGGGCCGGACTGATGGGGTGAGGCAGTTATCACATGCCCGAAATTATTTTTTCCGGTCCTGGAGGCCGTCTGGAAGGCCGTTACCACACGCAGCCCAATGCGGATGCGCCGGCGGCGCTGATTCTTCATCCGCATCCGGCTTATGGTGGAACCATGAATAATAAAGTCGTGCACAGGCTCTATTATTGTTTTCACCGGATCGGCTTTGCGGTGCTGCGGTTCAATTTCCGTGGCATCGGCCGCAGCCAGGGAAAATCCGACTCACATGATGACGGATCCGGCGAATTGGCGGATGCGGCGGCGGCATTGGACTACCTGCAGGCCTGCAACCCCAATTCCAAACAATGCTGGGTCGCCGGCTTTTCCTATGGCGCCTGGATCGGCATGCAGCTGCTCATGCGGCGGCCGGAAGTCAAGGGCTTCGTTGCCGTTGCGCCCCCGGCCAACCAGTTTGACTTTTCCTTCCTGGCACCATGTCCGGCTTCGGGTATAATCATCAACGGAAGTGACGACAGTATTTCAGCACCGGACAAGATTTTGGAACTTGTCTCCAAACTCAAGAAACAGGGCGGTATTGAAGTTGTGCACAAGGTAATCGATGCGACCGGGCATTTCTTTGATGGTGACGGAATGGTGCAACTGGAGCACTCAGTCGCCGAATATATCTATGCCAGGTTCGCTCCACCTCAGTCTTGAGAGCCGTAGAGTTCCGCTGCCCGCCGCTCGAAAGCCGAAACCACAGATTGCATTGCCCGGTCGAAATGCCAACCGAAAAGCGTTTCCAGAATCTTTGACCTGAAAGCGAACTCGGCGGCAAATTCGACCTCGGATTCCTGATCCGAAATACCGCGGAATTTCCATCCGCTGTTCAGGTTCTTCAGCGGACCACCGACATAGGACACGGTGATTGCGGAATGATCACCGGTGAGAACAACCCGTGTCCGCAATGTCTCGCGCAAGGCACTGAATGCGACAATCAGGTCGGCGATAACGACCGTGTCGCTACCGGCAGACATTTGCTCCACCTTCCGCACAGCCGAACACCATGGCACGAATTTCGGATATGCTTCGATATCCGCGACCAAATCGAACATTCGGTGCGCCGGATACGGCAGAGTTCGGATTTCACTGACTCGGCGCACCTGGCCTCTGCGGAAATGAATGTGCAGGCCAACCAGAAGTCCGGCGGATGCAGGATTGGCAGGACAGTTTCATCAATCTCCGGCCATGATCTTCCGCCTCGCGGCACGCAGCTTCAGAAAATCGGCATCGGCATGGTAGCTGGAACGGGTCAAGGGTGAAGCCGATACCATAAGAAATCCCTTGCCCTTGGCAGCGGTTTTCAAAGAATCAAATTCCTCCGGCGGCAGGAATCGTGCCACCGGATGGTGGCGGGGCGTCGGCTGCAGATATTGCCCGATTGTCAGAAAATCGACATCGGCGGACCGGAGATCATCCATGACCTGCAGAACGGCTTCACGGTCTTCGCCCAACCCGACCATAAGCCCGGATTTAGTGAACATTCCCGGATCGGTTTCCTTGACCCGCTGCAGCAATCGCAGCGAAGTGAAATACCGGGCTCCGGGACGAATGGATGGATACAGACCGGGGACAGTCTCAACATTGTGATTGAAGACATCCGGCCGTGCCGCGATCACCGACTCGACGGCATCCGGTGGGCATTTGAGAAAATCCGGCGTCAGGATTTCAATCGTCGTGGCCGCGGATTTACGGCGGATGGACCGGATCGTGCGGACGAATTGCGCCGCCCCGCCATCGGTCAGATCATCCCGGTCGACGCTGGTCACGACGACATGGCGCAAACCCAGCCTGGCAACGGCATCAGCCACTCTGGAAGGTTCAAATATATCAACCTCCTCCGGCTTGCCGGTGGCGACATTGCAGAAGGAACAGCCACGCGTGCAAATGTCGCCCAAAATCATGAAGGTCGCATGCCCGAGATTCCAGCACTCGCCGACATTCGGGCAGGCAGCCTCTTCGCAGACCGTATGCAGATTATGTGAGCGCACGATGTCACGAGTCCGCTTATATCCTTCGGATGAGGGGGCCTTGACGCGGATCCAGGGCGGTTTCCCGCGCGTCACTGAAGGCGTTCGTCCTGCCTTTTCGGGATGCCGTGACTTGCCTGCCATCACCCATCTTTCAAGAATTTTCCGCGTCGGCGCCATAATAGCGATTTGCCCGGCTGTTGCAGCGCAAATACATTCATTTATAGAGTCCGGACACTGAATTCATATTGGATGGTGAGGATGAGCAAGATCAAAGTGGAAGGACCGATTGTGGAGATGGATGGTGATGAGATGACCCGGATCATCTGGTCACTGATCAAGGAAAAGCTCATTCTCCCGTATCTGGATGTGAATCTCCTCTATTTTGATCTTGGCATCGAGGAGCGCGACCGAACCGACGATCAGGTCACAATTGCCGCCGCTAATCGCATCCGCGAAGTCGGTGTCGGCGTGAAATGCGCCACCATCACACCGGACGAACAGCGGGTGGAGGAATTCGGGCTGAAGAAAATGTGGCGTTCGCCGAATGGCACCATTCGTAATATTCTTGGCGGAGTGGTGTTCCGAGCACCCATCATCTGCCAGAACGTCCCGCGTCTGGTTCCGGGTTGGACGAGGCCGATAGTCATCGGACGGCATGCTTTCGGCGATCAGTATCGGGCCACCGACTTCCAGTTTCCGGGCGAGGGCAGGATCACACTGCGTTTCGAAGGCAAGGACGGCAAGCTTATTGAGAAAGAGGTCTTTGCGGCACCTTCATCCGGCGTCGTGATGGCCATGTATAATCTGGACAAATCAATCCGCGATTTCGCCCGCGCGTCCTTCAATTACGGGTTGTCCCTCGGCTGGCCGGTCTATCTCTCGACCAAGAACACGATCATGAAATCCTATGATGGTCGATTTAAAGACCTATTTCAGGAGATTTTTGAAACCGAGTTTGAGGATTTATTCCGGGAGGCGGGAATCCAATATGAACACAGATTGATTGATGACATGGTGGCTGCGGCCTTGAAATGGAGTGGTGGATTTGTCTGGGCGTGCAAGAATTATGACGGCGATGTTCAATCAGACACGGTCGCCCAGGGATTCGGGTCGCTGGGCCTGATGACATCGAAATTGATGACACCGGATGGCAAAATCGTCGAATCAGAAGCGGCGCATGGCACGGTGACCCGGCATTACCGCCAGCATCAGAAAGGCTTGGACACCTCCACCAATTCAATCGCATCCATTTTCGCCTGGAGCGGAGGATTACGTCACCGGGCAATGCTTGATCAGAATGATGCACTCACCGGTTTTTCCGAGACACTGGAAAGGGTTGTGGTGGAGACAGTCGAAGCCGGTCATATGACCAAGGATCTTGCCCTTTTGGTGGGGCCGGATCAGGATTGGTTGACGACACAGGGATTCCTGGACAGGATTGAAACCCGACTGGATGCGGCGTTGCATTGAATCCGAAATTCACACACCTTCCAGGATCATCAGATCGCGCTCAGCGGATTTTTTCGCGAATTCCAGTGCCTTCGCATAGGTCTGCGAATGGTAGCAATCCAGCGCATCCTGCATTGTCGGAAATTCAGCGATGACATTGCGGGCCCGGGTCGCTCCTTCCATCACCTCGTAGCGCCCTGCCCTTGCCAGGAAACGTCCGCCATGTTCGCCGATCGCCTGCGTCGCGAGTTCAGCATATCTGGCGTAGGTTTCCGCATCCGAAACATCCACATGTGCTATCCAATAGGCACTCATTTCAAACTTCCTCCAAATAAATTTCCGCCGACCTGATCGCATCGGCGCATGCTGCCACATCCGGTCCACCGCCCCGGGCCAGATCAGGCCGCCCGCCGCCACCCGATCCTCCGAGAACCGGTGTCATGCGGCGGATGATATCCACCGCGGAAATCCGATCGGTTAAATCATCCGTCACGCCGACTGCCGCGACGACCTTACCCTGGTTGACTGATGTCAGCATGACTATGCCCGTTTCCATGCGGGATTTATGCCCGTCGATCAGCGCCGGCAATGCGCGGCCATCCACATCTGTCAATTCCTGACGGAAAACACGGATGCCTTTGATTAACTTGATTTCCGCGGACCCTGAACCGGCCTCCAGGGCAAGTTCATGTCGCAACCTCTTAACTTCCGTCTCCAGGTTTCTATTCGTTGTACGCAGCGCTTCGATGCGTGTCGCGAGTTCCGCCGGCGGAACCTTCAGCATAAGTGAAAGCCCGGCAATGATGTGGTCATGCCCGGAAAGATATTCAAATGCGGCCTCGCCGGTCAAAGCCTCTATCCGCCTGACACCGGAGGCGGTCGCGGATTCTCCAACGGCCACAAACAGGCCGATCTCTCCGGTGTTTTCGACATGGGTGCCGCCGCATAACTCCACCGAAAATGACTGGCCTCCCGGCCCTTTACCGGAATCCCTTTTCCCTCCCATTGAGACAACCCGGACTTCGTCACCGTATTTTTCGCCGAAGAGCGCCAGCGCACCGGTCTTCACTGCATCTTCCGGGGTCATGATCCGCGTCTCAACCGCACTGTTCGCACGGATCCGGGAATTGACTTCGCGTTCAACGGCGGCCAGCTCGCTGAGTTCCATGCCCTTGCCATGGGAAAAATCAAACCGCAGACGCTCAGTGTCATTGAGCGAACCGCGTTGGGCAACATGGTCACCGAGCTGTTGCCGCAGTGCCTGGTGCAGAAGATGGGTCGCTGAGTGATTCATACGGATTGCCTGGCGGGATCGGGCGTCGACCGCTAGACGCGCACCATCACCGACACTGATCCGGCCGGTCTCGACAACCGCATGGTGCACATGCAGACCGGCATGGCGTGTGGTCGCGGATATTTTCGCCGTTCCAGCTGCAGTGGTGATCAACCCCCGGTCACCGATCTGGCCACCCGACTCGGCGTAAAACGGGGTCTGATTGCAGATGATGAGCACCGATTGCCCGGCAACAGCCGATTCAATCCGGGCGCGGTTCTGAATCATCGCCTGAATCTGCCCCTCCGCATCCAGAGAATGATAACCGAGAAATTCAGAGCTGCCGAACTCCTCTGCCAGTTCAAACCACAAAGCGTCCTCAGCTTTGTCGCCGGTGCCACTCCACGCGGCACGGGCACGCCGGCGCTGTTCCTGCATCGCATCTTCGAATGCGGTGATCTCTACTTCACGACCGGATTCGCGCACCGCATCCTGGGTCAGATCCAGCGGGAAACCGAACGTGTCATAGAGCTTGAACGCAACCTCACCGGGGAGTGCCGCATCTTCCGGAAGCTCAAGCAATGCTTCGTCAAGAATGCTCAATCCGCGCCCGAGCGTTCTTCGGAAACGGATCTCTTCATCCAACAATGCCGATTCAATCACGGGCTGGGCCCGCGCCAGTTCCGGAAATGCCGCACCCATATGTGCCACCAATTCGGGCACGGTCCGGTGCAGCAACGGCTCAGTGGTGCCGAGCAAAAAGGCATGCCGCATAGCGCGGCGCATGATCCGCCGTAAAACATATCCTCTGCCGTCTTTCGCCGGCAGAACACCTTCAGCGAGAAGAAATGCGCTTGAACGAAGATGATCGGCAATCACCCGGTAATGCACGTTTTCGACGCCATCGGGGTCCTTTGAGGTCAGGTTGGCAATTGCCTCGATCAGCAGTCGGAACAGGTCTGTCCGGTAATTGTCAGATACCCCCTGCAGCAGGGCACCGATTCTTTCGAGACCCATGCCGGTGTCAATCGAAGGCTTCGGCAAGGCGACCCGACTGCCATCCTCCCTCTGCTCATACTGCATGAATACGAGATTCCAGATCTCGGTGAAGCGGTCACCATCCTCATCCGCACTGCCGGGTGGCCCTCCGGGAACGCTGTCGCCATAATCAAAGAACAATTCGGAACACGGTCCGCACGGCCCGACCGGTCCCATCGACCAGAAATTGTCGGATGTGGCGATACGGATGATCCGGTCATCGGACAGGCCGGCGATCGATTTCCAATACGAAACTGTTTCCTCGTCATCATGATAGACGGTTGCGAGCAGGCGCTTAGGATCAACAGCGAATTCGCGCGTCACCAGGTCCCAGCAATAATGGATGGCCTGTTCCTTGAAGTAATCACCGAAGGAAAAATTTCCGAGCATTTCGAAAAAAGTATGGTGCCGTGCGGTATAGCCGACATTGTCGAGGTCGTTATGTTTACCGCCGGCACGGACGCATTTCTGGCTTGTTGCCGCCCGGTTGTAGCCGCGCTGTTCAATGCCGGTAAAGACATTCTTGAACTGGACCATACCCGAATTCGTGAAGATGAGTGTGGGATCATCCCGGGGCACCAGGGGCGAACTGCCGACGAGCGTATGACCATTCTTTTCGAAATAATTCAGGAATGTTGAACGGATTTCGTTCAGACCTGCCATTCGCCGGGTTCTCCCGCTTCACACTGCCGAGGGCAGATAAACCCGCGGGTGCGCCCTGTCCACAGGTAATCCCGGTGCATTGAGATCAGTGACTATTGATCATGAATATACCATCCGGAATACAATCTTCCGCCAAGCACCAGGAGCCTTGATGACACACATCAGCCACCTCCTGCGAACAGGTCACACATGACCGATTTCTCCGCTACTTCCGCCGAATTTGTGTGCCAGGCCTGTCAGGCCAGATGCTGAGGCAGGAACCATTTCCTGCATGGTGTCACTGACTGTGTTGTTCTGCTTCGACATTTTGAAGTAACTCTCTGAATTGTTCGTGAGGTGAGGTAGAGAGTTCAAAATCACTCACTCTTTTCAATTCGGTGCCGTAGATTTGCCACCATGGACGCTTGGCTCGTGGCACCACTGCTCGCGCAGGATACGAAGGCTATCTAGCACAGCGCCATCAATTCCGAGCAGTTCAACGAGAACTGCTTCGTCCAATTGATGGCGTGTCTCGTCCCGGTAAGCCTCGTTTGCCGGCAGAAATTCCCGCGTTTGAAAACGCTGAAAAATCCCTTCAGCGGATTCAATCTGAACTTCCGACAGTTCCCTTACATCAAACATCAACAACTCAGGGAGTCTGGACAAAGTTACCCGGCTTCTCCCCTGCTGTTGTCGGGTTCCGTGCCACCAGAATGACATCAGACCCAAAGTGCTGTTGGCCCACAGAAGTGTAGCGGGTTCCCATGCTGGATCGCTGAGAATGAAATTCGGCCAGGCGGTGCCGCCAATGCAGGAGTGCTCCGTCACACAGGCCGCGAGCGGCTGGGAATTGATTTGAAAATCCCTGTTGAAGTGCAACCGTGACGCCGTATTGTCCCATAGAATCTGTGCGCGTTCGCCGCAATCTGGACGAACAATACCTTGTGAGTCTGGTAACACGATCATGCGGGTTTCGTGGCGGGCGTTATGGCTCCACAATGCGGGCCATTCCGGATATTCTCCTGCGGCGATGGGACGAATATCGAACGGGCCGCGCCCATCATCTCCGTTTATGTCGCGATCCAGTGCACCTCTTCTGCCAAGTGTGCCCAGATTGGTCATCGGGATCGGGAGACTGCCAGCCATCTGTGGGAGGCGCAGCTGCCTCGCGGCAAGACTGACCAAACTTTCTGCAATGTTCAAATGCGTAATACCAATCGCCCGGCACGCGTTGTTGGCTGATGTACGCAGGAAACTGCCGACATTCACCGCATCGCCGAGTGTCAATCTTCCTGACTTTGTATTCCCGCGCCTTGCCGCTTCAATTGCTTCCGCGACCAGCGCTCCTTCCAACTGTGTGTTCGGGCGGGCGCGCAAACTGACAGCGATAAAGCTATTTGTCTCTGCTTTCTGACAATCACAGTTCCGTGTTGCAAGGCATAGAACTTCAGCCATACCCGTATCGGCAGAAAAGGCACGGGATGTGGATCCATGTGCGGCAATTCCAATGATGACCACGTCCCGATAATGCTGCGTGAGAAGATTTCTCGCGCGCTTCCATGCTTCACCTTGTGCAAATGACGCCGGTAAAACTAGAGCAAGAGTGCCGCCGGTGCGGAGTTTGGCATGTGCAAGATCAATAAAATTTGCCGCCAACCCGGCATTTCCGTGTCCCGCTGGTGGTGAGATCTCCACACCATTATCTGCTGCCGCCCCGCTGTTCCGCATGAGTTCTTCACGAATGTTTCTCAGTCGGTCAGACATCAACCGCTGCTCATCTTCAGGTGTCGCAAATCCGGCAAAGGATGGAATTGGCACGCCGGTTTGCTCATGGTTGGTCGGCCGTGTGAAGGGTGGATTCATGATCACGAGATCGCAGGTTTCTCGGTTAATAACTGCCATTTGCCCCCTTGTTTCACGCGTGCCACCAGCTCGTGCGATGTTGCCTTCACCAAATAGAGACATGGCCTGGTTATCCAGAATGAGATCAAGAGAACCTATCTGAACCTCATCGTTTTCCAGACCATACGGCATGGTATAAATCTGAGTGCCTGCGAAAACTTGTCCCGGATGCGCACTGGACAATGTTGATGCTGTGAGATGAGTGGCAGCTGGCATGATATCGGCGGCGATCAGCACGTCTTCCATCATGTGGCCGTGCAGCTCCCGGTCATCGCCACCCGCCCGGCGATGGCGCTTGGCCACCGCTTGCTGCGCTGCGCCGAGCAAGGAACCGGTGCCACACGCAAGATCGGCGATGCGCAGTTGCGCAATCTTATCTGAATCACCCCAGTTAATCGCTATTCGTGATATGGCTAGATTGGCGAGTAAAGCAGAAGAAGTCGGTAGCGTGTAGAAAGTGGCGAGGAACTTCCGGTCAGTGATAAGACGTTGGAACATCTGGCCCGAGAGATCATGCATACTTGCCGCGCCAAGGCCAGCGAGATGGCCGGCGAGACCGATCATTTTGTCAAGAAATGGATTGGCCACCGCGGCAGGAATAACTCCGAGAAGTTCCCGCGCAATAGCGAAGATCGGCCAGTAATTGATTGCCAGAATGGCCAGCCAACAATCCTGAGTCCGGATTTTGACAGATGGCGGATCATTAGTCCGGAGATCTTCTGGCGGAGGAATATCATGGTTGCCGCAGATCGCGCTTTGAAAGACAAATGCATTGGCAATGATCGCCACTGCCATGCGAGTCGTCTGGACGCTGTCCTCTTGGTGAAGGATGCGCCCTATATTGATAAACATATCAGGTCGGAGTGTCAGATGTGAGCGCAACAGTGCCGCTCCACCCTCGACACCTTCCTGCAGAACTAACGATGCTCTTGCCAACCGCGTTTTCGACAAGGCTCCATGTTCAATCGCCTCTGCGACTTGGTCAATGCCACCGGACAGCCAGTTCTCCGCGGGCCAGCGTTCGGGATCATCACCGCTGCCCGACAACAGACAATATTCAAACTGAGCGGTGTTAATCGCTTCCGGCAACTGCTCCTGACCTATTCTTGCCAATGCGGCAGAAACACGAACGGCGAGAACTCCCTCAATTTGCTGACCGTCGATGGTTTCACCAAGCCGTTCAACGGCTTCCCGTTCAACGTGCCGCGCTGGACTGAACTCCGTTTCGACGATCACGGGCAGGGAGCCGGGATGGCGAATGATGATATCGGGGCGTTTCCCGGCTTTTCCGGTCAACCACCCGGTTTGTTCTGCAGCAACTGAACTCTCCTCACGCCAACGAGGATGCCGCGCACGCAACTGGTTTGCCAGTTCAAGATTGAATGCAGTTTCAACCGTTCGGGGAGTCATCGTGGTGTTGTCCTTCGTTAATGCTCCGCTGAAATTTTCATGATGCTTTTTTTACCTTTAGCGGCAACGCACATCTTATCGGGACAGGCGTAAAAGTGAATCCCAGCGAACTTCACGAGAAACCTATCGGTGGGTAAGCCGGAATAGGTGGTTCCGACAAGCACATTCCATGAAATAAGTGCAGTGTCAGTCTCCTTTTCTCAGATGTTGTTTAAGCCATCGACCGTGCTTTTCCAGCTGACAACTTAATACGTTTAACTTCGTCACCTTGCCGCTGATTTTCTGACAAAACTCATATTACGACACTGGCACGACTTTACGCAGCGTCGCCCGCTTCACGAAATGTGCTGCAGCAAAAACTTCAAAGTCATGGTAGAATCTTCATCCAGCTGCTCTCTATCAATATCAGCCTGTCGGAGTAATTCGGAGATTGCTGTGAGTCTGGACGATGGAATTTCAGGATACAAAGGGAAGCCAGATACTTTTTCCGTCGTCGCCTCGCCTCCTAGTATGCTAATGCTGGGAAAGAATATCTCATAACCGAATTCTTAATGGTTAGGCTGACAAAACCGCCGGCGCAAATACCGGCGGTCTGGTGGCGTGCTTACCCGGCGGCTTTTTCTTCTGCGGGTGGTTTGCCAACTTTTTCCGAGCCGGTGGAAAGCCCGTAAGCTTCCTTGATCCCGGTTTCGATTTCTTCGGCAATCTTTTGATTATTCTCAAGAAATGCGATTGCGTTCAGACGGCCCTGGCCAATCCGCTCGTCTTTATAGGAAAACCATGAACCGGATTTTTCGACCAATCCGGTCTTGATGCCGAGATCAATGAGTTCGCCGGCCTTGGAAATTCCGGACCCGTAAAGAATGTCAAACTCGGCAAGCCGGAAAGGTGGCGCCATTTTGTTTTTGACGATTTTGACCCGGGTCGTGTTGCCGATGATTTCGTCACGATTCTTGATTGCACCGATGCGGCGGATATCAAGCCGGACGGAGGAGTAGAATTTCAAGGCGTTTCCACCCGTCGTGGTTTCCGGTGAGCCGAACATGACGCCGATTTTCATGCGGATTTGGTTGATAAACAGGACCATGCAGTTTGAGCGTGAAATGGAGCCCGTGAGTTTACGCATCGCTTTGCTCATGAGGCGTGCCTGGGTGCCGACCTGGGAATCACCCATCTCACCTTCAAGTTCGGATTTCGGTGTCAGGGCGGCAACTGAATCCACGACGACCAGAGAAACGGCACCGGACCGGACCAGAGTGTCGGTGATCTCCAGAGCCTGTTCGCCCGTATCGGGTTGGGAAATCAGTAATTCATCAAGATCAACGCCGAGCTTTTTCGCATAACCGGGATCAAGCGCATGCTCGGCATCGACGAAGGCGCAAATTCCACCGGATTTCTGTTCTTCGGCGGCGACATGCAGGGCGAGTGTGGTCTTTCCGGAAGATTCGGGACCGTAAACCTCAACGATACGTCCCTTCGGCAGCCCCCCGATTCCGAGCGCGAGATCAAGCCCAAGCGAGCCTGTGGAGACCGCTTCAATATTCTGCACTGCCCGGTTCTGGCCAAGGCGCATGATGGAGCCTTTGCCGAAGTTGCGCTCAATCTGTCCGAGCGCCGATTCCAGCGCCTTCTGTTTGTCCATTTCCCGTCTTTCCAAATTGATGACCTGACCACCCATTTTCAAGCTCCTATATCCTAAACCCGGTTTGTTGAAATGTAGGTTTCGATTTCATGATTTGGGCAAAGATAAGAACAAAAAAAGAACTTTTCAAGCAGAAAATGAATGTGAAGGAACAAATAGTCAATTCACTGGATATTTTGGCGAACAAAAAGCGAATATCTGTTTCGGTTTTCAGTCAGTCCTGACTGATCCGGTAGCCGCGTCCGGATGTTTCCAGATATCCGAGCTGGCAGTTGAGAAAGTGGGATCCGGTGAACAGCATGCGGTCATCCGCAATCATGTCCAGCCCCCGGCGACGCGAGCGAATCGCCTCTTCCTTGTCCATGTCGAATACGGCCCCGATATCGGGATCGAACAATTGCAGGTCAGGCGCATGCAGAATGTCAGCGGCATGGAGAAACCGGGCCCCGCCCGAATCCAGCAGGACGCCGGCATGCCCCGGCGTGTGCCCGGGAAGATCGGAGAAGGTGACGCCCGGCGCAATCGGGCCGTTCGAGGCCACGGTTCTGATCCGGTCACTATAGGCTTCAAGCACTGCCAGGGCGATATTTCTCCACTGGAGCTTGGCATCGTCCACATTGGTGAAATTCCCGTCAGCGGTCCAAAAATTATATTCCGCTTCAGTGAGCACAAACTCCGCATTCGGGAAAACCGCGGAATTGTCCGGGTTGGTTGTGCCGCCGATATGGTCGGGATGCAGATGGGTTATAACCAATGTCTCCACGTCGTGCGCCGAAAGGCCGGCTTCCGCCATCGCCTGTGGAAACTGTCCGGCACCGGGTCCGAAATGCTCGCGTGCGCCGGCATCGATCAAGATGCAGGAATCTGGGGAACGAAGCAGCACCGCATTGAAATTGGTCTCAATGGCCCGCTTGCCTGATTCCGCCAATATCGCCGAAATCCGTTCTTCGGCAAGAGCCGGGAAAACCTCATTTCCGAACTCGAGACCACCGTCCCTCATGACGGTGATATCGAAATCACCGAATGCTTTGCGTGCGATCCTTGTCATTTTGTTCTCCCTACAAAGACACCCCCTTATATCCGCTTGCGACGAGCAGCGGCAACGGCGGTCATTTGCGCAATCCAATGGCGACCGCGTAACGCTCCGAGCTTTGCTTGCGGCTCGCCGGCGGTTTGACATTGCGCACTGTGGTGAAGGCGGATTTCAACGCCTGCTGCAGCTGCGGTTCGGCACCGGCATCAAGAACCTTGGCGACAAACACCCCTCCGGGGAGCAGGTTCCCGAATGCGAATTCCGCCGCCCGCTCCGCCAGCGCCTCGGTGCGGAGTTGATCCGTTTTCCGGTGCCCGGTCGCCGCCGCCGCCATGTCGGAGAGAATGACATCCACCGGCCGGCCCAGCAGTGACTGAAGCGAAATCCACGCGGAGTCGGCGCTGAAATCCAACCGGTGAAGCTCCGCGCCCGGAATCGGATCGGTCTCATTCAGGTCTATTCCAACCACCCGGCCGATGCGGGCACTCGGGTCCGATCGGTCGGCATTGACACGGCGAACGGCGACCTGGCACCAGCCGCCCGGGGCGCATCCGAGGTCCAACACGCTCAAACCCGGTTTCAGGAATCCGAATCTGTCGTCAATTTCCATCAGCTTATAGGCAGCCCTGCCGCGCAGCCCCTCCCGGCGCGCCAGCCGCACATAGGGATCATTCAATTGTCGGTCGAGCCACCGGGTCGATCCGGTTTTCCGACCCCTGGCCGATTTCACCCGCGTTCTGAGTTCTCTTTGCCCACGTCCGGAGCTTCGTTGTCTGCGCAAATTCAGCAACTCCAACCAGTGCGCGATCCGTCCTGAATCCCGAATAAGGAAAATAAATCCGTAGAGTTCGGCATTTTCATTAACATTTTGCTCTTACTTGCCAATCGAAAGCTGTAGAAGGCGGCGGATTCTCAGCAGTGAATGTCGGCGATGCCCAATCTATTCATTGTATACTGGCGTGACATTCCGGCCCAGATTATCGTCGGCAAGGGCCGGCGGGCGGCAAAAATCGAATTGCCGGACAGGTTTCAGCAGGCGATAGATGCATGCGCAATGCGGGTCGGTGCAAAGGATACCGATGCCTATCTTGCCGAGTGGCGGAAATCTGAACCGGTCACGGTGGCCGGCGATCCGGAACAGATCGCGCGAGATGAAGCGGAGCGGATTGAACGCGAATTCAGCCGCGGGCGGCTGCGTGCGCTGGTAACCGGTGGCGGAAAGGAAGTGGAAGCGTGACCGGATTCAATGCAGGTTCCACCCTTGCGGCTTCGGCAGCGCTTCTACGTGATTTCTCAATCGAGGTGATGCCGCGGACCGCTGACAGGATCGCCGATTTCGGAGAAATTCTTTCCCCCGGCACGCGGATCTATATTGCCCATATTGAAGGCACGCCGTTTGCCGATATGCTGCGCACGGCAAAGCGTCTCAGCGGCGCGGGTTACCGGGTGATACCGCATTTTACCGCCAGGGCCATTCATGACCGTGGTGAACTTGAAGCGATGATCAAGCGTTACCGGGATGAAGCCGATGTGCACCGCGCACTTGTTCTGGCGGGTGGGATGGAAAGGCCGGTCGGGCAGTTCGACTCTTCCATGCGGCTGCTGCGGACCGGGTTATTTGATGCGGCTGGCTTTACCGAACTGCATGTGGCAGGCCATCCGGAAGGAAATCGGGACATCGATCCCGGGGGCGGATTTGCCCGGACCGATCATGCTCTGCGGGAAAAACAGGAATATTCGGAAAATTCGGACGCTTCCATGGCTTTGGTGACACAGTTCGCCTTTGATGCGGCACCGGTCACCGCCTGGGCGGAGCGGATATCCGCGGCCGGGATCACGCTTCCGATTCATGTCGGCATCGCCGGGCCGGCGAAACTTCAGACCCTGATCAAATTCGCGCTCGCCTGCGGTGTCGGTTCCTCGCTGCGGGTGCTGCAGCGCCGCGCCTCGGATCTGAGCAAATTACTGGTTCCGTTTGAACCGACCGGGATCGTGCATGGTTTGGCTGAAACCAAAGCGAAGCTGCCTGATTCCCGGATCAGCAACCTGCATGTGTTTCCGCTCGGGGGCATTGCGGTCGCCGCAAAGTGGATTCGCGACCATCCGGCATACAGGCCGCCGGATTAGGCTTCAGGAGACTGGCAAGTGACCCGAACCGTCGTCGAATCAAAGACCAAAACGGCCGTCATCGGCTTTGATGAGCCTTTCTGTGTGATCGGGGAGCGGATAAACCCGACCGGACGGAAGTTGCTTGCGGCGGAACTTGAGGCCGGCACCTTTGACACCGTGACCGCCGATGCGCTGCAGCAGGTTGAATGCGGTGCCACGATGCTCGATGTCAATGCCGGTGTTGTTTACAATTCCAACCCGAACCCGAACGAAACCGAGCCACCGCTGATGACCCGCCTGATCAAGCTGGTCCAGTCAACGGTGGATGTTCCACTCTGTATCGACAGCTCGGTTCCGGAAGCTTTGCGTGCCGGGTTGGAAGCCTGTGAAGGCCGTCCATTGTTGAATTCTGTGACCGGCGAAGAGGAGCGCATGGAGGCAATTCTGCCATTGGTCAGAAAGTTCAATGTGCCGGTGGTGGCGATCTCGAATGATGATGCGGGCATTTCCGAAGACCCGGATGTCCGTTTTGAAGTGGCGCGCAAAATCGTCCACCGGGCGGCTGACCACGGCATTCCGGCGCATGACGTGGTTGTCGACCCGCTGGTGATGCCGGTCGGTGCCATGGCCAGCGCCGGTCGGCAGGTTTTCTCGCTCGTGCGCCGGTTGCGCGAGGAGCTTGATGTGAACTCAACCTGTGGTGCCTCGAACATTTCGTTCGGACTGCCGAACCGGCACGCCATCAATGCCGCTTTTCTGCCGATGGCGATTGCCGCCGGAATGACATCCGCAATCATGAATCCGACGCGCCCATTGGAGATGGCCGCCATCCATGCCGCCAATCTGCTCATGGATCACGATCCGCACGGGTCGGTCTGGATCCGGAATTACAAGCCGAAGACGGCGGAGGCCGGGGCACAGCCGATGCGGGGGCGTCGCCGGCGGCGGCGATAACGCCGATGGCTGACCAGGATCCCTATGTGGTTTTCACCCCTTCGGGCAAACGCGGGCGGGTTCCGGCAGGCACTCCGGTTCTGCAGGCGGCGCGAAGGTTTGGTGTCGATCTTGACAGCGTGTGCGGCGGTCGCGGTATCTGTTCGCGCTGCCAGGTTGAACCTTCTTTCGGACCATTTCCCAAGCATGGAATAACCGCCCTCCACGAATCACTGTCCGCCTGGAACAGCGTTGAAGAACGTTATGATCGTATCCGCGGTTTGAAATCCGGCCGTAGGCTCGGCTGCCAGGCGCGCATCCAGGGCGATGTGGTGATCGATGTCCCCTCGGAGTCACAGGTCCATAAACAGGTTGTCCGCAAATCCGCGGACGAGCGGCCGGTGGAGATGGATCCGGCCGTCAGGCTGCATTTCGTCGAGGTCAGTCAACCCGACATGCACCACCCTTCCGGCGATCTCGAACGGGTACAGGAGGCACTCGCCCGGCAATGGGGAATCGACGATGCGGAGATCGACATTCCGGTGCTGCGGTCGCTGCAGAAGCTATTGCGCCAAGGTGACTGGCAGATCACTCTGGCGGTACATCGGGACGGCATCTCGCCGCCTCGGATCCTTGCCGCCTGGCCCGGGTTTTTCGATGCCGGGATTTACGGGTTGGCCATAGATTTGGGTTCGACGACCATCGCAGCGCATCTGTGCAGCCTCAGCGACGGCAGCGTCGCAGCGTCCTCGGGAATCATGAATCCGCAGATTCGTTTCGGTGAGGATCTGATGAGCCGGGTGTCCTACGCGATGATGAATCCCGCAGGCAGCGACGAAATGACCATTGCGGTGCGGGAAGCACTGGATTCACTTATCACCGCCGTCGCATCAGAGGCGGGGATTGATCGGCAGCAGATCCTGGAAGCTGTGATCGTCTGCAACCCGGTGATGCATCACCTGTTGTTGGGAATCGACCCGGTGGAACTCGGCCAGGCTCCCTTCGCGCTGGCGACCGCGGCGGCGCTGTCAACGGATGCGAAATCGCTGGGATGGGCCGCGGTGGCGGAAACCGCGCGTATCTATCTGCTCCCATGTATCGCCGGGCATGTCGGTGCCGACTGCGCCGCTGTCATCCTGTCGGAACAGCCGCAGAAGTCACAGGAAAAACTCCTGGTTGTCGATGTCGGAACGAATGCGGAAATCGTGTTCGGCGATCACACCCGCGTGCTTGCCTGTTCCTCACCGACCGGACCCGCATTCGAGGGGGCGCAGATTTCCGCCGGCCAGCGTGCCGCCCCCGGCGCGATCGAGCGGGTCGAAATAGATGCGCGGACGAAGGAGCCGCGCTTCAAGGTCGTCGGCGGAGAATTATGGTCTGACGCGGAGGGTTTTGCGGCGGAAGTGGCGGCGAGCGGGGTGACCGGAATCTGCGGATCGGGCATCATTGAGGCGATCGCCGAGATGCGGAAGGCGGGATTGCTCGACGCGTCGGGGCTTATCGGCTCACCGCGGCAGACCGGCACGGAGCGGATGCAGGCTGACGGACGCACCTTCTCATACCTGCTGCATGCCGGATCCGATGAGGGAGACGTTGCGGTCTGTGTCACCCAGGGTGATGTGCGCGCCGTGCAGCTTGCAAAATCGGCACTCTATGCCGGGGCGAAGCTGCTGATGGAGGAATTCGGTGCCGGTTCGGTGGACCGGATCATTCTCGCCGGGGCATTCGGCTCACATATTTCACCGCTTCACGCCATGATACTGGGCATGATTCCGGATTGCCGGCTTGATTGTGTGTCATCGGCCGGGAATGCGGCCGGCACCGGTGCGCGCATGGCGCTCTGCAGCGTATCAGCGCGGCGCGAGATTGAACGGGTGGTCGGCGGCATTGAAAAGATCGAGACCGCCGTCGAGCCCAAATTCCAGGAACATTTTGTCAATGCCAATGCCCTGCCCCATTCGGTGGACGAATTTCAACAATTGGCCCGGGAGGTGACTTTACCGTCACCCATGTTCAATCGTGCGGATGGCGAATCCTCTTCGCGCCGGCGCCGTCGGCGGTGAGGATTGACGCAGGGCGGAATTTCCGCCAGATGGTATGTCCATTGCGGGTGTAGTTCAGTGGCAGAACGTCAGCTTCCCAAGCTGAATGTCGTCGGTTCGATCCCGATCACCCGCTCCAATTCCCACCGCTATTCAGCAGCTCTCGCCGCATGCACATTTCGCAGCAACTGCGCCGTCGAGGCGTTGATATCGCCGGGCGGTTTCTCCCCGGCGACCAGTGGCAGCAATCTGCCTGCCATCCGCTTGCCGAGTTCAACGCCCCATTGGTCGAAGCTGTTGATATCGAGAATACTGCCCTCAACGAAAACGCTGTGCTCCTGAAGCGCCAGTAATTGACCCAGAACGAATGGTGTCAGGCGCGGAAAAATCAGGGTCGTTGAAGGACGGTCACCGGGGCAGCGCCGATGCGCCGCCAGGTCACCTCGCGGGTTTTGCCCCGACATCAGGGCTTCCGACTGTGCCAGGCAGTTGGCGATCAGCAGGTCGTGATGGTTGAAAAGGTCAGGCGCGTCGCCGCTTGCGGCGATCAGGAACTCGCAGGGAACGGTCCGGTTGCCCTGATGCAGCGCCTGGAAAAAAGCATGCTGGCCATTTGTTCCGGGCTCGCCCCAGATAATGGCAGCGGAGCGCTGCGGCAGTTCTTCACCGGAATGTGTGACCGATTTTCCGTTCGATTCCATGATCAACTGCTGCAGATATGCCGGCAACCTCCTGAGCCTGTGATCATAGGGTAGAATGGCCCGGGTCGGATATCCGCAGATCTGATGATGCCAGACATTGATCAGCGCATGCAGCAGGGGTAGGTTTTTCCGTTCCGGCGCCGAGTTGAAATGACTGTCCATCGCATGCGCTCCGGCAAGCATCTGATGAAAGGCCTCGCTGCCGAGTGCCAGCATCACCACCAGCCCGACCGGGCTCCACAGCGAAAATCTACCACCGATATAATCGCCGAATCCGAAGACCCGGTCAGGATTTATGCCGAAAGCGGCGCATGCGGGAATGTTCGAGGAAACCGCGGCAAACTGTATCTCAGGCGCCTGCGAGCCGGCCGTTTCAACCATCCAGCGGCGGACGGCACGGGCATTGGTCATGGTTTCGATCGTTGTGAACGTTTTTGAAGTCACAATCACCAGCGTTGTATGCGGATTGAGGCGGGGGAGAATCGACGCCGCCTGCGCCGCGTCAATATTCGACAGGAAATGCGCTTCCGGTCCGGCTGCACAATGCCTCAGTGCGCCGCAGGCCAGGGCCGGGCCCAGCTCCGAGCCGCCGATTCCAATATTCAGGATATCGGTGAATTTATCACCGCTGGCGGAGCGCAGCCTGCCTTCGCGGATGTCGGTGGAAAATTTCCGCATGCGTGAAAGTGTCGGGTGAATTTCATCGCATCCGTCCGGAACGGCCGCACCCTCGGGGATCCGTAAGGCGGTGTGCAACACCGCCCTGTTTTCGCTTGAATTGATTTTCTGACCAGCGAACATTGCCGCACGGCGCTGCTCCCAGCCTCTCCCAGTGGCTAACTCCAACAGTGAATTCATCGCCCGCTGATCTACGCATGTCTTCGAAAAATCGAAGAACAGGCCATCACAATGCAATGAGAAATCCGCCCCGCGCTCTGCCTCTGCGGAGAATAAGTGCAGGATCGGCGTTTGCGCCAGGCGGGCGTGATGCCCGCGCAGCTTTTCCCAGGATGATTTGTGCCTCGCTGCCGCCGGCATCATTCAATTACCCGCCATTGGCGGCCGTAATCCATCAGCGCGGCAGCGGCTGACGGCCCTTCGCTGCCGGCGGCATAAATCTCCGGGCGACTTCCCTCCTCGCTCCAACAGGCGATGACCTGGTCGGTCCATCGCCAGGCCGCTTCGATTTCATCGTTGCGCATGAACAGTGTCTGGTTGCCGCGGATGACATCCATGATCAGCCGTTCATAGGCGTTGGTCATGGTGCCGATTTCCGGTCCCAGCGATTCGGCGAAGCTCATATCCAGAGGCACCTCGATCAGGCGCATGCCTCCCGGTCCCGGTTCCTTGATCGTAACCTGCAGCGTAATCCCCTCATCCGGCTGCAGACGGACCGCCAGGATATTGTTCCGGCGTTGGTCACGCAGGCCGAAAATCGAATGCGGCAGGCGTTTGAACACCACCGCGACCTCGGACATGCGGGCCTTCAGTCTTTTGCCGGTGCGCAGATAAAACGGGGTCTGCCCCCAGCGCATATTTCCGATCCGGCATTTCAGCGCAATGAAGCTTTCGGTCTCGCTGTAAGTGGTCTCGGAGTCTTCCAGATAGCTGGCCATTCCCGCCGCCGCACCATATTGACCACGCACGATATCTCTCGAAGACATATCCCGTAATGCTTTAATAACTTTAAGTTTTTCATCGCGGACGGCATCGGCTTCAAAGCGTGCCGGCGGCTCCATTGCAACGAGGCAGAGGAGTTGCATCAGGTGGTTCTGCACCATGTCACGCATGCCACCGGCCGCATCGTAATAGCCCTGCCGTCCCTTCACACCGATGGACTCGGAGACGGTGATCTGGACATGCTCAACATGCTGCCAGTTCCAAAGCGGCTCAAACAACACATTCGCAAATCGCAGCGCCATCAGGTTCTGCACGGTTTCCTTGCCGAGATAATGGTCAATGCGGAAGATCTGCGACTCGTTGAAACTGCCGGCAAGGATTCCGTTCAGCGCCTGTGATGACGGCAAATCCTGCCCGAACGGCTTCTCGACGACAATCCGGCAGTCCGGCCGGACCATATTATTGTGTTTCAGATTATCAATGATCTGCTCAAAGACCGATGGTCCCACTGACAGGTAAAAGGTCAGTATCTTGTCCGGACGCGGCCACGCCGCGAGCCTGTCCCATCCCGCCCCACCGGTCGCATCGAGCGGAAAATAGCTCAGCTTCCGCAGAAACTTCTCCAGCACCTCCTGTTCACCGGCCTGCGGCTCCTGCGCCGAGCGAATGGAGTCACGGCAAAGAGCACGGAATTCATCATCCGACATTTCCGCCCGGGCGACGCCGGCCAGACGAAAATCCTCGGGCACCTGGCGCACCGAAAATCCCCTGAAAAGGGCTGGAAGTATCTCTCTGCGCGCCAGATCGCCGGTTGCCCCAAACAGAATGATATCAAATGGCGGGACAGGAATAATCTTATACAAGTGTTTGATTCCGTGAATAAATGGCGCATTCTTGGCGCGGTTGGAAAGGTGAAATCCGTGCGTGCGAAGCTTGGCTTTTGCGGGATTTTGAGAATAGCATTTAATTTAACCGCAAACAAAGATACACATGCGCAACAACAAAATGTGGATGTCGTGTCGGCACAGGGTGAAGTCGGGCAATGGATGGGTCAGTGAACGAATCCTTCGGTGGGCAAATTGCCAAAGAGCAGGCGGAAAACGGAAAATTCAAGAATCCCCTGGTGACTGCGGACGGTTCACAGCGCGCGCGTGTTGATTTTGTGCGCCAGACAACGCTTTGGTTCAATACCGGTACCCTGTGCAACATCGAATGCCGGAACTGCTATATCGAAAGCACGCCGACTAATGACAGGCTGGTCTATATCACCGCTGACGAGGTCTCGGACTATCTGTGGCAGATGCGGGAATTGCAATGGTCGGTGAGCGAAATCGGATTCACCGGCGGCGAACCCTTTATGAACCCACAGATCATCGCCATGATCAAGCGGAGTCTTGAGGCCGGGCTGGAGGTGCTTGTACTCAGCAATGCCATGCGTCCGATGATGCGGCCGCGGGTGCAGCAGGGATTGATCGAACTGAATGACAGATGGCCGGGCAAACTCTGCATCCGGGTGTCGCTGGACCATTACTCGGAAGCGCGGCACGATCTTGAGCGTGGAAAGGGCACCTTCGAGAAGTCACTCATGGGAATGGATTGGCTGCGCGATCAGAAAATCCGGATGATGGTCGCCGGGCGGACGATCTGGGGCGAAAACGATAGTGAATCGCGGAGAGGTTATGCACGGCTTTTTTCTGAACGCGGATATGACATCGACCCCTTTGACCCGGTCGCGACGGTGTTGTTTCCGGAAATCACCCCGACCGCTGATGTGCCTGAAATCACCTCCGAATGCTGGGACATTCTCGGCGTCCGCCCGGAGGATATGATGTGTTCGTCGTCAAGAATGGTGGTGAAACGCAAAGGCGCTTCGCATCCGAGCGTCGTCGCCTGCACCCTGCTTCCGTATGAGCCGCAATTCGATTTCGGCCGTCATCTGCGTGATGCCGAGGCATCAATAATGCTGAACAATCCGGCCTGTGCCCAGTTCTGCGTCCTCGGTGGTGCCTCCTGCAGCCGGAAATGACGGGGGTATCGAAAGGTCACATTTGCCGCCAGCCGAAGTCTTAATGCTGGACGAAAAATAGTCGAAAATGTGTCTCGACTGGATTTGCTCCAGTGGCGGCGTCGGCATGTCGTATTCCTGTTCACTGCCGGTCTGACACGGCTGAAAGTCGCTGTTCTGCAGTATGGTATTGATCGATTTCGGAGTTGGCGGTCTTCGCCTGTGTTCTTGCTCTGGCATCCATTTCCTAAGTCGCTTGCCTTCGGTCAGGACCCATTATTTGCTGTGACATTGCCGTCTTTGGCTGATCACTGTGAAAACAGCGACACGGGCGTTGAGCGGCGACATGAGCGTTTTTCCCGCGGAATGAGGGGCGTTCCAGGGGTTGATGACAGGCGGGCTCCGAGCGGGATCATATTCGTGAACCGCGGCGGGCAGGAATGACAGGATGCGCCGACGGAATTCAGCCCTCACAGGACACACCATTACCAATGGAAACGCTGGAGCGGACCAGGTGTGTTCAGACGCATGCCTGGTGGGCCTGTTCATACGAGGCACAACATGCGGAATGAAATGCTGCGGCGCAGAGTTATCGTTACACGGCAGGGCTGGCACATCGCCTGGATGGTCACTGGAAGCGTTCTTCATTCAACTGCCGGTACACATCCGTGCCACGCAACGAGTTGTGCTCCGGGATCAGGTCAAAGGAGTTTTTACCGTCCTCCGTTCGAGCTCCCGGATCCGCTCCTGCCTCAATCAAAACTGTCAGCATTTCGGGGATCTTGCCGAACGCGGCCGCCCAGTGCAGCGGAGTCCAGCCATTATTATCCCGTGCTTCCAGTTCCGCTCCTGCCTCAAGTAGTAACTCTACCACTTCGGGGGGCTCACTGAGTCCTGCGGCTGCGTGCAGCGGAGTTTCACCGTTCTTTGTTCGTGCTTCCGGATCCGCCCCTGCTTCAATCAGCACCACCAACACTTCGGGGATCCCGCTGAATGCAGCTGCCCAGTGCAGTGGGGTTTCACCGTCCTCCGTTCGTGCTTCCGGATCCGCTCCTGCCTCTATCAGCTCCATCAGTATTTCGGGGTTACTGCTGGCTGTCGCCGCATGAAGCGGGGTCGCGCCATGCTCTGTCCGTGCTTCCGGATCCGCTCCTGCCTCAATAAGAATCGTCAATATTCCGGGGTTACCGCTGACTGCTGCCGCCCAGTGCAGCGGGGTCGCGCCATGCTCATCCCGTGCCCCGACTTCAGCACCGGCATCGATCAGCGCCTTCACCTGCTCGTAGGATGCACCGGAGAGCCAGTCCCTGTCCAGCAGTAAGTTGGCAGATGCCGGTATGGCGAACGCGGCGAGGATTGCCGCCGTGAAAACAGTCCTTGTCATGGTGGCTTACTCCCTGGCGGCTGGTCTCTCATGCGGTTAATCGAATTGGTGACTGCCTTCAAATTCCCCAAACACCGGATTCGTGTGCGCCGGGCATCCGCGTTGTCGATGTCAGCAGGGCCGGCGTCGCCTGTCCGGGATCGGCCCGGCCTCGTCCAGCGGCACAGCCTGCACATCGCCGAGGTCAGCAGCGACGGCCACGGCTTCGGCGGAGCGGTTGACGAGCCAGTCCGCGCCAAGCGGGACCAATGAGGTCGGATATATAAGCGACTGGAAGTCAAGGAGGGGCATCGGCCAAGTTGTCTGAGACTCAGTTCCTGAACCCAGGCGTCTGTCCAGGACCCAGGAGAAACGGAAGGGCGGGCTGACCATGCTGAAGTTCAGATCCAAATCCAAAACTTAAATCGGCCCGACCCGTCCCGCTGTAACCGGGGGAGCCGCATCCGGCGGCGGTGATCCCGAAACGGGAATGCGGAAAGACGGACGATTCGGCAATGGCACAATGCTCCGCAGGAAAGGCCACGCAGCCCTAATGTGTAACTACCCACCTCCCGTATGATGAGAGAGAATCTCAGACGGGGTGGCAGATCAGCGACAAACAGGAAGACAGTGGGGTCCAGGGCGAAATGTGATCTTTCGATATAATTCCCCGCCGCAATTCATCCGCGTATCGACGCCGACAACAGCGCAGTCACCTCCTCCGCTTCGACATTCTGTGTCAGAACAGCGTCTCCGATGCCCCGTGGCAGCACGAAACGTAACCTGCCATCGGTGACTTTCTTATCCTGACGCATATGCTGCAGCAGTTCTTCCGGATCGGGTTGAGGTGCCGGGATTTCCGCGATTTCGGTGCGCATATTCATCGCCTGGAAATGCCGTTTCACCCGCACGGCATCCTGTTCGGAACACAAGCCCAACTTCGCCGACAGGCGATATGCAAGACAGCAACCGATGGCGACCGCTTCGCCATGCATCAACCGGTCAGAGTAACCCGCGTAAGCTTCCAGCGCGTGTCCGAATGTATGGCCGAGATTCAGCAGTGAGCGTTCGCCATGCTCATACTGGTCCGCCATCACCAATTGGCCTTTGATCTCGCAGCTGCGCCGGATGGCTGAAGCGACAGCATCCGGGCGGTCAGCGCCGAACTCGGCCCCCATTGTTTCCAACCATTCAAAGAATGCGGCGTCGCGGATGAGCCCGTATTTGACGATTTCGCTGTATCCCGACAGAAACACCCGCCGCGGCAGCGAGCTCAAAAGGCTGATATCGCTTAACACCAGGGAAGGTTGGTGGAATGCGCCGACGAGGTTTTTTCCGCTTTCAGTATTGATGCCGGTTTTGCCGCCGATGGCGCTGTCCACCTGCGCCAGCAGAGTAGTCGGAATCTGCACATATCTTACGCCCCGGCGCAGGATGGCGGCGGCAAATCCCACCAGGTCTCCGACAACTCCGCCACCGAATGCGAGAACGACATCGCTGCGTTCCAGTCGCTGATCAAGCATCCAGCCGGTGATGTTGCGGAGTTCGCCCCAGGATTTGGACGCTTCGCCCGCGGGCACGGTGAAAACGGGAGTATCTATGCCGGCCTTTGCGAGCGTTGCCTCCAAGCTGCTCAGATGCAGTCGGGCGACTGTCGTATCCGTGATCACGGCCGCGCGTGGACGCGTCAGCAGGGGCTTTATCTGTTCACCAACCCTTGCAAGCAGACCGAAGCCAATGCGGATATCATAAGAACCGCCGCCGGGTTCGACCCGGATTACCGTCTCTTCCATATCAATCTCCGGTTTCGAATAACCCGATATCCGGCGGTGCCTCCAGCAAGGCAGTCACGACACGTTCGACAGTGCCGAGCACAGGAAGGCGGTTGACGCTTTCAACATGTACCCGTGCATTTCGGTAAGCCGGTGTCCTCTCGGCAGCCATCCGCTGGAGGGTCGCATATGGATCCGCGGTCTGCAGAAGTGGACGGCTGGCTTTTTGCCGGACCCTTTGCCAAAGCACTTCGATATCGGCTTGAATCCAGACGGAAACGGCGCTGCGGTCAATGAAATTCCGATTTTCCGGATCGATATAGGCGCCGCCGCCGATTGCAATCGATTTTGCCGGACCATCGATAGCGGTTTCTATGGCGTGGCGTTCCCTGACGCGGAAATAATCTTCACCGAAACGATCGAAGATCTGGACAATCGACATCGATTCCGTCTGCTCGATCCAGCGATCGGTGTCTATGAACGGAACCCGGAATCGTTTGCCAATGGCGCGCCCCACACTGGTCTTCCCACATCCCATCATACCCACGAATACGACGGATCTCTTCAGCACAGGCGGCTGTGGTTCCATTTCTCCATTCGCTGTCTGCCGGCAGGGAGCGAGCGCTACCCTACCCTCCGCTGCTGTGCAATCGAATTGTGGCGCCTTGAATCGCCTGCACTGGAATCCTGGTGGAAAGCAATTATACTTGAGCTGAGCGGAATTGGAGGCAGAAAATGTGGCGCTGGTTACGCCGGCTATTCATACTGGTGGTCATCATATTGGCGGCGCTCGTCGGCTATGCCTTTCTGGCGGATCTGAGCCCGCCGGACGAGCCGCTGGTCATTGATGTTCCAGTCAATTCAGAATGATTGAGCAATAGCTGCCATTCCACCCGATTTTGAGGATGTGCCGTGAGCGCGGAACAATGGATTGAGGCGTTTCTGGAAGCCGCCGAGGCGGAACGCTCGGCCTCGGCCAACACGATACTCGCCTATTCCCGGGATCTGCGCCGCTTCGCCGAATTTCTGGCGACCGCAGGCAAGGATTTGTGCACGGCGGAGCGACATGATCTGGAGCAATATTTGCAGTCGCTTTCCGAACAAGGTTTGGCAGCCGCCACGCGCGGCCGGCACCTGTCGGCTATCCGGCGTTTCTTTGCCTTCGCATGTGAGGAAGGCTGGCGCCGGGATATCCCAACACGCAGTGTACCGAACCCAAAAATCAAACGCCGGCTGCCACAGATTCTCAGCATCGGTGAAATCGAACGGATGCTTGACGCGTCGGGCTCTTTCGGACGCACTGAAAGCGAATTCGCACGCAACAGGTGCCTGATGGAATTATTTTATGCTACCGGGGCACGGGTGTCGGAATTGGCGGCGCTTCCGGTAGCGGCGGCGCGCGGCAACCCGGAGATGTTGATTATCCGTGGCAAGGGCGGCAAGGAGAGGTTTGTGCCGCTGTCGCCGACGGCAAGGAAGGCGCTCTCTTCCTGGCTGACTGTGCGCGGGCAGGAAGTGGCGAAATCCGGCGGGTCGCGGTATCTCTTTCCCTCGAGGGGCAAGTCGGGTCATCTCACCCGCAACCATATTTACGGCATCGTGAAAGCGATCGCTGCAGCCGCCTGCATTGATCCGGATCGGGTGACGCCGCATGTGATCCGGCATGCATTGGCGACGCATCTGCTGGAAAATGGTGCCGATCTGCGATCAATCCAGGTGCTTTTTTTTTTTAATGATACGGCGACCACCGAGATCTACACCCATGTCGCGGATCGGCGTCTGCAGGAAATTGTGCTGACACACCATCCACTGGCGGATGGGAATTAAATGCCTACCGGCAAGCGTTCTAAATCAAAAATGGACCGATTATGACTGACTTAAACGGCATCACCCTGAATGCCGAATTCAATTATGACACGGAATTCTGGTTGCTTGTTGGCGCAATCACGCTCCTGATTTGCCTGTCAGCAGTGTTTTCGGGTTCTGAAACCGCATTCACATCCGCTTCCCGTGGGAAGTTACGGGCTCAGGCGGACCGGGGCAACCGTGCCGCCGCACGGGCACTGCGGATCACCGGGAATCTGGAAAAACTGATCGGTGCGGTCCTGCTCGGCAATAATCTTGTCAACATTCTGGCAACGGCGCTGGCAACAAGTCTCTTCACGCAGTTATTCGGCGATTCCGGGGTCGCACTGGCGACGCTCGCAATGACACTGCTGATTTTGTTCTTCGCCGAACTCCTTCCCAAAACCTATTCAATCACCAGGCCGGAGACAGCTTCCAGAAGAATCTCACCGGTGATAGCGGTGGTGGTGTTCCTGTTTCACCCGATCGTTGCCATTCTACGCTTCCTGGCGGTGATGCTTTTGCGTGTATTCGGTGTGCAGCCATCCGAAGTCAGCCCGGTGAAGGATGCGCAGGAGGAAATCGCCGGCACGATTGCCCTCGTGCACTCGGCCGGGGCGATACAGACGGAGTATCGGAACCGCGTGCTCGGCGCTCTGGATCTCGGCAATCTCACAGTGCGTGAAGTCATGCGGCACCGGTCTGAAATCGAGATGATCAGCGCTGATTCGACGCTGAAATCGGCAATCAGCCTCTGTGCCCGATCTCCGCACACGAGGCTGCCGGTGCACCAGCCCGGAAGCGAGGAGATCGTTGGCGTGATTCATGCAAAGGATTTGCTCACCCGGATCCCTGCTATCCTTGAAAGCCCGGATCCGGAACCGGAGTTACTGGAGCTGGCGGAAGAGTCGGGTGCCATGAAGGAGCCGTATTTTGTTCCGGAAACAACGACCCTGGATGATCAACTGCGCCAGTTTCTCAAACGCAGATCGCATTTTGCCCTGGTTGTGGACGAATATGGTGCGCTGCAGGGGCTGATCACGCTGGAGGATGTGCTGGAGGAAATCGTCGGCGAGATCACGGATGAACATGACGAGCATCCAGACGGCAGGCCGTTGCAGCGCATTGATGGAAGCTTCATTGTGAATGGCGCGCTGCCGATCCGGGATCTGAACCGCGAGTTGGACTGGCAATTGCCGGAGGAGAACGCCACCACGGTGGCCGGCCTGCTGATCTACGAGGCAAGGGTGATCCCGGAAGTCGGCCGGGAGTTCAACTATCATGGATTCAGGTTCAAAGTGTTGGAGCGGAAGGCGCGGCGGATCACCAGGATTCAGTTGACGCGGCTGTGATGGTACGCTTTTCGTTCCATCACATTGCTGCTAAACGGGTCGCCGGAACTGGAAGAGAACAGGTTTCATGGCCATGAAAATCCGCAGAATTCCCACGCTCAGCCTGGTGGCGGTGGCGTATCTCGCACTGGCGCCTTTTGCGGCGGCGCAGAGCAACCAGCAGGGGTCAGCGAGTAATCTGTCCGCCGGTACGGTTGTCGTTCAACCCGAAATCACCGAATTCGAGGATTGGTCCCGGATATGCACGGCAAATGATGACGGTGACAAGGAATGTACAATTCAACAGCGTGTGCCGAATGAGTCAGGCGGCGACATTGGAATTTTCACCATCTACAAAGTTGAAAACCAGTCTGAATTTGAAGCCGGGGCGACGATTGTCGTGCCGCTCGGGGTCACGCTGACTTACGGGCTGGAGCTGCAGATTGATGACGCGTTGCCGCGCCGTTACGAATTCAGGATGTGCATTGCCGATGGCTGCATCGCTCGCATTGGACTGCCGGAAAATCTGGTTACCCGGATGAAGCGGGGGGCAGAGGTCAAACTGACGATGTATGTCGGCATTGACGGCAGTGATGAAGTTCAGGCTACGGCATCGCTGCACGGATTTACCGACGCATACGGATCTCTGTAGGAGAAGCGGCTACAGTTTCCTGATCGCCAGCACGGCGTTGAGGCCGCCGAATGCGAAAGCGTTGGAAAGTGCGGCATCAATCCTGACTCTGCGGGCTTCATTCGGAACCACATCCAGATCGCATTCCGGGTCCGGTTTCCGGTAATTTATCGTTGGCGGCACGACACTTTCATTCAGGGCCATGGTGCAGGCGAGCAGTTCCACCGCGCCGGTGCCGCCGATCAAATGCCCGTGCATTGATTTGGTTGATGACAGCAGCAGCCGCTCCGCATCCTGGCCGAATACCTGCCTAACGGCGGCGCATTCGGTCCGGTCATTGGCCGCCGTGCCGGTTCCATGCGCATTGATATAGCCGATATCACCCGCCGACAGGCCGGAATCCGCAAGGGCACCGCCGATCGCACGCGCCGCGCCCGAAACCGAAGGCATCACGATATCGGCGGCGTCCGAAGTCATTGCGAATCCGGCGATCTCGGCAATGATGGCAGCGCCCCGTTTGCGGGCGAATTCATACTCTTCCAAAACAAATATCGCCGCTCCTTCGCCCTGCACCATGCCATTCCGATCGGCGGAAAACGGCCGGCAGCAATCCTGTGACATCACCCGCAGCCCTTCCCAGGCCTTGATGCCGCCGAAACAGAGCATGCTTTCCGAACCACCGGTAAGCATGACATCAGCCAAGCCGGTACGGATCATCTGAAACGCCATGCCGATGGCATGGTTGGACGAGGAACAGGCGGTGGATACCGAATATCCGGGACCCCTGAGATTATGCTGCATGGAGACGTGGCTTGCGGCGGCGTTGTTCATCAATCGCGGCACAACAAATGGATGCACACGTGACTTTTGTTCCTGGTACACCTCACGGTAGCTGTCATCCCAGGTATTGAGGCCGCCGCCGGCGGTCCCGAGCGCCACCCCGGCCCGGTCTGTGAGGCTGTCATTGAATTCCAGCCCCGACTGATCAATGGCTTCCTGCGCGGCAACGAGCGCGAACTGGGTGAATCGGTCATACAGGGATATCTTCTGGCGGTCGAAACAATCCTCGGCCCGGAATCCTTTCACCTGGCCGCCGATTCGGATCCCGAGCCGTTCGACATCGCGGAACTCCAACTCGCCGATTGCACAGACGCCGTTTTGAAATGCCGCGAAGGTCTCGGAAACGGAATGGCCAAGTGGATTGACTGTCCCCTGGCCGGTTATCACAACCCGCCGCATCTAAGACTTACTGTTCTGCTGTTTCACAAGACCTTCGACAGCCCCGATAATCGTGCCGAGGGTGGAGAAATCCAATTCGGTCGAATTGGGGTCGTTGGCATTGAATGGGAGCTGGATATTGAACTCCTCCTCAATGCAAAAGATCGACTCAACGATGCCGAGCGAGTCAATTCCGAGTTCTTCCAGTGATGTTGAGGAATTGACGGCAGCCGTCTCAACACCGGCCTGTTCGGCGACAATCCTCAAGACTTTACTGGCAATGGCATCATTCATGGATGAACTCCGGCCCCGGCGGAAAACCTAGTCTGTTTTTCCAAGCTTTGAAACATGATTTTCCACCGCACGGAGCCTGTCGGCGAGTCGGGGAAGCCGCCTCAGATGCCGGTAAAGTTCAATGTTCCGGTCCATTTCGATCGCCGGCGACCCCATCACCGCGGTGCCTGAACGCACGCGGGTATAGATTTTCGAGGCACCGGCAGCGACGACATCATCGCCGATGTGGACGTGGTCTGAGACCCCCGACATGCCGGCCAGAACCACCCGGTCACCGATGATTGCGGAACCGGCGATACCGACCTGTCCGCAGATCAGGCAATGCCGGCCGATCTGCACATTATGTGCGATGTGCACCTGATTATCTATCTTTGTGCCATCGCCGATCACCGTTGCCGCCACTGTGCCCCGGTCAATCGCTGTGCAGGCGCCGATTTCGACATCATCGCCGATGCGGACGGTGCCATGCGAATGAATACGCGTCTGCCTGCCGTTCGAAACCGTGATTCTGCCGGGCAGTGTCGCCCGGACCTGCTCAACCGCGCCCGGTTTTTCCGTCGCGAAGGAAAATCCGTCACTGCCGATGACGCAGTTTCCGTGAGCGATCAGGCGGTCACCGATGACCACCCCATGCCCGATACGGGTTCCGGGATAAATCAAGGCCGACTCGCCGATCACGACGCCGGGTCCAATGGTGCAGTTCGGCCCGATCATCGCATTCCGACCTATGCGGGCCCCGTTGCCGATGACTGTCTGCGGTCCGATTGCCACCGCCTCGCCGATCTCCGCTCCCGGCGCGATGCTGGCCATCGGGTGGATGCCGTCGGCGCTGAGTGGTGGCGTCGGGAACAGCGCACTCACCCGCGCCAGCGCATATCTCGACTCTTCAACCTGTATTGCCGCCTTCAGACCGAAAGACTGCCAGTCCGCTTCCTTCCAGACCAGTGCGGCCTGTGCGAAGCCGAGTCTGAGATCGGAAGAATATTTCGGCGACAAGGCGATCGCAAGATCGGTCTCCCCGGCAGTGGCCGGCTCAGCCAGACCGTCCACCAATATCTTCAGGTTTCCGGAAGCCTCCGCTCCCAGAATCCTTGAAATCTCTTCAACGGTATAGGTCATGGCAAATTCGCTGCTTCGGCATGCCGCGTCTGACCGGCGGCTCTTACCAGCAAATTCACCGGTTAGCGAACAGGATCAGCTTGACGGCACACTCATCCGGGCAAGCGCGCTGTAAACCAACGCGTCACGGCCATAGATATCGTTGCGGTAATTCACCCGGCCGCTATCGCCGATAAATGCCGTTCGGTAGATGATATGCACCGGCAGAGGCTCCGCCAGATTGATGATCTTCTCGTCGCCCGAGGCAAGCGTATTTTTCCAGATGTCACCCGGTTTTTCGAAGCGCTGCGCTAACAGGAAATGCGCAAAATCCTGCGCCCTGTGGACGCGGATGCAACCATGGCTGAAACTCCGCGTCTCACGCTGAAACAGGCCCCGCAACGGGGTGTCGTGCATATAGACGTTGAATCGGTTCGGAAACATGAACTTAACCTGGCCGAGCGCATTGTTGGGACCGGGAGGCTGCTTCAGCTGAAAGGGAAAATCCCTTGAATTATATTTTGCAAGATCCACCGAATTCCGGTCAACGATACCGGTTTCCGGATGAATGAAAAGAAGCTCCGGTGATGCCGTCGCATCGGCCTGAAGTTTCGGCAGAAGCTCCCCTGTGGCGATTGAGCGGGGCACGTTCCAGGATGGATTGATCACAACATAGGTCATTTCATCGGAGAATTCCGGCGTCTGCAGCGATCCGGCGCTTTGTCCGACAACGACCCTGGTGTTGAATACCGAGCGGCCGCCGTGAATGACATCGGCCTGAAAATCCGCGATATTGACGCGGATATGCTGCTCGCCGCGCGGCCGGTTCAACCACCGTTCGCGTTCCAGGGCGGCAATAATCTGTTTTCTGCGCTCAACCGGTTCAACATTGATCGCCGCCAGCGTTTTCGCGTCGGCAATGCCATCCGGTTCGAGGCCGTGGTCCTTTTGAAACCGCTTAACCGCGAAGACCAATCCGCCGGAATAGCCGATGGCGGAACTCATTGACAGATAGCCCATTCGGATCAGGCGGTTGCGCAGCTGAACGACTGCCTCCCCCTGCTCGCCGGGAGACAGACTCTGTGCTCTGACCAGCCTTCCCCAACCACCATGCGCGATGGTGAAATCAAGACGTTTCAGAGTCTTGCGCAACTGTTGATACTGCAGAGTGTCGGGTGCCAGTGAGGTGAGAAAACCGGCCGGATTGAGGCCGTTTATTCCTGCGAACAATTCGGCTACCGCAAGCGGTTGCCGGTTTCTCGAGATATGTTTTGTCACCGATGCGGGTTCCACGGCACCGGAATGCATCGCGGTTGCGAAACGGACAAAAAATTTCGCCATTTCCGCTTCCGCGATTTCGCGGCCGCCCGGGCCGGAAATTTGCCCAAACAGTGCATTTAGATGCTGGATATCCGCTTCCCCATAGGGGAGCCCGTGACCGGGTGCGATTCTAAGCATGGCCAGCAGCGCCTGGACACGGGTCAGGCTATCGGCATCTCCGCCGGTCCAGACCGGCTCAAAATTCCGCTTCTCATAAAATGCCAACAGATCAGGATTTTCGGATAATGCACTGATTAGGCGCAGATTTTGTGACTTGATCTCAAAATCAAAGGCGGCGGCCGCCATCGCCAGAAACGGAATTGTCACGGTGGCAATGAAGACACTTCTAATTTTCGACATTCCCGAACCCCGTTGAACCTGGAATCTGTTGCCGAATGGAATGAAAAATCATGCGGTTCAACTGTAAGCTTGTCAATGAATCCAGTGCCTTGGCCGGTCAGAATTCCGGTAGTTGTTGTAATACGGTCGGCATAGTGATATTCTGCCGCGCCAGAGGGAGCAGTTCGCAATAATCCTGTGAGAATTTCGGATGGCTGTGGAACAGCACATGGCCGGAAGTGGTAAACGGAATTGGCGAAACAGACATTGAGTCAGCGATCGAGGGCATCGGGAACCGGGACTGGTGAGTGCGCGTTGTCGCGTCGCCGGATTATCTTCGGCATCTGTGCGGCGTCGCTGCTGCCTGCCCCGGCGTTGTATGCGGGCGATTCAATGGCTGGAATCCGCCGCTTGCGAATGACCAATCAGCGCACCGGTGAAATTCTGGACATGGTTTACTGGATAGAGGGCGAGTATATAGAGGAGGCTCTGGCGGCGGTGAATTATTTCATGCGCGACTGGCGCGCCGATGAAATGATGCCGATGCATACCGCCAATCTCGACAATCTGGCTGCTACTCATTTGTTGCTGGAGAGTTCCGAACCGTTTGAACTGGTTTCCGGATTCCGTACCCGGGCAACCAATGATGTCCTCGCCGGCCGGTCCGAACAGGTGGCCTCGAATTCGCTGCATGTGCGTGGAATGGCCGCCGATATCAGGTTGCGTGGCCGCTCGGTGGCCAAAATCGCGGCCGCCGCCCGCGCCTGTGGAGCCGGTGGAGTCGGTGGCTACCGGGGTTTAAATTTCGTGCATATAGATTGTGGCCGCCGCCGCAGTTGGTAATGCCGTTACGGGCGCACCGCCCCGTCTGCCTCGACGAGATATTTGAAGCTTGTCAACTGCGCCGCACCGACCGGGCCGCGGGCATGGATTTTCCCGGTGGCGATGCCGATTTCGGCACCCATACCGAATTCCCCGCCATCGGCGAATTGGGTGGAAGTGTTCCGCATCAGAATGGACGAGTTCAGGCTGCGGAAAAAACGATCCGCGGCAGCGTCGGATTCAGTCATGATCGCATCCGTGTGCTGCGAACCGTAGCGCCGGATATGGGCTATGGCGCCGTCGACTCCGTCCACCAGGCGCACGGCGATGATCATGTCGAGAAATTCCTTACCGAAATCCGCGTCCGATGCCGGTTTCGTGCCTTCAATGGCGGATAATTCACCGGCGGCGCGTACCTCGACACCGGCCTGCATCAAATCCTGCAGGAACGGTGCCCCGTGCCTGGCATAGAAGCTTTGATCGATTAACAGGCATTCGGCTGCACCGCAGATACCGGTTCGGCGGGTCTTGGCATTCAGTATAACGCGGCGGGCTTTTTCGACATCCGCCGCCGTATCGACATAGACATGACAGATTCCCTCCAAATGGGCAAAAACCGGGACACGGGCTTCCGCCTGTATGCGGGCAACCAATCCCTTCCCACCCCTCGGCACCAGAACATCGATGAACTCGGTCATTCGCAGCATTTCTCCGACCGCTGCACGGTCATTGGTCGGCACACGCTGAATCGATGCCGCCGGCAATTCCGCCGACTGCAACCCGTCCAACAGGCATCCATGCAGGACGGACGAGGAATGCCAGCTGTCCGAGCCGCCACGCAGAATTGCCGCATTGCCGGATTTGAGACAAAGAGCGCCGGCGTCAATCGTGACATTCGGGCGTGATTCATAGATGATTCCAACAACGCCCAATGGCGTCCGGACGCGCTTTATCCGCAGCCCGTTCGGGCGGGTCCACTCGGCAATCACATCGCCGACCGGGTCCGCCATCCCGGCGATTGCTTTCAGCGAATCGCGGATGCCGGTGAGGCGTTCCGGCGTCAGCTGCAGCCGATCGAGCAGCGCCGCCGACAGGCCTTTTTCCCGTCCCGCCGCCAAATCCTTGCCATTGGCTGCAAAGATCTCATCCGCCCGCGCAGCGATTGATTCAGAAGCCGCCGTCAGTGCCGCCTGTTTGCGTTCACTCCCGGCCTGCGCGAGCGTCGCAGCCGCATCCACCGCCCGGCGTCCGATACCGCGCATCACTTCTTTCACCTGTTCATCCATGTCAGCTCTCAGTTGCGAACTTCAGCCTGGCCATATCGTCACGGTGCACGAGCGCCGTTCGTGCCGGATATCCCAAGATCTCCGCCACTTCAGATGATTTTTTGCCGCAGATCAACCTTGCTTCCGCGCCTGTATAGCGGACCAGGCCGATCGCGACCACAATCGCATCAGGTCCGGCAATTTCCACCGGTTCACCCCTGCCGAAATCCCCTTCGATCGCAGCCACACCCGCCGGCAGTAATGACCGTCCATTTCCGAGTGCTTTAAGCGCACCGTGATCGACCCGGATCCTTCCCTGTGGTTTCATCGATCCGATCCAGTGTTTGCGCGCCGATTGCGGGTCACCCTGCGGCAGAAAAACAGTGTTGGATGCGCCGCCGAGGAGCGCTGTTATCGGGCGCCTGCGCTTGCCATCGGCGATCAGTGTCGCGCATCCGGCACTCGAGGCAGTTCTCGCCGCTTGAATTTTTGTCCGCATCCCGCCTTTTGCGAATTCGGATCCGGCATCCTGTGCCATGGCTTCTATTTCCGGCTCGACCTGCCGAATGACGGGTATATGCCGAGCTTCCGGATGGCGTTTCGGGTCGCGGTCATAGAGACCGTCAATATCCGACAACAGCACCAGGCAGTCGGCATTCGTCATCGCGGCCACCTGAGCCGCAAGCCTGTCATTATCGCCGAACCGGATTTCATCGGTTGCCACCGTGTCATTTTCATTCACCACCGGAATCACGCCCTGGGCCAGCAGATTCAGCAGTGTGGCACGCGAATTCAGGTAACGCCGCCGGTTGCGGCTGTCGTCAAGTGTCAGCAGGATCTGGGCGGAGACCAGACCAAGAGGTGCCAGCGCATCATCATATGCGCCCGCCAGCCGAATCTGTCCCACCGCGGCAGCGGCCTGGCTTTGCTCCAGCGACAGCTGACCCGGGGTCAATTTCAGCACGCTGCGGCCGAGTGCGATCGAACCTGAGGAGACAATCAGCGGGTCACTGTTCTGCTGCCGCAGATAACCGATATCGGAAGCAAGTCCCTGCAGCCAATCGCCTCTGACGGTGCCACTCTCCTGATCGACCAGTAATGCCGATCCGATCTTGACCACGATCCGCCGAGACTTGCTGATATATTCTATGGCGTCCATGCTTCCGACCGTGTCTGGCTCACGCGGGAATTCCTGACCCGCTCCGCGGCCGCGCGCATGCAGGGTTTCACGCCCTGGCCGCTGATGGCTGAAATCACATACGCCTTGTGCCCGCTATACAGTTCCAGCGCAGCCTTTTTTTCCTCCAGGACGCGTTCATCCACGATATCCGCTTTGCTCAAAAGGACGAGGCGCGGTTTGCTCTGCAACCCGTGGCCGTAATTCTGAATTTCCTCGACTACGACCTGATAATCACGGATGATGTCATCTGAAGCCGCATCGACAAGATGCAGCAGCATCTGGCAGCGTTCGATATGGCCGAGGAATCTATCCCCGATTCCCCGCCCCTCATGAGCACCTTCAACCAGGCCCGGAATATCGGCCAGAACGAATTCCTCGCTGTCAATGGTCAGCATCCCCAGAACCGGGTGAAGCGTCGTGAAAGGATAGTCGGCAACCTTCGGCCGGGCATTGGTTATAGCCGCGATCAGGGTGGATTTGCCGGCATTCGGCAGGCCGAGCAAGCCGATATCCGCATACATCTTCAAACGCAGCCAGATTGTGCGTTCGATACCCGCCTGTCCGGGATTGGCGGTGCGCGGTGCCCGGTTGGTCGAAGAGCGGAAGCGCAGATTCCCGAAACCGCCTCTGCCCCCCTGCGCCAATAATTCCCTTTGACCCTCGTGCAGAAGCTCGGCGATGACGGTGGTGCGGCTCTCATCCAGAATTTCGGTTCCGACCGGCACCTGCATTTCAATATCCCTGCCCTTGCCACCCGTCCGCTGGCGGCCTTTGCCGGGTTGACCGTTTCCGGCCCGGACATGGCGCTGGTAGCGATAATCGATCAGCGTGTTCAGATCGGACACCGCCACGGCGTAAACGCTGCCGCCATCGCCGCCGTCACCGCCGTCGGGACCGCCGAATTCGACGAATTTTTCCCGTCGGAAACTGGCGGCGCCGGATCCGCCGCTGCCGGAACGGATTTGAACCTTGGCGAGATCAAGAAAACGCATTGAGGTTTCGCAGCTTGCCGCCGCGAAAGTGGTCGGGGTGGATTCGGATTATTCCGCCGCTTCAAGCAGTGGCTGGACAGAAACAAAATTCCGCCGCTTAAATCCTTTCGAAAATGCCACCCGGCCTTCGGTCACGGCAAAAATCGTGTGATCTTTTCCGATGCCCGTTCCCTCACCCGGCCAGAACCGGTTGCCGCGCTGACGGACGATGATGTTTCCGGGCTGAACCAGCTGACCGCCGGATTTCTTCAACCCCAACCGGCGCCCGGCTGAATCGCGGCCGTTACGTGACGAGCCGCCTGCCTTTTTGTGAGCCATTCAGTTGCCTCCAGCTGCCATTCAGGCGGTTGCCGCCGCCTTTTTTCTGCCTTTGCCAGGGATATGGATCGCTTCCACTTCGCACCTGATGCTGTTGATGCGAAATCCCTTGGTGCGTTTCGAAGTGTTTTTTCTGCGCCGGCGTTTGAAATTGATTCCGCGTTCTGATGTGACCGGAGAGACCGGGCGCAGGCGCACCGTCGCGCCGGCAATTAACGGTGTTCCGAAAATGGTCTTTTTGCCACCCGCCATCAAAATATCACCGACTTCAATGGCATCAGACTCGAAGTTCCGCGGCGAGGGAAGATCAACGATGTTTCCTTCCCTGGCCACATATTGCTTGCCCTCATATCGCATGACCGCCCAGGCTCCGGCGGTGCCGGCGACAGCTGCCGCATCCTCTTCAGGGAGAGCTGTCTTTTTGGAATCGGTTTTCGCTGTGCTCTCTTTGGCCATCATCTCAATTCCATTCCGTGAATCATCAGGCCGCGCTGCCCGATACCCGGCAAATCAGCCAAACCGGCAGTCTATTGCCGCTGTGAGCGGAATTGTCAAGGGTGTGCACTGATCCTAAATCCGCGACAGCTTCGACACTCCACCCGCCGCACATAACGCCATGTCACCGGCCTCCAGGTGACGGTCCTCCGGACGGGCCCCGTGGCGGCGGTGTTCTGATCTCCGGCTCCGGAGCGGGCTCTCCCCGCTCCACCGGAAAGCTCCGGAACCAGGCCGGAGACCCTGCCTCAATCATCCTCCCGCGACGCTCCCTGATGGACCAGGTGACCGACGGACTCATCCGTAACCATACCGGACGGCAGGTCCCGTCTTGTACCGGGATACGATCCGGCCCGCCATTCAACGCTGCCTGTGATCCCGCCCCTCGAGTTGTCCAGCTCCGGGTCCCGAGCGGCAAGAGGATACGGGGATTTCCATATCTCCGGGCTCTGCCGGCTGAGGTCATAATCCAGATTCAACTGCCGGTCCCTTTCCGTCACACCGCTCCAGCCAACCCCGTACAGCCGGTCATCCACACCGGGGCGGGCTGGCCTGCCCGCGAGGGTCCGCAGTGCGGAGTGCGGGTGTTGCTCGACGAAGTCAATTCCAATTAAAATTCACAGGCTATATCGAATTTAACCAAGAACTTCCTGAACCACAGCAGGGTTCTTCGAGATTAAAGCCAGAAGCACCTGGGCTGGACCTGTCGGGTGTCGACGGCCATGTTCCCAGTTCACCAGCGTTCCTTTGGCGACGCCGATGCTCTTGGCGAACTCACTTTGCGAAAGACCGGTATTCTGACGGATTTTAGCAACATCGAATTCCGGGATCTCGATTTCATGAATCATGGTGCCGTCTGTTGTTCCGGATACATACTCGAAAGTCTCTTCCAGACCGGCCATGATACTTTTGTGCGCACTCACAATTTCTCCCCTTTACATTTAGCGATGATTTTCCTGCTTAGCTCAACAGCTGCTGACTGCTCCGTCTTTGTGAGGTCTGCCCTCTCATTCTTGGCAAAGACGGTCACTAAAGATCGGCAAATTTGTCCCCCCAAATATAAAACACCCGGAATCCACCTCTCTTTCCGCCACCCGCACGCGCAATGCGGATTTTCCGCAAACCGCCGCCAAGGCTCGTCCCTCTTTCCGGGTTGAAAGCGATGACAAAATGGCGCTGTCGGGTTCGTCATCGGTCATCCTTGATTTCGCCTGCCGCTGGAATTCAGGAAATTCCAGCGGCAGTCTGCAATCGTTTCATGTGATTCCTGGTTATATACCAGTGGCCTATACGTCAATGACGTATTGTCTTTACTTCCGATCGCCGATCAAATCGGCTGTGCCGGCTGGTTCCGGCATTGCGGGCCGATTTTCGGTTGCGTTGATTCGCCTGCGGCGCGGTCCTGCGGTTGACTAGCGGGGACGGCAGTGAATTCCGTTTGTCCTATGCATTTCAAAGTGAGCGCAATTTGCGCGGCTGTCCTGTTCACACGCACCAGTTTCGGGAAGCCGGCAGACTTGCTGTAACGGCTGTCAATCCGGCTTCATGAAGTGTTGCGGACAGAAAGTTTCGTGATGACCGGCGCGTGATCACTCAGGCGCTCGGCAATCCATTCTTCGCGATAACCGCATTCGAGAACGGTGAAATGTCTAGAAACGAAAATGTGGTCGTAGCACCGGGGAACGCCTCTGACATACAGGGAGATTGGGCCGGGCGTGAGATTGTGGAGGTCAGCATAGGCGTTCCGAAGCCCGTGATGTGCCGGGCCACCGAGTACGGAGAGGACACCATTCGTCCACTCGGTAATGGGGCGTGGGCCAGCGTCGCGATGGGGGCCAATGCCAGTCGTCCTCAGCTTTCCGGATCGTCCACATTGCTGGAACGGCTCCTCGCCCCAGGGCACCACTTGGCCGGATTGCCGGAACCGCTTCGGCTCATTGAAATCACCTGTGAGAATGCGGGCGGTGTCACCGGCTTGGCGAAGCTGCGCTGCCAGAACATGGAACGTGTCGATTTTCTTCCAACCATGTGAAGCACCATCAGGCACGTGTGCGGTGAACAAATCGAGTCTCTCATTGTCAGGGAGGGAAATGATGGCCCGTCCCAGCGCTTCGGGGTATGGCGCGCAATCGCGCCAGGCGGTATCTGCGGCGGCGACCGGGAAACGGCTGGCGATGACACATTGGTGCTTCTTGTCCTGGCCGTGATGGCTGCTTGTGCAGGTATGCGGAAGGCCAATCTCCTCAAGGTGCCGGAGCCATGCATCGGTCCTTCTGAGCGTGACTTCCTGCAAGGTGACGATATCCGGATTTTCGGATTGAATTCTCGCTATTTGGTCGCCGGGATTGCGGCAATTTACATTCCAGGAAAGTACAAGCATGCGTTCCGGTGGCCCTATCAGTCAGGCTGGTTTGGCGCTGAGGTGGTTGCCGGCAAAAAAACGTCTCCGATGCTGAGCCTGTACACTGTAATTCCTATGCGGGGAACCGCGTCTACCACTTTCGTTCAAATCGACTGCGCAGAAATATCGCCAGGCTGTTCATGGCGATGAGAAAGCCGAGCAGGACGAGAATTGCCGCGGAGGTACGGGAGACAAAACCGCGTTCGGGACTGTCGGCCCAGATGAAAATCTGTGTCGGCAATGCGGTTGAACTGTCAAGAGGTCCCGCCGGTGCGGAGGTTATGAAGGCGTTCATTCCGATCAACAGCAATGGCGCGGTTTCCCCGAGTGCCTGCGCCAGCCCGATAATGGTTCCGGTCAGAATGCCGGGCATTGCCAGTGGCAGGACATGCCCGAAAACCACCTGCTGTTTCGAGGCGCCGATGGCAAGCGCCGCCTCGCGTATACTTCCGGGGATGCTTTTCAATGCCGCCCGGGTGGCAATGATCACTGTCGGCATGGTCATCAGTGCCAGGGTCATGCCTCCGACCAGCGGTGTGGAGCGCGGAAGCCCGAACCAGCCGATGAACACCGCGAGTGCCAGCAATCCGAATACCACCGAGGGAACCGCGGCGAGATTGTTGATATTGACCTCGATGAAATCACTGAACCGGTTTCTCGGGGCGAATTCCTCCAGATAGATTGCCGCCCCGATGCCGACCGGAAAGGACAGCAGGAAACAAACCAGCAAAGCCCAGAAGGAACCGATCAGTGCACCTTTGAGCCCGGCGATCTCAGGAAACCTGCTGTCGGGATTGGTGAATAAAGCCGTATTCAGAGGTGCGCTGACGGCACCGCCTCTCCGCAACTGGTCGAACCAGTCAATCTGCCGGTCATTGAGCCTGCGGTGCTGCTCCGGTGTCTCCCGGTCGATCTGTCCCTTGTTCAACTGGTCATACGGGTCGCTGACCGGGACCCTCAGTTGAACCGTCTGCCCGATCACCAAGAGATCACTGAGTATCAGATCCCTCAGTTCAAATTGGGCACTCGCGCTCAGGATCTGAAGCAGCTGTTTCTTGTCCTTTGCCGAGCCGGCATCGGGGAATTCCGCAACCAGGGAGTTCTGCAGTAATCTGCGGAAATTTCCGCGCGGCAGCTTTTCCGCATCGATAATCTCCGGATCAATATGGACACTGATTTCGACATGTGTCTGCGTGAAAGCCCGGTAACCCGAATACAGCAATGAGCCGACGAGAATCAGCAGCATCACAAAGGCGAGCAGAATTGCCGAGGCTCCGAAGCCCTGCAGCAGGAGTTGGTTCCGTTTGCGCTGCCGCAGCCGAAGCGCTGCCGGAGCGCTGCCGATTACCGGTGAATGTGAACTGTTATTCATAGACTTCCCGGTATTTCCGGACAATGCGGAGCGCTGCCACATTGATGCAGAGTGTCACCAGGAACAGCATCAACCCGAGCGCGAAGGCGGCGAGTGTCTTCGGATTGTCGAATGAGGTGTCGCCGATCAGCAATGTCATGATCTGGACAGTGACCGTGGTCACGCTGTCCAGTGGATTGAAGGTGAGTTTGGCAATCAGACCCGCCGCCATGACCACGATCATGGTCTCACCTATCGCCCGGCTTACAGCCAGCAGGATACCGCCGGCTATGCCGGGCAGAGCCGCTGGAAACAGCACCTGCAACATGGTTTCGGCCCGGGTCGCACCGAGTGCCAGTGCGCCGTCACGCAGTTGGCGCGGGACAGCGCCGAGAGCGTCATCGGCGAAGGAGGAAATAAACGGGATGAGCATGATTCCCATGACGCCACCGGCGGCGAGTGCGGTGTTGGGCGCGATATCGAGGCCGAGCGCGGTGCCGAAACTGCGCAATGCCGGCGCGATCACCAGAATGGCGAAAAATCCGTATACGACCGTTGGCACGCCGGCGAGAATCTCGAGAACCGGTTTGGCAACGGCACGGATGCGTGCGGCGGCGAACTCATGCAGGTAAATCGCCGACAGCAGCCCGACCGGCACGGCAACAGCAAGTGCGACCAGCATAATCAGCAGCGTCCCCACCAGCACCGGAATCCAGCCGAACGCGCCTTCGGCCGCAACCTGATCCTCGCGCATCGGAATCTGCGGCTCCCAATTCATCCCGAACAAGAACTCTGTAAGCGGGACCAGGGAAAAGAAATGAATCGATTCAACCAGCAAAGAAGCGATGATGCCGACGGTTGTGAAGACAGCGACAAAAGCACAGAACAGCATGACCGAAAGCGTGATCTTTTCGGTTGCCGGGCGGGCGCGGAAACCTGCCCCGACGGTTCTGCGCGACACTGCCGCAAGGATTACCGAGATTGCCAGGACCGCCGGCAGCATGAGCAGGCCGGCGGTCCGGTTGAGGCTGTTCATCCGCTCCCCGGCGGAGATAATTTCAGCCCCGGGCTCGCCGAATATGCGGCCCGAAGCAACGGATTGGATTTCTGCAAGCAGTAATTGCCGCTCGCCGGTTCCCAATCCGGCCAGGATTTCCGCCGGGAGACCGTTCATGGTGATGAAATTCACCACCGGCCGTTGCAGCAACAGCCAGAAGATCAGCATGCAGAATACAGGCAGGGCAACGGTAAGAGCGGCAAAGGAGCCGTGGTAGAAAGCAACTGAATGCAGCTTTGTCCCGCCTGCCCGGATAGCGGCGGCAGCCCTGAAATTGAGAACGTAGGCGCTGGCCACCATGGCCAGCAGCAGAACAAAGGCCGCAATTGTCATCAACGGACCGGCATGGTGCCGGCAGAGATGACAGTCTCGCGCAGTTCCGCACGCGGGGCGTCGGGGAGCGCCACCAGACCGCGTTCGGCGAGGTAGCCGTCTTCCGCCAATGCCTCCTCGGAAACATACTCCTCGATGAATTCCTGCAGGTAGGGGATGACGCCGCGATGTGCGTTCTTTGTATAGAAATACAGCGGTCGTGAGATCGGATAGGATTGGTCAGCGATTGTTTCCGGATCCGGTTCAATGCCGTGAACCATCACCGGTTGCAGCGTGTCCAGATTTTCAAACAGGAATGAATATCCGAAGATCCCGACCGCGTTCATATCGGCCCGCAGACGCTGGACAATCAGATTGTCATTCTCTCCGGCTTCAATATAGGGCCCGTCCTGGCGCATGCGGCTGCAGTTTTCATTGACCCAGGATTTGTCCTGATCGAATCCACTCTCCCGGACCCAGTCGAGCCGAATGCAGCCGGCATGCATGGCAAGTTCAACAAAGGCATCGCGGGTTCCGCTGGTCGGTGGCGGCCCGTAGGCGAGGATCCGCACATCCGGCAGACCCGGCCTGACATCCGACCAAAGCGCGTACGGGTTGTCCGTCCATTCACCGTCTACCGGCACCTTGGCCGCCAGCGCCAAAAAGATATCGGAAAGCGACAGGTCCCAGGCAAATTCACTTTGCCGTGAAATCGCGATGGAGAGACCGTCATATCCGAACAGCGCCTCGGAAATGTCATTCACGCCGTTCGCCTGGCACAGCGCATATTCTGAGGCTTTCATCGCTCTTGAGGCACCGGTCAGGTCAGGATGCTGTTCGCCGATGCCGGCGCAGAAGAGCTTCATACCGCCGCCGGTTCCGGTCGACTCGACGATCGGTGACGGGGCACCGGTTATCCACGAAAACTGCTCAGCGACCGATTGCGTGTAGGGAAACACTGTCGAAGATCCGACGATACGAATCTGATCCCGTGCCGATGCCGTTCCGCCGCCGATCGCAAACATGGTCAGGGCGAGCGCACCGAAGTGAATTATATTCCGCATCCTGTTCTCCATTACCCGGATATCCGACTGGCGTCGGCGGGAGAAATACACCAGCAATATGTTGCCATTGTGATGGTCATGTAACAGCATTGTGAAATCTCGATTCTCAATTGTCGAGTTGCGGTTTTGAATTACTTTGTTATTTCTGCCGGCCAACGGAGAGGTGCCGGAGCGGTCGAACGGGGCGGTCTCGAAAACCGTTGTGCCTTTACGGGCACCCAGGGTTCGAATCCCTGTCTCTCCGCCAGCGGTCCCCGCCGAAGCGGGGCTGATCCGGTAGGTTTTTATCTCCGGGATGGCCCCCTCCCCTTCATCTGGCGCAGGGCCTCTTCCGCCAGAGCGCGGAAACGGTGCCGGTGAACGCCCCGTGACAGCCGTGGGGGAGCACCCACAGCGCGGTGCCAGCGCGCAGTGCCTCGGTCTCCCCGGCGCACAGTTCCCAGGCCATGGACGAACAGGCAAGCGAGTGGTGCGCGGCGCTCAACCTCCTGTCGGCGCGGTCCCGCGCCCACCCTGGCCAGCGCCTCAGTCATCACCGTCCTCCCCGCCACCGGGATGCGACCCGCGTCGGGTCGACCGCGATCTCCCTGCTGTGGATCTCGCCGCTCAGGACCTATCTGCGTGTGATAAGTGCCATATGTCTCCTCCAGCCACTCGCCGAAACCCTAAACCCTGAGTCTAGCCCGTCTTCGACAGTTTGATTCGCAAGGTTGTTTTGTTTCAGTGGCTTGAAGGGC
>JAPOXR010000036.1 GCA_026706985.1 Paracoccaceae bacterium | reverse complement strand
AACCGCCGGAAACCCCGCCCATGGAAGCTTCAATCCATGGTTTGAGAAATGCAGGCTAAGCGGCTCGCGGTCTACACGGCGCGGCGGGAGAAGCTGGAGGCGGAGATTGCGGCGCTGGAGGGGCGCCGGATGTCGCCGGGAAACCTGCTGACCGGCGGTCTGCGCCGGCGGGAGGACGCGCTGCTGGAGAGGGAAAAATCCGCCGCGGAGCGCGAGGCTGCCGTCAGCGGAGCGGAACAGACCGCCGCCGCGGCCGCGGCGGCGGAAATGAACCGCTGCGCCCTCGCCGTCCAGGCGATCACGGAGGAAATCGCGGTGCCGGGCGAGGAGCCGGGAATCTGGTGCCACGGCCGCGGCGTTGACCTCGATGTCTGGCGGACGAAATACGCCGCCGCGCTGCTCCCGCCGAAGAAAGATGCGCGCCCCTGGCCAGTCGCCCTGTGGAACGCTCTGCGTGACTTCGCTGTGCGCATCGCGGAGCCGCTGCGTCAACTCAGGGCCGATCTCGATGCCGCCATCACCGCCAGGACGAAGGCCGAGAACGATCTCGGGACAGCGAGGAAAGAGCTGGAACTGCGGCTTACCGCCGCGGCGCACACTGAGCTCACCAGGAAGCTCGCCGCCGCGGAGAAGCGGATCCTCGAACTTGAGCCGCCTCCTCCCCGCCCCGATCCCTCTCCGTCCTACGATCCGTTCTGACGCGGGGGAGAGGCCCCGCACCTCTCTCTGTCCGGCAAAACCGGAAATCGCCGGAGAGTGCGAAAAACGGCCCTCAGAGCGCCGGGTCGCCCCGGGGTTCAAAAAAAAGAGAGGGGGACTGGCTTCAGCCGCTGGACGCGGCGGGGCGAGGGGCATAGAGAGCGAGGCGCGGTACAGGAGATCTGACATGCATCCGGAAATCGGGAACAGGAAAGCGGAGATCGCCGAGATCTGCGGCCGCTTCGGCGTCACCCGTCTGGACGTGTTCGGCTCGGCCGCCCGCGGGACGGATTTTGATCCGGAGCGGAGCGACGCCGACTTCCTCGTTGAATTCGAGCGCATCGAGGGGTTCAGCCTGTTCAGACAGTATATGGGTTTTATGCTGACCTTGGAAAAGGCGCTCGGACGGCCGGTCGATCTGCTCCGGCCGTCCGCCATCAGCAGGCAATCGCTGAAAGAGGAAATCCAGAAGTCCCGGGAGCCGGTCTTTGAGGCGTGAGGCGCGGTGGATCCGGGATGCGCTGGAGGCCGCGGCCGACATCAGCGGGCGCACCGAAGAGATGGATATGGCGTCCTTCGCCGGCAACCGTCATATCCAGAATGAGGTCAAATACTGCTTTATTGTCATGGCTGAGGCGCTGGCCCGGCTGAGAAATCATGCGCCGGATCTGGCACGGCGGATACCTCTGCTGGATGAAATCAGGGGTTTCCGAAACGTTCTGGCGCACCAGTATGACAGGGCCGATCCGGAAGTGATCTGGGAATCCATTCAGCATGATCTTCCGGAATTGCGGCAGCAGCTGGAATCGCTGCTGCCGCAGGTGGAGAAGCCGGCCCCGGATGACAGAGCCCGGACTTCGGTTTCTGAGATCCCGTGAACGGGGGCTTATCCGTCCTGCGGCGGCCTTCGGCGAGAGTCAGCGAGTCTTGTGAAAAGGTCTTCCGAGCGCAGCAAGGACATGAACGAAGACAATTCCGCCGCAGAGGCGCATAAACCGCCCTCACAGCGCAGGTGGGTTCGGCACCTTTTTTTTTCTTTTTCCCTATTGACGCCGTGTGGGCCTCTGAGGGCGGTTTATGCGCCTCTGTGCCGCCCTGGCAGTCCCTCCGCCGGTGCGGTCTGGGAAGCTGGAGCTGCCGCCTATCCTCATTTTCATGACGGAAACCGCGGTGGTTGCGGTCTGGGACGTCGCTTGCCTTTCCGGGGGCTGGCACTGCGGTCGGCCGGCGAGCGTGAGCGAGCCGGATCAGAGAAATAGTCCGAGCGTAGCGAGGTCATTTCCGCGGGGCGCAGCGCTCGGCTTCGGGTTCGGCGGGCGACCGAGCGGGGCGAGCGCGGAGCGCCTCGCTCCCGCCCGAAATCCCTAGGGGGTGAGGGGGTACGTGTTAGAGCTTGACCGAAAAGTCGCAGCCGGCCCCAAGCCATGGCATGCTTTCCAAAACCGTCTGCAAAATGGAGGTGCGCCATGCCTTGGAAAAAGGCCGGCCGCGAGCTTTATAAACGGCCTGACAATCACACTCAATGCGATCTCACGGATGCGGAATGGGCGGTTTTGGAGCCTCTGGTTCCGAAGCGGGGCCGTATGGGGCGCCCGCGCGCGACAGACCCGCGCCGGGTCTTCGACGCGGTTCAGTATATGCCGCGGACGGGCTGCCAATGGCGAATGATCCCGGCGTGTTATCCTCCTTTCACCACGGTTCAGCACCATTTTCACGCGTGGCGCGACAGCGGTGTCTTCGGGAATATGCCTGACGCGCTCCGCGGCATGGCGCGGGATCTGGCGGAACGCGCGGCGGAGCCGACGGCGGCCGCGGTCGACAGCCGGACGGTGAAAACGACCGGGAGCGGCGGACCCGCAGGCTATGACGCGGGCAAGAGGATCAAGGGAAGGAAGCGCCGCATCGCGACAGACGCCGGGGGCTTCCCGGTCACGGTCGCCGTCCACGAAGCCTCGGTGCAGGACCGGGACGGCGCTCCGGCGGTGATCCCCGCCATGCTGGAGAAGGCGCCGCAGGTTGCGGAACTGTGGGCGGACGGAGGTTACGCGGGGCCGAAGCCGGAGCGCGCGCTGAAGGACCGCGGCCCCGAACCGATCCTCAGCATCATCCACAAACCCGGGGAAACAAAGGGTTTCACCGTCCTTTACCGCCGCTGGGTCGTGGAGCGCGCGTTCGCCTGGATGTCGCGGTGTCGGCGTCCGGCGAAGGATTTCGAGCGGACACCGGCGGGCTCTCCGGCGTGGGCGCAGTTGGCCGCGTGCCGGTTCCTGATGCGGCGCATTGCGCGGGGTATAACGCCTTGAAAACAAATAGTATAATAAAAACAAAAGCTTATGATTCAAGCTCTTAGACTCACGTGTTACGTGTTTTTTGTGGAAAAAATTGGCGCTTATCTATTTGATTAAATTGGGGCTTACAAAGATTAGTTGACGCGGGTTCGAGTGGTTGAAATTGTTGTTCTCCAAAGGGAGGGCGAAATGAACAGCCGCACAATCAGTCGGGCGAGATAACACCGCTTGACACGATCACTGAACATGGCGTGACCCCGAAGGGGTCTGACGGGTTGGGAAAAGATGTTGGAAAGCGAACCGGCACCACCTCCAGCAGCACCGCCTGATGATAACAGTCAGGCCATGAGCATGACACACATTGCAAACCTTTATTTGTAAGCCCCCTATTGAAGGTCGCGCCATGGCGAACCATCTGTTTGATTCACTGACCCGGGCCAGAGAGGTGGATTCGACGCATCCATTCGCCATTGTGCCGGGGCGGCAACCGCTGGAATATGGCCGGTTTTACCGTGATGCCGGCAGGGCGGCGGCGGCATTGATCGCCAATGGCATTACCCCCGGCGCCCGGGTTGCCGTGCAGGCGGAGAAGTCTGTTACTGTGCTGGCCGCGTATCTCGGTACCATCGCCGCCGGCGGCGTGTTTTTTCCAATGAACCCGGCCTACACGGATGAAGAGGTGGAATTCCTGCTCAAGGATGCCCGGCCATCTCTGCTGGTCTGTGATCCGGAGCGTATCGAATCTCTCCGCGGTATTGCCGAGGCTGCCGGTGTGGAGCGGGTTTTCAGCCTTGATCGGGAAGGCATCGGCTGTTTTCGGGATCTCATTGAAAATGCGCCTGTGGCACCGGCAGTCGAACGGTCGGCATCGGATCTTGCCGCTATTTTGTATACATCCGGCACCACCGGAAGGCCTAAAGGGGCAATGTTGTCGCATTCGGCGCTCGCCGCCAACAGCCAGTCGCTGAAGACGCTTTGGCAGTTCGGCGGAGATGACTGCCTCATTCATGCTTTGCCAGTGTATCATACGCATGGCCTGTTCGTTGCCACCAATGTGGCGCTGATGGCGGGCTGCACACTTAGATTCTTCCAAAAATTCGTCGCTGGCGAGATCATCGACGCCTTCGCAACTGCCACTGCGATGATGGGCATTCCGACTTTTTTCAGCCGCTTGCTCGGGCATCAGGAACTCAACCGTGAAGCAGCGGCGGGAATGCGCCTGTTCATCTCGGGGTCGGCACCTCTCCCGGCGGAGTTGCATCGCCGGTGGACGCGGCGCACCGGGCATCGGATTCTGGAGCGCTACGGTATGACGGAAGCCAATATGATCTGTTCAATTCCGTATGAGGGGCCGCGTAAACCCGGTGCTGTGGGGCGGCCATTGCCGGATACCGAGATTCGGATCCGTGATCTCGAGAGCGGTGCGGTAGTTGGAGGCGGCGCGGGTATGCTTGAGGTCCGTGGACCGGGCCTGTTCTCCGGCTACTGGCGCAACCCGCGGAAGACGGCTCAGGAATTCACCGCCGATGGGTATTTCATCACCGGTGACATTGCCTGCCTCGACGAGGATGATTTTGTCGTTATCGAAGGCCGCGCCAGGGATTTGGTGATCTCGGGCGGCGTCAACATCTACCCGAAGGAGATTGAGCAGGCGATCGAGGAAATCCCGGGCGTGAAGGAATGCGCTGTTATCGGCGTGCCGCACCCCGATCTCGGCGAAGCGGTCGTCGCCGTTCTGACAGCTGACGAGCCTGAATCCTTCACTCTGGAAGCTGTGCGGGAAAATCTTGCCGGCCGGCTGGCGCGGTTCAAGCATCCGAAACAGGTTCTTGTCCAATCGGAATTGCCACGGAATTCCATGGGCAAAATACAGAAAAACCGGCTGCGCGATGCGCTCGGACAATTATTCAGTGAATAGGCTCTGCCCGCAGACGCTCACCGTCGCTTGCCGTCACTCTGGCATCAATGATGCTTCCCCGCCTTTGATCTTCTGAAAGTTCGGCGAGCGCAAACTGCGCTGTGCGACCGACGCGCGGTGTTTCCATGAGCAGGCGGGTCCGCCTGCCGATCTGGCCGGCAAGAAATCGGCGGACGCATTCGGCGCCGATGCGGCGTAATTCCTCTGCCCGCCCGCGGATCACACCCGCATCGATTTGCGGCATGCGTGCAGCCGGTGTTCCGTATCGGCGGCTGTACGGGAAAACATGCAGCCAGGTCAGCCCACATTCATCGATCAATCTGCGGGTGTTTTCAAAATGGGTATCGCTCTCGGTGGGAAAACCGGCGATGATGTCAGCGCCGAACACGATTTCCGGGCGCATCCTGCGTAACCCGGCGCACAATTCGATCACATCCTCACGCTGATGGCGCCGTTTCATCCGCTTCAGGATCAGATTGTCCCCCGACTGAACCGATAGATGAAGATGCGGCACCAACCGTTCCTCGGATGCCATTGCGCCGGTAAAAATGTCATCAAGCTCCACCGGGTCAACCGAGGAAACCCTGAGGCGCGGCAATCCGGGAACCGTCCTTAGAATAGCGGTGATGAGTTCGCCGAGGCATTGCCGCTGTGGCAGGTCTTCGCCCCAGGAAGTGATATCGACCCCGGTGAGCACGACTTCCTGAAACCCTTTTTGGACAAGAATTCTCACCTGCTCGATAATTTCCTCACTGCCCACCGAACGCGAATTTCCCCTGCCAAAGGGAATGATGCAGAATGTGCATCGGTGATCGCAGCCATTCTGCACCTGGATCTGCGCCCGGCTTCTGACTGCCGAGCCGGTGATCAGGTGGTTACCCGATTGCGGCTGCATGATGTCGCTCATCACCTGCCGGCCGGAATCACCGAGCCCGATCCGCCGCCAGGTCTCCGGGTCCAGCTTGCGGTCATTGCCGAGCACAATGTCGATTTCCGGCATTCCGCTGAAACTTTCCGGATCAATCTGAACCGCGCATCCGGTGGCTACGAGTGTTGCGTCCGGATGCAGCCGGCGCATCCGGCGGATTGCGTGCCGGGATTTACGCACCGCTTCCGCTGTCACCGCGCAGCTATTGACAATGACAGCGTCTCCGGCACCCGCGCCGCGCGCCAACTCACGCATGGCATCCGATTCATAAGCATTGAGACGGCAGCCAAGCGTCGCATCGCTGCGGATGGCGTGGCTCACGGCGATGCGTTCCATTCCGGGGAAAGGCTGCCGGAACAAACCAGACTGGTCGGACCGGTTTTCCAGACACCGTCATCCTTCCAGTCGATCCGTAGATCTCCGCCATCGGTTTCAACCGTGACCGATCGACCGGTAAGTCCACGACGACAGGCCGCCACCGCGGCAGCGCAGGCCCCGGAGCCGGAAGCACGGGTCACACCTGCGCCGCGTTCCCAGATGCGCATGCGAAGGCGGTGTTCATCCCGTCTTGACACGAATTCGACATTGGTGCGTTCGGGAAACAGCGCATGACATTCTATCGCCGGTCCACAGATCTGTATGTCCACCGACTCCGCTTCCCCGACCAGAAAGACGCAATGCGGATTTCCCATGCCGAGTCCCGAGGGGGTACCATCGATCGGCAGACAAAGCGGGTCAATGGGTTCGGCAAGTGGAATTCGCTGCCAGTGAAATTCCGGCTGACCCATATTGACCCGTGTCAGACCCTTTCCGGCATCCTCACAGAGCATCGATCCATGTGCGGTTTCGATCGACACACTCGTAAACCCGGTCTCTTCGAACAGCAGCCGCGCCACGCATCTGGTGGCGTTACCGCAGGTGGCGGAAGGCGAGCCATCGGCATTCCAGAAAAGCAGTTTTGCCGCATGCGATTCAGAATTGGTGATTTCAGCCAGCTGATCAAATCCGATGCCGGTGCGGCGGTCGCCGAGCGGCCGCGCCAACCGGCTGAGATCCCCATTGTTGCTGCGGCGCGAATCGACAATGACAAAATCATTGCCCAATCCGTGCATCTTCACGAATTCCATGGCCTGACCAGATTCCGGAGCCGGGCTACGCATTACAGCAACAGCGGCGGCTTGACCAATTTCCTGTCCGGCTGTAGCTAAGCGCCGGGTTCGTGTTTTCTTCCGGATCTGAAGCGGCAAGTGTGGGCCCGTAGCTCAGTTGGTAGAGCAACTGACTTTTAATCAGTGGGTCACAGGTTCGAATCCTGTCGGGCTCACCACACGCACGGTTATGGTGTTACCGGCCCCGTAGCTCAGCAGGATAGAGCGACCGCCTCCTAAGCGGTAGGTCACAGGTTCGAATCCTGTCGGGGCCGCCAGTTTCTGGAAACCGCCAATGCTTTCCGCATCAGCACCGGCAGTGCCGAAATGTCGAATTCATCAGCGTGGACAAAAAAGCCGCGGACGGGAACGACATCCAAGGCGAGTTCGGCAAAATACACGCGTAAATCCAGTTCCAGATGCGTCAGAATGTGCCGCACCCTGCCCGCCTCCTGCCAGTTTCCAATCGAGGGCGGCCCGGATACGGTTCCGTCCCAACCGGTGCCGGGCCAGGCCAGTAAACCGGCAAACAATCCTTGGCCGGGACGGCGTTCCAACAGCCAGGCACCATCCTCACGCCGGCCGACATATAGCACACCCCGGCGTTGCTGACGCGGCTTCGCCCGACGTCTCCTCGGCAGCAGTTCCGCGATGCCGGCCCGTTTCGCGGCGCAATCGTCAGCCAACGGGCAGCTGACGCAGCGGGGAGATTTCGGAATGCAGATCAACGCCCCCAAATCCATCAAAGCCTGACACCAGTCCCCCGGCCTTTGGTCGGGCGTCAACTCTGCCGCCAGGGCACGGATCCTGGGCTTTGCGTCCGGCAGGACCGTGTGCACTGCGAACAGCCGGGCAAGCACGCGCTCGATATTGCCATCGACGACAACCGCCGGCCGGTCGAACGCGATCGCCGCAATTGCCGCCGCCGTGTAGGTGCCGATGCCCGGCAGCGGCAACAGTCTGCTTGTCTCGGCGGGAAACTCTCCATCGAAATCCCGCGCAATCAGACGGGCGCATTGGAGCAGATTCCGCGCCCGTGAATAATATCCAAGCCCCGCCCAGGCGGACAAAACCTCCGGCTCTTCCGCTGCCGCGAGATCAAGAACTGTCGGCCAACGCTGAACAAGGCGGTCAAAATGCCGCGAAACAGTCGCCACACTGGTCTGCTGCAGGAGAATTTCCGACAACCAGACCCTGTACGGGTCCGGCAACTGTCCCTTCCGGCGCCGTGCAGGATGCAGCCGCCAGGGCAAATCTCTCCCGTGACGGTCATACCATGCGAGTAACCTGCGGTTCAGATGTGCCGCAACTCTCTTGGCGGCAGGATGGTTTGTCATTAAAATCAGGAAACGGAAGGATCAGATAAACCCGTGATGAAACCAAAGCGGTCCAAAAGACAAGATGAACCACGCCGGGCGCGGGGATTTGCCCACGCTTCCGAATTCATCATGCGGAATTTCCGCACTGCGGCGGAAAAGCGGGGATTCGCCTCTACCCGGCTATTGACGGCATGGAAGGAAATTGCCGGCGCGGAAATCGCCCGTTCATCCGAGCCTGTCGACGTCCGTTTCGATCCGAGAACGGAAACCGTGACACTCACCCTTCTCACCACCGGTGCCTTCGCCGAACAGGTGAAAATGAGCGTGCCGGTGATCATCGAGCGGGTCAATGCGGCATACGGATACAAGGCTGTGGACAGGATCCGGGTGTCTCAGACATGGAAGGGCATGCGGGCGAAAAGACTGAGCACTCCGCCCAAACCCGGGGAAGCGCGGCGATTGCAGGAATTGATTGCGGAATCCCCTGCGATTGACTTATCAGGCATTGAGGATGCCGAAACCCGCTGCAGCCTGGCGGAATTCGGCAGCCTAATTCACGCAAGATACATGCATTCCAAAGAGGAAAGAGAATGACACAGTTCGCCGCCGCCCTGCGTGTGCTGCCGCTTTCACTGATGACGGCCGCCTTGTTGGCAATCCAGACCGGCTCCACGGAGGCGCAGGACAGGCCCGAATACATCGAAATGGCGCTCGGCAATCCGGATGCGAAGGTTGAAATGATCGAATATGCTTCCTTTACCTGTCCGCATTGCGCGAACTTCCACCATGATGTTTTTCCGAAGATCAAGGAAAACTACATTGACACCGGGCAGGTCCATTACCGTGTCCGGGAAGTGTTCCATAACCGCCCCGGACTGTGGGCGGCGATTCTGGCACGCTGCGGCGGTCCGGAACGGTATTTCGGCATCTCGGATTTACTCTATAACCGGCAACAGAGCTGGGCGAACTCCGACAGTGCCGCGCATATCATCCAGAGGCTGGAGGAGATCGGTCGTGCGGCCGGTCTATCCGATCAGCAGATCAACGGCTGCTTCACCGATGCGGAGGGCGCGAAACTGCTCTTCGACGCCTCCAATGGTTTTTCCGAAGCCGATGGGGTGACCTCCACGCCTTCCTTCGTCATCAATGGAGAGCTGCACAGCAACGCCCCTTATGAAAGTCTGGCAGCTATTCTGGATGAGGCGCTGACGGAGTGACCGGTTGAAACCGTTGCAATAAGCCTTGCAGCCGATCCGCGATGATTTCCGGGTCAGTGAATTGAAGCCGCACCGGTAAAGTCAGGACCCGGGCGCGCCACGCATCCGGGAGGCGCACCGCGTCTTTCTCAGTCGTGACCAGAGCGGCATTTCGGGATCGTGCCAGAGCCTGCAGACGCAACAACAGCCTGGCGTTGATCGGTTGGTGATCAGCAAGCGGAATCGCACGGACAATTTCGGCACCGAGAGACCGTAATGTGTGGAAGAATTTTTGTGGATGCCCGATACCGGCGAAAGCAACCACGTGCATGCCGGACCACTGCTCACCGGTCGCCAGCGGAACAATCCGGGCGTCCGCAGTCGGACAATGCACTGACCCGCCCCAACGCTCAAGGAACCGCTCGCGATCCTTTTGCGCACCAATAATGATAACCAGATCGGCTCGTGACAGCCCTTCCACCGGCCGCTCGCGCAACGGCCCGGCAGGCAAAACACGCCCGTTTCCGAATCCGTTCACGGCATCGATGACGAGAATCGACAAATCATAATGCAGCGACGCGTTCTGGAATCCGTCGTCCAGAATGATGCTATCGGCACCGGCGGATTTTGCCGCCCGCGCCACCGCCTGCCGATCACGACCGATCCAGGTCGGCGCGAACGAAGCCAGCAGCAGTGGTTCATCCCCGACTTCGGCGGCATTGTCCCGGTCGGGATCGACTCTGTCTGGCCCGACTTTGCGGCCACCGAACCCGCGCGAAACAAAATGCGGCCGCCGGCCCAGCTCATGGAGATGCTGACCCAGAGCAATGGCTGTCGGTGTCTTCCCGGTGCCGCCGACATTCAAATTGCCAACGCAGATCACAGGAATGCCGGGTCGGTGCGACGCTCCCGCCGCCAGGCTGCGCCGAACTCCTATCGCATAGACAGCAGCCAATGGCGACAACAGCCCGGCTGCCAGCCCCGGCGGCTGATGCCAAAATGCCGGCTGTCTCATGCTGATTCCGGTGGAAGGTGCCCGAGAATGACGCTCGCAACCTGCCCGGTCACCTGTTTTCCGCCTTCCGTCACCCGGGCGGCTGCTTCTGTCAGACGGGCATTGTGATCAGGAAGCAGCGCATATTCGACCGCTCTGGCGAGTTCCACAGGGGTTTCAATGCGCATCGACGCGCCCGCCTCGGTCATCTCATTGAATTCGGTGGCGAAATTGGTGACATGCGGCCCGTGCAGGATCGCCGATGCGAGCAATGCCGGCTCGGTCGGATTGTGCCCACCGGCCTCAACCAGCGAACCCCCGAGGAAGCTCACGGTGGCAACCCGGTACCATAGTCCGAGCTCACCGAGCGTGTCGGCAATGTAGAATTGGTCATCAGGCTGCGGAAGGCCGCCGACTGAACGAAGTGAAACCTTGTGGCCAAGCCCGCGCAGCTGTTCGGCGATCTGCGGGCCTCTTTCCGGATGCCGCGGCACAATGACACACAGGAGCTCCGCTGCCCGGCGCAATAATTCCCGCTGAGCCGCGGCAATCAGCTCCTCTTCACCATCATGTGTGGATGCGGCCAACCATAATCCGCGTCCGGCGGCAGCTTCCTCAAACCGCCTTCGTGCCCTTTCATCGCAAGGCAGTTCGGCGGAGCCGCGTTTCAGCGAACCCAGAACCCGCATCCGCTGCGGCTCCAGCCCCAGCTTTTTCAACCGGGCGGCGGTTTCCTCATCCTGAACCAGCGCCTGCGCAAAGCGGTTGAGAATCGAACCTGCGAATGCAGGCAGCCATAGCCAGCGGCGAAACGAACCCGATGACATGCGCGCATTGATATAGAGCAGGGGAATATTCCGGCGGTGCGTTTCGCAAATCAAGGTCGGCCATAACTCACTTTCTGTCCAGATTCCCAGATCCGGTCGCCAATGGTCCAGGAATCCGGAAACCGCCGGCAGAACATCATAGGGGACAAACTGATGTATCGCCCGGGCCGGCATGCGCGACTTCAGTATTTCCGCTGACGTCAGGGTGCCCGTGGTCATCAGAAATGATAGATCCTGCCGCCTTTCGCCGAGCTGCCTGACAAGTTCCAGAAGCGAAACGACCTCACCGATGCTGGCGGCATGAAACCATACCAGCCTTCCCGGCGGCCGTTCGGTACCGCTCCGGCCAAATCTTTCGCCGATGCGATCGCCATCCTCCTTCCCCGTCTTCAGCCGCCGACGGAATATCCAACGCGCCAGCCACAGCAGCCGTGCCGACAGGGTCAGATAAGCCGCAAGTCCGAGTGATCGGCCCATCGCTCTAATTTCCCGCCGCTTCAGGAGCCGAATTCTTCGGTTGCGCTCTCGGCTTTCTCTTCATCAATCAAACGCGTCAATCTGGCGATAAAGTAACGGGTCAGCGCACTGTCGACGGCGCGTTGCGAGGCATCCTTCCAAGCGTCATATGCGGACTCATAATCCGGAAACAGCCCGACGATCTCCACCGCCTCAAGGTCCCTGAACTTACGTCGTGACGGATCCACAAGCTCGCCGCCGAACACAAGATGCAATCTTCTTTTCATGACCCGCTGCCCCTCATTACCCACATCGTCTCATACCGCCAACTCAGCCGCCGGCGACGGTCAACCCTTCAACCAGCAAACTCGGCACACGGAATTTTCTGAATGGCCGTGAATCGTCCGCCGGAATGACAGTTTTAAGGAATTTCCTGAGATTGCCCGCAATTGTGAATTCCGACACCGGTCGGGTGATGTATCCGTTTTCGACCCAGAAACCTGATGCTCCGCGCGAATAATCGCCGGTCGTCGGATTGATCGTGGACCCAATCAGCGAAGTGACAATCAGGCCGGTTCCCATTTCCTCAACCAGTTCCGCCCGGCTCTTCGTGCCATCGGGAAACCGGATATTGGTCACACCCGGACTCGGTGCCGAGCCGACCCCTCTGCTGGCGTTACCGGTGCTCTGCAGACCGAGTTTTCTCGCCGTGGCCAAATCGAGTGTCCAACTCTGCAATCTGCCATCGCTTACAATCCTTCGGTTCCGCACCGGTAGGCCTTCGGCGTCGAATGGCCTGGAAGAGCCGCTGCGCGGCAGCAGTGGATCCTCGGACAGTTCCGTCCCCGGCGGCAGAACCTGTTCTCCCATCGCGTCGAGCAACCAACTCGAGCCGCGTGCAACAGCGGTGCCGTTGACCGCACTCAGCAAATGCCCGACCAAAGTGCTGGAAACACGTTCGTCAAACAGGACCGGAAAGGCGCCGGTCGGTGGACGGGTCGACCCGGCGCGGGCAGCGGCGCGTTCGCCGGCGCATCTGCCGATGGTTTCACAATCCGGCAGATCCAACAAAAACACCCGGCTTTCAAAACAATAATCCACTTCCATTTCCAACCCGCTGCCGGAAATCGCGGCGCAGGAGGCGGAGACCGAGCTTCGTTCATAGGAACCCTGGAAGCCGTTGCTCGCTGCGAGATGCACGGATTGCCGTCCGCAGCCGACAGCGGCGGATTCAGTCTTGGCCACGCCTTTGACCGCAAGCGCCGCCGCCTCCGCCTGCAGCGCCATACTTTCCATTTCCCGAAGCGCCGGCGGTTCAGCCGGGTCGGCCAGTTCGAGAGCTGCCACATCATGAATTTCCGTGATCTGATCCGACCGGGCCAGACCGGCAAATTGGTCCTCGGGCGCGGCCTGCGCCATGTCAACCGCTGCCCGGGCCATGGTTCTGAGCGTTTCAGGACGTAGATCCGAACCGGAAACACAGGCCTGCTTACAGCCGATCAGAACCCGCAATCCGACTTCCGCACCCTCTGACCGCCCGACATTCTCCAGCCCGCCATCGCGGACCTCAATCTCAACCGAATCGGCATCAATGACAATCGCATCGGCCGCATCGGCCCCGGCCTGGTCGGCTTCCGCCAACAATACGCCAGCAATATTCTGTGCATTCAGCTTCATCATCGAATACCCGACAAAAAGGTGACCCCATTCACGGTAATACCATTGTCGCCGGCGAACTGGATCTCGTAACTGTAATGATCATCGCCCTTGGCGCGCCCGATGCCGAGGACGATGGCCATGCCGAGACGTCCTTCATTGGTAATCGCGCCGAGCGAATTCAGATACTCGATCATGGCTTTGACATTCTTTAGCTCCCCCCGGATTTCCCCGAAGGGCAGCGGAACGGGTTCAAGCCCGTCTCCGACGCTGCCTGATATTTCGCCGGACACAATCATTTCCGCACCCAACAGGGACAAGTGCAGTGAATTGATTACAACCACGAAATTTTCCGGTGTTTCAACTAACCGGCGCTGATCAAGATGGGCCTCGGCGACATGCTCAACCGGCACCTCCAATGAGCCTTCAAACCGGAAATGCCCGGGCGGATGATCTCCGTCACTGACCGCAGCCGAACTGGCGGCAAACATGGCGATCAATTCCGGATTCACCTCGAGATCGGAGAGACCGATACGCAGCGACACACGGATAGAGTCGCCTATTGGAACAAGACCCAGTTCCATTTCCGACCGCAATTCGGAGAACTGGAAACTGTCCTGCACGAATCCGCCGGCAATCACCTGCGTTGCGGTGCCGCCGAGTTGCAGGCTTACCTTAAATGTCTCCGCCGAGGACCGGACACTGAGATGCACATCTCCCGAATCAAACGCCAACTGGGCACCGCCGGTCAGCTGCAACACACCTTTCAGCGAATCGGCATTCACCCAGCGGCTGTGATTGCGGATGTCGGATAGATCATCAAACGCATTGAAAATATCTCTGAACTGCCCCTGATAGCCGATTTCAATCCCGTCATGGACGCCGAGTTGAGCGAATACTGTGCCACCTTCAGCAGTCTCGGTAATGATATGCTCCTGTGCCGTGAATGAAGCGGTCAAGTCATTTGACTCCACGACCGGCGCATCCACAGTCAGGCTCCAATTCCGTGAACTCTCCTGTACGTGAATCACGTCACCCGTTCGCCTGTCCTGCAGACCGTCGCTGATCTGCAGGAGCGCTCCGGAAAGAGAAAGATTCATGCCCGTTTCATCGGCGGTGAACCGGCCATTCTGCCCGCTGGTCGACAGGACTCCGAAAATACCGGTTCCGTCCTGACTTGAAGACCTTGTCTCGATGATTTCCGGGAGCTCAACATCAATGGATCCATCATCGGCTTCGGTCAGCCGCACCCAATTCAAATCGAACATCCAGACACCGGGCAGTTCCGGAACACCGATACGGACCCCGGTCAGCAGCAGGCTGTCGGCGGTTTCCACCTGCAAAGCTGTTTCCAGCACACCCCCTTGACCGGCAATCAGAGAACGCAGCATTTCAAAAGCTTGCCTCGCAGTTACTTCGGCGGCAACCGGAAGCGCTGAAAAGATTACCGCACCGGCAATGGCCGCGCATCGAAGCCTTTTGCAAATCGTCATAATGCAGCAGCCTTCCTGTACGCAGCCCGCGCACGAAGGCGGTCGAAATAATTCTCCACTTTCGCTTCCGAATGCTCGAATTTGGCGATGCGTGCCCAGGAAAGACAATGGGTGAGCAATATGTCCGGCACGGTCACGCCGGCACCCATCAGGAACGGGCCATCTTCCATCCTTTCCGCAACCCGGCTGACGGCACCGGCGAATTCCCACTTCAGGGCCGGCTTGATTTCCTCCCGTCGCCATTCCTCAGGAAAAACAAAACTGTGTTTTGCCGCTGTCCACAGACAGGCGTCGAGCTCATCCAGAATCCGGTGCGTCCAGCCATCCTGTTCGGCGCGCTCCAGTGACCCGGCCGGAAAGGTCATCCTTGCACTGCGGTCGGCGAGAAAATGCAGAATCGCGACACTGTCCGTGATCACCGCGTCATCAACTATCAGCAGCGGAATTTTGCCGCTTGGATTATAGCGGAGAACTTCCGGCGAGTGCGGCTTGGCAGCGGTGTGGCGATAGGGTTCGCCAAGCTCCTCCAGCATCCACAAGACACGGAATGCCCGGCTCCGATGGCTTCCAATGACTTCCAGCATCAATCAGCACGTAACATGGACAGCCGCATCAGGACCCGTTCGACACTCGCCGCTTCCGGTATCTTCACCGATGAACGCAGTTCCCGGTCCGCCGCCAGCAATTGCACCAGTGCGGTCTCAGCCCCGGATGCTCCCCAGCGCCTGGCGCGCGCCAGCATACGATCGCGGCGCGGACCGAACAGCGGCGGACGCATGGCACTGACACCCTTGGCCGGACCATCCGCGTGACCGGCAACCGACAAGAGGCTGCGGAAACTCCAGCGGGCGCGAATGAGAATTTCAACCGGCTTGTGGCCATTTCCGTAAACCTGACGCAGAACCGGTCCGACCTTTGCTGTCTTCCCGTCCATCACCAGGTCAATCAGACCGTTCAGGGAACCGTCACCACTTGGCGGTGCGCAGGCCTCCGCCTCCTCCAGCCGCAGTGGCGAACCGTCACCCTCCTTATACAGTGACAATTTCTCAATCATCTGGGCGAAACTCTGCGGCGGCAGTTCCCGGCCCAAAGAGGTCAGGTAGCTGAGCGCCGCCGCCTCGACATCCGTGACTCCCGCATTCCGTAGCGCCGCCTGTATCTCCGCAGTGGACATGGCGGCGTCATAAACCGGCAGGGCAGCGGCCCGGTCGTTGCTTTCAAAGAGCTGTCGCAGCTTCGATGACGGCTTCAGCGAGCCAGCGGTGAAAACAAACCAGCCATCGCCTTCGCAGTGGGCATCAAGCGCCATCCTGGCGGCCGGCGCCATGCCATCCCCGGCCTTGTCGACGCTGATCACTTTCCGCTCGTCAAAAAAATCCTGCGACTTCAGCGACAGCGATAATAATTCGGCTCCGCCCCGCAGGCTCTCCGCGACCGCCCATTGGTGCCGGATACCGTCGCCCGAAGCCTTCAGAAAATTGACGATACGCTCGCGCGCATGGGCGACGAGCATCGGGTCAGGCCCATAGACAAGAAAGCCGGCGCAGGCGGTATCCGGCCTTGCAATAAAGACTTTTGCATCGTGGACACTGAACTTCACCGAGTCCACTCACCAGCCGCCAAAATCAGTTGTGTGTAAATCCGGTCCGCCACTTCCGCCAGCATCCGTTCTTCGGCGTCACGCTGCGACGCGATCGATGCGAGCGATGATTTGGATGTGGAATATTCAGCCGAGCCGGTGGCCGAACCGGCATACAGTATTTCCGGCCTGTCGATGGCACGGATCTCGAAACTGACCCGTCCGGAGATCAGTTTGCGGTCGACACCTCCAGCACCGGGAACAGCCGCATCTGTCGTTCGCAATGTGATATCGGCATTGAGCCTGAATTCTGCCGAGCCGCTATGCCCGAGCCGTTGCATGAGCAACTCTTCAAGCAGGAAACCCTGCCGGTCGCCTTCGACTTCGACCTCGAATGCATCCTCTATGGCACCGGCCGGGGCATCCTGCAGCAATGCCGGCTGAAAGCCGCAGGCTGCGGCGGAGAACAGCGCCGGCAACGCAATCGCCGCACGCCAATCAGACCACAACATTGACTATGCGCTCCTTCACAATCACCAATCGCTTCGGTTCGGCACCCTTTAATGTCCGCAGCACCGCCGGATCGTCAAGCACGGCACGTTCAATTGCATCCTTCGGGGTTCCGCGTGCAACGCGGATTTCGGATCTGCGTCTGCCATTTACCTGAATCGGAATCACCACCATATTGTCAACCAGCAATCCCTCCTCCGCCGTCGGCCACCGCATTCCGGTAACCAACCCCTCACCGCCCAGCCTCTGCCATAACTCCTCCGCGATATGCGGGGTGAACGGAGACATGAGGCGGGCCATAATCCGCATCGCTTCACGCTTGACATCACCGGAGGCGGCGGACCGCGACACCGAATTCGCAAGCTCATACAGCCTTGCCACGGATTTATTGAATGCAAACCCCTCAATCCCCTCCGCGACTTCACCGATCGTCCGGTGCGCGGCAACCCTCAATTCCCGGTCGCTCCCGGCATCGCCGTCACTTTTGTCCGCAAACGCCTCGTCGCCGAGGCGCAACACCCGCTGAAGATGCCGCGAAGCCGCTTCAACGCCGGTTGTATGCCAGTCGACATCCCTGTCGGGCGGCGAATCGGAGATGATGTACCATCGCGCGGTATCCGCACCATGATGCGAAATCAGCACTTCCGGATCGATCACATTCTTCTTCGATTTCGCCATCTTGGCGGAGGCGATGATTTCGACCGGCTCTCCGGTCGATTTCAGGCAGGCACCGTCGGCACCGAACTCCACCTCTTCGGGAAAATGATAAACCGGCAGATTGCGCTCGCCCCGTGTCATATAGATTTCGTGCCGCACCATGCCTTGGGTGAACAGCGCGTTGAAGGGTTCGGCCGCGGTCGCCGGCAAATGGCCTGTGAGATGCATAGCACGGGCAAAAAACCGCGAATACAGCAAATGCAGGATCGCATGCTCGATACCGCCCACATATTGATCCACATTCATCCAGTATGCGGCATCCTCAGCCCGCGTCGGCCTGTCCGCACGCGGTGCGGTGAAGCGGACAAAATACCAGGAGCTATCGACAAAAGTATCCATTGTGTCGGTTTCACGCAGCGCCGGTCCGCCGCAGGAAGGGCATTCGGCGGCACGCCATTCGCTGTGCCGTTCCAGCGGGTTGCCGGGTTTGTCAAAACTCACATCTTCCGGCAGCGTCACCGGCAGATTGGATTTGGTCTCCGCGACCGTACCGCAATTTTCACAATGCAGGACCGGGATCGGACAGCCCCAATAGCGCTGCCGGCTGATTCCCCAGTCGCGTAAGCGGTAGCGGATGACACCCTTACCGATCCCCCGCTCCTCGCAGTGCCGGATAGCGGCAGTGATGGCATCCTGGCCGGTCTGCACCGCTTCCCCGGCAACCGGGCGGACGTATTTCACGCTCTCGCGCTTGTCAGGCACAAAGGCCTCCGCCCCGACCCGCGCCTCCGGGTCGGCCAGCGGCGCAAACACATCAATAACCGGCAGCCCGTATTTTCTGCTGAATTCGAGATCGCGCTGGTCATGCGCCGGGCAGGAGAAAATCGCCCCGGTACCATATTCAATCAGGATGAAATTAGCGATCCAGACCGGCAGCAACTGATCCGGATCAAGCGGATGGCGGACCCTTACGCCGGTATCGATGCCGATTTTCTCACCGGTTTCAACAGCTGCCTCCGATACCGCGGACTTCCGGCACCTTTCCACGAACTCGGCGATTTCCGGGTTTTCCGCCGCCAGCGCCTGTGCCAATCCATGTTCCGGCGACACGGCGACACAATTGGCGCCATGCAATGTGTCCGGACGGGTTGTGTAGACCGCGATCTCAGCATACCCCGGGGGTGCCCCGACGGTGGCAAAGTCGAATTCCAGCCCTTCCGAGCGACCGATCCAATTGCGCTGCATCAGGCGTACTTTTTCCGGCCAGCCCGATAAACCGTCAATGGCCTGCAGCAGCTCCTCGGCAAAGTCGCCGATACGGAAAAACCACTGCGTCAGTGAACGGCGCTCGACCTCGGCGCCCGAACGCCAGCCCTTGCCGTCGATGACCTGCTCATTCGCCAGCACCGTCATGTCGACCGGATCCCAATTGACAGTCGCATTGCGGCGATAGACCAGCCCCTTCTCCATCATGTCGATGAACATGGCCTGCTGCTGCCCGTAATATTCGGGATCGCAGGTGGCGAATTCGCGCTCCCAGTCGATCGACAGTCCGAGTGGTTTCAGCTGCGCCCGCATGTCGGAGATGTTTTTCCGGGTCCACTCGCCGGGATGCACTTTCTTTTCCATAGCGGCGTTCTCCGCCGGCATTCCAAATGCATCCCAACCCATCGGATGGAGCACATTGTAGCCACAGGCCATCCGGTAGCGGGCGATGACATCGCCCATCGTGTAATTCCTGACATGTCCCATATGGATGCGCCCGGAGGGGTACGGGAACATTTCCAGAATATAGTATTTGGGGCGCGATTCATCGCGCTCGGAGCGGAATACCGCAGCGTCCTCCCACGCCTCCTGCCAGCGTGTCTCGATCTCAGTAAAGGTCGTTTCAGCCATCTCCGGTGCCGGAGCTAAAATCACAGATCTTCGTCAACCTGCCTGAGCTGGCGCGCCCTGGTGAATATCGCGTCTTCGATGGCTTTCACGGTCGCCGCATCCGCCGGACCGGAACGGGTCAACAGCGCAACCCGCAGCGATCGGGTGGCCAGCGCCGGATCGCCAACCAGAATCGTCGCCTTGTATTCCTTATCGCTGCCCGGTGCCCTACCCCAGCCGGTGATGATCACACCTGAGAACGGATCCACTGATTCCAGCGGAAGAAAGCCCAGCACCTCAAGTGACGCATTCCAGATATAGCGGTTGATTCGGACAGTCGTGACCGGATCATCACGGTCTTCAAACAAATCCCAGATTGTCTCCCGATCCTCCTTCGGCTGCGGCTCGGCCGGTTCGCGATCACCGGAGCATGCAACCAAAAGGGACATCATGGCCGCAGAAATGGCAACCAACTGGAAACCACGCAAAAGCGCCATACCGGTTCCTCCGCAATTCTGAAACAGCGCCCTAAGTAAAGGCTTGGCACCGGAATACAAGAAAAACTTGGGAAACTGAATGATCTGGAACCGCTGCCGCTTCGCATCTGCCCTTTCGCAGGATCCGTGATATTGTGCAGCCCTTCACGGCAACTCAGGGACAGACCCCTTGTCACTTGTTGAAATTCAGAACCGGATGCGGGCCGCGGGCGGTAGGGGTGTGCGGCTGCTGGCGATCTCAAAACTCCAGCCACTGGAGCGCGTCCGCGCTGTTCTGGACCAGGGGCAGCGTGATTTCGGCGAAAACAGGGTTCAGGAAGCCGCATCGAAATGGCCGGATCTGATGACCGCATATACGGGAATTTCGCTGCATCTGGTCGGCCCCCTGCAATCCAACAAGGTCCGCCAAGCTATGGGCCTGTTTTCGTCAATTCATTCTGTTGACCGTATCAAGCTGGCGCGCCGCATCGCCGACATCGCACAGGAGATGGGAAGCTGTCCGGAACTATTCATCCAGGTGAACACCGGAGAGGAGCCGCAGAAATCCGGTGTACTGCCGGCGCAGATCGATGAATTCACCGGCGAGGTCCGTGCGCTCGGACTGCCCGTAGCCGGTCTGATGTGTATTCCACCGCTTACAGAGGAGCCAGCACTGCATTTCGGCCTGCTGGCAAATCTGGCACGGCGCAACGGCCTCACCGGGCTGAGCATGGGGATGAGCGGTGATTTCGAAACCGCGATCCGGCTCGGTGCCACCCATATCCGCATCGGCTCGGCGTTGTTCGGCGCCCGGCCGGGTTAACGCACGGCGCCGGTTCCGACAATCAATCGCGTGCGGCTGGTGACGCGGGCGGCAATCCAGATCAAATCCGTGAAAGCGAATGCCACACAGCCCTCGGTGGGATGGTGAGGACTGCGCCAGCGATGCAGGAAGATCGCCGACCCCTTTCCCGGCACCGGGTCGGGCCAATTGTAATCGATGGGCAGAATCAGATCATAAAGCGGGTCGGGCCGCGACAGACGCTCATGCCCCTTCGGATAGGGGTGCGCCCCGGGAAGCAGCTGATTATAGGCCGTGTCGGATGGGTCGTCGGACCAGATATCGCGGAATCCGATCGGGCTGGCACCCGGCAGAATTCCGCCGTTGAATCTGTCGGGACGGAACAATGCGCCGAGAATGCGAAAGATGCCGATCGGTGTCGTCCCATCGCCTTCGCGTTTGTGGGCGCAAAATCCGGCCCGTCCGATGGCGCAGGGGAATCGTCTGCCGAGAAAGTGTGCCTGCCGGCGCGTCACCACAATATCCCCGTTGCCGGCAATCACAGGATATGGCCGCTCTTTTTCGCCTTGGTCGTCAGATAGGCTTCGTTGAATGGATTTGCAGCTGTGGTGAGCGGAATCCGCTCTGTCACTTCAATGCCCTGCGCCTGCAGTTTCTGAATCTTGGACGGATTATTGGTCAATAGCCGCGCCCGGGAATAGCCCATTTGTCTCAGAATACCGCCGGCGACCCTGAAATCTCTCTCATCATCCTCGAAACCCAGCCGGTGATTGGCCTCGACAGTATCAAAACCCTGATCCTGCAATGCGTAAGCGCGGACCTTGTTTGTCAATCCGATACCGCGGCCCTCCTGGTTCAGATAGAGCAGCAACCCGCTTCCCGCCTCGGCGATCAGCCTGACCGCTGAACGCAACTGCTGCCCGCAGTCGCATTTCAGTGAACCGAGAACGTCGCCGGTGAAACAAGCCGAATGAATCCGGGTCAATACCGGTTCATCCCGCGTAGGTTCGCCAATCTCAATGACAGTCTGGTCCTCGGTCCCGTCGGGCGTACGGAAAACCCGGATCCGCGCCTGTGGGCAATCCGCCAGCGGCAGCAAGGCGGCTGCCGGCGACAGCGCATTACCCTCGCCGTGTTCTGACGAGATCATTTCCACGGTCAGGCATGCCAGGCCGTGGGCGGCGGCGAACCCGCCGGCATCCGTGACCGGGCAGGACAGCGCTGCGGGAAGCAAGCGGGTGCGCCGCATCAACTCGATGCCGGCCCGATGCAGCGCCAGCGGGCCGCCACGGTCGGAGAAAAACGGCCCCTTAAGCGGAAACCGCAGATCCAGAGCCGGATCCGCCACTGATCGGACCCACCTGCAGTCAGCGTCGGGTGGTGGGCGCAAACGGGCAATGTCGCCATCATAAACCCGTGCCTTCAGCGTTTCCGCCCGCCGCACGGTTACCGTCATCACCGCACCATCCTGCCGCAGAATCCAATTCAGCCGCGCGTCAGCGGTCGATTCCGCGGCAAGCAGCAGAATACCGGCTCCGGCATCCATAACCGCCACCGGCAAACCGATTCGCAGATCGCTGAGTGCCCTGGCCAGAATCTCCCGCGGTGCGGGCGCCAAATCCATTCCCATGCTCTCCTTCACGAAAGTCGGTGCTGACAAAGCATAAAACGCAAACCACGCCAATGCATCACAACTGTTGCGTCAACAACGCTAATTAGCATCGCTTTGCCGCACATCTCCCGGCATCGGCGGCAAGGGTGGCGAAAAGAAGCATTATACGCTACAATGTTTCAGAGGCAGAAATGAGGCAGAAGCATGTTGAGACGGCTTGTATTGGTCGTCGCGCTTGCAGCGTGTTCTTCTTTTGATTTGGGACCGCCGACAAATATCGATGACGCCTGTTCGATAATCCGGCAAAAGCCGGAATGGTTTTTTGAGATGCGGAATGTCGAACGCCGCTGGCAGTTGCCGACATCGGTGCAAATGGCGATCCTCTGGCAGGAAAGCAAGTTTCAGCAGCGCGCGAAAACACCACGCAAAAAGCTCTTCGGATTCATTCCCTGGAAACGGCAGTCATCCGCCTATGGCTATGCACAGGTTATCGACGGCACTTGGGACTGGTACCGGGAACAGACCGGCAAACGATTCGCCAGCAGATCGGATTTCGGCGATGCGGTTGAGTTCATGGGTTGGTATTCGGATATCACAACCAAGAAATACGGTATCGCCAAATCGGATGTCCGCAACCAGTATCTCGCCTACCATCAGGGACATGCCGGTTTCGGCGACAAATCCTATCTCGGCGAACCATGGTTGATCAAAGTCGCTGACAATCTGGTTGATCGGGAAAGAATGTACCGGAACCAGCTTGAGGGCTGTCGACCTTAACCGGGAATTATCGGGATCGGCGGCGGCGGATTTCGTCGTCGATATCGAATATTTCGGGCTGGAAAACGATATCGGTGCCGAACTCACCGAGCTGCATCCGTATCTGCTGGCCGAACCGATCGATAAAGGACCATCCGGCAATGCGGATCGGATCATGGTGAAACAGGAGGCGGATTGATCCGTCCGCCTGTTGGACAGGCAGAGCGATCTCACTGGATGAATGACCGATCCGGTGACCGGTCACCTTTTCCGGATCGCTGAAATCGATCTCCTCATTCAAGAGATAATAGAAGGGCGTTGCCGAAATCGGGTAAATCAACGGCTCGGTGTTGGATTTCAGATCAAATATGGCGACGCGGCGCGAATCCGCGATCAACAGGGCCGCCGCCGGCGGGTCATATTCAATGCGGGCATATGACGGCCGGTTGACCAGCAGGGTACCGGTCGAGATGGTGCCATCGGAATTTATCTGAGTGAATTGCGCCCACCCGCTGGAAAGATTCCGCAGATAATCCGACAGCGACTCCAGACTCACCTGTGGCGCCGCGGTATCGGCATCCGTGGTCTCGGCTATCGCCGGCGGTGCGGCCTGTAGAAGCACCACCGCCAGAACAAGCCTGACGGCATCACTCAGGCCTGAGAATCTCACGCTTCCCAACATGGTTGGCCGGACTGATCAGCCCTTCCTCCTCCATCCGTTCAACCAGGCGCGCGGCCTTGTTGTAGCCGATCTCCATCTTCCTCTGAATGTAGGATGTGGAGCATTTTCTGTCCCGCAGCACGATATGCACGGCCATGTCATACTCCGAATCGGCCGCCGAGGAGGTTGCGCCGAGACCGAGCGTATCGGCAACGTCCTGATCGGGCCCTTCGAGGACTTCATGCACATATTCGGGCGAGCCGGACTGTTTCAGGTGGCTGACGATCTGCTCAACCTCTTCGTCGGTCACAAACGGCCCGTGGATCCGGCTGATCTGGGCGCCGCCCGACATATACAGCATGTCACCCCTGCCGAGCAGCTGCTCTGCACCCTGTTCACCGAGTATTGTCCGGCTGTCGACCTTGGTGGTGACCTGAAAGGACACGCGCGCCGGGAAATTGGCCTTGATGGTTCCTGTGATCACATCCACCGACGGCCGCTGCGTAGCCATGACGATATGGATGCCGGAAGCCCGCGCCATCTGCGCAATGCGTTGAATACATTGCTCTACATCCTTGCGGACCGAGCACATCAACTCGGCCATTTCGTCAACAATCACAACAATATAGGGAAGCGGCTCCGCATCCAGCTCCTCTTCAACAATTATCGGATCGCCATATTCGTCATATCCGGCCTGGACCCGACGGATCAGCTTCTTGCCGGTACGCTGCGCCTCACGAACTCTGTCATTGAATGTCGGTAGTTTGCGCACACCCAGAAAATTCATCTTGCGGTATCGTTCCGCCATCTCGGCGGCGACCCATTTCAGCGCCACCACGGCTTTTTTCGGATCGGTCACGACCGGCGACAGAAGATGCGGAATTCCGTCATAAACGCTGAGTTCCAGCATTTTCGGATCAATCATGATGAAACGGCATTCTTCCGGTGACAACCGGTACAGCAAACTCAGAATAAGAGTGTTAATCGCCACCGATTTTCCGGATCCGGTGGTGCCGGCGATGAGCAGATGCGGCATCCGGGAAAGATCAACAAATTTTGGATCACCGCCGATATCCTTGCCGAGCGCGATCGCAAGTTCCATCGAAGAGTCGCCGAAATTCCGGTCAGCGATCAACTCCTTGAGAAAGACAGTTTCCCGGGAATCATTTGGCAATTCAATGCCGATCACATTGCGTCCGGGCACAGTCGAAATGCGTGCCGAGAGCGCCGACATGTTGCGGGCGATATCATCCGCGAGTCCGATGACCCGGCTGGCTTTGAGGCCCGGTTCCGGCATCAACTCATAAAGCGTGACCACCGGGCCGGGCCGGACATTGGCAATCTTTCCATGCACACCATAATCGCTCAACACGGATTCCAGCATGCGGGCGTTTTCCTCGAGTGCCTGTGAATTATGCTGGAGATGCGGCTCCTCATCCGGTTCCTGCAGGAGCGAGATCGGCGGTCCGGCATAGAACTCCGTCTCTTCCTCGGCGATCAGCGGCGGCTGGGTTTCCTGCATCGCTTTGCGGCTGATCGGACGTTTTTTTATCTGCCGGGGCTCAACAACCGCTCTCAACCTTTCGGCAGCTATCTCATCGTCGACCGGCGGCAGTCCCTCAAACTCATGCTCCGACAGCTCCGTATCCCTGGTCAGCCTCGGCTCGTGCCTGTCATTCGCACCCGATCCGGCCTGCCGGGCGGCACCGCCAAGACGCGGCAGACGCCGGAGAAAACCGAAACGGGACCGACCCCGATCCTCGGACCAATCCTCTGTCTCCGTCTCGTATTCGTCAAATTCATCATCCACCGCATCTTCTTCCGTCTCTCTGCTGAAGCCGCGCAGCGAAAATCCGAAAATGGCGGCAAGAGCCCGGAAACAGGATTTCATCAACAGCCCGGTAAAGCGCCGCAGGCCGGTCAGGGTAATTCCGAACGCAAGCATCGCCAGCACGGCGGTTACCCCGATCGACAGATATCGGAATGCCTCTGTGCTCGTGAGAAATTCAGACCGCAGAACATAATACAGCGCACCCACAAGGGAATCTCCCAGCAGACCTCCCTGGCCGAAATAATGCGGCCAGGATTCGGGTGATGGAAAAGTTGTCGCGGTGGCTGAGGCGGCCAATACCAGGAATGGGAAAAATATGCTGCGCACGAGAAATCGCTCGCCGCCGGCGTGTAGCAGGAACCGTAATCCCCAGATCCAGAGAAACAGGGGCAACGCCCAAGTCACAACTCCAATGGTGCCTATGAACCGGCTGATCAAATCGGCGCCGGTGCGCCCGAGCAGATTCTGCACCGGATAGTTATTCGCAACCAGCATACCGGCATCATCCGGCGAGTAGGTTGCGACCCCGATCGCAAAAACCGCGCCGGTCGCCAGCAGGGCAAGACCGACCGCCTCTTCGCTGCGGCGCTTGATCGCCTGCCGCATGCGGCTGTCCATTAAGGGTTCGCGTTGTCTGAGTTGAAACGTCATCACTCTTTCCCTGGAAAATTTCAGATGCAGCCGCGCAGCCTTTCAAGGCTAACCCGCAGTTCATCGATTTCTGTGACAAGTGCGACACGGATATAGTCTGATCCGGGATTGACGCCGTTTTCGGTGCGCCCCAGATAGGCCCCGGGCAGCACTCTGAGACCGGTCTGGCTCCACAATCTGACGGTGGTGCTTTCGCCGTCGCCGACATTCAGCCACAGGAAAAACCCCGCCTCAGGCCGTCGGTATCCGGCAAACCCGCCGAGTATTTCGTCGGCAAGCTGGAATTTCACCCGATACGCTTCTCGGCTTGTCTCGACATGCGACTCGTCGCTCCAGGCCTCTGCCGAGGCAGCCAGTAGCGGTGTCGGAATCGGTGCGCCCGCATAGGCTTTCAGCTTTTTCATCGCGGCGATGGATTGCGGCCCGCCGGCCATAAAGCCGGAACGCAGTCCCGGCAGGTTGGATCGTTTCGACAGGGAATGAAAAATCGCATACAGTTCGGGATCGGCGCCGATTTCCACCGCAACCTCCAGCAATCCGACCGGCGGATCGCCGCGATAGATCTCAGCGTAGCACTCGTCGGCCATAATCCGAAAACGGTGCCGCTCCGCCAATCTCAGCAGCTCCTGCAGATAATCCTTTCCGGCAACCGCACCCTGCGGATTCGATGGCGAGCACAGATAAAGCATTGCCGTCCGCTGCAGTAACGCCGTCGGCAGAGACGCAATATCCGGCAGATACCCGGTTTCCTTCACCGCCGGCACAAATACCGGCTCGGCACCCGCGGCCGCCGCGGCGGCGGCATAGACCTGGTAGAAAGGATTGGGAATCAGGATTGCGGGAGTGGCACCGTTCTTCTTTTCCGGGCACAGCGCGAGGCCGGAATTGAACAGCCCCTCGCGCATGCCATTCAGTGCCAGGAGACGGGTTTCGGAATCAATATCGACCCTGTAACGCAGCTTCAGCCAGTCGGAAATGGCCTGCAGCAGCCCGGCAGAGCCGTTATTCGGCGGGTAACGTCCAAATCCCTGCGCTTCCCGGAAAGCGGTTTCAACCACACTCTGCGGGAATGGATGGCGTGGCTCGCCGACAGACAGATCGATCATACGATCGCCCGGCGGTATCCGATCCAGGAGATTTCTCAATCTCGAAAAAGGATATTCTGGCAGCCCTGATAGCCGCTGCGGAAAATCCATGCTCTGCCTCGTATTCGGGATCGTATTGCCCCGTTGAGGTGGAATTTAATGAGAAAATCCGGGCTGGTCTAGTGTCCGGCTGAAAGGCTTAGGCCTGTCAGGCCTCCAATTGTGGCTTTTTTGCAATCATCCCGAAATCAGTTTTTCCACGGCCCGCCCGACACGCAGCAGCCGCGTTTCCTGTCCGTTCTCACCCAACAACATGAAGCCGGCCGACGGCACAGCAGTCGGAATTGTCAGAGCAGGAACATCCATGAGATTACCATAGCGCGTATTTTCCAGTGCCAGCAGATTTTCGCGGGCAAAGAATTGGCTGTCGGCAAGCAGTTTACTGAGATTGGGCGGGAGAATCGGGCTTGTCGGTAACAGCACGGCGTCAAAACCGGCAGTCTTGCTTTTATAGTTGCGGCGCAGATCACGAAGTGTGTTCCAGGAACTCACATAGTCACATCCGGCCACGCCCCGGCCCGAACGGAACCGGTTCAACACCTCCGCAAACATCGCATCCGGATCCGCCTCGATCCTGTCTTTCCACTCCCCATAGGCTTCCGCACCATAAAGATTGCCGGCATGACCGAGCGCAATATCCACTTCGGTCACCCGCCGGTGCTCAATTGCCGCTCCTGCCTGACGCAGTTTTTCGACAATGGATTCAAAGCTCCGCAGCGGCTCCCTGCGGGCCCGGTCAATCCCCTCGGCCAGGATCAGGAATCGACACCTCTCAAGCCGCACCCCCTCAATGGCCGGAGGCCGCACCTGTCCCAGCAACAGGCTGAACATTGCCGCCGCATCCGTAACCGTCCGGGTCAACGGACCGATCGTATCGAAGCTTCGGCACAGCGGCACAACTCCCTGCATCGGCAGTCGGCCGAGGCTTGTTTTCAGCCCGACAAGATCATTCCACGCCGCCGGCACACGCACCGACCCGCCGGTGTCTGAGCCGACCGCACCCGCCGCGAGATTGAAAGCAACCGAGGCCGCCGCACCCGATGATGATCCGCCCGGTGCGGCTTCCGGATCGTTGACGCATGGCGGTGTGGCGGTCACCGGGTTCACGCCGAGGCCGGAAAACGCCAATTCACTCATATGGGTCTTGCCCAGGCAGACCGCACCGAGTGCCGTCGCCCTTCGCACCACCTCGGCATCATGCCGCGGGATGCGCCCCTTCAGCAGCGCCGAGCCGGCTTCGGTGGCAATACCGGCACTGTCAAACAAATCCTTCCACGACAGCGGCACACCATCGAGCGGCGACAGCCGCATCCCGCGCTTCGCCCGCTCTGTTGCCGCGCGGGCTTCGGCAAGAGCCCTGCCCTCAGTCAGGCGGGCAAAAATCCTCTCCCACCCGTCAAAACTCCGAATGGCATCGAAATACGCTTCGGTGATTTCAACCGGGTCAGTCCGGCCAGCCTCGATCGCACGGCCCAGACCACAGGCATCCGCCCCAAGGACATTCCGGCTCACCAGTGCAGACCGCCCGGTGTCAATTCCGTCGACCCCGGTATTTTGAGTGACAGCCTGAGCAGGTCTGATTGACCAATCTGAAAAGCTCGCCATTCGGAAGCTGTGCCAGCAGTGCTTCGGTCGCCGCACGCGTGCCCGCCGACAATTCACCTGCCAAACTGGAACTTTCCGCATCACCGGCGACCATCCCCTGGTCAGCGGAAGCCGCAAGTGCCGTCGAAGCCGCCTTCAGCAGATCCGCAAGCCGGGCGAATTCATCCCATTCAGACCAGACGGCAGGGGTAGCCCGGGACGGCGCCCCGCCGGTGCCTTCCGGGAACAGCTCTGTCATTTCAGCACCGTGCCCGGCTATCAATTCAGCAGCCGCGCGCAAAGCGTCCGCATTCCAATCCGTGCGACCCTGCATCATCGGACCCAGCACCCGCATGGAAGCGGACATTTCGGACATAGCCTCCATCCGCTGCAACACGACGCCTGTCGCACCGGTATGCGATACCGCCGCAATCGCACTCGCCACCACAGCGGCGCCGGCAGCCAATGCAATGAGTGATTTCGCCATAATGTCACCTTATCCAAAAATTTGACCTTACTCACATCCGGCACTGCACTGGATAATTTCCTTCTTGATCCCGCCAACGGGAACTCGGGTCGGCTGAAAGACGGAAAACCGAAATTGATCACAAAAAAGGCGATCGAATGAATGCGGCTGTCAAGTTAACATTAACAGGTCACCCTTCCTTCATTGTAGTTGTGCATCACGCAGACTCAATAGATAGTTCACGTAGGCTGAGCACATAACCAACATGAGCCGCGCCTCGGCCTCGGTTACGCTGCGGCCACTTTCCATCAGCGCGTGCCGTATACCGTCCTCACCGCTGGTCCAGCCGTAAATCTTAGAGAACCCTTCCTTCAGGGCTATGGGCAAATTCATTCCCTTCCTTGCCATGTCGTCAAGCGCTTGTCCTATATTCTTGTGTTTTTGTCCGGTCATATTGCGGTAGGTGGCCTCTACCGCTGAAATGCTCTCCTTGACAGAATTGCGGTAACTTGGATCGTTCTTAACTCGGTAGTATTGAATCGCTCGGCGGATGTGTTCTCTGGCATCAACTGTGGACACTGCCCTTTCCACCTCTCCCATCTCCACTTCGTTCGTTATCGGCGTGAGCAGGTTTGAAATGAAACGAAATTGTGCCTTTTCCTGCTCCAAAACTGTGTTGCAATTCCTAATGAATTGATCCTGTCTGCCGATGGGGTGAAATTGACAGCGGATCGACTGCACAGCGTCGCCCGCCATCTCTTCCAGAAAATCATAAAATCCCGGGAACTCGAGACGGAAGTAGCAGCTTCGAACAAATTTCAATTCGTCGGATGGGAAAGTCGGGCGCTCATCTATGGCCACTTTAAAGAAGGAGTGCCGAAGATAGGCGGTAAGTGAGTTAAAGTACTCACTATAGTATTGTTCAATTATATCAGAATGGCCAATGTCGTCGAAATAGGTCCACAAAAGTACATTCCAGATGCGATTTCGCAGTTCCCTTGGAAGCTCATTTTCCACAAGCATAGGCCTTGGTTCTTTGTAATCGTGCCTTTCGGAAAAGTGCATATCGCACAGACCTTTCAGTTATGCGCCAATCTTCTCTTTACGGGTTGGAAAACCGGCCCTGGTTTGTTCTTCAATGCAAAAAATGCGAAAGGCCTATTTTAATTTCATCCGGCAAATTCCGGCCGCGAAGCTCTCGTCCGTCTTGTCGTAACGGGTCGCGATCGCCCGGAACTCTTTGATTCCCGCAGAGAAGTTCTCAATCCGGTGCCGCCACCTGTATTTCTCCCGGTCATGTTCCCGTGGCTCCTTCCGGTTCCGCCGCGACGGGATCACCGCTTCCGCGCCGCGCCGGGCCAGATCCTCAAGCAGCCAGTCGGCGTCGAACGCCCTGTCGCCGATCAGGGTCCCGAAGGGGATATCCTCAAGAAGGTCAGGCACCGCCGCAAGGTCGTGCGCCTGGCCGGGGAGGATCGTGAACCGCACAAGGTTGCCCGAGCGTGTCCACGACGGCAACGACCTTGCTCGTCAGGCCGCCCCTCGAACGTCCGATCCCCTGCCTGACGGTCCCCCTTTTGCCCCCGTCGCCTTCTGATGGGTCTGCACGATTGTGCCGTCGACGGACACGTGCCCAAAGTCGAACTCCTCCGACAACACATTGAAAACACGCTCGAACACGCCTGAAACCGCCCAGCGCCGGAAGCGCTTGAACACGCTGTTCCAGTTGCCGAACCGCTCCGGAAGATCACGCCACGGCGATCCGGTGCGGATCCGCCAGAGAACCGCCTCAGGAAACAGCCGGTTGTCAGCCGCGGTGACGCCGGGGTCGGACTCCTTGCCCGGCAGCATGGGCCCGACCCGCGCCCACATGGCGTCGGTAAGCACCGTTCTGTCTGTATTCATTTTCCACCTGCCCGAACCGCCTGCGACGCCATTCCGGCGTTCGTTGCGGCGAAAATGACATCCAGACGCCCGAACCGCAACCCTGTATGTCAACAGCCCTAGCATCATATTGATGCAACAATCCGAGAATCCGGTCTAGGAAACTGAAGGCATGTTTCCGCTGTTTAGCATTTCCGCGTGTAGCGTTTTTGCGGAGGTCGCTACCCTTTATCTCCGGCAAGATACTGTCCAAGAACTTGTCTGATCGATAATTCAGTCTGGGGAAGTATCGTAATTTGAGGTGCAGGAGTGCATGGGTCAGGTCATAAAGCTTTGCTTCATCTACAAAGAGACTTCCAACGACCAGAACAGGCTGGCTGTTTGGTTGTGGAGGGTCGGGAAGAGCTTGAAGGTCTCCCGCTTCATCAATGAAGCAGAGTTTCATCAATCTCCCTCAAACATGGCTATGGCCACCGTATGGTGGCCATAGGGTCTGCCGCCCCCGACTAGCGGGAGTCGGCGATTTCGCACTACTAAGTTATAGCAGCGCGACGTTCTGGAAACAATGTTTAGGAACAAACCGACTCATTGTCAAATGATTGTACCTCGTATGCCTCCGGGAAGTATACGAGGTACAAGAAGCTTTATTCGAAGAGCTATCCGGAATAACGATCTACCGGGATCTCAGACGAGCCCAGTAAGTTCTCAAGTTTACGAGCCCAAAGCAATGCCAATTCAGGAAAATGCCCTCAACTCTGCCCTTGCCGCCGCCCTGGCGACCCATAATTTCCACGCTACTCCGGAGCAGACACGGGCAAGGACCGGCGGCAAGCACTGCGATGTGCAAATTCGGCGCCAGCACGGCGACCGTTACTTCACTGCGCTTGAATGCAAGATCGGGCAGAGTTCGACCCAGCAGAAAGCCGCTGTCAAGGATGCACAACGCTGGCTGAGGGAGAGTGACTGCTGGAACGCGCTGGCCCTCTGCTATCCCGAGGACCTAGCCGAGGACAGAGAAGACACTCCACAGCAGATCCTAGAGCTTACGGACGATCTGTTGATGGCCAAGGTCAATCAGGCTGGCCCGATCGGCCACTGGCACAAGGGTCGGCTGTCCGATCTTGTTAAGCTCGCCGACGACATTGGCGCGAACGAAACATACGCCGTCACAGACATCCTTACGCAGGCCATTCTCGCGGCCAGTGAGTTGATCAATTTGCCGACTGGTCAGAACTTGGCTCAAACTCTGCGATTGCCCTGGGAACCCAAAGAGGGCCACAGCATTGACCCGCGGCCCGCGCGCATCGCCTGTTTGATCACGGCCAACATGGCTCTGCTGCAGAACCGGATGTGTAGCGAGGGCATCCGCATTCCCGACCTGGACACGCTGTTGACGGTTCGAAATGCTCCAAACAGGCAAACCGCGCTGCTCGACAACTGGGCACGGATCCGCGCGGTCGACTACGCGCCGGTAGTCGATCCTGCGCTGGCGGTAATCCACACACTGCCGGTGGATCATCATACCGACAACCTCCTTGAAATCCTGATTGAAGCCGTGCTCGAGTGTGCACCGCGCATTCGCGGTCTGCAACTCGACCATGCCGGTCCCCTTTACCACGGGCTCTTGCAGACGGCGCGGTATGATGGATCATTCTACACCAGCCCGGCCGCAGCCGTCCTGCTGGCTGCGCTCGCAATGCCACCGCGCTGGACTACCGTGGACGGCGACTGGACCGACGCAGGCAGGTTAATGAGCATCAAAGTCTGTGATCCGGCCTGTGGAACCGGCACGCTGCTGATGGCCGCAGCGAGGACAATCGAGGACCGGTTCCGCGCCGCCACTCGCGACGAGACCGACTTGTCCGTGCTGCATCTCGGACTGATCGAGGATGTACTGCATGGTCTCGACATCAACCGGCACGCGATTCATCTTGCCGCGTCCATGCTGACGCTCAGTGCACCGAAAATCGATTACAACAAAATGAATCTCTACAACATGCAGCATGGTGTGAATGCGAACGGAGACGTACGTGCGGGTTCGCTCGACATTCTGGTCAACAACGCCGGATACCTCCCGGGGCTAGCGCCGGACACCAGCCAGAACCGGGCGACCGCGTCGGGCTACGAAGACGAGGCGCCGGATCTCGAAGGATCATGCGATCTGGTCATCATGAACCCGCCGTTCACCCGGAACGACATCCGCAACCGCAGCTTGCCCGGCGAGGTTCGTAAAAAAGTGCAGCAACATGAAATCGAGCTTGCGGAAAATGTGGCTGACGAGGCGCACAGGAACGCCATTGACCAATCGACAATTGGCACATTCTTCACTCCGATCGCCGACCTGCTGCTGAATTGCACCGGGACAGTGGCAATTGTGAAGCCATTTACCGCGTGCACCAATGCCAGCGGCAAGAGCGAACGGAATCTTCTTACCGATCCGGCGCGCTTCCAGTTAGAAATGGTGGTCACGAGCCACGACAACCGCCGGATCCATTTCTCCGAAAACACGGACATTCATGAGTCCCTGATCATTGCGCGCCGCCCCACTGCGAGAACCCGGGGAACTCCCGCGGCCTTTGTCTCGCTTGCCGAAAATCCGGCAAGCGCAAGCGAGGCGTACTTTCTCGCAGAGGCCGTCCGGCGGGCGCTCGATGGCGATAACAGCCTCCTGACAAATTACGGCACCATCGCCTGGCGGACCCTGGAGCAGCTCCGGGACCGCCCGTGGAACGCAGCCTGCTTCTACGACCAGAGCTTGGCCGACGCATATGATGCGCTGCTCGATAATCCTGCGCTGGCAGCTGTCGGCAGCCTTGCCGCGGTTGAGCCAGGAGGCCAAAGAATCAGGGAAGCGTTCATAAAGGCTGGGAAAAGACAGAATCCGGACATGCGGGCCCTCTGGGCGCACAAGACCGCGCGCCAAACCGCAATGCGGACCAGCCCGGATGAATTCCTGGCCGCCAAGAAGGGCATGCACGACTATGCCCGGCGTCTGTGGCGGAAGCGGAGCAATCTGCTCATTGCAAACCGCATGCGGCTGAACCTGACGCGGACGGCGGCAGTGTACTCGGATGAGCCGGTTCTGGGGTCGGCTTTCATCCCGGTGTCTCCGCACGGCAATGACAGTGAACAATTGTGCAAGGCATGGTGCGTCTGGCTGAATTCGACGTTCGGCGTCATCGCCTTCCTCAACACGCGCCAGAAGAACCTCACCTACCCGCATTTCTCACTCGACGGCCTGCGTTCGCTGCCTGTTCCGCGGCCCGGCCACTGTGACATCGCTCTGTTGGCAACGGCCTACGACCGGCATGCGGACGCCATCCTGAAACCACTGCCCGCGATCGACGCTGATCCAGTGCGCCATGCACTTGATGAAGCTGTCATCAAGGCCGTTCCCGGTCTGCCCAACGGTGATTTGGACGGGTGGCGGCGCGCGATTTCACTGGAGCCCAGCGTCAACAACAAGAAGGATCCATTCCAGCTCGGATGAGCGTACCAAACGCTATGCCTAACTCAACGATCAGGGCTATTGCCGGTGGGCTTTGGCGGGAGAAATCCGACCTGAAGGAGAAAGGCGGATGGTGAAACTCCCGTTGCCATCTCTATCCCGAGACTTGGGGCTCGTGATCGCGGTGATCCGGTTGCAACAGTGAATGGTGCGGGTTAATGCAGCCGAGCCTCCGAAAGGATTGCATAAATGTGTGGAATTGCCGCAAGAATAGCCGGACGGATGGCCGATATCGGCACCGATCTGGTGGAACTCATGGATGCGCAGGTTCACAGGGGTGCCGATTCCACCGGCTTCGCCCTTTACGGACCGCCGCGCCGGACCGGATTTGTGGTGCGTGCGGTTGGATTCAACCGCGCAAGCCTGGGGGTCGATCTGGATGATCTGATCAAGGTCATCCGCGGTTACGGCGCTGATCTCGAATCAGATCCGACTGTTGACGAAGCCTCAAGCGCACATGTTTCGGTGCGCCTCGAGATATCGGAACTGTCTGATATCGAAAAATGGTCGCGCGAAGCCGATGAGCTCTCGCACCGGATTGAAATCCAATCGGTGGGCCGGTCGCTGGAAATCATCAAGGATACCGGGAGTGCGGCTGATGTCGCCGGGAAACACGGGGTGCGCGGGTTTATCGGCACGCACGGGCTCGGACATGCCCGTCTGGCAACCGAATCCTCGGTTGTGCCGACCGCCAGCCATCCGTTCTGGGCGCGGCCGTTTCCGGATGTCGCAATTGTCCACAACGGACAGATCACGAATTATTTTCTGCTGCGCGACAGGCTGCGCCGCGATGGCTACCGGTTCATGACCGAGAATGACAGCGAATTGATCGCGGTGTGGATTTCCGACCGCATCAAGGCCGGTCTCGATAAGCTGCAGGCACTTGAGCAATCCATCTCCGAGATCGACGGTGTTTTCACCTATCTGATCTCCGACAGCGACAGTATCGGCTTCGCCAAGGATCGCTGGGCCATCAAACCTCTGGTTGCCATGGGCGATGGAGGAGAGGTCGCTGTCGCCACTGAAGAGCAGGCGGTGCGGCGCATATATGCCGCCGAAGGTGATGTCGTGAATTATGACGGCCCGGCACTGACCAATACCTGGCCGGTGCAGAAAGCCGCTGCATGAAAGACCTCACCGTGACCGTCGGTGATCGTCCGATCAGGCAGGTCAATGCCGAAATCCGTGACGCGGTCGCGGCAGGCCGCGATGTCACCGTCACCGACACCAAATCCCGCCACAATCTGGCGATCGGTATGGATGCGCGTGCCAATATCCGCTTCGAAGGCAGTGTCGGTTATTATTGCGGCGGCCTGAACTGCGGTGCCAGGATCCAGGTCGAGCGCAATGCCGGATGGGCCGTCGGTGAAGCCATGTCTTCCGGAGAAATCACCGTCGGCGGGTATGCCGGAATGTCGGCCGGAACATCCATGCTCGGCGGCTTACTGCATATCAAGGGAAATGCCGGTCCGCGCTGCGGGGTGGCAATGAAGGGCGGCGACATCATCGTTGAAGGCCGCATTGGTTATCTGTCGGGATTCATGGCGCATGCCGGCCGGATTATCGCTCTCGAAGGTGCCGGGGATGCCTGTGCCGACTCGCTTTGGGGAGGCGAGGTCTGGCTTGCCGGACCGGCAAAATCGCTGGGCGTTGACACCCGCCTCACCGAGCCGAGTGCTGAACAGGTGCAGGAAGTGGAGGCGCTGCTCGCCGAACGGGGATTGGCGGATTCTTCCCGCGACTGGAGAAAGATCGTTTCGGCGCAGAGATTATGGCATTTTCAGAGCAGGGACGCCAAAGCATGGCTGATGATTTAGACGAGAGCGGCGGATTTCCGTTTCCGATGCCGTCCGAAGAGGCGGTCGCCATGCGCGATGGAAGCATCGAGTCGCATCCAGTCGGGGTGCCTGAATCCTATGAAGAGGGGAAATCCACCCGTTGGTCGGCCAAAGCCATCGCCGATGTGCACGCCATGTCACAGCTCGGTCGCTACCAGCTGCGCGGCTTCAATACTTTCAGCCGCAGCATGCCGACCTTCGATGACCTGGTTTTTGTTCCTGCAACCATGACCCGTCTGCCGTTGGAGGGATACCGCGAAAGCTGTGAAACCGAGACTGTGCTCGGAGACCGGCCGGGCCTGGTTTCAGAGCCGATCCGGCTGGCCATTCCGATCTATATCGCCTCTATGTCCTTCGGAGCCCTTTCCGCCAACGCCAAGGCGGCACTCGGCTATGGCGCCTCCAAAGCCGGAACCATGACCTGCACTGGCGAGGGCGGTATGCTGGAGGATGAACGCGAGGCTTCCAAGCTGTTGGTCTACCAGATCACACCATCCCGCTACATGCTGGATCTGGAGCATCTTCGCAAAGCCGACGGTATCGAGATTGTCACCGGGCAGGGTGCCAAACCGGGAACCGGGGGCGTATTGCTCGGCATGAAAGTTTCCGAACGGGTGGCGAAAATGCGCTCGCTGCCCTTGGGCGTGGACCAACGCTCTACAGTGCGGCATCCGGATTTTCTCGGTGCCGATGACCTACAGGTCAAGATCGAGGAATTGCGTGAAGCCACTGGTTACCGGGTGCCGATTTTTGTCAAGGTGGGCGCCACCCGACCAAGATATGATGTGGCCATTGCCGCCAAAGCCGGTGCCGATGTGATCGTCGTCGACGGAGCCGAAGGAGGTACCGGTGCATCACCGGAGATTCTCCTTGATCATACCGGAATTCCGACGATTTCGGCGGTGCGCGCGGCCCGCGAAGCACTTGATGAATGTGGCATGTCGGGCGAGGTCAAACTGGTGCTGGCAGGCGGTATACGAAACGGCGTCGATGCCGCCAAGGCACTGGCGCTGGGGGCCGATGCGATCATGATCGGCACCGCCGCGCTGATCGCTTTGGGATGTAATTCACCGCGCTACTTCGACAGTTATGCTGCTCTCGGGACCGCCCCCGGACGCTGCCATCACTGCCACACCGGCATGTGTCCTGTCGGCATCACAACGCAGGATCCGGAGCTGGAAAAACGGGTTGATGTCGCCGCGGCGGCGGAGCGGGTGGCGCGCTTTCTGACCGCAATGACCATGGAAATCACTCTGCTGGCGAAATCATGCGGCAAATCGAAGGTCAGCAATCTTGAAGTCGAGGATCTGCGGGCTCTGTCGCTGGAGGCTTCGGCATTCACCGGCGTGTCACTCGCCGGCATTGACCGCCCCTATAGCTGGTGAAGCGCTCGTCAGCGCCCTGACGGCGAGTCGGCGATCGAAAGTGTGTTCCTCGACCCGAGCCTGAAACGCTCCGGTGTTCCCCATTCGCGCAGCGCCACACCGGCGGCGAACTCGCCGATCATCGGGCCATGTTTGAACAGGTGCCCTGAACACCCGCCGAGGATCAGGAGATTCTCCTGCTCAGGATGATGATCCAGAATAAAATGCGTATCCGGTGTCATGGCAATCTGGCAGGCTTTCTGATCAACCGCCCGTTGACCGACGAGGCCGGGCAGCCGGTGGCGGACATATTGCCTGGTCCGGTGAAAGACTGAATCATCAACCACTCTGTCGGCATTGTCGAGATCGATCACCGTATGCGTCCAGGCGATCGCCGCCTTGACACCGGAACCCTCCACCGAAGGCGTGCCGTAAGCACCATAGCCATGGTCAACCCAGCACGGCATCCGGCGGGCATCATATTCAGTCGTTGAATCCGGCGTCGAGGTGTAAATGATGTCCTGGCGGACCACCTGCAGCAACGGTCCGACAGTGCGCGGAAACATATCTCCGAGCCAAGGTCCCGCGGCGGCGATGATGATGTCGGCCGCGAGCGGTTTGCCATCCAGCATCAATCTTTCATCCGCATCAGCAGTCACCCGGGCGCGGATGATTTTTCCACCTTCCCTGCGGAACAGTTCCGCCAACTGCACGAGCGACCGCTTTGCCATAAGCAGGCCCGATTCAGGCTCATGAATCGCATATTCAACATCTTCGCAGCGGAACTGCGGAAAACGCTGCCGGACCTCTTCCGTGCTGATCCTGAAATGCGGCACACCAAGCCTGTTGAAAGTCTCGATCGTCCGGTCCTCCCAGTCGGTATGATTCCTGCCCGCCAGCACCAGAGCGCCGCATTGGACAAACAGCACCGTGCCGATTTCCTCCTGCAGCTCGAGCCAGCGGAGCCGCGATTCCCGGACCCATTCGGTATACAGCTCATCAATCCCGTGAATCATCCGCAGGATGCGCGTCACATCGGAGGAGGAAGCTCTGACGTGGCCCGGTTCCCACCGATCGATAAGCGTAACCCGGCAACCCTTCCGTTGCAGGGCGAGTGCTGTCATCACCCCGGCAATACCGGCGCCGGCCACCACGGCCGTCGGTCGATCGCTCATCCTGCCCTTCCACATGCTTCCGTGCTCCGTGTTTTGCGATAAACGTCCGTCTTGCGCAACTTCCCATCTGTGTGCAGAATGACCGCCTCTGAGGCGAAGGGATGTCGGAATGCCCAATGCGGAATTCACGTTACCGGAGGATATCCGAACGGTGGCGATCGGAATCGGTGATCTGAACGGGATCATGCGCGGCAAGCGGGTAACCCGCGACCAGTGGAACGATGCCTGCGAATCCGGCGTCGCCCTGTCGATCGCATTGTTCGCCTGCGACATGACCAGCGATATCTGGGACACGCCTTATGTGAATATGGATAACGGCTACCCGGATATGCATCTGTTTCCGGATTCGCCGGTGCGGCGGGTTCCCTGGGAAGAAGGCTGCGGCTTTTGTTTCGGCAAGGCACTCGGAATGGATCACAACCCGGTGCCGATCGATCCGCGCGGGGTGCTTGTGGAACAGCTTGAGCGCGCCGCCGCACTCGATTTCGAAGTGACGATCGGCGCTGAGTTGGAGTTTTACCTGCTGGACCCGGAAACCCTGCAGCCACGCGATGTCGGCAACCAGTTTTACGGATTGCTGCGGGCGGCCGAACTCGAACATGTTCTGGGTCCGATCCGTGACGGACTGGCCGGGGTGGGCATCCGCATCGAGCAGTCCAACCCGGAATATGCGCCCGGCCAGGTGGAAGTGAATATGCGCTACTGTGATGCGCTTCAGGCGGCGGATAATGTCGTCGCATTCCGTTCACTGGTGAAAGAGATCGCCGCCAAACACGGGTATCTGGCCACCTTTATGGCCAAACCCTTCGGCCCGGAATCGGGCAATGGCTGCCATACGCACCATTCGCTCTGGCGCGATGGCAGGAACCTGTTTGCCGATGACACCGGCCGCCTGTCGAAACCGGGAAAGAATTATCTCGCCGGTATGCAGCGCAGAATGGCCGAATCCGCCCTGTCCTCCTCGACAACGCCGAACGCATACCGGCGGCGGCGGCCCTACACTTTCTGCCCAACCAATAATTGCTGGGGAAATGACAACCGCACGGTCGGGCTGCGTGTGATTGACGGTTCACCGCAGTCGGCGCGCGTCGAAAAACGCGATGGTTCGGCCGACTGCAACCCCTACTATCTGATCGGCTGCGAGATTGCGGCGGGTCTTGAGGGCATCGAAAACGGGCTTGAACCGAAACACTTCACCGAAGGTAACGGTTACGAGTTGGACGGTGCCGACCCGCTGCCGCTGAATATCGATGATGCCATCGAACTCGCCAGATCGTCGGAATTCATGCGATCGGTGCTGGGCGAGGACCGGCTCTCCATTCTCACCGTTCAGGCGGAGCGCGAAAGCGGCTTTCTGCAGGACCATGTCACGTCGCTCGAAATCGAGCGTTATCTAAGAAATTTCTGATGCGCATTGCCCGAGTCACCGGCCGAGTCACCGCTTCCGTTAAAGCTTCCGGGCTGTCGGGGCAGAAAATGCTCCTGGCTGATATCATTGATATCAACGGCGGAATTCTGGAGGCCTCAATGGTGCTGGTCGATGCCTGCGGTGCCGGACCCGGGGATCTGGTTCTCGTTGCCACCGGATCGGGCGCGCGGGTGCATTCGGCAGCCGCCGGTATTCCAACTGACGCGACCGCCGTCGCATTCATCGATGAGATCTCCGCCTTTGGCAGGGCAGTTGATCTGGATCAAATCGCAATCGGAACAGGAGAATCAAGATGAACCAAAAATCCGGCCCCTCCGGCCAAGCTCTGGGAATGATTGAAACCCGCGGGATGGTCGCTGCGATAGAAGCCGCCGACGCCATGGTTAAATCCGCCAATGTCCGTATTCTGGGACAAAGCAAATCCGGAGGTGGACTTGTCGCCACCGTGGTCGTCGGGGAAGTCGGCGCTGTCAAGGCAGCGACGGATGCCGGCGGTGTCGCCGCCGATAAGGTTGGCGAGGTTATCGCCGTGCATGTGATTCCGCGTCCGCATGAAGAAGTGGGTGAATTGCTCGACAAGCTGAATTGAACCAGGCAGCAGGAGTTCCTGAACCGCCGGGATTCCCATGAGTGCTGACGAATTCAGGCAGTTTGCCGATAAGCTTGAGGCGGGAGACGAAACCCCTGCCCCCGAGCCGCGGATTTTTTCGCGCGTAGCGATCATCGGTGCGACGCCGGAGGGTCAGCTGCTTTCCTGCCTTTGCCTCGCCGAAGGTGCGGAAGTGACGCTTTACTCACCTTATGGCAGCGAACTCGACGCTATCCGCGCCGGCGGCGGCATAACCCTGCGCGGTACCGGGCCCGTCGGCACCTACCATGTCGACCGCAGCTCCGGGCCTTCGATCAGGCTGACCGGGGATCTCGACGCCGCGACAGCCGGGTCGGATCTGATCATTCTCGCTGGCCCGGTTTTGCGGCAGCGCGCTGCCGCTTACGCGTTGGGCCGGGTATTGACCGTGGACCAGACCATCGCAGTGGTGCCGGGTCGTAGTTTCGGTGCCATTGAGACGGCGTGGACATTCCGTGCCGGCGGCTGCACGGTGGATATCACGATTATCGAGGCGCAGAATCTTTGCTACCGGATCCGCCGGGATGGTTCAGTGCTGTGGTTGACGCGCTCGGTGCCGGGAGCGGTCGCTTCGCTGCCGGGCCGCCGGGAAGCGGCGATCCGCGGCTTCCTGCGTTTCATTCACGATGCCGCACCGGTTGCCAATATCGTCGAGAGCAGTTTCGCCGATGCCAGCTCGGCAGTCGAATTGCCGGCCCTTCTGCTTGGCGGACCCGCGGCACCGTCAGCTGCAGCGGAAATTCCAGCCGGCGGCGTGGCACTTGCCGAACGCGCCACTTTCCGGTCGCTTCTCGGCGAACATCATCTGCGTCTGGTCTCGGCGATGTGTGCTGAACGCAGACAGGTGGCGGCAAGATGGGGAATTCATGAATTGCCCGATGATGCGGATTGGCTCGATATCCATGCCGGGGCATTGGCAGGAGATCACGCCCGGCACATTCCGAGTGCGGTGGAAGCCGATATCCTGGCGCGCTGCGCCGTTGTCGGATCGCTCATGCCGTTATGTTCCGCCGCCGAACTCGCCGGGGTCGACACGCCGGCAACCCATGCCGTGAGCGGGATCGCGCTGGCGGCGCTCGGCGGCGGGCTCGCGGCCACCGGCCGGAGCATTCAGTCCATCGGCATCACCGCCAACCGCATCGAAGATGCCAGACGGGCCATCGATACCATTGCGCGGGAGGGATTTTGATGGATGCTGACCTGCGCTCAATCGCCTCCGCCCGGCGCAGCGCTGAAAAAGCCTGGGAAGCCTATCTGGCTTTCCGGGGCACCAATGCCGCGGCAGTTGATCAGATCGTCGAAGCAATGGCACGGTCAATCGAAATCGAAGCCGAGCGGTTGGCGCAACTGGCCGTAGATGAAACCGGCCACGGCAATGTTCCCGACAAACGTATCAAGAATCTCTTCAACGCGCTCGGCGTGGCGGAATGGCTGCGCGGCGTCAAGACACTCGGCCTGTTGTGGCGGGATGAGACTTCGCGCATCGCTGCGATCGGAGAACCGATGGGGGTTGTCGCGGCGCTGATCCCGGTCACCAATCCGACCTCAACCATCATTTACAAAGCGCTGTCGGCTGTGAAAGCCGGTAATGCGATCGTCTGCGCTCCGCACCCACGCGGGGTCAAATGCGGGCAGGCGACCGTCGCCGTCCTGGCACGGGCGGCGGAACAGGCGGGAGCGCCGGCGAATCTGATCCAGTGCCTCGACGAAGTCACATTGCAGGGAACCGTGGAGTTGATGCGGCACCGGCGCACCTCCATGGTCATGGCCACCGGCAGCAGCGACATGGTGCGGGCCGCCTATTCCGCCGGCAAACCATCGCTTGCGGTCGGCCCCGGCAATGTCCCCGCCTATGTGCACCGTTCCGTTTCCGACCGCATCGGCGAGGTCGCCGAGCAAATCCTCACATCAAAGAGCTTTGACTATGGAACCGCCTGTGTGGCAGAGCAGAATGTCATCGCCGACCAACCCATCGCGCGGCAATTGAAGCATGAATTGTCGCTTCGCGGGGCGTATTTCTGCACGCGCGGCGAGGCGGATCGGCTCAGCGGCGTGATCTTTGATCAGAATGGCGGCTTTGTGACCGAAAATGTCGGTCAGTCAGCGCACCGTCTGGCATCACTCGCCGGATTTGAGGTGCGAACGGATGCCCGGGTGTTGATCACCGAATTGGACGCAATCGGCCGCGGCACCCAACTGTCAGCAGAGAAGCTCAACCCGGTTCTGGGATGGTTTGAGACAAGGAATGCCGCCGCCGGTATCGCGGCTGCCGGAGACACTGTGCGTTTCGGTGGTTGGGGCCATAGCTGCGTCATTCACTGCGATGATCCGGATGTGATTACCGAATACAGCCGCCTTCCGGTCGGTCGGGTTATTGTCAACACACCGGCTTTGTCGGGCGGCATGGGATTTTCGACGGCGTTGGAGCCGAGTTTCATGCTCGGCACCGGTACCGCATCCGGATCCATTGTCAGCGACAATGTGACCGCATTACACCTCATCAATATCAAGCGGGTCGCCTATGAATCCCGGCCCTGGCGCGATCTATATGAAATCTACGGGACTGCCGGCTGATGAAGAATGGCACATCGATCCGGGCATTGCTGCAGATTGACCGGCTGCAACCCAAATTCGCAGCCTATAACGGAGCCACGGTACAGGGATCGGTGCCGCTGGCCGATGATGCGATCCTGGTCGGCGAACTCGCGCCCGGAAATGCGGTGTTCGGGCTTATCGATGCGGCGTTGAAAGCGAGCCGGGCGGAAGCGACCAGCCAGATCGTTGAACGCGAATTCGGATTCTTCATTCTCCGCTCACCGAGCCTGGCCGAAATCACCGCAGCCCGTGACGCTATCCTTGCGCGCCTCGGGCTCAGCATTCAGGATCGGCTGAAACCGCGCATTGAATCAACGCAGGTAATCACTTCGGTCGAACCGTATCAGGCGCAGCTGCTCAACAAGTGGGCCAAGGGATCGCTGGTCGTGCCCGGGCAAAGCCTGGGAATCGTCGAATCCACCCCCGCCGCCTATGTTGCGCTGGCAGCCAATGAGGCGGAAAAAAGCGCCGATATCGATATCGTCGAGGTGCGGGCGGTCGGCAGATACGGACGGCTGTTCTTTGCCGGTGCGGAGGCGGCGGTTGAAACCGCGATGCAGGCTTCGATGGCGGCAATTGAGGCAACCGACGGACGGTCCGGCTGATGACAGAACGGCGTCGTGTAGTCGGAGCCGAACAAATCGACCGCGCCAGCCGACGCGGACGCAAATTCATAGAAATTCTTCCTGGCAGCATCGTCACCGACCAGGCACGTGATGCGGCTGCGCGCCTCGGCATCGAACTCCGACTGGGGCCGCTGGATCGTCCGGCGGCACCGCAGGGCGATGGCGGTGCGGCGCTGTACCGGGGACTGTACCGGCGCCATCCGAAATGGATGCCTGCATTTCCTGCCAAAGGGCGGAATGCAACCCGGTTCCGCAAATTGACGCTGATCGGCGCCGGGGGCGTCGGCGCAGCACTGGCACAATTGGTGTTTAACCGGCAACTCACTGAACAGCTCACCTTGATCGACCTTGTGCCGGGGCTCGCTGAATCGCTGGCGATGGACATGAAGCATGCCAGCGGCACCTCGCGCCAGTCCGGACGGGTTGATGGCGGCACGGATGTCGGGATGGCGGAAGGCTCCTCGGCCGTCGTGGTGACTGCCGGGCGCTCGAGGTCACCGGGGATGGACCGCTCGGAACTGGCGACGGCCAATGGTAGAATCGTCCGTTCGCTGGCCGAAGCGATTCAGTCGACAGCCCCGGAATCGGTGATCATCATGGTTTCAAACCCGCTGGACGAAATGACGGCGGTGATGCTGACGGCGACCCGGTTCCCGCGCGAGCGGGTCATCGGCATGGCCGGCACATTGGATTCCGCCCGCTTCCGGGTTGCCCTTGCGGATACCGCCGCCGTGCCGGTTTCAGAAGTCGACGCCATGGTCATCGGCAGTCATGGAGCGGAAATGGTGCCTTTGCTGTCGCTTGCCCGCATCCGGGGACAGCCTTTGCATCGTTTCCTGTCGGAACAGGCCATCGCTGATTGTGTCGCCGCGACAATCGCCGCCGGTGGCAGAATCGTGGAACTCCGGCGAACGGCATCGGCATCCATTGCCCCGGCGCACGCTGTGCTGGACCTGCTTGAACATATGAGCGGCAGGATCGCGGGAGCGGTGCCGGCGACAATCGCGCTCGACGGTGAATTCGGACTTTCAGATACAGTGATCGGTGTGCCCTGCCGCCTCGGAACCAGGGGCTTGATCGAAGTGGATGAGGTGCCGCTGTCAGAATCCGAACGGGATCAGCTGCATCAAGCCGCCGCCGCGGTTCGCAGCCGCACGAACCAATGACCGGGATTCGTTACGCGTCGGGAGGCGGCCGCTTTGAAACCGTCGCTGCCTATTCGAGGGCAAAGCGCGTCGGGCCCTTTGTGGCGGTCGCCGGCACAACAGCGATCGAGCCTTCCGGCCGTCTGCATCAACCCGGCGACACCTATGCGCAGACCATTTACGCCTTTCAGCGGATCGAAGCGGCGCTGAATGAGGTCGGCGCTGAACTGAAACATGTTGTGCGCACGCGCGCATTTCTCACGGATATGCGCAATGCCGGCGAATTCGCCCGCGCCCATGGCGAGATTTTCGCAGACATCCTTCCTGTCACCTCGGCAGTCGCCGCCGGTCTTACGACAGCCGGAATGATGGTCGAAATCGAGGCCGATGCCATTGTGCATGACAGTGATGGTGTCATCCCATACTGACCTGTCTTCAACAGTTTGATCAACAAACCTGTTTTGTTTCAACGACATGCGGGGCGCATATTGTTTTCTCAAGGCCGGAAGGAACACCCCACCACCTGCCGGAGGTGGGGCTGATCTTTTGAAGCGCGCCTGCGCCGAGCCCTAAGGGGCAAGCGCCTGCGCCAGCGTCGTTGCGTTGTGTCGCATCATGTCGAGATAGGTTGCCGCCGGGCCGTCCGGATCAGACAGTGCATCAGGATAAAGTGTGCCGCCGATGGTTGCCCCGGTCTCGTCAGCGATGCGCTTCAGGAGCCGCGGATCGCCAATATTCTCGATGAAAACGGCACGAATGCCCTCATCGCGGATCTGCCGGATGAGACGGGCGACATCCTTTGCGGACGCCTCCACATCGGTGCCAAGCCCCTGCGGTGAGATAAAATCAAGCCCATAGGCCTGACCGAAATATTGGAACGCGTCATGCGAGGTGACAACGGTCCGGCTTTCTGCAGGCAGCTGGGCAATGATCCCACGGATTTCTGAATCGAGAGCTTCGATCTCAGCTATGTAGGCTACGCGATTCCGCTGGAATGCCTCGGCATTCGCCGGATTGGCCTCGACGAGCGCCGCGGTGATGTTGTCCACATAAACCACTGCGTGCTGGAGGCTCTGCCATGCATGCGGGTCGAAAGCGCCATGATGATGATGGTCGTGACCGGCCTCATCGTGATCGTCATGGCCTTCATGATCCTGCTCGTCATGGCCTTCATGATCCTGCTCGTCATGGCCTTCATGATCGTCATGATCGTCGTGGTCGTCGTGGTCGTCGTCAAATGCGATCGGCTCTATCCCTTCTGTCGCAACGACCCGGATGCCGTGGAAGTCCGACGCTTCAATCAGCCGGTCCAGCCAGCCTTCAAACTGGAGTCCGTTCACCACCAGGATTGCCGCCTCGCTGACGGCCCGCGCATCGGCAGGGGTCGGCTGGTAGACATGCGTATCTCCGTTGGGGCCGACAAGTGACGTGACAGTGACGTGCTCGCCGCCTATGCGCTGCACCATGTCACCGAGAATGGAAAATGTGGTGACTACGGGAATCGGCTGTTCGTCAGCCGCGACTGCGGGAGCGGCGAGCGACAGGGCGAGGAATGCGGTTGCGGATAACAGATATGCTCTGCGGGTTGGCATGTAATTTCCTTTCAGGTTTCGAGATAACGGCTTGGGAAGGCCCGCGCCGCAAGACCGCCAACCGGTCCGAAGACCAAGGACAGCACGTACGCGAAACCTGCACCAAGAATGATCGCTGGCCCGGATGGCAGGCTGAAATGGTAAGAGAGCAGGAGGCCGCTCAGGCTCGACAGTATCGCTATCGCAACTGAGACGGTAATCATCGCTCCGATGCTGGGAACCCAGAACCGCGCGGCGGCGGCAGGAAGAATCATGATTCCGACCGCCATCAGGGTGCCAAGCGCGTGAAAGCCGGCAACGAGATTCAGCACGACGAGAGCGAGAAACGCGAAATGCGTCATAGCGCTGAGCCTGCTTACCGAGCGCAGGAACTGCGGATCCGCGCATTCCAGCACGAGCGGCCGGTAAAGTACGGCGAGCGCGAAGACCGAAATGCTCGCGATGGAACAGAGCAGAATCATAGCGTCGTCATCAAGCGCAAGCACGGTCCCGAAAAGCACATGCATCAGGTCGACATTGCTGCCCCGGGTGGACACAATCAACACGCCAACCGCCAGTGAGATCAGGTAAAAGGCTGCCAGGCTGGCATCCTCGCGCAGCGCCGTCACACGGGTCACGAAGCCTGCAAGGAGAGCCACTGTCATGCCTGCGATCAGGCCGCCGACGGTCATCGCACCGAGCGAGAGACCCGCAATGAGAAAACCAACGGCCGCGCCCGGCAGGATCGCATGAGCCATCGCGTCGCCGGTCAGACTCATACGGCGCAGCATCAGGAACACCCCAACCGGAGTTGCGCCCACCGAAATCGCAATGCAGCCCAGCAGCGCGCGTCGCATGAAACTGAAGTCGGCCAAGGGTTGAATGAGGAATTCCCACATCATGCCGCGTGTCGTCCACAGGTATGTGGGGGGCCGGAACACGCCTCGCACATTTGGCGGGCCCGGAACTGGTTTTCGGCCGTCAGCACCTGAGAAGTCGGTCCATGGGCTACGAGTTCGCGGGCCAGCATCAGCGTGCGGGGAAAGTGAGCCCGCACCGTGTCGAAGTCATGCAGGACAGCAAGCACTGTGCGGCCTTCGCCGTGCCAGCGCCTAATCACGCCCAGCAGGTCGGCCACCGTTTTCATGTCAACCGCGGTGAATGGCTCGTCGAGCAGGACAAGTCGTGCATCCTGCAGCAGCAGGCGGGCAAAGAGCGCCCGTTGAATCTGGCCGCCGGACAGCGTTCCGATCGGCCGCTTTTCGAACCCTTCGAGGCCGACCGAGGAAATCGCGGCGGCGACTCGCACACGGTGAGCCGCCCGTAAACCGGAAAACCCGCCGATTTCCCGCCAGAGGCCCATCGCCACGAGGTCAGCGACAGCTATCGGGAATGACCGGTCGACCTCCGATTGCTGCGGCAGGTAGGCGATGTCATCGCGAGAAAGTTCTCCGAAATCGATCTGTCCTGCGATCGGCCGGAGATTTCCGGTCACCCCCTTAAGCACCGTGGACTTGCCGGCTCCATTCGGACCGACGACGGCGGTCAGGCTACCCTCGGCAATCGTACCACAGAGACTGAGCACGGCCGGATGTCGATCGTAACCGAGGGTAAGATCCCGAAACTCGAGAGCGTTGCTCATATGCCCCCCGGCGTGAAGGTTGCCCAAATAAAACCCGCCCAGAGCAGGGCGACGATCAGTGCCGCAGCGGCCAGACGCGGCCAGACGCCGAGTGGCAGCAAGCGGAGCCAGAAAGTGCCAGTCTTCATACCAGAGTTTCCTGCCGGAAGACGGTGCCCACGCCCCGCCGCCGCGATAATACTTCCGAACACAGAAACTCCATCCGCCGAACCCTCAGTGCCCACCTACGCCGCATCGGCTTCAGCGCACTTTGCGCACATGCCCTCGACCTCGACTGTTCGACGCGTCGCGGCGAACCCAAGGCTGGCAGCGTCTTCGGCAAGCAGCTTTCCGATCCGCGAATCCTCAAGCTCAACTGATGCCTGACAGGCATTGCAAATGAAGAACAGGCAGTCATGGTCACGTTCCGGATGGGCACAAGGGATATAGGCATTCAGGCTCTCGACCTTGGCAACGAATCCCTGCGTGATCAGGAACTCAAGGGCCCGGTACACGGTCGGCGGTCCGACCGGACGCGAGTCTTCGATCTTGATCGCTTCGATTAACTGGTAGGCACCTGTCGGCCCGCCGCCGGCCCACAGCATTTCCAGGACACGCTTCCGCAGTGCCGTCATCTGCACGCCGCGTCGCGCACAGATCGATTCAGCGAGCGCGATGCGCTCCTCCGAAGAATGCCGACCATGGCAGCTGGATTCGGTGCAGGGCTCGGGCCGGGTCTTTGTCTTCGCCATCGCCAGTTTCAATTCACAGGATCGATTCGTTATGTTATAACATTACACTCAATTCCGCAAAAGATCATCCAACCGTGACAGGGCTTTCCTGCTCATATTTCCATGCAGTGCTGCTCGACTTCACACATGCAGGAGTTCCACGTGCGCATTTCGGCGAGATCTGCAGCTTTCTCGAACGTTCTCGTGCCGGATGTACCGTGCTCCGGGAATGTCGGTTTGAATGTGCCCGGAATCCCGCCCGGTCCATCGGGATTGTTTCCGAACGTTACACATTGTCCGAACTTGGGCTCTGTCTGGCAAAGCCGAATGAGCACCGTCTCCCGCGCGCACCGACCGGACCAGGTTCCCCCAGCTGCCCGCCCGCAAATCACACACTTCCACTCTTCCTCCAGACCGCAGCGCCCGACAACGGACGACAAAAGGAGCCTACTTGGAAAAAGAACGGCCCGTAAGGCGGGTCACTTTTGGAAGAGATTTGACACCATCCTGCTATCCGCCTTTCAGCACTGTCCAGAACTGTTTTTACGCCTGGTCACGCAGCTGTGTCCTGGAACGCATGCTTGATACGCTGCGGGAAGCGGCACGCCGGCTGTAGGGACGTCCCGCCGGGCCCACCGCCGCCGTCATTGAAAGCCAGAGCGTGACAGCGATGGAGAGCGGCGGATCCCCGGGCTATGACGCCGGCAAAAGGATCAAGGGCCGCAGGCGCTAATTGACGGCGGACACCGAAGGCCTGCCGGTCACCGTCACCGTCCACAGGGCCGACATCCAAGACCGCGATGCCGGGGTGGAGGTGACCATGGATCTCCTGAAAATGGCACCGGAGATCTCGTATGCTTGAACGTCGCCTTCGGACGGGAACTTACATTCCCGTTTGCCCATGAGCCGCCGGGCCCGACACGCCGGAATCCAGATCGGCCGCCGCCCAGCCAGACTTACGCTTCGTCCTAGTCGATCTTCTCACTGCAGCGCCAATCTGACTTCGACGGTGAAGTCATGACCATCCGCGCCAGTTCCTCCGGCGACACTGGAACCTTCACGGATTACTTGATGGTTTGGCGGTCTTGGCGTTGACTCGAACATCGACCAGAAAGTAGACAGTGAGAACTGTAAAGAAGTTCGGAAAGGCATCGCTTGTGCCTATTGCCGGGAATGAGGAGAATGGACATGAACACGCAGTCGCAGATTCAGAAACAAATTTTTGCCAAGGCTGAGGAGGACGAACAATTCCGCGCCCTGCTCCTAGAGGATCCGAAAGCGGCCATTAAAGACGCAACCGGAGTTTCGGTTCCAGATGCCATCAACATCCGTGTCCTTGAAGACAACGCCACCGACTTTCATCTGGTCCTGCCGCCGGCAGGCCGGAATCTGTCGGATCAGGAAGTCAGCGGTGTGGCCGGCGGTATTGGTGACATCGACACCTGGTGAACACGGTCCTGCCTTCGGCAGGCCGGAATCTGTCGGACCGGCGAATCAGCGGTTTGGCCGGTGGCCCAGGTCCGGTGGCCTCCAGTGGATGGTGACATCGACACATGGTGGGCATGGCGGTTAATCCGGCGGTCATCGTCCGCCGTGCCCGGCAGACCTGACGCTTCAGCTGGAGAACACGAGGTGGCGTCGTTTCAGGGCCTTGTATCTTTCGTTCGCCTCTTCTCCCCGCAAGTCGCCGCGCAGGCCGTTGCATGGGTACCAGACGCTGACGGCAGCTTGCTTGGTCGGCACCAAAACTTCCGGAATGGACCAGCGAAACACCGCCGAGGAACAGCCCGCTGTTTCCTTGAGGCGGATGCAGGGGCAATCGGTCGCATTCACGTCCGGCCAAGAGTCTTCTCCACTCCGTGCAGCGGTGCCTCGGCCGGCTCCGTAGCGGCAGGAGATGCCCCCTTCGCCAGCATCCGCGCGCCCGCGCTGGTGGTTCCATGCGACCTGCCATCGCCCCGTCACTGCCACTGAAGCTGCCGCCCTGCGGAGCCGGAGTGGAACCAGCCCCTTGAGCGAGCAGGTCGCTGCTAAGCGTGACTGCACCCGCTTTGGCCGGGATCCTGCGGCAGCGTGTCCGGTCACCTGGGAAAAGTTCACTGCACCGCCATCAGGAAGAGGCCGGACGTTTTCCCGTCGCATCGGCGCATTCGAAACAAGATACTTACCCATCGCGCTATCACTCCCCAGCGGTACGGAATGCGGGTTAGTCTGTGTCAGGAAGATTGGCCCTTTGGTGCGCGTGCGCCGATTCGATTTCCGGATTGCGGCAGGCTCGTGAACTGCGAGCCGATAGGCTGAACCCGCCAGAAGCAAGACATGCATAACGGTAGCATCAGGAAACTCGTGATCGCCGGAGGCGGTACTGCGGGATGGATGGCCGCGGCAATGTTCACACACCATTTCGGAAAGACTCTGGACATTGTCCTCGTGGAATCCGATGAGATCGGAACTGTCGGTGTGGGCGAAGCGACGATCCCACCGCTGCATCTTTTCCATAAATACATGAAAGTGAGTGAACCCGAGTTCCTCCGCGCCGTTCAGGGTACCTTCAAGCTTGGAATTTTCTTCGAGAACTGGCGGAACCTGGGTGAGAACTACTTCGGTTCCTTTGGATGGGCCGGAAGGGAACGCTGGGCGGCGGGCTTTCAGAATTACTGGCTTAGGGGCCGCCTCCTGAATCTGGCCCGGGATTACGGTGATTACTGTCTGGAAACATCCGCGGCTCTACGCAACAGGTTTGCCATCGGCCTGAACACCGTCTTGAACTACGCCTACCACATCGACGCCGGACTCTACGGACAATTCCTGCGAGGGATTGCCGAGGAGTCCGGTGTCATTCGTCATGAAGGAATAATTGACCAAGTGGAGCAGGATCCGGCTAACGGATTCCTGACTGGCCTCCGCCTGCAGTCCGGGCAACTGATCACAGGTGACCTGTTCATTGATTGCACCGGCTTTCGAGCGCTCCTGATCGAGAAGGCCCTGAATGTCGGTTTCGATGACTATGGCGACTGGCTGCCTTGTGACAGCGCAATCGCCGTTCCTACCACTGCAGCCGGTCCGGTGCATCCATATACCCGCTCGACTGCCCATGAAGCAGGGTGGCAATGGCGCATTCCGTTGCAGCACCGGGTCGGAAACGGAATGGTGTTCAGCTCCCGGCACTGGTCTGATGACGAGGCACGGGCACGGCTGCTCGACAATGTCCAGGGTCACGTGCTCGCAGAGCCCCGGCTGATCCGTTTCAGGTCCGGTCAGAGGCGGAGGTATTGGTACAGAAACTGCGTTGCCCTGGGACTGGCGTCAGGCTTCATGGAACCACTCGAATCAACCAGCATCCACCTCATTCAGCGCGGCATCACCCGCCTGATCCAGATGTTTCCCGACAAGGGAATTCGCGAACCAGCCATCACCGAATTCAACGCTAAGATGCAGGATGAAATTGACAATATCCGGGACTTTCTCATCTTCCACTACCATGTGACCAACCGGTCGGATTCATCTTTCTGGCGACAGTGTCAGGCCATGAAAATTCCCGACTCACTTGACCACCGAATCCAGCTGTTCCGCCAGACGGGACGGATTGCCTGGAACCCGGGGGAACTGTTCGCCCCGACGTTTTGGGTGCAGGTGATGCTCGGGCAGGGCCTGATTCCGGAGCAGTATCACCCTATTGTCAATGCGATGGGCGAGGACGAACTCGGGAAATGGCTGGTCAACATCCATCAACAGGTCGAAGAGCAGGTCGGCCATCTGCCTGACCACCAGCAGTTCATTGACGATTACTGCAAGGCGCCACCCGTCTGATGCCACGCCTCCCGACACCGAAATGCGGCAACAGTTCCCGACACGGGATTGTCCCATGGCACGACCAGCCCTGAGTGGATACTTTAGGGGCTTATTTCGATAACTTGACAGGCACGTGTCGTCTGGAATTGTTGCTCGGTTCATGCCGGGGTGCCTGGAACCGGATGCTGGCCCGGCAGATGGAATTGTACGGCGTCGCGCGCATGGAAGGCGCGAAGCCACGGGCACCGACATTCTTCACGCTGGGCAAGGCGAACACCCTCAGAACTTGACCTGAAGTTGAGTGATTCCCCCGGATATGGCATTTCCATGCCGATCACCACACCAGACACGGAGATCACATGGTCTGGAACAGGACCACTCAGGCGCTGAAGAACCGGGGGCCCGGACCGGTCATGGCGACCGTACGGAAACCGGAGGAAAACAAAAGCTTCACCGTTCGCCACCGCCGCCGGGTGATGGTGCGGACATTCACGTGGATGTCGCGGTGCCGGCGCCAGGCGAAGGATTTCGAGCGGATTCCGGCAGGCTCCCCGGCGTGGGCTCAGCCCGCGGCCTGCCGGTTCCCGATGCACCGGGTGGCGCGGGGCTAACGCCATGACACAAATATTAGCATTAATTCAATGATTTAAGATTCACACTCTGAGGGAGAAAGGCATGAACGCAATGACGCAGCTTCGGGATCTGCTCGAGGCACTGCGGCCACAGGTTCCCGATTCCTTGCTCGCTGGACGGGGTCGGGACCGACTGTTGCTGCGGGTCGGAGACTTTCCCGCAGCCGTCGCGGAGAACCTGTGTATCTTCGAACTGAAACTCGACGACCCGGAACCGGCTGCCGACTTCTCGGTCACCGTGACCTCCTCACGGGTCCCGCACCACTACCTGGCGGGCACCGACGAGGCCGCGGAGACATCCCTGAAAGCCTGTCTCGACGCCTATCTGGCCAGCAAACCGGAACCTTACAGATGGCTGATGCTCGAGTACGATCTCATTGACATCCCCGATGAGCGGAATGCGGCACCGGCGATCAATCTGCGATCGGATGCTTCTCTAACCCCGGGCGGCGCGACATTCGAACCGGCTCACCTCGCCGGCACGCTCTGTCGTGTTTTTGGACGGAGTGACGCGCGACATGAACAGCGCGCATTGTCCCGCACATTTGCTGTGCTGCCCTCCGGCGCTGTAGTCACATTCGCCGCCGCCTTTCCCGAACGCACGCCCCGATCTGTCAGGCTGGTAGTCGCAGAGGTTTCAGCAACTCAGTTGGGGCCATTTCTCGATCGACTCCGGTGGCCGGGTTCGATCCCTACAGTTCTACACTTCCTGTCGGGAATCTACGATGTCTCCAACCGCTTCATGATGGCGTTCGATGTTACCCCTGAAGGCACCCTGCCGCGACTGGGTTTCGAAATCTACCCGACTGCCGCCGGCGACCGAGATTTTCGAGGCTTGCTCTCGGCTTGGCACACGACAAGGAGCTTCCATTGGCGTGGTCTAACCTGCATTTCTCAAACCATGGATTGAAGCTTCCATGGGCGGGGTTTCCGGCGGTT